>CAKOTZ010000005.1 GCA_934120395.1 uncultured Clostridia bacterium
ATATAATTTATCTTTTTCATTACTTGTTTGCCCTCCAAATTACTATTTTTCTAACTAATTACTAAATTGTAATTTGTGTAACTCTTTACTCTATAGCTCCTGCTATACATTTGTTAAACATATACATTTCTACTCGTATTGTTTTATCAGTTGTTACATCTTTAATCATTCTAACTTCATAACCTAATCCTTGATATATGATTGTTTTCATAGAAAAATCATTTTCTTGCTTAACTATTGCAAATATAGGCTTTCTAAAACTACCTACCCTATTCATATCAATAGATATAACAATACAATATAATGTTACTAAAATAATTATAATGGTTAATACAATTTTTAATGTTTTCTTACAAAATTTTACTACTAATAACATTGCTATAATTAATAAAATAAAAATCCCTAACATATTTTTTCCTCCAAATTACTATTTCTAGTTGAAATCATAACATAAATACAAAAAATACTCCATACATTGCACAGAGTATTTATAAATTTTATGTTGATTCTTTATCAACGATTAGTTGAATTGTTATAATTTGTGCGATAAATTGTAATTTATCGAGATGATTGTAACGTAAAAGTTAGATATTTTCAAATCAATATATAACTTTCTAAATTTTATTATGCATGTATAATATTTGTATTCTTTGAAATTTCACTATTAGTTGTTACAATATCATAATTACTCAAATTATGAATATCCTTGTTTCCTGTTATTCTTGCAAAAGTTTTTAATTCATCATTTACAACATTAAAATAATTCTCTAACCTTTTACTGCTTTTTTCAATATTTAATCTTTTTCTTAATTCTGAATCTTGTGTTCCTACTCCTACCGGACACATTCCATTATTGCAAACTCTGTACTGTTGGCAAGCAATTGCCATCATTGCAGCTGTTCCAATAGCGATAGCATCTGCTCCCATTGCAATTGCCTTAGCAAAATCTGATGAAGTTCTTAGTCCTCCCGTTATGACAAGTGATATATCTTCTCCATGCTCATCTAAATATTTTCTTGCTCTATATAGTGCATATATTGTAGGTACTGTTGTTGCATCTTTTATGATTTTAGGGCTTGCACCTGTTGCACCACCTCTCCCATCTATTGTAATAAAATCTGGCTTTGCAAAACAAGCAAATTCTAGATCCTCTTCTATATGTCCTGCTGCAAATTTCACACCAATTGGTCTTCCTTCTGATTTTTCTCTTAATTCATCTACTAGAGCTTTTAAGTCTTCTTTTGTTTCAATCTCTTTAAATTTAGATGGACTAATAATATCTTCTTTTACTTTTTTGCCTCTTATTTTTGCAATTTCTTCTGTTACTTTTTCTCCTGGTAGGTGTCCTCCCATTCCTGGTTTTGTTCCTTGACCTATTTTAATTTCTATTGCACTTACCTTTTTTAAGTTTTCATCCGTAACACTATATTTATTTGGCACATACTCAAAAATATATTCACAAGCATTTTCAAATTCTTCTGGTAATATTCCACCTTCTCCACTACATATTGCTGTTTTTACATTTTTCGTTCCTATGGCTAAGGCTGTTTTTGCTTCTTTTGATAATGCACCAAAAGACATGTGTGTTACAAATACAGGTGTTTCTAAAATCATTGGCTTTTTCGCATTTTTACCAATTACTGTTCTTAGACTAACTTCTTCATCCTCAAAAAGTGGCATTTTGCTAAGTTGTCCACCTAGAATTAGAATATCATTCCAGCTAGTTACAGGTAGCTTTGTTCCCATTGCTGAAATAATACTTTTTCCTGTAATAGCCATTGTATGGATGTCTTCCATTCTTTGTTCTACTTCATCCATACTACGAGTATATTCTTTTAAATAGTTTTCTAGCTTATTTTCTTTCGTTCTTGTTTCTTCTTTAGATTCTACTTTTTCTTCTTGTTTTGCATCTTCTACTAATTTAAACATATTCTTTGGTGCAAAACACATTGGACATTTCCAATCATCTGGTAAGTCTTCAAAGTTAACTCCCTCTTTTTCTTCATCATAAATATGTCCACATAATTGACATTTATATTTAGCCATTTTTTCCTCCTTTTTTAATTTCAATAAGAGATACAAAAATGTATCTCTTATTTTACTAATATATTAATAATTTTCTGCTTTTATTTCAAAATATGCTTTTGGATGACTACAAACTGGGCAAATTTCTGGTGCTTCTTTACCAATTACAATATGTCCACAATTTCTACATTTCCAAATTTTATCTCCATCTTTAGAAAATACTAACCCATCTTCTACATTTTCTAATAATTTTTTATATCTTTCTTCATGTTCTTTTTCTATCTTTCCAACCGCTTCAAATAAATATGCTATTCTATCAAATCCTTCTTCCTTTGCTTCTTTTGCCATTCTATCATACATATCTGTCCATTCAAAATTTTCCCCTTCTGCTGCTGCTTTTAAATTTTCAGCTGTAGATGGTATATCTTCATCATGTAATAGTTTAAACCATAATTTAGCATGTTCTTTTTCATTATCTGCTGTTTCTTGGAATATTGCTGCTATTTGCTCATATCCTTCCTTTTTAGCTTTGCTTGCAAAATAGGTATATTTATTTCTTGCTTGTGATTCTCCTGCAAATGCCTCCATTAAATTTTTTTCTGTTTTTGATCCTTTTAATTTCATTTTTTATTCCTCCTCATACTTTATTTTAGATTTACATTCTTCACATATTCCATATAAAATGATACTGTCTACATTAGTAATTACACTCGTTTGATTATGGATCGATTCTTTTAGTTCTTCCTTCTTAAACTGATACATAAAATCAAAAACTTTTCCACATTTGTTGCATATTACATGATAATGTTCTTTATCAATATAATCATATTTGTCTGGTCCGGTTAATACTTTTATTTTCTTGATAGTTTTATTTTCCAATAAAACATTTAAATTTCTATAAACTGTACTTTTACTAATAGTTGGATTATCTTGATGTACTTTATCATATATTTGTTCCGCTGTTGGATGATTTAGATACTTAAATATTTCTAGTATAATTTCTCTTTGCTTAGAATAGTTATTCATGTATCTCCTTTCTAAATTAGGAATTATTCCTAATTTTGTTTAATTTTATATTATTTAATATAGTTTGTCAATAACTGTATGATTATTATTACTCAATTTTTTATAATTAGAAAGATAATTTGAGCGATAACTTACTATTTGCATTTAACTTTACTTTGTCAATTGATAACTTTGTTCTATCAATTCTTTTACCAATGTCTTGTCCACTTTTTCACCCACAATAATTGTATTCCAATGTTCCTTATTCATGTGATATGCAGGTATTATATAATCATAAGTATTTCTCAATATATCAGAATAATTTGGATCTGTCTTAACATTAAGGTATAACTTATTATTTACATTCATTATTAAAGCAAACCACTTTTTATTTTTCAAATGTTTCATTGTTACAGATTCAAAATCATCTTGAAACGGACAATCTTTATATGTATTTTCTAATGTTAAACAATATTCTATTATTTCTTCTTTATTCATATCTAATTCCTTATAATAAACTACTAAATTTCTTATTATATTTATCTATATCTTTTGTACTTTGACTCATTATTTGAAAATTGCACCGTTCGTTCCTCCTTGCTTTTTGCAGTGTATCATAAAAAAGCAAAAAAATAAATAGTACCAAGTAAAGTATTTTTACTTGGTACTATTTTTATTCATATTTTGGACTACGATATCACCTTTGTTAATTCAATAATTATCTCATCGCCATTTTCATTAAACAAATGTACTTTTAGTTTATCTGTCGCATCATAATTTGTTAAATTAAATGTATTATAATATCTTACAATTCCATCTTCTTTAACACTTATCATCCCATCTCCATCTGATCTACCTGCTGGATAAAATTTTCTTCCGTCAGATGTTTCAACACATTCTTTTTCGTTATGTGCGATTCCATTACAATTACTTAAATAAATTTTAAAAGCTGTATTTGAAACTCTAGCACTATCAAATTTATAACTTTCATCACTAATAGAAACTAATTTATATTGAACTATATTAGATTGTGCCATTTTGCTTGGTACATCTATTTCATAGCTCCATTCACCTTCATAAACTCTATATTTTTCTTTACCTTTTTCCCAGTAGCTATTTCTTATTTTAGTAAATGTTACTTTTAATTTTTGAGATGTCGGAAATTCCTTCGAATTTCCTGTTGCTGTCAAATAATATTTAATTTCATTATCATTTATTTTTTGACTTGTTTCACTATATGAACCATTATAACTAACATAATTGTCCATTGCCTCTTGTTCTGTTTTATATAATGATGTCATTTCTTCTGTTTCAAGTTCTCTTGTTGCAAAGATTTTCTCATTTTTTTCATTTACTACTTTTAAATCCATTATATCTATTTTTCCATCATTTGCTAGCATATCTTGTAGACTATAACTATTATCAAATTTTATATTAAAGTTCATATCAAAATTATCATTATCTATCAAAAATGATTCTATACTTGCACTGATTCCATTTGCTTCTTTATATTCTGTATTTGTATCACTATAATATCCATTTTCAATAGCGGTTTGAATACCATCACTACTATTTGCGCCAAATTTATTAATTAGTTGTGTTGTAGCAAATACAACTCCTGTCATTGAAAGAGTAATACATGCGGCTATTCCTATACCTTTTCCAATATTAGATTTTCTTTTATTCATAACTATATCCTCCTCTTTTACATTAGATATAGCTATTTTCATTTTAATTTTTTCAAAAATCTTACTGTTATCCATTTATTTTCCCTCTTTTCTTATTTTATTTCTAATTCTGTATAGCCTTTGTTTTACACTAAATTCAGAAATTTTTTGTTCTTTAGCTATATCCTTTATTGATTTAGAAGAATAATAAAAAGCTAGAAATATTGTTTTATCAATTTTCTTCATATTTTTTAGTTTTTCTTCTATTTTACTAATTTCTTCTACATTATCATCAAGAAGGTCAATTTTATCAAAATTATATAAACTATTTTCATAATCAGAAATATCAAAGTTTATTTTGACTTTCCTTAAATATTCTTTTACTACATTTCTTGTTATTCCCGCAATATATGAACTTAAGTATTTATTAACATTTAGCTTGTTTGTATTCTTCCATAATATAAAAAATACTTCAGAAACTATTTCTTCTTTATCCTCGTCATTCAAATTGTTTCTTGCCATATTATCTATAATCTTAGCAGTATAAGATGAATATTCATTCATTATTTTTCATATAATACTTTATTTCTTTATTCAATTTAGATCTAAACTCCTTTTTGTATTTTAAGATATCTTAACATTTATATATTGATAAAACTGCAGAAAAAGTAACACTTTTGTCTGATATATTCACAATTCTTGCTATTTGTGCTATAATAAGCTTATACTGTAAATTACAATGAAATACATACTTTATGAAAGGATGGTTGAATGTTATGGCTAAAGACTATAACTGGAGAATCAAACGGAAATATTATAACCTCATCAATACTGGAATTAAAACTCTTGAAATAAGAGTTGGATATCCTGATATTAAAATAGTTCGAAAAGGCGATACAATCACCTATAATAACTATTCTAATATAAAATTTGAGGTTATTCGTGTAACTTGCTATGAAAATTTTACTGATATGCTTAATAATGAAGATATTTCTAAAGCAATTCCAGGTGTTACAAAGTATAATGCTTTGAAAATATATCAGAAATTTTATCCTGAGGAAAAGGAAGCTTTGGGAGTCTATGTATTTGAACTAAAAAAACAGATGAACGATATGAAAATTTACACATTAAGTTCTTTCATTAACAATCACAAATTGTTTGAAAAATATGCACATATCGTTTATTCTGTTACTGATTTCATCAGCAAAGATTATCCCAATCATTTTGAGTGGTATTGGTCGAAGGAAATTCCTAGAGTATTTAATGGCACTGGAGAAATTATTGTTTGCACAATTAATAATGAAGTCGCTGGTGTTGCATGCTTGAAAAAAGATAATTTTGAAAGTAAAATTTGTACTTTTTTAGTACTAGAAGGCTATCGTGGAAAACACGTTGCAACAGAAATGTTAAAACATGCTTTTAAATATCTTGATACTACAAAACCTCTTATTACAATTGCAGACTATAAACTCTCAATGTTTGAACCAATTATAAAAAAATACAATTGGAAATTAAATCAAACTATGAGCAAAGGATACTATAACCCTTTTTCATGTGAGTTAGTTTACAATGGCAAACTTCCCGAATGATTTTAAATCTATCCATGCAAAATAAAACACACTCTTAGATTCAAATGAATTTTTGAGTGTGTTTTATTCTATATTTTTTCAATTCGTATTCCAACAACACCATATTTTTTTTGTTTCTCTGGTGTATAAAATTCTTCTAGGACACTTAATAATTCTTGTTTCGTCATTGATTTATCAGCCATTACTTCTATGTTAAAATCTTCAAATAAATCTTCAAATGTATTATATCTTAACAAGCCTATAACTTTAACCTTCATAGTAGTTTCTAATTCAGGTTCTTTTTGAAAAATTATAGTATCTCCAATAGAAATTTTTTTTCTTTTATCGTCGTATAATCTTAATTCTATTCTTTTTGTGCCATTGTTAATATAATCGAAATATTTAGGTTGTAATTTTAATATATGTTCCATTTCCTTACCTCCATTTGGCAGTGTATCATAAAAATTCTTTTTTGTAAATGATATACTTTTCAAGAAATTTACAAAAAAGAAAAATATATTTTATTTTTTTAGATAGTAATGTCTTATAGGGTTTAAATTAGCATCTAATTCATAGCAAATAGGATTTCCAGTTTGTAATTCCAAATTTATAATATCCTCATCATCAATATTATCCAAATATTTTATCAAAGCTCTTAAGCTATTTCCATGAGCGGCTATTATAACCCTCTTTCCATTTTCTAATTCAGGTCTAATATCAGAAATCCAATATTCTACCACTCTTTTGATTGTATCCATAAGATTTTCTGTTTTAGGTAATTTGTCTTTACTCAAATTGGCATATTTAGGATCATTACCTGGATATCTTGGATCATTTTCACTTAGTTCAGGAGGTCTAACATCTGTACTTCTTCTCCAAAGTAGCACTTGTTCCGCTCCATATTTCTCTTTTGTTTCATCTTTATTTAATCCTTGTAACGCCCCATAATGTCTTTCATTTAATTTCCAACTTCTTTTAATTTCTATATTTTCCTCGCCCATTTCCTTTAATATATAGTCTAATGTGTCTTTTGCTCTTTTTAATTCAGAAGTAAATGCTATATCAAAACAAAATTCTTGTTCTTTTAATATTCTTCCTGCTTCCCTAGCTTCCATTACTCCTTGTTCAGACAATGCAACATCCGTCCATCCTGTAAATTTGTTTTCTAAATTCCATACACTTTGTCCGTGTCTAACTAATACAAGTTTTATCATTTTTTACCTCCATTTCATTTTTACTGTTTTTTCAGTCTTAAAGCGTTTAAAATAACTGTCAAACTACTAAATACCATTGCTATACTTGCAAGCATAGGATTTATTTCAAATCCTAATGGTCTAAACATCCCTATAGCTATAGGTATCATCAAAGAATTATAGAAAAATGCCCAAAATAAATTTTGCTTTATATTTCTAATCGTTTTTTCGCTTATTTTAATCAATTTTAACACAGAATGTAAATCATTGCTTGTTAAAATTACATCGCTTGAATCTAATGCAATATCTGTTCCACTTTTTACACTTACACCTATGTCAGCGTTTGTTAATGCTGGGCTATCATTAATGCCATCTCCACACATCATAACCATATTACCATTTGCTTTTAAAGTTTTTATAACATCAGCTTTCTGAGCTGGTAAAACGTTAGAAATAATATCAGTTAGTCCAAGTTCAAAACCAATCTTTTCTGCAGTTTCTTTATTATCTCCAGTTAGCATAATTGGATTAATTTTATGTTCTTTAATTTCAGAGATAACATCTTTAGTATTATCTCTTACAACATCATTAACACCTATCAAAGCTAAAATTTTGTTCTCATTTGCAACATAAACAATACTATTTCCATTTAATGCTAGTTTACTTTCATCCTTTATATAATTATTAGGTATAGAGAACTTTTCTATTATTTTTCTATTACCAAGTATTAACTTTTGACAATCTACTATGCCAATAATACCATAACCAGCAATGTTTTGCGTATCTGCTACAGGTATTTTATCAATTTTGTTTTCATTCATATATTCTACAAAAGCTTTACTAATAGGATGTGTTGATTTAGCTTCTAAGCTTCCAATTCTACTCATTAACTCGGTTTCAGAAAGATTACTATAATTGTATATTTTTTCAACCTTTAACTTGCCATATGTTAGTGTGCCAGTTTTATCAAATACGATTGTATTAATTTTAGATGCACTTTCTAAAATTTCACTTTTCTTGACAAGTATACCATTACTTGCACATACACCTTCGCTAACAACAATTGCAAGAGGTGTAGCAAGTCCTAAACTGCAAGGACAAGCAACTACTAATATTGTAACAAAGGTATTTAATGCAGTTGCAAAAGAATATCCTAAAATTAGATATATTACAAAAGTCACTATCGCAACTATTATAACAGAAGGAACAAAATATCCTGAAATTTTATCTGCTATTTTTGCAATTGGTGCTTTAGTATTACTTGCTTCTGCTACCAGTCTTACTATTTCAGAAATAGTAGAATCTTTACCAATTCTCTCCGCTTTATATTTTATAAAGCCATCATAGTTTAAACTACCAGCAATTACTTTTTCTCCGATGCTTTTTGCTACAGGTTTGCTTTCACCTGTAATAAATGTTTCATCTAAATGTGCATTTCCATCAATAATTTCTCCATCTACAGCAATCTTGTCTCCAGCTTTTGAAATTACAATATCTCCCTTTTTAATTTCATCAAGAGTTACCTGCTTTTGAATACCATTAATCTCAATAATTGCTTGATTTGGCGTAATTTCTACTAGTTTTTGTATTGCCTCTTTTGTTTTATCCTTAGTTATGCCGTCTATATATCTACCAAGTTTTACAAAATAAATTATAATTGCCGATGATTCAAAATATAAATTCATTACAAAATGCAAATTTCCCTTCACAACCATATACATAGCATATAAACTATACATAAAACTACTAATAACTCCTATAGCAACAAGTGTATCCATATTAGGCATTTTATGAATTAAATTTTTGTATCCATTTTTTAGAATATCATATCCATATCCTAGAAATATAACTGTTAAAAATAATAAAATTATAGTGTAATTTATTGGGTTACGATGTATATCTATAAAGCTAATAGTTGGAAGGCCTATCATATGTCCCATTGAAATGTACATAAGTACAATTGCTAAAATAGTAAAAAATATAAACTGATTTTTTTCTTTTTTACTATTTTTTTCAATATTAAAATCATTAAATATTCCTAAGCTCTTAAAACCAGCTTTTTTTATATATAGTTCTAGCTTTTCTTGATTTAAAATTTGTTCATCATATGTGATTGTTGCATTTGCCATAACTAAATTTACATTTGCATCAAATATTCCATTTTGTTTGTTTAAGTATTTTTCCAATCCGATTCGAACATGCACTACATGTCATTCCATCAATTGATAAAATTATTTTCTTCATACGTCTTAACCCTCTACAACTTCAAATCCAATATCTACTATAGCTTCTTTAAGTATAGCAATATCTATATCTTCCCTTGCGTTTACAGTTATAATTCCACTATTGTGATTTGCTTCAACACTTTTTACTCCATCAATTACAGACAATACAGCTTTTAATCTATTTTCACACCCTTCACATACCATACCTTTAACTTTTATTTCTATTTCTTTCATTTCACATCATTCCTTTCTTACTAATTATTTATTTTATATGGTGGTGATAATTTAGCGATGCCAAAACAACCACCAGCAAATAACAATTCTCCTGTTTTCGGGTTAACTTCTAATGAATTAGTTTCAAAACCGCCTTGCCTGCCCTCTTTGACAATTGAATTCGTAGTATTGCTTGTTATTACTTGAAAAGATTTTCCGCCATCTACTGAACGATATAATGCACAATCATCTAAGAAAATATTACCTGCTCCACCACAATAAATAATATTTGGATCTATAGGATCCACAGCAACCTTAGAAATACTATATTTGCCTTTTAGATTTAAAGGAGCTCTTTTATATTCAGCTACATCTTTATTAAGTACACATTCAACAGTGCCATCTTTTGTTGAAGCTTTATATAAATATCCACCTTCACAAGCCACATAAACAAATTCATTTTTCCAATCATAAGACATATCTACAATACGTACAGAGTTAGAGTTTGGAGCAAATTCAGTTTTATTAATTCTTTTCCAAGTAACACCGTCATCATAAGATACAACAATATATTTAGCACTTTCATCCATTCCATATAACTCTTTTTGTTTCTTTGGATTATGAGTGTAAACATTAATACATCCATTCATCTTTGCCCAAGTATGTCCACCATCTTCACTCCTTAGGTCACAGGCAAATAATACATCTGGATTATTTGGAGATTGGTACGATGACTCAATTCCTGCTCTTATATTTTCAGTTGTAAAATACATTCCAGTTTTTACGATTGTTTTACCACCATCGAAAGTTATTCTAAGTTCTCGTTGGCCATTCCATGAATTAGAAACACCAACAAAATAAGTATTTTCATTTGCTGCATAACCTCCATAGCAAAATCCGCCCCATCTGAATCCTGACATACTAATATATTTCCAAGTATTACCTCCATCAATTGTAACACAGCCATCATAATCCTGAGAACCAAAATATATAATATCTGGGTTATATACATTATAATGAACATTTCCTCCGTTTAATATTCCTGTAATTCCATTGCTATCCCACTTAAAGGTCTTGCCACTATCTGTGCTAGAACTTGCATAATCTCCTTGTGTATGTATCCAAACCTTATTTTCCACTGTACTCCACAAAGGAATACTAATTCTGTTATTATATGGCATAAAACTTAATTCTTCAGATAAAGCAGAAAATTTCCATGTTTTACCACCATCTGTACTATAAGCAGGACGATTCTGATATGTATCCTGTCTATCAATTACTATCATTTCATTTGGATTAATAGGACTAACCTTTATATTCATTGGTTGCTTAGTAGGATATGAGCTTGACTCGATTATTTCAAAGTTTTTTCCATCTTTGGAAATATATACTCCTTTATTATTACAATAGTATACATTTATTTCTTGATTGCCTCTTGCTATTAAATCTAGTCCTCTTATTATATCATCACTTTTACCAGTAACATTTACTATTTTTTCAAAACTTTCTCCCTTATTTGAACTATAATATATTCCATCATATTTAGAAATATATACATCTCCATTGTATGGATTTATTTTTATAGTTCCATCACACAAATCTGAATTAATATTTTTCCAAGTATATCCACCATCAACTGTTTTATACAATCCTTTTTCTTCTTCTTTTAAATAATTTTCTTCCAAATTGTATGCAGTTGACCAATATGCAATCATGCATCTGTTGCTCTCTTGACTATAAGAAGACTCATCATACGCAATTGATTCTCTTATATCTCTATGTCCTTTTATTAGCATATGCTTAGTCGTATTCCATGATTTACCGCCATCTTCTGAAATGTATAAGCCGTTTGAATCAAATGGTGAGCTATTTATTCCAACAGCTAAAACATAGGATGAATTCTTAGGATCTATTGAAAAAGCTCCTGCTCCTCTAGATTCTAATCCAGCATTTGATTGCTCCCAATTTTTTCCACCATCTTTTGAGCGATATATGCCTCCAACATCAGTTCCATACAACATTAATTTGCCATCTTTGCTTATAGCCATTCCAATAGGCCATTGGCACCCTTCTCCTCCAGTTGTCACTCCATCTTTTTGTAATAATTCCTTAGAAACCATTGGAATAGATGTCCACGATGTTATATTGGTAACATTATATTTATCATAAGGGCAATCTTGTTGTTGGAGAATCAATAATGATAAGTCAGCAATGCTTAATTTATTATCTTTATTCATGTCTATTTGTTCTATAGATGTAACATTTTTTAGTGAAATTAAATACTCCTCCAATATTTCTATATCTTCATCATCGATAATCGAATTTTTATTTAAATCACCTACAAAAGCTGTGCTAGCATTTGCAAAAGCAAAACACGGATGCATAACCATACTGCAAACTAAAAGAATTATTAGAAACTTACCATATTTTCTATATTTTAAATACAATACAATGGAAATAAGAGATAATACAACAATTCTAAATAAAATAATATTACTTCTTCCCGCATTAGGCAAGGTAGAAGGCAACTCCTCTTTTTTACCTATTTGATGTATAGTATTTGTTGTTACATTCCCTTTATCCGTTGCAATTGCTGTTGAAATTACAGCTTCGTTTGTATTTATTGTGTTATCTATTGTAGGTTGCTTTATCGTATTGTCAATTTTGTTTTCTGGTGTTAAAAGTTTACTTGCTTCTTCTGGCTTCACTGATGGATTCGGTTTTTCGTCAGGAATGACTGGTTCTTCTGGCTTTGTTGGAACATCAGATTCATTTGGAGTACTAGGCTTATTCGGATTGCTTGGAACAACTATGGAACCTGTCTTGTTTGTATTTATCTGAATAGCTTTAGTCAAATTTTCATTATTAATTTCAACCGTACCATTAGATGCTACCATATTATCTATTGATATTTCTGTATTTCCTATTAGTGCATCTTCCCTTGCTTTTAAACTTAACTTTAATATATTTTTATTTGTATTTTCGTTTTTATTAATTAAAATAAATTGTTTGTTATTTTTATTATACTTAAAATTTTGCCAACCATTTTCTATAGTAAAATTATTTTCATCAATATCTTCCCACACATTTTCGTCATAACTTATTTTAGCTTGAAGAGCATTTAGCTTTTCATCTGTATTTATTATTAGAGAAATTGAAACTTCTTGTCCTTGTTTAATTTCTTCTTTTTCAATATTAATATTACCCTCTAATGTTTTATCTACTGCCAAGATTTGACTACAAAATATTAAAAAGCTAATTAAAATAGCTAATATTGAAAGCAACAAGATTTTTTTCTTTTTCATTTTGATCCTCCATATTGATTTAATATACGTCTTTATTTTAATATAATTCTATATAATTTTCCATAAAAAAACAAAGTCTTGAAAACTTTGTTTTTATTGATTTAATAAAGTATTTAATTTTTCTACAAACTCTTCATTATTTTTCGTAATAATCATTTGACTTATAAGTTGTTCTGTAATTTCAGCAGTAGACATATTATTCATAGTTTTTCTTAAAGAATAAATTACATCTAATTCCTTCTTACTTAACAATAAATCTTCACGTCTTGTACCAGATTTATTAATATCAATAGCTGGGAAAATTCTTTTTTCAGAAAGTTTTCTATCAAGATGAACTTCCATATTTCCAGTTCCCTTAAATTCTTCAAAAATAACATCATCCATTTTGCTACCTGTTTCTACTAACGCTGTAGCAAGTATTGTTAAACTACCTGCATCTTCTGTATTTCTAGCAGCACCGAAAAAACGTTTTGGCTTATGTAATGCACTAGGATCTAAACCACCAGACAAGGTTCTTCCAGATGTCGGAATTACTAAGTTATATGCACGTGCTAATCTTGTAATACTGTCAAGCAAAACAACAACATCCTTTTTTTGTTCAGTTAATCTCTTTGCTCTTTCCAATACCATTTCTGCAACTTTAACATGATGTTCAGGTAATTCATCAAATGTAGAATAAATAACATCTCCCTTTATCGAACGTCGCATATCAGTAACTTCTTCAGGTCTTTCATCAATTAATAACACAATAAGTTCTACCTCAGGATTATTAGTTGTAATGCTATTAGCAATTTTCTTTAAAATTGTTGTTTTTCCAGCTTTAGGAGGTGCAACTATCATACCTCTTTGACCTTTTCCTATTGGAGATAGTAAATCAACTAAGCGCATTGTATATTCTGACGATGTAGTTTCTAGTTTTAATCTTTTGTTTGGATAAATTGGCGTTAAATCGTCAAAAGAGCGTCTGCGCATTGCTTTTTCTGGATGTTCTTCATTAACCTCTCCCACAAAAATTAAAGCTGGGAATTTTTCTCCTTCTTTTGGAGCTCTAGCAATTCCTTTTATTTTATCGCCGGTATCTAAACGAAAACGTCTAATTTGTATTGGTGAAACATAAACATCTTTTGGACTAGGAAGATAATTGTGTCCTCTTAAGAAACCATATCCGTCAGGTAATACCTCCAAAATTCCTTCTACAAATTCATCTTCATCATTTGTTAGTTTATAAGACGAATTTTCTGAATCATTTTCCATCAAAAACTTTACCAACTCATCTTTGTTCATTTTTGTTACATTATTAACACCATTTTCCTTTGCAATTTTTTTTAATTCAGCTAGATTTAATTCGTTATAATTCATCATAATGTGTAGTTAGCCCCCCTATTTTTTTATTTCAAAATATTTATTAAAAAAATAACTATACACAAAATATATGTATAGTTACTAGTTATACACTTTATATATTCGCTCATTTGGCAGATACATATCTAATTTTTCTCTTGCAATTTGTTCTATGTATTCTGGTGAATTAATATTATCCTTCATTGCCATTAAGGTTTGTTGATACTCAGTTTCTTCCGCAATTTGCTTAATATAATACTCATTATTATTCTTATAAGAATCTAAAGTTTTTTGTTGATTTATAAAAATTGAAGCAACATAAACAACTAATAGTGCGAAAAAAAACCTTTTAAAAATCTTTTTAAATTTGTAATTTCTTTTCATCTGTATTCTCCATTACTATACTTATAAAAATAATATTCTACAAATTCAAATAAAATCCTTCCTAGTTTGGACTTTTTTTGCATTATTTTTCCATAATCTTTTTACTATTTTAGACAAATTTTTCTTTATTGAACTGCGTATATTAATAAAAACAAATGAGATTGGTCTTAAAAACACCTTTCTAATGATGATAAAAAGCATTCTTAAAGGAATAATCAATAAATTTAAGATTAATTTTAAAACTTTTCTTATTGAATTTATTATTTGAACACTAATTTCTATTATTTTTTTACTAAACAGAAACATATAAAAAACAAAACCTATCAATAATCCAATAAATAGAAATGCTCTCAATTCTCCATTATTATATTTGAAAATAGTATATGCTAGAATTATACAAGTTAAAAACCAAAATAGTACATCTTCTATATAAGTAATCCAATCTGGGGTTTTAAAACTCTTTCGCAAAATTCTAAAAAAATCAAATAATAATCCTATTATCGCTCCGCAAAAGGTAAAAATAAAAAATACTTGAATTTGATTTATTACAAAGCCATCCATCTACTTGTTCTCTCCTTATCTAAAAATTTTTCCAAGAAGAGAACCACCACTTTTTTTATCTGAGTCTTTATCAGAGTAGTTTAATGAATTAATATTACCTTCAACTATAACCTCAGACGTATCAATACTAAGTTTATTAATCTTCAAGTTTTCTCCCTTTACATGCAATAAACCCAAATCAGTTTCTAAAATAATGATTTGATCGTCAAAACTAAACACATCTAATACTCCAGATATGCTAAGTTTCTCCCTATTTTCTAGAACAATATTCTGTATAATACTAGAAATATTTTTTCTTTCATCTATATTCATTATACCCCTCCTATATCTCAATTATCATATATTAAAATATATATTCAGGTCTTGTCTATTTTAGAACTTCCATACATTAAAAATAATCATAGTTACAGATATTCTATGTATAAATTGATTTAAAAAATTAAGTATGAAAAAGAAAAAGAACTGTTGAGCAAGATATTTTTATCCCTCTTTTCAACAGTCTTAGATAATATTTAATCAATGCTATCTATAAAAGCATCATGTATTTGATTTAAAATGGAAATTGAGTACCTTTTTGAAATTGAAATAATAATTTTATTTCTGTCTATGTCAATTGAATAATCTCTAATACCATTGTCACTTATTATATTATCAATTTTATTAATTAGCCTTTCTTGGCTTATATCAACGGATTTATTTAATAAAAATGTTAATTTGTCATTATTATCATTTTCCTCTTTTTTAGTGCAACTAACAATAGGATAATTAGTATTACATTGTTGTTGGCTAATAATCGTACCAATTTCATCTTTATCAATAGCCTTTATTAATAGTTTAAGCTTGTTTTTTCCGTGCATATTCAATAGACTTTGCAGACAACACTTTAGCTCCCATATACGACAGTTCAAGCATTTGCTCATAGCTAATAAATAATAAACGTTTTGCATTTGCCACAATTTTAGGATCTGCTGTACAAATACATTTTGTATCTTTATAAATTTCACATTTTTCAGCATCTAAATATACGGCAATATTAGTAGCAGTCGTATCAGAACCACCTCTTCCTAATGTTGTTATGTTTCTATCTTTATCAATTCCTTGAAAACCTGCTATAAGCACAATATAATCATTGTCTAGATATTCTTTAATCATATCTTTTTTAATATTTATAATATTAGCATTGGTATAATTAGAATCTGTTATAATTCCAGCTTGCCAACCGCTTAAACCTATTGACTTATAGCCCATATCCTGTATTATCATACTTAACAGTGCAACTGCAACTTGTTCACCTGTTGCAAGTACCATATCAATATCTCTCGGTGCAGGCTTATTACTAATTCTGAATATTTCTTCATTCAATACATTAGTAGTATTTCCAATTGCTGATATAACAGCAATTACTTTATTTCCATTTTTATAACAATTAATAATATTTAAGGCAACTTGTTGCATCTTTTCTTTATCTGCAACCAATTTTCCACCATATTTTTGAACAATAATTCCCATAAGAAATACCTCTTTATAGAAAAAAATACTAGCTACATTAAATAAAATATAGCTAGTATAATTATATTCAAAACATATAATTATGTTAATTGTTTTTATCCTAATTTTTCTTTCATACGCATTAAAACATTTAATGCATCAATAGGTGTTAGTTGATTAATATCTATTTTATCCAATTCATGAGCAATATCAGCCAATTTATAATTATACATATCTAACTGTCCTGTCATATTCTTTTTATCGTTTGTATCCTTGTTTTTTCTAATATTACGCTCTAAGGACTTTAAGATTTCATTTGAACGATTTACAACTACCTGCGGGACACCTGCAAGTTTTGCAACATGTATTCCATAACTTTCGTCTGTTCCCTTTGGTATAATTTTTCTTAAAAAAATTATATTTTCTCCTTTTTCCTTTACAGCAATAGAATAGTTTTTTACTCCATCTATTTTTTCCTCTAACTGAGTTAATTCGTGATAGTGTGTAGCAAATAAAGTTTTACATCCAATATTCTTTGGATTTGCCATATACTCTACAACAGCCCAAGCAATTGAAAGTCCATCATAAGTTGATGTTCCTCTTCCAATTTCATCTAAAATAACTAGACTATTTTTTGTTGCATTTTTTAAAATTGTGGCAACTTCCATCATTTCAACCATAAATGTACTTTGTCCCATTCCCAAATCATCAGATGCACCAACTCTGGTAAAAATTTTATCAACAACTCCAATTTTGGCATAACTAGCAGGTACAAAACTACCAATTTGAGCCATAATTGTAATCAATGCTACTTGTCTCATATATGTTGATTTACCAGCCATATTAGGGCCTGTAATAATAGAAAAACGTTCCCCATCCATATTCAAATAAGTATCGTTTTCAACAAATTCTTTACTAGGAAGCATTTTTTCTATAACAGGATGTCTACCTCCTTTAATATCAATTTCTCCACTATTGTCCATAATTGGCATCACATAGTTTAAATCCTCTGCTACATTAGCAAAAGATACCAGCACATCTAATGTTGCTATTATAGAAGCTGTTTGTTGAATTCTCTCTATCTGCATTCCTATTTTTTCTCTTATATCAAGGAAAATATTATATTCAAGCTCTACTACTTTTTCTTGTGCTCCTAAAATTTGATTTTCTAATTGTTTCAATTCATCTGTAATATATCGTTCACAATTCGTTAATGTTTGTTTTCTTACAAAATAATCAGGAACTAAATTCAAATAAGATTTTGTAACTTCTATATAATATCCAAAAACTTTATTATATCCCACCTTTAAATTTTTAATTCCAGTTTTTTCTTTCTCTTTTGCTTCTAATTCAATTAACCAATTTTTTCCTTCTGTCGAAGCTTTCTTGTATGTATCTAGCTCTTCTTCATATCCAAGTTTTATTAATCCTCCCTCTTTAATTGTTATTGGGGGTTCTTCAACTATAGCTTGATCTATTAGTTCATATATATCTTCTAAACAGTCTAAATTATTTCGTAATGTTTGCAAATAACTATCTTCTACATTATCAGTTAGAATTTTCTTTATTAAAGGCAATTGTCCCACTGAATTTTTTAAAGAAATCAAGTCTCTACCATTCGCACTTCCAAAAGATATTTTGCCTATTAGTCTTTCAATATCATAAACTTTTTTAAGAGTATCTTGTAATTCATCCCTAAACATCAATCCATTTTTTAACTCTTGAACAGCATGTAATCTATTATTAATCTCAGATACTTTTAATAAAGGATTACTTATCCAACGTTTTAATAATCTGCCTCCCATAGATGTAGATGTCTTATCTAAAACCCATAATAACGTGCCTTTTTTACTTTTATCCCTCATCTTTTCAGTTAATTCTAAATGCCTTCTTGCATTAATATCCAAAGTCATATATTGATTAATTTCATAAAAATTTATAGTATTTATATGTTCTAATTTAACCTTTTGAGTTTGAGTTAAATAATCAATAAGCGCATTTGCAGCTACAACTCCAAAAATATGTTTATCTACATTTGTTACTTCTTCACCATTATTTAAAATTCTATAATCATTTACTAAAGTTTCAGTATCTTCTCTAAAAGATTCTTCTGGTAAATTAGTAATATAAAGGTCAAATCTTTCCCTTAATCTTTTTATTTCTTCTGTTGTATTAAAGAAAATACTATTTACAATAATTTCAGCTGGCGTATATCTTGCAATTTCATCTAATAACATTTGGAAATTATTAGTTTCTTTTATTTCAGATACATAAAAATCACCAGTACTTATGTCACATACAGCAATTCCAAAGTAAATTCCCCTTTTAAATATAGACATTATATAGTTATTCTCTTTTTCATTTAACATATTAGATTCCATTACAGTTCCAGGTGTAACTACACGAATAACATCACGTTTAACAATTCCTTTTGCTTGCGCTGGATCTTCGAGCTGTTCACAAATGGCTACTTTATAACCCTTATTGATTAATTTTGAAATGTATGCTTCAGCAGCATGGAAAGGAACCCCACACATAGGAGCTCTTTCATCTAAGCCACAATCTCTACCTGTTAAAGTTATTTCAAGTTCGCGAGATGCTGTAAGAGCATCTTCAAAAAACATTTCGTAAAAATCACCCAAACGATAGAACAATAAGCAATCTTTGTATTCTTTTTTCATTGAAATATAATGCTTCATCATTGGACTAACTTTATCAATATCAATATCCGCAATTGTCATTTTTTATTTCCTCACCTTTCAAATACCACTTATGTTCTGATACAATTTTTACATCTATCATTTTGCCAATAAGCTCTTTGCTTCCATCTAAAATAACAACCTTATTTGTTGCTGTTCTACCGGTTAACATAGCAGAATTAGTTTTACTAACACCTTCAATTAATATATTTTGAATTGTACCAATATATTTCTTATTATTATGTTCTATTTGTTCTTCAACTAAAGCTTTTAATCTATCGAAACGTTCATGTTTTACATCATCAGGTACTTGGTTTTCCATCTTTTCAGCTGGCGTTCCCACGCGAATTGAATATATAAACATAAATACTTGTTCAAAGCCTATTTGTTTTACAACGTCTAAAGTATCTTCAAAATCCTCCTCAGTTTCTCCAGGAAAACCAACAATAATATCAGTTGAAAATACTATATTTGGAATTTCTTTTTTAATTTCTTTTGCAAGTTCTAAGTAAGATTCTTTTGTGTACTTTCTATTCATTCTCTTTAACACATTAGAACTGCCAGATTGCAACGGTAAATGTAAAATTCGACTTACCTTTTTGCATTCTTTAATTGCCTGAATTACATCTCTTGAAAAGTCCTTAGGATGTGGTGAAATAAAATTAATAACATCTATACCTTCAATTTTGTTAACAGCTCTTAGTAAGTCTGCAAAATTATAGATGTCCTTATATCCATCGCCCTTGTAAGAATTTACATTTTGTCCAAGTAAAGTAATTTCCTTGTATCCATCTTTAGCTAAAGAAGTAACTTCCTGAATAATATCTTTGGCCAATCGACTTCTTTCTCTTCCCCTGACATATGGTACAATACAGTAAGTGCAAAAATTATTACATCCATACATAATTGTTACTAAAGCTTTTGTATTACTACTTCTCTTTATCGGTAAATCTTCAAAGATTTCTCCATCTATGTCAATTACATCTTCAACTTTCTTATTTTGATTAATTAAATTATATAAATCTTCAGGCAATTTATGTAAAGTATGTGTTCCAAATACAATATCAACAAATGGATAGCTCTTTGTAATTTTTTCTCGTATGTGTTCTTGTTGTGTCATACAGCCACATACAGCAATTAGTGCATTACGTTGTTCTTTAACTTTTTTTGCTTCCCCAAGTTTTCCAAAAAGCTTGTCCTCTGCATTTTCACGGATACAGCAAGTATTAAATAAAATCAAATCAGCTTCTTGCATAATATCAGTATGTCTATATCCCATTTCATTTAACATTCCACTTAATTTTTCAGAATCGTTTTCATTTAAAGTACAACCCATAGTAAGTATATAAAATTTCATATCCTTACCATTTTGTATTTGTTTTACTTTTTCTATATATTCTTTTTGTTCTGCTACAATTTGTTCGTTCAATCTATTTTCCACCTCACATTATTACTAGACATATTGTATTATAATTATACATTTTTTTCAAGTTAGTTAGTTTACTTTTATTTGTTTATATAACACATAAAAGGTTAGAGAATTCACTCTAACCTCATTTTTTTCTTGTAGTAATACTTATTTTATTATATCTTTTATTTTAAATAATTTATTATTATGCTCTTGGATGAGCTTTTCTATAAACATCTTTTAATCCATCATCTTGAAATTGCATATATACTTGTGTAGATGAAATATCAGAATGACCTAACATGCTTTGTATCGCCTTTAAATCAGCACCATTTTGCAATAAATGGGTTGCAAATGAATGACGTAAAACATGAGGTGTAATATCTTTTGTTATATGAGCTTGCTCTTTATAATATTTAACAATTTTCCAGAAACCTTGTCTTGTTAATCTTTTTCCGTTAATATTTACAAATAAAGCTTTATTTGTATCATCCTTTATAAGTATACTTCTAGCATTCTTTATATAATCATCCAATGCTTTTAAAGAAATTGAACCAATTGGAATACTTCTTTGTTTTCCATTATGATTACATACAACATAGCCTTCTTCAAGATTAACATTATCAATATCTAATGAAATAATCTCTGTTACTCTCATTCCTGTAGCATATGCAAATTCAAGCATAGCCTTATCTCTAATTCCTTTTAAATCAATATTGTTGGGTTGTTCTAACAATAGTTCAACTTCCTGTGCTGACAAAATACTTGGAGCCTTTTTTTCAATTTTAGGTGATTGAATACATTCTGTTGGATCCTCTAAAATTTTTTTATTTCTTAATAAAAATTGATAGAAAGACCTGATAGAAGCTAAATTTCTCGATATAGTAGAAGTCTTTTTATTTAAATCTTGTAAATGTTCAAGATATTTTCCAATATCACTTTTGTCAACCTTAGAATAATTAAGTTGATTTGTTTCTATATAATCTTTATATTGCTCTATATCTCTATGATATGATTGCAATGTATTATCAGATAATTTTTTATCGTTTTGTAGAAAATCTAGAAATGATTTAATTTGTTTTTCCATTTGTTCTAACTCCCCTATATTCCATACTTGCATATCTTTAAGTGGTGTATACATAACCATTAATAATTTACATAAACTATATATGTTATATCAAACCGTACTCAAAATGTAAAGTCTTTTTTTAAGTTTTTGCAAATTTTTCATATAAAATTTGAAATTGCTAACATAAGATTTGTAGAGAAATATACTTCTACAAAAGAACCCAATAAAAAAATACTACCAATAAAAGCAGAAAATAATATATGCCTTAGAATTTCCAGCTTAATATTTTCTTTTCGTTTATCTTTTATAATTGACTTATATAATCTAATCCCACTAACAGCAAGCGCTAACATACATGGTATATAAATTAGATTTTGCAAGAAAATTGATGTTAATGCAAATAATAATCCTTTACCCGTACTAAGGACCGCAATTATAGATGATATGGTATATCCTAGGCAAAATCCCTTATATAAAATTATAGAATAAACAATTGGTATGCCAATGACAGTGGAGCCCATAAACCACAAACCAAGTATTATAATTAAATTATTAATAGCAACATTTTTTAGCAAGGCTGTTTTATCAATATTTTGATTGTCATGTAGCTTACCAATAAATTGCTCAATATAAGTTTGTATTTCTTCTCGATGTTCATTATTAATATTATTCAGGGCAATAACACCAATAACAATACCTATTAGTAGTATTAATATAACTGACAAGTATTCCTTATAGTTATTAATAATATGTGAAGTGATTACAGTGTGAATGTTAGCTCTTTTCTTATGTTCCCTCATTCTTTCTAACCTCCATTTTATTACATACATAATATCTATGTAATAAAATAACTTTTAGAACAGTATCAAGTTAACATTTTTAATTATATTATCTTTCCATAAACGCCACCGCCACCAGCTTGGATACTCATTTTTCCGTCTCTAGCCATTATAATTTTTTGTGCTAGATCATGCGAAATAACTGCTTCCAAATCATCTATAGTAGCTTTATGTAAAATATTCATTTCTGTATCAAAAACAGATAATAGTTTTTCTAAAGTTTTATTGCCTAAGCCTGGTATAAAACTTAACGGTATTTGATAAATATACTCAGCTCTATATGACGGGCTAATAGACTTTGGTTTATCTTTAATCATTTCAATTCTATCTAAAACTCCCATTGTAATATGATGACTTTCACAACAATCGCATTTCGTAACAGGTGCTGGTAAATCTATACTTTTTTCACAGTCTTCGCAATAAGTTCGATGATATTTACCTAACCTAGGATTTAATCCGTAATTAACAGCAATTTTTCTGTTAAAATCATTTTTTAGTGCCAAAACAAATTCTTTATAACTAATATCATTTAATACAAGTTTATTATATTCTCGTCCAATTTTAGGAAGAGAATGAGCATCAGAATTAGTTAGAAAAGTTTTTGATTCTAATTCACTAATTTGGTCAGCTAAATATGTATCTGAACTTAGACCTAATTCGATTGCGGGTATCGAATAATAAAATTCCTTAAATATTCGTTCCAAACGCTCTGTACAATTACCATAAAAACTTTTATGAGGTGTAAAAGCATGCGCTGGAATCAAAATACCATTATGCTTTTGAACAATTTGGATCAGGTTATACGCTGAAATTTTTGCTCTTTGAGAGCTCAAAGTAATATTACTAATATAATTCTCCATCTCTTTAGAAAAAGCCTTAATATCCTTTAATTTTGGAAAATAACATAAATTATGTGCGCTTCCATTTTTACCATTTTCAGTTAATTCCGAGGTTTCTATTTCGCTCCCTAAAATAATACAAACTTTATCCTTGTATAAAATTCCACCGTCTTCTAATTCAAATGCCTCACCAGTATTTAAAAACTCTTCAATATCTTCTATTACATATGGAGATGCACAATCAATAATTCCCACCATTTGTATTCCCTTACGATCAACGCATTCGTTTGCTATATTTGCAAAATTTAATGATTTGGCAGCTGTAATTTTTATTGGTTTATTGTTATTGCTTCTCCCAATATGAACATGTAAATCAGCAAAAATTTCGTACATATATTAGTCCCCCTTTTAAAAAACTTCTACCTTCAAGTTTGGTAGAAGTTTTTTATTAAAACTCTATATTATTTCCCAATTTGTATTCATTTTCTATAATTGTAGTTATTATTTGTACAGTTTTTTCTAAATCATTGTTTTTAATAACATAATCGTAGTTACCAAGTTTTGATTCTTCATAATCAAAACGGTTTAGTCTTAATTGTATTTCTTTTAAATCTGGATTTGTTTCTCTGTTTTCTAATCTGCTTTTTAAAATATTTTTTGGAACTTTTAAGAATATTGTTACAACTTTCAACTTATCTTTAAATATTTGAATTAAATCTTCAGTTCCATTTACGTCAATATCTTTAACAATAATTTTCCCTTGATTAATTGTGTCATCTAACAATTTTTTTGAAGTTCCATAATAATGATTATGATGTACAGAATACTCGTATAATTCATCATTTTTTATCATTCTTTCAAATTCTTCTTTTGTTACAAAATTATATTGACCATCTATGTCACTTTCTCTCCTTGGTCTATCAGTATATGATGAAATTGTTGTAACATTTTCCATTCTTTTAATGAGTTCTTTTTTTATTGTATCTTTTCCGGCACCTGAAACGCCTGATAATATTACTAACATACTTTCACCTTATCTTCTGAAATTTCATTAACAGCAAGAGTCACTGGAGATTTTTCATCAACATTTGTAAGTGGCTTACTACCAGCAGCAATTTGTCTAGCCCTTTTAGAAGTAGCAACAACTAATAAAAATCTATTATTTACCTTCTTTAATAATTCTGTTACACTTGGTTTTACCATCATTTTAACATTCCTTCTTTCTTCATTCCTCATCATCTTTTTCTAATCTGGCAGCAACTGTTTCTGGTTGAACTGCCGATAATATAATATGTCCAGAATCCATAATAATAACAGCTCTAGTTCTTCTTCCATATGTAGCATCAACTACAGTTTTATTATCTTTTGCCTCTTGAATAATCCTTTTAATTGGTGCTGATTCTGGGCTAACAATTGCAATAATGCGATTAGCAGATACAATGTTTCCAAAACCAATATTAATTAATTGCATCTCTTTCCTCCTATTCTATATTCTGTACTTGTTCTCGAATATTTTCTAATTCATTTTTGATTTCTACAATTGTTTGCGTAATTTTTAAACAATTTGCTTTTGAGGCAATTGTATTTGTTTCTCTATTCATTTCTTGTATTAAAAAATCAAGTTTTTTTCCGACTGCATTATTATCTAAAAGCATATCCTTGAACTGCGAAATATGACTTCTTAAGCGAGTCAACTCCTCTTCTATAGACACCTTATCAGCATAAACCACAGCTTCCATGGCGATTCTGCTTTCGTCTATAATATCCTCATTCAAAATTTCTTTAATTCTCTCTTTTAATTTTACTATATATTCATCCACAAGTCCAGTAGATAAGCTAGAAATATTTTCTAAATTTTTCGAAATTTTTTCTATTCGTTCTTTTAAATCTACAGCTAGCCTTTCTCCTTCGCTTTTTTTCATTTTTATAAGATTTGTAATTGCCTCCTCTAAAGCAACTTGTAATTCTTGTTCCAACTCTTCCTCATTTTGAGTATCAATTATATTAACTATGTCAGGAAGCTGTGTAATATCTGACAATGAAAAAGTAATATTTACATTTTCTTCTTCAGCAATTTTTTTAAAAGCATTAATATATTTTTTAGCTAAAACTTCATCTATTCTAATTTCCTTGTTATCTTGGGAAAAATTAGTATAACTAATATATACATCTATTTTTCCCCTTCTAACAACTTCTTTTACTCTTCTTTTAATATTTTCTTCCAAAAAATTAATACAGCGAGGTATTTTGACACTAATATCATTGTACTTATGGTTAACTGACTTTATTTCAACTAAAAACTCTCTTCCATCGTGAACATTTTTCCCACTTCCGATATCCTGTCATGCTTTTTATCATATTCTAATTCTCCTTATCACTGTTTTTTTTCACTAATTCCCTAACATCACTTGCTTTATATTTTTTTCTAAGTCGTACAACTTGTACAATTGTTTTTATGGCATAATAAATAACAAAATATATAAAAGCAAAACTTGCAATAAGATGAACCGTTTTACCTGCTTCAAACATAGTATATGGCATAATTAATGTTGTTATAGCTACAAACAAAGCCTCAACTCCATTTAAAAATATACCTTCATCATCCTTTTTGTATCCCTTTTCAAATAAGTATATTGAAAAAATTAATATTGCTATACTAAAAACATGCAAATCTGTAATAAATATAGCTTTGTCAATGTTATAATTTCCTAAATCAAGAAATGTAAAATATATCATAATAAAAATTGAAATCCATAAATTTTTTAATATTATCTTCTTTTTTGTTTTTTTATATTCTGGCGACAGAGTTTTCTTTGCCTTCAATTCTATTTCGCCCTCAATTTCATTCATTCTTTTCTCCTCCTATATCACCTAATTCGTACATTAAAATTGAACTTAAAGCAATTGGAGCTGTTTCTGTTCTTAAAATTCTATTACCCAATGAAATAACCTTAGCTCCAGCACTTGTTAGAGTTTCTATTTCACTTTTTTCTAATCCACCTTCAGGTCCAATAACAATAGCAATTTTTTTTGCATATTTGTTTTGTTCAATAATTTCTTTTAGGATATGTGCTTCTTCTTTTTCATATGCAACTAAAACCAAATCATAGTCAGATATTTTTTTACAAAATTCATTAAGAGTCATCTTTGGTTCTACAATTGGAATTTTATCTCTTAAGCACTGCTTACTTGCTACTTCAGCAATCTTTTGCCATCTTTCAATTTTTTTAATAGAATCTTTTCCCACTATTTTTGAAACGCACCTTTTAAGCTCCAATGGTATAAAGTAATCTACACCAAGTTCTGTACATTTTTGAATAATTAATTCCATTTTATCTGACTTTGGAATTCCCTGTATCACAGAAACTGAAATATTTGCTTCGCTCTTCCCTTTTTGTTCATTTATAATATTACATGTAATTTTTAAATCTGTTAATTCTTCAATACTGGTCCAAAAATTTCTTGGTTCTTTTTCTTTTATACTAACTTCTATCTTTGTGCCTTTGACCAATCGTAATACATTTTTTATATGATTTACATCTTCTCCAACAATGACAACCTTATTTTCATTTTCTAATAGTTGCTCTTTTTCAACAAAAAACTTAGGCATTTATTCTCCTTTATTTTTATACTTTCTAATTATAATTCCATCATCCACTTTAATTGGTAACACTATTTTTACTTTTTGCCCAGCCTTACCTGGATTTACAAATTCAATTTCCTCGTCAGTATCAATATCCCATAGCTTATTAATATTAAATACATACGGTGTTATAGTTCCTGGTAAAATTATTTCCAAAGTGTCATTTACTTCTAATCTATTCTTTATTTCTAATACAGTTTTTCCATTTGCTAAGGTATTTATTACCTTAGCGCCATATTGATAGTCAGTATTGTGTTGATTGCCAGTATAATCTTGGAAATCTCTATTATTTCTATCATTAAAATAAAAGGTTGTTAAACCACGAGTTTTGGTTTTTTCCAATTCTTTTAAATAAATTTCAGCATCAAAATTTTGAGGATTTTCGATATAGCTATCAATTGCATTTCTATATACATTTACAACAGTGGCTAAATAATATTCTGTTTTTAATCTACCTTCTATCTTTAGACTATCAACTCCCAAATTAAGCAATTCCGGAATTTCCCTAATTAAACATAAATCCTTAGAAGAAAAAATATAACTACCATTTTCATCTTCCTCCAAAGGCATTTTATTTCCTGGTTTATTCTTTTCTTCAACATAAACATTATATGCCCATCGACAACTTTGAGCACAATCTCCTAAATTAGCACTTCTAGAAGCCAAAAAGTCACTTAAGAAACATCTTCCAGAATATCCAAAACAAATTGCTCCATGTACAAAAATTTCAGTCTCTAAGCCATTAGGTTTGTTTTGAGTTATATATCTAATTTGCTCTTTATTTAATTCTCTGCCAAGAATAACTCTCTTAGCACCATTATGATACCAAAACTTGCTTGAATGCAAACTAACTGTATTTGCTTGTGTGCTAATATGTATATCAACATCTGGTGCAACTTCCTTTAATAGTTCTATTACTCCACCATCTGAAGCAATAATTCCATCAACGTTTAACTCATTTAATATTTGTGCTTGCTCTCTAACCTCATCATATAAATTATCCCAAGGAAAAATATTTATAGCAACATAAACTTTTTTCCCATTTTCATGAGCATACTTTATTGTTTTTACTAAATCATTATTTTCCATTTCAGCGCGTGTTCTTAGAGACAAAGATGATGTTCCTGCATAAATTGCATCAGCTCCATAACGAAATGCTGTCTTTGCCTTTTCAAAAGAACCAGCAGGTGCTAGTAATTCTGGTTTATTCATATATATACCCCTCATTTTTATTTGTATTTCAATATATTATATAACATGAATCTTTTTTTCGCAAGAGTAACAAGTCATAGTAATTTTTTGCTAACAAAAAGTCGTTCACAATGAACGACTTTTTATTATTCAATACCATATTTCTTTTTAAATTTATCTGCTCTACCACCAGTTGTATTTTGTTTTAAGCTTCCAGTCCAGAATGGATGACATTTAGAGCATACATCAACCTTTAAATCTGCTTTTGTTGAATTTGTTTTCATAACATTACCACAAGCACAACTAATAGTTGCTTCTTGATAATTTGGGTGTATTCCTTCCTTCATTATGTATTCACCTCTTTCTACTATTTGTTAAAAACTTCTATAATCTTAACATAAATTTAATTTTAATGCAAGACTAAATATCTTTATTTTTACTTTTTTTGCATGCTTTGTATATATTCTACAGATGATTGTAGCTCTGATATCAAAGAAGTTTTTTGTACTAATTTTGATACAACATTAAAAAGACAAGCTATAATTAATATAAGCAGTCCAATTTTTTTCCAAATTTTTGCAATCATCTATTTCACCTCTTTTTCCTGTAAATAATTATACTCATTTTTTTGAGTTTTGTCAATAATTCTCGAAAAGCTGGTTATAATAACATATAAATTGTAATTAAAGGAGAAAAAACATGCATAGAACATATAAAATAAGTTTTTTATTAATTTTATTAGCATTACTATTAGTTGGTTGTAGCAACAACCATCCTAATGTTGGTGGAAATCTGAAATACGAAAACGATGAAGAAAATTTATCATATCAAAATTCCATTATAGAAAATACAGCAAATACTGAACAGCAAATAAGCCGTACGTCTACTTCATCTGAAAATGCAGTTCAAAACCTAACTTTGCCTGCCGAAGAACCAATAAAGGAAGAAACAATAACAGAAGAAAAATTATCTGAATTTAAAACTAAGATTTATGATAAGGATTCTGAAAGGCAACATAATTTAGAGCTAACATGCACAAAACTTAATGAGCACATAGTAAAATCAGGAGAAACATTTTCATTTTGTAATATAGTAGGTAAAGCTACATCCTCTGCCGGTTATGAAAAAGCAAAAATATTTGATAAAAACGGTAATGTAAAAGAAGGTTATGGCGGAGGCAATTGTCAAGTTAGTACTACAATATTTAATGCTGTAAAAAAATTATCAGGTATTGAGGTAATAGAACGTCATAACCATAGCAACAAGGTACCATATGCCAAAGCTGGTAATGATGCGGCTGTAGCTTATGGTAGTTATGACTTTAAATTTATAAACCATAATGATTATGATATTATTATCCATGCGGAAGCTACGAAATCAAACGTAATTATTACAATAAACAAAATAGGATAGTAGAAATACTATCCTATTTTGTTATCTAAGCAAGTTAAACCACATTCCATATAAATGTGTAACAATATTCCAAAGTCCGAACTTTAACAATGTCTTTATTAGCAACCAAATTTACAGATTCAATTATATTTCCGTTTTCTGAAAAAGTAACCATTCCAAGTATATCTCCTTGATTAATAGGTGCTATAATATGTTCATTTACCTCAACGCTTTGTTCTATTTTATTTCCTTGACCTTTTTTCATTAACTTTCCACAATTTTCTTCATATACAAGTTCAACACTTGAATCTAATCCCTTTTCTACAGAAACTGACTGAACTTTCTCTCCTGCTTTAGCTAGTTCCTTATATGAATAATTATTAAATCCATAATCCAGTAATTTTTGAGCATCACTAAAACGTATTTTGCTTGTTGGTGCTCTCATGATTACAGCAATAAGTGATAATCCATCCCTTGTTGCACTTGCAGATAAATTATATAGTGCAAGGGATGTAGAACCAGTCTTTAAACCTGTAGCACCTGAATAATTTCTAATCAATTTATTTGTGTTTACTAATCCAGATTTTCCATCTCTTAAACTATCCATCCATATTTTTGTATAATTCATTACAGTTGGATGCTTAGCTAGTAATTCTCGTGACATTAAGCTTATATCATAGGCAGATGTTACATGACCATCTTCATCTATACCATGGCAATTTTTAAAAGCGGTATCATTCATCCCAAGTTCTTTTGCTTTTTGATTCATTTTTTCGACAAAACTTTCTTGACTTCCGGCTAGATATTCTGCCATAGCAACAGTACAATCATTTGCAGAAACAACACAAATAGCCTTCAACATATCATTAACAGATAATTCTTCTCTTACATCTAACCATATTTGTGAACCACCCATAGCTGCAGCATTTTCACTACATGGAATTTTAGTATCTAAACTAATTTGACCATTGTCTAAAGCTTCCATTATTAATAAAACTGTCATAATTTTAGTAACACTTGCTGGTCTTAACTTCTCATGGCAATTGTATTCATATAATATTTGCCCTGTGTTTTGATCAACTAAAATTGCTGCTCCAGACTCTAACTTTAAATTATTAGCATCTCCTTTGCTCTTATTAATTTCGTCAGCACTCGTTTCCAAGCTTTGTGACCATACATACGTTTCGTCTTGACTTATAGCAAATACCATTGCTGTGTTAGTCAAAACAAATAAAATTATTAAACATACAAATAATTTTATATATTTTTTATTCATACTATTTTCATACCTCCGTATTAAAATAATATGCATTCTCTTTGTCATCTATACTCATTTTTAGATTTTTAAAGCTCTCATCGCATTCAAAATTGCAACTACCGAAACACCAACATCCGCAAAAACAGCTTGCCACATAGTTGCAATTCCTAAAGCACCCAATAACAATACTAAAATTTTTACACCAATTGCAAAAGCAATATTTTGCTTTACAATTTTTAAAGTTTTTTTAGATATTTTTAAGGCAGTAACAATTTTAGTTGGTTCATCATTCATTAAAACAATGTCCGCGGCTTCTATTGCAGCATCGGATCCCATTGCTCCCATTGCAATTCCAATATCAGCTCTTGCAAGTACGGGTGAATCATTTATTCCATCTCCCACAAAAGCAAGTTTACTTTTATCATTCTTATATTTTATTAACTTTTCTAATTGTTCAACTTTTTGATCTGGTAATAATTCCGCATACACTTCATCTATTCCTAGCTTGCTTCCTACATATTCACCAATTTCTTTCTTATCGCCAGTAAGCATAACAGTTTTCTTTATATTTTGTTTTTTCAATAATTCAATAGCTTGCTTTGAATCTTCCTTAATTTCATCTGAAATCAATAAATACCCAGAATATTTACCATCTACTGCTACATATATAACAGTTCCTATTTTCTGAACAGCATTAGTCGCTATACAACTATTTTCTAATAATTTTTTATTTCCAACCAATACTTGTTTTCCCTTTACACTTGCATTTATTCCATAACCAGCTATTTCTTCTATTTTGTTGATACTACTTTCTACTATTTCTTTGCCATAAGCTTTTTTTATAGAAATAGCAATTGGATGTGAAGAATAATTTTCTGCATAAGCGACCAATTCTAATAATTCCTCTTCGCTTATATCTCCTTCTGTTTTAACTTCTTGTACCTCAAAAACCCCCTTTGTAAGAGTTCCTGTTTTATCAAAAACTATAATTTCTGTTTGGGCTAGAACTTCTAAATAATTTGCTCCTTTAATTAAAACTCCATTTTTTGCTGCCCCTCCAATTCCAGCAAAGAAACTAAGTGGAATAGAAATAACAAGGGCACAGGGGCATGAAATAACCAAGAATACCAAAGCTCTATAAATCCACTCTTGAAATGTATGACCTAAAACCAGAGGAGGTACTATGGCTAGTAAAGCAGCAATTAATACAACAATTGGTGTGTATATTTTTGCAAATTTTGTAATAAACTGTTCAGAATTCGCTTTCTTTTCATTCGCATGTTCTACCAAATCTAAAATTTTACTTACCGTTGAAGCACCAAATTCTTTTATTACTTTTGCTTCTATCAAGCCACTTGCATTTATCATACCACTTAGTATTGTATCACCAACCTTTGCCCTTTTAGGGATTGCTTCCCCAGTTAAAGCTGATGTATCTAACATGGTTTCACCACTAACTATAACAGCATCTAATGGCACTTTTTCGCCAGGTTTAATTACAATAATGTCATCTATTTTTACTGTTGCTGGATTTACTTTTTCTACCTTATCATCTTGTTTTAAATTAGCGTAATCAGGTCTTATATCCATTAACTCGGTAATTGAATCTCTAGATTTATCACTCGCATAATCTTGAAATAATTCTCCAATTTGATAAAATAGCATAACAGCTACGCCCTCAGGATACTCTCCAATTAAGAAAGCTCCAATAGTTGCAACTGTCATTAAAAAATTCTCATCAAATATTTCGCCTTTACTAATATTCTTAATTGCCTTTAATATAATTTCCAACCCAACAAGTAAATAACTTATTAGATAACATATATTCTGTAAAATTTCATTATCTTTTAAAATAAATAGCGACATAAAAAATAATACTAATGCAACAATAATTTTAATTATATCCTTTTTATTTTCCATCTCTATTTCCTCCCTCTTGTATATGTTCCAAACCTCTTTCAAAAATATCTTGAACATGTTTATCCGCTAAAGAATAAAAAACATTTTTTCCATCCTTTCTGAATTTAACTAAATTTAATTCTTTTAAAGCTCTTAATTGATGTGATACTGCAGATTTAGTCATATTTAATACTACGGCTAAATCACAAACACACATTTCAGATTTATCCAATGCCCATAATATCTTCAAACGTGTACTATCTCCAAACACCTTAAAAAAATCAGCCAAATCATATATAATCTCTTCTTCTAACATATTTAACTTTACCTTAGATACTATTTCGCTATGAATAGCATCACAATCGCATATAGTTGCTTTATTTTCCATTCTAAACCCCCTAACATAATAAAATTGAATATCCATTCAACTGTAATTATAGTTGAATGGATATTCAATTGTCAATATAAAAAATATAAAAAATTATATTTTTTTATTATTACTTTCTAATATATCTCTAATGTATTTTTCTAATTTTGCAGTTGTATGGCAAGAAACACAATGTGATAATTTTTCAGCTTCTACCTCAGCTAAATCTTCATCAGTTTTTATGATATCAGTTAAAAATTTTTTAAAAATACTGTGTCTTTTACTTAAAAAGTCAGCTCTTGCTGTACCAGTCTTTGTTAAAGTAATTGCCTTATATTTTTCATAATTAATCAATCCTTGTTCCTTTAAATGATTCAGAGCAGTATTAGTACTAGATTTTTTAACGCCAAGTAATGCTGCGATATCAGTTACACGTACTGCCTCATTCTTTTTGCTAAGGGTATATATAGCACTTAGATATTCTTCTAATGATGCTGATAAATTCATAATATATTTCTCCTCTTTTATATTTTTAAATATTATAACACACTTTTTATTAATAAACAAAATACGTCTAACAAAAATGTTAGGCGTATTTTTAGTAGCAATTGCTACACTTTTTAGAATGGCTCAACTCACGTGGTTACTTAGCAAAGAAATGTGCATCAGCTCTTCTAGTTTTATGTGTCAAGCATCCCTTCCTTTGGCTAATTTTCTTAAATCCCGCCAGTTCAAATATTTCTCTGTAACGGCGCCACTGCTTAGCATGTACAAAAATCAATTCATACTGCATTTCTACAAACCAAATTAAAAAGTCTGTTATTACGTGAATTTTTGTCTCTTTGCTTGTTTCACTAGCAAAGGAAACTTTGCTAATAGCTGGATAAAATTCTTCATTTTGGTTAGCAACAGTAATAGTTGCAACCAATTCAGCTGAATCAACAAAAGAGACTTGATAATCTCGTTCTTCAGCTGAAATATAAGCATACTCGTTCAAATCTTCAGCTGCTCTTATTTCTGAAGCATTTACCCTTTTTACCTTTACACATTCCCGAGGCTTATCTGCCTTAACCTTTATGAACTCTTCATAGCCTAAGTACAGATGTTTCATGTTTACCATTCCTTTCATTAAAGAAAATTTAGTTACAGCTATATTATAGCAAAATTTTCCATTAAATTCAAGAGGGTTACATAAAATTTGCATTAGATTTAAAAAAAGAGTAAAATCGCATTTTTCGAATTTACTCTTTTAATATTTTTACTTAAATTTTTACTATTCCACCAATAACCTTGTTGATTGAACTTTCCATTTCAGGTAAAATTTCAGAACCACCCGCAATGATAACTATATCATCTTTAACTAGTTTATTTTCAGCTTTAAGCATATCTATACCCTCATGAATCATCTTATCAACATTTTTGTCTTTTTTAACAAGCAATGGATACACGTTCCATTGTAAGTTCAATTGTCTCCAAACTTGTTCATCTTCTGTTATAGCATAAATAGGACATTTTGGACTATAAGAAGATACTATTCTAGCAGTAGAACCAGATTCAGTATAAGTTACAATAGCCTTTGCCTTTAAATTCATCGCACTTACACAAACTCCATTGTATATATTAAATCTAAATTCTCTATTTTCTAAATCATAATCACTTTGTCTAAATCTTTTCCAGTAGTTAATAGATTGTTCTGTTGTCTGAGCTATTTTGTCCATTATTTCAACACATTCTCTTGGATACTTTCCATTTGCACTTTCACCTGAAAGCATAATGGCACTTGTTAAATCAAAAATAGCATTTGAAACATCACTTACTTCTGCTCTAGTTGGTCTTGGATTATTAATCATTGAATCCAACATTTGTGTAGCAGTGATAACTAATTTACCAGCTTTTGAAGTTTTTTTGATAAATTCCTTTTGGATAATTGGAACTTGCTCCATAGGTACTTCTACACTTAAATCGCCTCTAGCAACCATAATGCCATCAGAAGCTTCAAGAATTTCATCAAAATTATCTACTCCCTCTTGATTTTCAATCTTAGAAATAATTCTAATTTTTTCTCCGCCATGTTCTTTTAATAAATTACGAATATCAATAACATCTTGAGCTTTTCTTACAAAAGAAGCAGCAATATAGTCAAATCCAGCTTTCGCACCGTTAATAATATCATCTCTATCTTTTTCTGTCATAACAGGTAAATTTAAACTAACATTTGGAACATTAGCACTTTTTCTATTGCTAATTGGTCCGCCATTTAGCACTTTACAATATACCTTATTTCCTTTTATTTCTATAACTTCTGTTCCAACAAGTCCGTCATCAATTAAAATTTTATCTCCAACCTTAACTTCTTTATATAAATCTTTGTAACTTACTGTAAATTCTTCTTTGGTTCCTAGAATTTCTTCAGGTGTTAATGCAAAAACATCGCCTTCTTCTAAATATACTTTTCCTTCTGCAAATTTTCCAATTCTAACTTCTGGTCCTTTTGTATCTAAAAGTAAGGCAACAGGTAAATTCAATTCAGCTCTTACTTTTTTTATTAATTCAATTTTTGCTTTTTGTTCTTCATAATTGCCATGTGAAAAGTTAATTCTTGCTACATTCATTCCTGCAAGCATTAGTTGCTTCAATGTTTCTTCATTATCACTAGCTGGTCCTATGGTACATACAATTTTTGTTTTTCTCATTCTAATAACCTCTTTCCTTTTTACGCTTTATTTCGTTATCCATTTTACTAAATTTAGATTTTCTGAATCTAGTAGCATTTCATGTTTTGGGACAACTCTAAAAGTATAACCATAATCACCACCAGTTGTCAAGTCTATTTTAGCTTTATATGTATATATTTTTTCTTTTTCATTTGACTTCACAACTTTCATTGGAATAATACTAATATTATCAACGTTTCCATTATTCATTATTTTTCCGAAGTATACTTCAACCCTTATACTATCTGGACTTATATTAGGTAGTTTAACCTGACATGAAACTTCTATGCTATTACCTGCATCAAATTTTTTGTTATTTACATTATGATCTTGGGTAATTACAATGTCGTCCCAGTTCATATATAAATCCTTTTTCCATTGATTAAATTCGGTAACACTCTCTAAATTGTTGTAATACTTGTTACTTAAGTCATATAAAGGCATATATAATTTTTGAGTATAGTCAACAAGCATTCTAGCTGTACTAAACTTACCAGCATTAGACATGATAGAATTTTTCATTAAAGTCATCCATTCTTTAGAAATTCCATTTTTGTCCTTGTTATAATATGCTGGAACAATCTTATTTTCCAATGTATTATATATACTATTACTGTCAGCATTATCTTGTTCATCATAAGAGCGATATTCTTTATTACTTCCAATAGGCCAACCATTTCTCATGTCATATCCTTCAGCCCACCATCCATCAAGAATACTAAAATTAACAACACCATTAATAGCAGCTTTTTGTCCACTCGTTCCTGAAGCTTCCATTGGACGTCTTGGATTATTTAACCAAACATCTACACCACTTACTAAATATCTAGCCATAGCAATATTGTAATTTTCTAGAAGAAATATTTTTCCTTTAAATTGAGGCACCATAGATATTTCATGAATATATTTAATCAAATCTTGTCCTTCTTTATCAGCTGGATGTGCTTTACCTGCAAAAATTAATTGTACAGGTCTTTCTTCATCATTTAATATTTCCGTAATTCTTTCAAAATCTCTAAATATTAGAGTAGCTCTTTTATATGTTGCAAATCTTCTAGCAAATCCTATTGTTAAAGCATTTGGATCTAATTTTGATGTTATTTCTTTTATACTATCATACCCTATTCCAGTATCTTTTAATCTATCTGTAATATTTTCTTTAACAAAATCTAAAAGTTTGCGTTTCCTATTCATATGTTCTTTCCAAAGTTTTTCGTCAGGAATATCATTTATTTTCTTCCATGTAGATTCAATATGAATATTGTCTTGCCAATATGGAGCTAAATATTCATTATATAATTTTTTCAATCCTGGTGCAAGCCATGTACATGTATGAACACCATTTGTAACGTAGGTAATTGGCGTTTCATTTGAAGCAATATTAGGCCAAACATCACCAAATAATTCCCTTGAAACAGCACCATGTAATTTGCTAACGCCATTTTTCTTTGCGGCAATTTTTAAAGCCAAAATTCCCATATTAAATCCTGGTTCTAGACCATCTTGGCATTTCATACCTAACCTTAAGAATTTTTCTCTACTAATTCCTAATTTGCCCCAAAAATCCGAAAAATATTGATCTACTAATCCAATATCAAAAATATCATTACCTGCTGGTACAGGAGTATGTGTAGTAAATATAGTTTTAGCAGAAACTATATCTTTAGCAATATTAAATGATACTTCCTTTTCTTCCATTGTATCTCTAATAAGTTCTAATGTTAAGAATGAAGAATGACCTTCATTCATGTGATATACCTTTGGCTTTAAGCCCAAAGTTTTTATTAAACGAGCTCCACCAATACCTAAAATAATTTCTTGTCTTATTCTAGTTTCTTTATCTCCGCCATATAATTTTAATGTTGTTTCTCTAAATTCAGCCTTATTTTCTTTAATATCTGAATCCATTAAATATAATTTAACACGTCCAACATTGATTTGCCAAACTTTTAAGTATACGTCTTCACCTCTAAATTTAACAGAAATAATTAAGTCTCCACCTTCTTTTGTTTTTACAGGTGTAATTGGCAAATTAGGAATATCAAGATTTTGATACTCTGACTCCTGTATTCCATATTCGTTTATTTTTTGATCGAAATAGCCATTTTTATATAGTAAGCCAACAGCAACAAAAGGAAGTCCTAAATCACTAGCTGACTTTAAATGATCACCTGAAAGTATTCCTAATCCTCCTGAATAAATTGGTAAGATTTCATCTAGACCATACTCAGCAGAAAAATAAGCAATTAGATTCTTATCTTTACTATTTGGATATTGCTTATCATACCATGTTTCATGACTATTCATGTAATTATCATAATCAGTAACTAATTTATCATATACCTTTAAAAATTCTTCATTTGTCTCAAATTCTTCCAAACGTTTTTGGTCAACTAATTTCAAAAATTTTACAGGGTTTCTTTCGCAAGTCTCCCATAAATCAATATCAATCTCTTTAAATAATTTCAAGAAATCAGTGTTCCATGACCACCAAAGATTATTGGCAATTTCCTCTAAACGATTAATTCGCTTTGGTAACTGCGGATTAACCGTAATTCTATTAAATACGTACACTCTTTATTCCTCCTCTGTATACTATTTTTCATTTATCTTCTTGTTTATCTCATTTATTATATATTAACTAATTTATTTGTCAATGGTTTTAAATGGGTAAATTTGATTTTTCATAAAAAAAGTAGTATAATAAATGTATGTTAAAATTTTATTTCGTAAAAGGAGTGTCGTCATCATGAAAACCATCAACAAGTTACAAATTGTAACCCTTTTAACCAGTGTTATTTTCGTTTTATTTGTTTCATTGCCAGCAATTTTTACTGGTATTGAACTTTTCAGTATCAATGAAGATATCCATCATTATAACGCGCAGCAAATTAAGACTGATGAAATGACAGAGCTTATTTCACTCGACTTTGATAGTCGTGAAGCTTTAACTGCTTCATCTCATCCTCTTGTAGCTTTTATGGCTCAGCATTCCAGTGCTGTATGGGTATCAGTTACTGTTTTGTTTGGTGTTTTGCCAATTGTCTATTTTAGGCAAATAGCACGTTGGATTTATCGCAAGGTATTAATCCTTTATGCCACCCGAAATAACAAAAAGATTATTAAACGAATATAACCATAAAAAAGAAACAGAATTCAAATTTGAATCTGTTTCTTTTTTTATGGTATATCCATTCATCCTTTCTCATAAACTTTTAAAAAGTTACTTTTGGAAAGGAGATTTTTAATGTTTATCTATAACATAAAATTGAATAAAACAAATATATTTAAAATTATTTTTATCATTGTAGTTATTATTTTAATAGCCTTTTTTGCTTTTTCAGCATATCGTATATTTTCAGAAGGTAACGCTGTTGGTTCAAATTCAAAACAAAATATAGCAGATATTACAACTAACAATTATACAAATGTTTTGAAAGCAGTCCATGACGACTTAAATACCTATGTTGGTCAAACTATTAAATTTACCGGATATGTTTATCGTGCTGAAGACTTTACCAAAGATGAATTTGTTCTTGCTAGAGATATGCTCATTGATAACAATAAACAAAGTCTAATAGTTGGTTTTTTATGCAACTGTAGTAAAGCAGAAAAATATAACGATAAAACATGGGTTGAAATTACAGGAACAATTACAAAAGGTAATTACCACGGTGAAATTCCAGTAATTAAAATTAAAGAAATTAACACCATTGATAAACCAAGTGATGAATTTGTATATCCACCTGATGATTTCTATATTCCAACTTCGGCTCTTTATTATGATGAAGATTAGTTTTATTTTCTATCCAATATACTTTTTACTATACCTCTATCAATTAAACCGCCATAAATATTCTTCAAAATAATAATAGCAATTGGTCCAACTAACAATCCTAATATACCCATAATTTTAAAACCTGTATACATTGCAATTAAAGTAAAAATTGGATGAATGCCAATCTGTTTACTAACAATTTTAGGTTCTAAAAATTGTCGTACAATTGAAAGGACCGCTAATATCACTAACAAGCCAATTGCAAGCTGAATATCTCCATTTAAAGCAGAAATAACAGCCCATGGCACAATAACCGAACCTGAACCTAATATTGGTAAAGCATCAATAAAACCAATACCAATTGCAGCTAATAGTGGATATTGAACATTCATCCCCATATATTGCAAAACAAATAGACCTATTAAAACTTGAAAAAATGCAATAATAACAAGTATAGCTTCTGCTTTCAAATAATCACCTAATGAAGATAATAGCTCTTTTAAATGAAAAGTTAAACGTTTTACCCATGTTTTTGGAAAGTGATGCTCCACTTGGTCTAAAATATATAAACGGTCAGCACATATAAAGTATGTTGCAAGCAAAGTTACAACAATATAAACTCCAATTGCAGGTATTTGATTAATACTTTGTAAAATTGCATTTAAAATATTTTTTAGCCAAGAAGACACTACTGACAATAAATCTTGAGTAGAATTTTGCAAAATATTTGATACTTGATCAGGTATTTTATATTTATTAAAATCAATACTACCTATCCAGCCTTGAATGTAATTATATATCTTTTCAGTATATCCATTTAAAGCTTGTAATAAATTTGAAGCTTCCGAAACCAGACTTGCAACACCCCAAACAATTAAGCCAATTATTATCGCAGATACAATAATTAGCACAACAATGGCAGAAGTTTTTCTTTGTAATTTTGTATGTTTTGCAACATACTTCACCATAGGTTCCACCATTGCTGCTATTAGAAAAGCAATTAAAAACGGAAAATAAAAGATAGATAATTTAATTGCAAAAATCAAAGCAATTGCACTTAAAATTAATATCAAAACTCTCTTAAAAACCTTACTCCAATAGCCCATATCTACTACCAATATTTAGCCACCACCATTTCAAATATTTTACTATTACAAAGTATACAACTTTTTCCATTATTTTACAATATGTTTTTTATATTTTATACCGTTTTTGTATAAGCACATTGTGTTTTTTACTTATGCTTCTAGCAATTCAGACTTTTTAATATTAGTATGTGCATTTTTTTAAATTTTATTACCAAATTGTTGGTCTTCCACCTGGGAAAGGTGGTCTTGGACCAGGTCCTGGATATGGTGGACGTGGTGGTGGCACCGGCCCAGGAAATGGTGGTCTTCCACCTGGTCTATTCAATATTTCTCTTAATATTAATATTCTAATTAAATCTTGTAATAGTGAATTTGATTGCTGTGGTCTTTGTCGCGTTTCACTTTTTTCTTCCTTTATTGAATTTGAAGTTTCGCTAGTATTTCTTACCTGAATTTTTACATTAGCTCCACTCAAATCCTTTGTTTCTACTTTTAACTTCATATAAACTTCAGCAACCATTTCATTTAGGCTATCTTCTGTAACTGGTCCGTATATGTTTATCACATGCACTACAAACCATAGGATATACCACACCATAAATATCTGGGTACATTTTTTCTATTTCTCTATTTGCTGTTGAAACTCTAGGTACACTCTCATATATATTTTGATATCCCGGATATGTAGTTACTGTATCTCTTGTACCTGGATATCCCAATACATCTCTCATGTATTCCTCATAGCTTTGATAATACATTTCTCTTCGACCTCCTAATATATTTTAATATTATATATTATTCGGTATTAGAAAAAACGTTACTTTTACACTAATTCCATTACAATCTTTTTAAATTTGTTTCCTCTTTCTTCAAAGTTTTTATACAAATCAAAACTTGCACTAGCAGGTGAAAATAAAACAACATCTCCACTCTTCGCTACTTCTTGTGCTTTCTTAACAGTTTCCTCTAAAGTGTAACATTCATAAATAGGAATATGTTTTCCTGTTTCATCCATAGCTTTCTCAACAGCAGTTTTTATTTTTCCAGCTGTTTGACCCATTAAAATAAGATTTGTAACCTTATCTAAAATAGGCATAGCAATCGGTGTATAATCTAGATGCTTATCGTATCCACCAGCAATTAAAACTATATTTTCTTTATACGATTTTAAACCAGCAATAGTTCTACTTGGGCTTGTTCCTATAGAATCATTATAATACTTTACTCCTGCTAATTCACGAACTAATTCAAGCCTATGTTCAACTCCCTTAAATTTAGAAATAACTTCAACTTGAGTTTCTGTGTCAACTAATGTTTCTGTTGCAGCTATTGCAGCGCAAGCATTTTCATAATTATGCTCACCACGTAAAGTAATATCTTCTGTATTCAAAATGTGTTTTCTTAATTTGTCATGACAAATTTTTATAACTCCATTATCTAATATAACTCCATCATTTAGTTTTTCTTTTTTGCTAAAGAATACGACCTTTCCCGGTGCTTCTTTTGCATATTCTCTTGTTATCTCATTATCATAATTTAACACTACTATTCCATCTTCTGATTGATACTTAAATATGTTCTTTTTAGATTCTATATATTCTTCATAAGATTTATGAATATCTAAGTGGTTTGGAGAAACATTTGTTACAACAGAAATTGCTGGGCTTGTTTTCATGTTCATTAACTGAAAACTACTTAATTCCAGTACAACATAATCATCTGGTTTCATTTCTCCTACTTTTGCAAATAGTGGTATACCAATGTTTCCACCTAAGTAACATGAATATCCTTTTTTCTTTAAAATTTCGTAAATTAATGTTGTTGTTGTTGTTTTTCCATCACTACCAGTTACTCCTATTACAGTTCCTGGGCATAGTTCAATAAGCATTTCTATTTCTGAAGTCAAGATAGCACCACGGTTTAATTCTTCAATAATCTCTGGTAAATCTGGTCTACAACTTGGACTTCTAAATATAATATCAAAGCCTTTTAGCTTTTCTAAATTTCTCTCTCCAAAAGAAAATTCAAATCCATACTCAGTAATACTGTCCAATATTTTTTTGTCAATATTATCAATAGATTTTCTATCAAATACAGTAACATTTGCTTTTAAATTGTGCAAATATTCAAGTAAAGGCATGTTGCTAACTCCTAGCCCTATTACAGCTACTTTTTTATTTTTTAAATATTGACAAAATTCCTCTAATTTTTCATTCTTATACTCCATTTCCTATCCTCCCTGTTTTTATTATTTCTTATCTTATTATACACCTATTTATTTAAAAAGTTCTATTTTTTTTAATAATTTATTTGTTGATTCTTCCACCGTTTTACATTCTGTTACATCTATACTAATAGTCTTATGGCTAAGTTTATAAAAACCTGCTTTTTCCTGCAAAGCATCTCTTTGCGATATATGCTCTCTTAATTCTTCTCCGCTCATTTTAGGATATTGCTTATTTTTTCTTTTTACTCTTTCATCTAATGAAGCTGTAACAAAGAAATGGTAATCTGTATCTGGATAAATTTGCATAATAGCTCTTCCAGAAATAATTACATTATATTTTTGCTTTAAATTATTAATCAATTCTCGTGCAAAAATAAATAAATGCTCATTATTCGCCATTCCTCCAATTGTTGAAACTGCCATAGAAGATTTAGAAGATTGCATATCTTCTTCTTCTATTTTCTTGCCATTTGCATAAAACTGTGTTTCTTTATTTTCAATTTTTATTTCAATATTTAATTTATCCATTACATCTTTTATATCAACATCTTGTAAATTCTTCGCAAGCTTATTCAGATTATCCCCTTGTTGTAATAAAGTTACTATAATCGAACGATACAGGTTGCCTCCGTTTAGTAAAACACTATTAGGCAAATCATTCAATAATTGCCTACAAATAGAAGTTTTACCTGCCCCAACTAAGCCCTCGATTCCAATTACAATATTTTTTGGCATTATTATCCCTCCAATGCTGTTCATTATACATCACTTTTACTATTTTTACAAGAATTATATTTTCAAGCTTTTTTGTATAAAAATAATAAATAACCATCATTTGCTTTGATGGTTATTTATTATTATTTTTCTTTAACTAATGGATCTATATCTGTAATTTTGTATGCAAAATATGGTAAATCAGCACCTTCTTGTTGAATAAACACAATAAATGAATCATTAAAAATAAATTTTCTTGGAGTGTCCAAAGTAAGTCCTTGTGTTATAGTAACTATAGAAGCTTCGCTTTGTACTCCTCCTCCCTGTTCATTTAATGTAAACTCCACATTTTGTATTGCACTTGAGATTTTTTGATTTGTATTTTTTATTATTTTATTATGCAGTTCTTTATATTCAATCGAAGTATTTACCAAAATATATGGTATTTTTAAAATATCAATTTTGTTTAACTTTCTATTTCCATCATATTTTTTCCTTTTTAATTCCACATCAGTCCAATAGTTTTCAAAATCGCTGTTTTCATTTGTCTTGTATAAGATAAGTCTATCATTTTCATTTGTTTTTATTTTAACAGCAAAATCCTCTGTATTATTATAGAATAATATTTCTACGTTATCCGATGATTTTTGAGTATTTACATCATCTATTCCAAAATATTTAACTTTTTCATTATAATTTGAAAAATTATCGAATCCTAAATATTCAAAAGCTATTGGAAATGTAAACTTTCTGTTAAGCAAACTGTATATAAAATATCCATCTTTGTTCCAATCTATATCAGACAAGTCCGGTTTTATATCACTAAATTTTTCTGATACTTCTTTTTCAATTTTATTTTTTAATTCTTTGCTTGTCTTTTCACAAGCAACATAAATTGAATTTTCATCTATCATACTTTTATTAAACGTACTGTTATTCAACTTGTTTAGCAATAATTCGGCGTCTTTATCATCTTCTAATTCAATTCTTCCGATTAAATTGTTCTTTTAGCTCGTTCCATGCTAACTGAAAAGCACCTGACCAAACAGTTCTTGATTGGTCATTATATATGTGTGAAGAGGAAGTTTCTTGTTTTCTTTTAATTGCAAAAACTGCTACCGCCATAACAACAATAATAATCAATGCTATTATTATAATTTTCTTTACTTTATTCATATTTCTTCCCTCATTTTCATTTCATTTAAGCCTTTCCTTTATAGCTTATATAACAATTATATGATTAACTTATATCATATATCTATCAAACTTTTCAAGCTTTTTTGTATAAATTTACTTTTTTAGTACAAACTATAATTATTAGAGGGAGGTGTTCCTAAATGGAAAACAAAAATAATCAAAATAAAAATAATAACAAAAACGGCAAAAAGAATAATAGCAAGAAGAACAGTGAAAATAATTCAAACGAATCAAGATAGTTAAATCTAAAGCAAAAAATCGCATAGATACATGCGATTTTTTGTTTTATTCCAAATATTTCTTTAAAAATTTTCCTGTGTAAGATTTTTCATTTTTAACAATTTGTTCTGGTGTACCAATAGCAATAACTTGTCCACCTCTATCTCCACCTTCTTGTCCTAAATCTATAATATGATCTGCTGTCTTTATAAGGTCTAAATTGTGTTCTATAACAATAATACTGTTTCCTGTATCAACTAATCTTTGTAAAATATCTACAAGCTTATGCACATCAGCAATATGCAAACCTGTTGTGGGCTCATCTAAAATATATAAAGTTTTTCCTGTTGCTCTTTTAGACAATTCTGTGGCAAGCTTTATTCTTTGAGCTTCACCTCCTGACAATGTTGTAGAAGGTTGACCAAGTTTTATATATCCTAAACCAACATCATATAAAGTTTGCATTTTCTGTTTTATTTTCGGAACATTTTGAAAGAACTCTAATGCCTCTTCAACAGTCATATTTAATACATCTGAGATACTTTTTCCCTTATATTTTACTTCTAAAGTTTCCTTATTGTATCTTTTTCCCTTGCACACTTCACATGGAACATATACATCTGGTAAAAAGTGCATTTCAATTTTTAATATACCATCTCCATTACAAGCTTCACAACGTCCACCTGATATATTAAAACTAAATCTGCTCTTAGAATATCCTCTCATTTTTGCTTCATTTGTTCCAGCAAAAATATCACGTATAATATCAAATACTCCTGTGTAGGTTGCCGGATTTGAACGCGGTGTTCTTCCAATTGGTGACTGGTCTATATTTATAATTTTATCAATATTCTCTATACCCTTTACTTTTTTACATTTACCTGGCTTTTCAGATGCTCCGTTTAATTCTTTAGAAATATATTTGTATAAAATTTCGTTTACAAGTGTACTCTTTCCAGACCCCGAAACTCCTGTAACACATGTAAATACACCAAGTGGAAATTTTACATTAATATTCTTTAAATTATGTTCTTCTGCTCCCATTACCTCAATAGCTTTACCATTTGATTTTCTTCTTTTCTTTGGTACTGCTATTTTTTTCTTGCCACTTAAATATTGTCCTGTTACAGAATTAGGTACCAATTTAATTTCATCTGCTGTTCCTTGTGCTACTAAATTACCTCCATGCACACCAGCACCAGGTCCAATATCAATAATTTGGTCAGCAGCATACATTGTGTCTTCATCATGCTCAACAACCAAAACAGTATTTCCTAAATCTCTCAATTTCTTTAAAGTAGCAAGCAACTTATCATTATCTCTTTGATGTAGTCCAATACTTGGTTCATCAAGTATATATAGCACACCAGTAAGACCAGAACCAATTTGAGTTGCCAAACGTATTCTTTGTGCTTCTCCTCCTGAAAGAGTTCCAGCTGACCTTGATAGTGTTAAGTATTCCAATCCAACATCAACCAAAAATTGCAAACGTTTGTTTAATTCTTTTAATATTTGATCTGCTATCATTCTGTCTTTGTTATTCAATTCTATATTATTTATAAAATCCTTTATTTGATTAATTGGCATATCTGTTAACTCTTGAATATTTCTATCAGCAAGCTTTACCGATAAAGCCATTTTATTTAATCTAGCTCCATTACAAGTATCACAGTGGCTATTACTCATATACATTTGGTAAAAATCACGCATACCTTGTGATTTGGTTTCAGCATAACGTCTTTCTAAAGTTGGAATAACACCCTCAAATGGTGCTTTAAATTTTCTAACACCAGATGCAGATTTGTATCTAAAATCAATTTCTTCGCTTCCTGTTCCATACAAAATCTTTTCCAAGAAGTCTTTGGGCAATTTTTTTATTGGCACACTAATATCTACACCATAATGTTTTCCAATGCTTTCAAAATACATTTTTGCCATTGTTTCTGATTTTTTCATCGTACTAGCCCCAAAAGCTTTTACACCATCATATAAAGTTTTACTTTTATCTGGAATAATTAAGTCTGGGTCAATTTTCATTAAATATCCAATACCACCGCAATCTGGACATGCACCATAAGGGTTATTAAACGAAAACATTCTTGGAGAAAGTTCTTCCATACTGATACCGCAATCTGGGCAAGCATAGTTTTGACTAAACAATCTTTCTTCTTTTCCTACAATATCAATATTTACCAAATTATTCGCATGCGCTAATGCTATTTCTACAGATTCTGTTAGACGATTTCTAATATCTGGCTTTATAACAATTCTATCAACCAGCACATCAATATTATGCTTCTTTTTTCTATCTATATCCAAATCGTCTGTAATTTCAAACAAATTACCATCAACACGAATACGAATAAACCCTTCCTTTTGAAAACCTTGTAGTAACTTAGTAAATTCTCCCTTCTTACCTCTAATTACAGGAGCCAAAATTTGAATTTTAGTTCCTTCTTCTAATTCCATAATATTATCTACAATTTGGTCTATAGTTTGTTTTTCAATTTTTTTGCCACATTTAGGACAATGTGGTACACCAATTCTTGCATAAAGCAGACGTATATAATCATATATTTCAGTTACTGTACCAACTGTAGAACGTGGATTCTTCGATGTAGTTTTTTGGTCAATAGAAATTGCTGGTGAAAGCCCCTCTATTAATTCTACTTCTGGTTTTTCCATTAAGCCAAGAAATTGTCTTGCATAAGATGATAAGCTTTCTACATACCTTCTTTGTCCTTCAGCATATAAAGTATCAAATGCAAGTGAAGATTTTCCGTGAACCAGATAATCCTGTAATAACAACTAATTTATCTCTTGGAATTTCCAAACTGATGTTCTTTAAATTATGTTCTTTTGCACCTTTTATTACTATTGTATCTTTCACCTTTGCTCCTCCCTACTTAATTCATCTTTTTTTATTTCCCTTAAACACTCATTATATTTAGCAAATGATGCCTTATTTTTTGTGCTGTATTTGCTAAGTACATTATAGTGTTCATAATATATTTCCTCTCTATCGTCGTATTCTAATAATTCATTTAAAGACATAGGCGCCTTTATATTTTTATATCCAATTTTTTCTTTTAACTCTGTTGGTATAACTAACATTAATGAAGTATCTATAATTTTATTTTTACCGTTGATATTAGCTTCTATCCATGCATGGCATCCTTGTAATCCGTTTCTGCCAACACTATTGGCAGTACCCTCGATAGGTATAGCCTGTCCATATCTTATAAATTTAGGATTTTTAAACATTATTCCCATCAATTTACTAGTAAATCCGCAACGACCAATATGAATACCTCTTGCAAATAATTCATATAAGGAAGAATAACCACATACGTTAACATCCTTTGTAGCTTCAAGTAAACTTTTTCCATTGTTATACTCAAACTTTTCAAAAGGTATAATATCTCCGCTTCTCCATATACCCCTTTATAGCAGGCACATTTGCCATAGCTTCTCTTCTTAAATTAGGAATATTAACTATTTCCTCATCTCTATAATACAATATATTTTGCAAAATTTTCCATATATCTTTTGGAAGTTTATCATTTTTATTCTTAATTTTATTTGCGAACTTATTCAGAACGTTTGTTTTAAATAAAAAACTAATATCTTGCCAACTTGGTATTTCATCTTTTGCAAATCTTTTCTTCTCAAAGAATTCATATTCCTCACTATTAAAATATACCATAATATCCTCTTACCTCAGTTTACTATTTTATCATAAAATAGTAAAAATGTCATCTCCTCAAGCCTGAATTTTTCATTATTTTTGACATATTTTGATTTTTTTGCTACAATAGTATTATGTTAAGTTATTGTGTGATTGCTTTGATATTTCAAGCAATATTGAAAGGGGTTTTAATCATGTTCAAGAAGTTATTTTTCGCATTAATCCTTGGTATTTCTTTAACTGTATCCGTTGTTCCTTCTGTTGAAGCATCCAGCATGAATGTGAATGCTGAAATGGAAACTCGGATTGCAAAGATGCGTAACATTGGTTCTGTTCAAATAATCAATTGCGCTGATGAAGCAGATGTAAAAGCTGCTGTTAGCTTTATTGAGAATGATAACAGAGTTATGTTATGTAAAATTACCGAAATCAATGGAGCAACTCTTGTAAGATTTGCAAGAGTTAAGTAAATTCCTTTTTAGAGAACCTATCAATTAGGTTCTCTTTCTTTTCCTTAACCAGTAAACTATACACGCTATAATAACTATAATAACAATACCAATTAAAACAATCATTCCATTTCTGCCATTGCTCCTATTTTCCTTTACAGTAGATATCCTAACAGCATTACTTCCCGCTTCTTCCTGTGCATTCAATAGTTCATTAACCCTTTGAGCCATAGCAATATCATTTTGTTTTTTCTTTTTCTCTTCATCTGCATTACGTCTATATACATCAATTTGGTACTGTCTAGTTGTAAAACCATTTTCAGCAGTTACCAGTATTGAAATCATATTATGTCCAATTTGCAAACTCTTATTTCCTATAATCTCAACCCTAGCCTTTTCACTCTCAGGTATAGCCAATATATTTAAACTATCCACATCATTCGCAAGTTCCGCACTATAATAAGTTTGTTCTTCTTTTAACTCCTCATTCAGTATAGCGTTTTCTAAAGCTAAAGTCTCAAGCAAGGCATTTGCCTTTTCCTTATTATTTGTTTTCGTCACATATATATAATACACCTTCTTTTTGTTGCTAACACTAGAACGTACAATAACTTCTATTTTATTTAAGCCATTTTTAAAATTACTATTACCAACAATCTCTACTATATCATCTTTGTTCTCAGGTATAGCAGTTATATCTAAATTATTTACACTTTCGTCAACCAATAAATAATATTCAAATATTTCTCTTGAAAAAAATGGTTGTAAGCCCTCTTCGTTTATCCTAAACACCTTTAAATAATTTTTTTCATCATCTTCGTTTATAAAATGTACACTTTCTGTTTCTGCGCTACCTAAATCTATTTCCGCTTCAGCATAAGAAAAATTAATCATTACAATTATACCTATCGTGCATATTGCAATAGCCATCTTTCTCATGTATACACTCTCCTCTCTATCTTCATTGTTCAATTGGTTTAAGTCCTAAAATATGCCTTTGAACCAGTAAACAGTCTATAGACGATGGACTCTTACCATTTTTTCTTACATTACCAGCCTTATAAAATACATTTTCTAGTCTTTGCATTTCTAATATATGTCTTCGCATAACCAGTAAATCAACACTACTAATCTTTCCATCTCCATTAACATCTCCATACAAAATAAAAGTATATTGTGCCACAACCGCTCCATCAGCATTGAGTATATTTAACCTTGCACCTGTTCCAACTAATTCATTACCTTGTAAAATTACGCCATTAACATTTCTTATCTCTGTTGAGTATTGAGTATTTACCTTTGTTTTTATTTTTGATACCGTATTTTCATTTAGACCACTAATCTGATTATCTTCTACCTTTAAACTTGTATCAAACGATATTTCGCTACTATCAATAGCTACTACAGTATATGCCTGAAATACGTATCCAATAATACCGCTTTGTAATATTACCCTGTCCCAAAGTTCTCCATTACCATTTCCCTTAGAGATTCTTGTCATTTTTTCACCTCTAGCAACTTGTATAATACTTTCATAGCTTGTTCCTGGCCCACTTCGCACATTCAATGTAGTACTTACATTTGCTATTACTTGTGTATTATCATCAATATATTCGTTTGGATTTATATTTGGACTTTCTATCGGTCTTTCTGGCATATTATTATAAATTGGAATAATAAAATTATGACCGCTATCTATTAAATTACTATTAACATACCCCGTATGCACAGATTTTGACTCACTATATGGAGCAAGTACATTAGTCATATATTGGTGCCAAAACAAACTTCTATTAGAATTATCAAAAACATGAAATTTTTGCAAATAAATATTATTTTGTCCTCTATTAATATAACTAGTTCCAATAAAAATTCCACCACCAGTAATAGCTCTTTCCTTTGAATTCCATGGAATAACATACCTATTCTGTGTTGTTTGATTTGCACCATTTCCATTTCTAGCAAACTGTAATCCCTTCTTTATAGCCTCTAATTGACCTGTTCCACTTGTAGCACCAATATTATAAAAATTATATAAACCTCTGTATCCCTCTACATCACCACTAATCGACTTGTGAGATAAAAATGGACCTACTTCCTGTTTTATACGTGATGCTAAATTAAAAGCACTAACCCCACTAATTTTAGCACCATTTTCAATTAATTCTGCATAAGTTTTATTGGTATATATTCTTTTTCCATTTTCATCTAAATAATTAACCTTACTTTGATAAAATTCTGTTCCATATAGTATTTTTTCTATATTCCTTGCAATATTACTACTTGCTTCATAAGATAATTTTTCAAACTGAAAAATACGCACATCATTTAAAAAATTCCTAGGATCCATAGTATATTCTATAGCCTGTTTGGATGAATCCACCCAGTTTCCATCTACTTCTACATTATATTCACCAGGCTTTGTATTTTTCCAACGATCCGAATATGATTTTGGCACCAAATTCTTTCCAAATACATTTTCATTTGCAACTACTTTATTCCACTCCAAATTAGTATAAAGTGCTGAAAAGGTCCAATTAGGATGCTTTTTTTCTAGTTCTCTCAAATAAGGCTGATAACTTGCTGGGAAATTACCTATACCTGTTTTAAGCTCAGCCGCTTCTGTCTTCCATCCAAACAAGGCAAGTAGCAGTAATATAAAGATAAACGTAAAGCTTTTTCTCATTTTTGCCTCCAAATGTTTTTCTCTTATTTTATCCTCCATTAAAAAAAACATACAAAAAAGACCTCTTAATTAAAAGAAGTCTTTTCTATTTTTCATTTTTTCATCAATTCACTTGAATATTGTTTGTCTCCCACTTTAACATTTAGGAAAAATCTCTTGTCTAACATATTTTTATTTATATCATACTGCATTCTATATTTGTTTTTCTCCTGTGTACTTCCCATTGTTGTCTCGTAATAAATATTGCCATCTTCATCAGATATATTTATAGTATTTTTTCTTAATTCATCCCACTCATTTATATTCATATCTTTTCCGCTCATAACAATATCTGTAAGCCCTTCTACTTTTATTTTCAACGTTAATCCTACTTCTGTTACATACAATTTATCAATTTCTACACCAGGTATTTCATCTTTTAATACTAAATTTTGTTCTTGTCTTTCGTAAAATCTATCTGGTACGCTTATTTCAAAAATCCATTCTGCATTACTAATTGTAAATTCTTCAATATCATTTGGCTCACCATTATATTTTACATTCACCATATTGTATCCTAAATCAAATACTCTAATATATATTTTGTGACTCTTTGGAAAACCCTTAGACGAACCCATATGAATTTGAGAAACTATATTTCTTTCATTAGCACTTACATTGCTTACTCCACAATTATCCGTATATTGCAAACTATATATGTCATTTTTATTATATTTTACCCCTATATCTTGGTATATGTATGGCGTAATATTATCTCTCTTTTCTCCTATGTGCATCCTTGTGAATATTCCATAAATATTTTTGTTTTCGTCATATACAGCATAAGCAAACTGAAATGTTTCTGAATTTAATTTTATTTCATCATCAAATTGAAAATTTATGTTTGCGCCAAAATAATCATCAGTTATAATCAGCGAATCTACCTTTGCTTTAATTCCATCTTGCTCTATATAATCCATGTCTACCATTTCTCCATATCCATCTTCAAAAGCCTCTTGTATAGTACCGCTACCATATTCAAATTCTCTATTTTGGTATTCTTTAAATTTTATATCCCATTGTATTTTTGCATAAATTTGTGTGGAAACAGTACCCAGTATAAGTACAGTTACACATGCAACTGCTACACTTGCCCATCTTTTTTTAGTACTCAAACTTTTTCTTTCTTTCATTTGAATTTTTTTGTAAATTGCATCTTTATCATTTACTTTTTCTAAATATTCTTTTATTACTTGATTAGCCATTTCCATCCACATCCTTTCCTAAGTATTTTTTTATTTCTTTCAATGTCCTATATATTCTATTTTTTACATTAGACTCTCCTAGGTTAAGTCCCTTTGCTATTTCGCCTATTTTCATATCTAAGGCAAAATATAAGTAAAAAATTTTAGCCGTTATTAAATCCTTTCCTTTTACATATTCCCACATTAATCCAACATTTTCTTTTGTAATAAAGTCCTGTTCTAAATCAAATTCAGCTATCGGTTCTATTGTATTTTCATCGTTACTATAGAAAGATACAAGATTTTCTTTTTTCTTTTTATAATAATGTCTTTTTATTATGTTATTAGCTATTCCTATAATATAGGCACCTGTATTATCTTCTGTCATAAGCTTCCTTTTTTTAATTATCTTAAGTAATTCAATATATGTATCTTGTATGATATCATTTATATCGTCCATATTGTTACATCGTAAAACTACATATTTTAATGTACCTGCGTAAGTATCATTGTATATTTTTTCAAAATTTACTTCATTTGTTATTTTAACCATTTTTACCTCCTTTACTATATAATCTTAAAGTATTAAAAAAAAGTTTCAATTCGAATAATAAAATTTAAAAAGAAAAAGACCTCTTATTTTCATAAGAAGTCTTTTACTTACATAACAGTATCAATTTCTCTAGCCTTTACAATTATCCTTTTCTTTGAATCACTAGTACATGTTATCAGTGTAATTTCTCGCTTTCCATTAGTTTCTTGTGACAAACACGCTATATCACTTGGAGCTACCCTTGTAATAGAATACACTTTATATTTTATGCTAGTATTAGTATTATCAGTAAGTATAACTTCATCATCCTTTTTTAGTTCTTTTAAATGATAAAACATATTATTTCGTTTATAATTATGTCCTGCAATGCAAAAATTTCCAATTTGATTTGGCTTCGCTCCCCAAAATCTAGTTACACTAACAAGTAAGGTCTCTTTATTACTTTCTGCCAAAACATCAGTTTTTAAATTAATTTTTGGTATTTCTAAACTTGCTATAATTTCATACCCTTCCTTTGTTTCCCTTTTTATTTCCTCTTTTTCAATCTCATTTGTAGCTACAACATTTTCAGTTATTGAATATACTTCTGTCTCTTTAATTGGTTCTGCAATTTGATTCTCCATATACCAGTTAAAGCACATACCCATTATAATTAAAAAAATTGAAATTATTATAATAACTTTTATAATTTTTTTCATACCCTCTCCTCATATGTAAATTTGGATAGAATTATCTATCCAAATTTTTGCTATTTTTCTTTTCTTGCAACATAAATATATGAAACTACTAGTATCATAATCACTACTGCAGAAGCGGCATATAAATTTATTCCTGTCTTTGGCAAATGTGTTGGTGTTTTTTCTTCTTTACTTGAATTTGTATTATTATCTTTTATATTATCTTCTTGTTCAGGTTTTTCACCTGGTTTTTCTTCTGGCTTCTCATCTGGTTTTTCATCCGGCTTTTCTTCTGGCTGTTCAGGTTCTGGCTGTTCAGGCTGTCCAGGCTGTCCAGGTTCTTCTTCCGGTGGAACAATTACAGCTTTTTCTTTAACATTTAAAGTTACTGTTTCTTCACTAATAGTTTTGTCAGAATCATCACGATTAACTAATTTAAACTTAATCGAATAGGTTCCAGCTTTACTAAAAGTTCCACGTAAATTTAAAGTTTGATTTACATCTTTACCACCTATAGCGTATCCAGCATCATCTCCCCAACCACTTTGAATTAAATCTTGTTCTGCTCTATTTGCATCAGTTCCAATTAATTTTACATTTCCTCCTTCAGGTGTTGTTGCTTCTGCTAAAATCCTTACATGCTTATAATTTTTTCCAATTGCTGAACTTACTGATAACTTCATCTCTTTTTCTTCTTTTTCTACAATATCTCCGGTATAGCTTAATGCAATTTTATAGTCCTGATATTTTGGTTCTGCTGTTACTTGTTTAGTAATAGGTACTGTAATGTCATCATATTCCTCACTTGCATCAGCATTTGCAAGTCCTTCAGCTGTTACATTAATTTCTGTTGGATTAGACGCTGTCAAGTCTTCTTTTGCCTTAAAAGTAACATCCATATCTTCTCTTGGAGTATCAGCATCATTGAAGGTTACTCTTACTTTTGTACCATTGTCATTTGCTTCACCTCCTGTAGCACTAACAAATTCAAGAATTTTGTTGTCATATGCAAAATCAAAAGTGTATGCGCCTAATTGTTTTCCAAATTTTACATGTGCCTTTAATTCTTCTCCAGCATTAACTACAGTTTTATCTAAGCTAACATCTAATGAATCCAAACTTGCAGCATAACTGTTTAGCCCTATATAGCTTAATACAAATACAGCCATTATGAAAATTTTAATAAAGATTTTTTTCATGTTTTTACTCCTTTCTATTTTTTATACTTTATATTATTTCAAATTTTCACAATATTATTTATTGTATTAAATGGAAAAAGTCATACTTTTACGAAATTTGTATATTTACGTAAAAACATGACTTTATATTTTTATAATATTATATCTCTTTTTAATAAATTTTTTCTTACTATTCCAAGCCCAATAAATCTTTTGTTTTGATCATAAACTCTATAATTATTATCTAATAAATCTTTTTTAAGCAAAACACCATTTAAAAACAATTGTAAGTCTTTTTCATTTAATTCAATAACACCTTTATTTTCGAAAATTTTTTCAATACCAATTACTGTTTTCCCCAAAAAACACTTATTATCCTTATTTTCCTCAATCTGCTTTAAAGTAACCGACTGACTTATTTTGAAATTTTCTACCTCTATTCGTCTTAAATCGCTCATATAGCCAACTGTGCCTAAATTTTCAGCTATCTGTTCGCAAAGCACTCGAATATACGTTCCTTTTGAACATTTGACATTAAATTTTATGTTTTGATTTTCTTTGTCAATTTCAATTAAACTAATATTATATATTTCAATATCGCGTGCCTCAGGTTTTATTTCTATTCCCTCTCTTGCATATTCATATAGCTTTTTACCATTTACTTTAATTGCAGAATACATTGGTGGAATTTGTTTTTGCTTTCCCTTTACATTTTCGAGTGCATTTATTACATTTATCTCTTCAAAACATGATACAGATACACTTTTTTTCTCTATACATTTTCCTTCTCCATCTGCAGTATCTGTTTTTTCCCCTAATTTTATAGTTGCTTCATACACCTTATCATGTTCAATTAAATATTTTGCAATCTTTGTTCCCTTACCAACCAATATTGGTAAAACTCCAGTTGCCATTGGATCAAGTGTACCTGCATGTCCTACCTTTTTTGTTCCTAATGCTTTACGTATTTTAAAAACAACATCATGTGAAGTACAATTTTTTGGCTTATCTATAATTAAAACTCCGTCCATTATGGAAACCTCTTCTATTTTAAATATATTTTTGTTTGTGAAATTAATCTATCTCTTACTTGTTCTAAATCTCCTGTACTTATTTGACAACCAGCAGCCTTATTATGACCACCGCCACCAAACATTAAACAAATATCTGATACATTTACATAGTCATTAGAGCGAAGTGACGCTTTAAAGCCATTTTCAACTTCTCTTATGAAAATAGATACTTCTACACCTTCTATTTCTCTTCCAATTGACACACAGCCTTCCCAGTCGCCAATACCAGCACCGATGCTCTTTTCATCTTCTTGCAATATATATGTAAAAGCTATCTTTCCTTCTTCATAAAATTGAATTCTATTCATAGCAAGCTTTGTAATTTCAAATTTTGTTTTAGACATAGTTTGAAATACTCTTTTATATATATTTGTGATATTTATTCCCTTGCTTAACAATCTAGCAACAATTTCAAAGGTTTCACAGCTTACACCTTCATATTGAAAACCACCTGTATCTGTTATTATACCTGCCAAAAGACAAGTTCCAATTTCCCTGCTAATATCTATGTTCCAATATTCTAATACCTTTATTAATATTTGTGCACACGCAGGAGCTACAGGATCAACATAATTAAAATCTGCATACATAGAATTTACTACATGGTGATCAATTTGAATTGTTTTTTTAGCACTTTCAAATGATTTAGCTGGATCTGCAAGTCTTGCTTGAGTTGCACAGTCAACAGCAATAGCCAAATCGTAATTTTGTTTTCCCTCTCTTATACTTTCGTTAATTGACGGTAAAAAATCAAATACTTTTGCATACTCAGGAATAATAAGCTCTACTTCCTTATTTTGTGCTTTCAAAGCCATATACAATGCTAAAGCACTTCCAATTGCATCTCCATCTGGATTTTGATGAGTTAAAATACCAATAGTTTCTGCCATTTGTAATTCCTTTTTCATGTCATCTAATATCATTTTACTCTCCTTCTTTAGGTTCTACGTCCTTAATAAGTTCTTTTAAGATAGAATCAATTTTAGAACCATATTCAATAGATTCGTCAAACTCAAATACAATTTCAGGTGTAGTTCTTAAATTAATTTTGTGAGCTAATTGAGTTCGTACATAACCAGCAGATTTTTTTAATGCTTCCAATGTTTTTTTCTTATTAGCATTCAACATGCTAACATAGACTCTAGCATAGCGAAAGTCTGGCGTAACTTTAACTTTAGTTACGCTAACCATCCCCGTTATATTAGTATTATTTAATTCGTAATTTACAATATTACTAATTTCACGTTTCAATTCTTCTTCGACTTTATTCATTCGATTAGTATTTTTTTGCATATATTTCTCCTTAGCCAAATTTATTTTATCTCTTCCATAATATGAGCTTCAATAATATCTCCTACTTTTATATCGTTAAAGTTTTCCAATTGAAGTCCACATTCATATCCATAAGCAACCTCTTTTGCATCATCTTTAAATCTTTTCAAAGAAATTAATTTTCCTTCAAAAATAACAACATTATCACGTATTACTCTTGCAATTGCATTTCTTGCAATCTTTCCATCTGTTACATAGCAACCAGCAATAGTTCCTACATTAGAAACTTTAAATGTTTGTCTTACTTCTGCATTACCAATTATAACTTCCTTGTATTCTGGATCACGCATTCCCTTCATAGCAAGTTCTACATCCTCAATTGCATTATAAATAACTGAATATGTTTTTATTTCAACTTCTTCTTTATCTGCTACCTCTTTTGCAATAGCATTTGCCCTTACATTAAATGCTATTATAATTGCATTAGAAACCTTTGCAAGTGTAACGTCTGATTCTGTTACAGCTCCTACATTTGAATGAATTACTTTAACACGAATTTCATCATTAGATAGTTTTTCTAATGCTTGCTTTACAGCTTCTACAGAACCTTGTACATCTGCTTTTACAATTAAATTTAATTGTTTTAAATTGCCTTTTTCAATTTGATTAAATAAATCATCAAGAGTAACCTTCGAAGTTGCATTTAATGTTTTTTCTCTTTGTTGACGTTTTCTTCTTTCAATTAAATGTTTAGCCATCTTTTCGTCTTTTACTTCATAGAAAGTATCACCAACAGAAGGAACCTCAGATAAACCTGTTATTTCTACTGGTGTAGATGGACCTGCTGTTTTTACTTTTTGTCCCTTATCATTTGTCATAACTCTTATTCTTCCAATTACAGATCCAACAACAATAGTATCTCCAACATCTAATTTACCTCTTTGCACAAGCATTGTTGCTATAACGCCTCTATGTTTATCAAGTTTTGCTTCAATAATTGTTCCCTTTGCCTGTTTGTGAGGATTTACTTTTAAATCTAGCATATCGGCTTCAAGTAAAACCATTTCTAATAATGTATCTATGTTTTGATGATTTTTAGCAGAAATTGGTACATAAATAGTATCTCCACCCCATTCTTCTGGGACTAAACCATACTCTGTTAATTCTTGTTTTACTCTTTCAACATTGGCACCTTCAAGATCAATCTTATTTACAGCAACAATTATTGGGATTTCAGCTGCCTTAGCATGATTAATTGCTTCTATAGTTTGTGGCATAACACCATCATTTGCAGCAACTACTAAAATTGCTATATCTGTTATTTGTGCTCCTCTAGCACGCATACTTGTAAATGCCTCATGTCCTGGTGTATCTAAGAAGGTAATTGCTCTACCATTAATTTCTACCTTATATGCACCAATATGTTGTGTAATTCCTCCAGCTTCACCACTTATAACATTTGTAGAACGTATAGCATCAAGTAAAGATGTTTTACCATGATCAACGTGTCCCATAACAACAATAACTGGTGGTCTAGAAATTAATTGATCTTCTGTATCTTCGCTGTCATCAAATAGAATATCTTCTTCTTTAACAATATTTTTCTTTTTAGCTGTAACTCCAAATTCTCCTGCAACCAAAAATGCAGTATCAAAATCTAAATCATTATTAATAGTTGCCAATATTCCATAATTTAATAATTTTTTAATTACTTCACTACTTGTTTTCTTTAATTCAGTTGCCAAATCCTTAACAGTTATACTCTCAGGTATTGTTATTTCTGTAAGTTTAAATATTTTTTGCTTGTTTCGTTCTTCATTGCCTTGTTTTTGATTCTTTTTCTTATTCTTTCTAGCCTTATTATTACTTAAATCATAGTAATCAAGCATTGTACCTTCATTAAACATACTAGATAACTGATTTTCTTGTTTTAAACTCTTTAATTTATCATTGCTAAAATCATAACTATTGTTTTTCTTGTTTTTTTGTGGCTTTTTATTTCTATCATCATTTCTATTATTTTTTTGTTTATCTATAGCCTTATTGGCATACTCTCTAACAGTTTCTTTTTCAACAACATCAGAAGCCATAATATTTTTTATATTTTTCTCAATGCCTTTTTCATCTAAAACACGATTTCTATTGTTGTATCCGCTATTATTATTTCTATTATAGTTATTATTACGATTGTAATTTCCTTGATTATTATTACCATTATAATTGTTATTACGGTTGTAATTATTACCATTTGAATTATTTCTATTAAATGAGCCATTTCTATTATTTGAATTTTGACGATTATAATTGTTATTATTTATGTTTTGTCCATTATTTCTGTTAAAATTACGCCCATTGTTGCTATTTCGGCTATAGTTATTATTACCATTGTTTCTATTAAATGAGCCATTTGTGCTATTATTACCATTTGAATTATTGTGATTTATGCGTTCTTCAACATGATAATTCTTTTTTTCTATTTGAGCATTTGTCTCTTTGATTACTGGCTCTTTTTCAATCTTTGCTGTTTTAGTTTCAACCTTATTTTCAATTTTAGTTTCAGGTGTAACTTCTTCTTTTTTCACTTCATTTACCACTATGTTCTTATCTTCTTTTTTCACTTTAACCTCTTCTTTTTTGCTATCTTTTAATCCAAATAATTCGCTTGCTGTAAGCGGTCTTTTTGGCTTATCTCTATATACAATATTATAATCTTTTTTTCTATTATTTTCGATAAAACCCAAATCCTTTTTTCGAGTATCTTTCTCGTGTTTTTCTTCTTTTTCATTATCTTCTGTAATAATTACTTCTCTTCTAATAATCACATGACCGATTATTTTTTTCTTTTTTGTTTTCTTCCTTTTTTGTTGATTTATTATTTGCATTTTCTTTTTTATTTTGCTGAAAACTATCTAATAATTTTTTCGCTACTTCATTGTTTACAGCACTTAAGTGACTTTTAACATCAATTCCAAGTGCTTTTGCCCTTTCCAATACTTCTTTGCTATTTATATTTAGCTTTTTGGCAATTTCATGTATTTTCATATTACCCAATAGCGTCACCCCCATAAATTATTTTTTTTATTCCATCTGCTAAATTTTTATCTTTAATCGCAAATACAACTTTATTCGTCTTTCCAATTGCGTGGCTCATATCATCTTTATTTCCAAAAACTATATAAGGAACCTTGTTTTTATCGCATATATAAATAATATTTTTTTTAGTTTTTTCTGATGCATCTATAGTTATTATAACTAACTTCGCTTTTTTATAATTGATACTATCTATTACTGCATCCGTACCAAATATAATTTTACCGTCCCTTTGTTGCAAGTCCTATTAATCCATAAACTCTATTTTGAATGGTCACTCAATACACCTCTTAGTTCTTTATAAATTTCTTCGTTAATTTCCATTTCAAAAACTCTTTCAAGTCTTTTACTTTTTTCAGCTTTTTCAAGACATTCTATGTTTTCGCAAATATATGCTCCACGTCCATCGGCCTTTCCTATTTTATCAATACTAATTTCGCCCTTATTGTTTTTTACAATTCTAACTAAATTTTTTTTGTCCTTCTTTGTATTGCATCCTATACATGTTCTTTGTGGTTGTTTTTTCAAGTGACTCACCTTCTTTTTATATTTTTCCTGTATTTAAGTTTATGTTATTTATCTTTTCTTATTCTTCCGTATTTTCTGTTTCAACTGTTTCTTCGCCTTGTTCTTCCTCTTTTTTGCTTAGCATTTCTCTAAATTGTGTTTCGCTTTTTATGTCAATTTTCCAATTTGTAAGTTTTGCAGCTAATCTTGCATTTTGTCCAGCTTTTCCAATTGCTAAAGATAATTGGTCATCTGGAACAATAACTTGCGCAGATCTTTCTTCTTTTATATCTACAGCTAAAACTTTTGCTGGAAGTAATGCTGATGAAATGAATATTGCTGGGTCTTCATTCCATTCAATTACATCTATTTTTTCACCATTTAATTCTGTTATAATGTTTTGAATTCTTACCCCTTTTTGTCCAACACAAGAACCTACTGGATCAATATTTGGATTTCCTGAATAAACAGCTACTTTACTTCTATTTCCTGCATCTCTTGAAACACTTTTTATTTCAATAACACCTTCATATATTTCTGGTATTTCAAATTCAAATAATTTTCTAACAAAGTCTGGATGACTTCTAGATATAATAACTTGCGGATTTCCTTTTGCACCTCTAGTTACATCTAACACGTATGCCCTAATTTTATCGTTTACATGATAATGTTCTGTTGGAACTTGCTCTTTTGTTGGCATAATTCCCTCTATTTTTCCTAAATCAACAACAATAATATTAGTATCTACTTTTTGGATAATCCCTGTTAAGATTTCTCCTTTTCTATCGTTATATTCTGAAAATACAACATCTCTTTCAGCTTCTCTTATTTTTTGAATAACTACTTGTTTAGCTGTTTGTGCAGCAATTCTTCCAAAATTTTTTGGAATTATTTCAACATTTACAGTATCACCTATTTCAGCCATTTTACTAATTTTTTTTGCATCTTCTAAAGAAATTTGAAGATTATCATCAACTACCTCTTCAACCACTTCTTTAACTGAATATACAGTGATTTGTCCTTTTTCATCATCAATTACTACTTTTACATTGTCAGCAGCATCATAATTTTTCTTATATGCTGTTACTAAAGAAGTTTCCAAAGATTCCAAAAGATATTCCTTTTTTATTCCTTTTTCCTTCTCAAGTTCTTCCATTGCTAAAAGCAATTCTTTACATTCTGATAATTTCATTATATTTCCTCCTTTATCCTCTTACCATTGATATCGTGTTTTTATGTTTGCAATGTCTTTTCTTGGTATAGTTATTTCTCCTTCTTCATTTTCTATTGTAATGTCCATAGAATTAAATCCTTTTAAATTACCTATTAATATCTTTTCTTTTTGTATAGGTTTAAACAATTTAATTTCAACTTCATTTCCTATGTTTGATTCAAAGTGTTTATCCTGTCTCAAATTCTTTTCCAGTCCTGTAGAAGAAACTTCAAGAAAATATTGTTCTTTTATGTAGTCTGCTTCATCTAGCAAATCATTTATTGCATTGTTAACCTTTTCGCAATCATTTATGCTAATACCACTTTCCTTGTCTATAAATATTCTTAAATAGTGTTCTTTGCCTTCTTTTTGATACATTACATCATAAAGTTCATATCCAAGTTCTTCAATATTGTTCTTAATTAGATTTTCTACTTTTTTTTCTAAATTTGTCAAAATAATCCTCCCTGATACTTTGAAAGAGCAGGTTCTGCACCTGCTCTTTTAGTTCGTTTATAAATTGCAATATTATTATACCCTAGTTTTTAGCCTATTGCAAGGTTTTTTTGAAATTTTTGTGAAAAAGATGCCATATTTATTATATTTTTTTACTATACTTCCAAATTAAGGACATCATCTGAACATAAACTATATTTAGAATAAATACAATAAACCGAGAAAGGATGATGTATTTGAAAAATCAACTTATCAAAGTAAAAAATAAAAAAATAAAAAACAAAAATGAAAAACCACTTCAATTAAATAATATAATAAAAATTTCTAACCCAATTAATCCTCAAGATGAACAATACCGTAAAGTAATACTCATATACGAGCTAGCACTTAAAAGTTTAGAAACAAAATTACATATTATAGAAGCGGAATTTAAAAATTTTCTTCCTCATAATCCTATTGACCATATAGCAACTAGAATAAAATCACCAGAAAGTATTATGAATAAAATGAAAAAGAAATCTTGTCAAATGACTTATCAAGATATGATGGAACACATTAATGATATTGCTGGCATGCGAATAGTTTGCTCTTTTGAAAATGATATAGACACTATAGTTGAAATTTTAGAAAGTTTTTCAGATATAAAAATTCTAAAGCGAAAAAATTATATTGAAAATGTCAAAGAAAGTGGCTATCGTAGTTATCACCTTATAGTTAATGTTCCAATAAATTTTCTGCAAGAAATAATTTATGTAAAAGTAGAAATTCAGGTTCGCTCAATTGGAATGCATTTTTGGGCTAGTTTGGAACATCAATTAAAATATAAAACAGACAATAACTTAAGCCCTTCCAATTCAAGAGAATTAATCAAATATGCCAAAACTATTGCTAAAATTGACCAAAGCATGTTAGCTATAAACGCCAAAAAAGAATAGTAATATATATATAACTATGTATAATCTGTGATTTTTAGCAAAAAATAACTACATGAATCAGATATTAGTTACAAACCTCACCATAAAAAAGGTAATTATTAGGGGCTATTTAAAACCAATTCGAACTCCGTTGCCTCCTATACCTTCAAAATCATTTTTTAAAAATATACTTACAGTTTCGCTAGGAATAATTACTACTTGCAGTCTGTACCTTGCCTATAGCTATCAAGCAAGAAATTATAAAGAAAGCTTGGCAAAAGGACTTTTTAATAGTTTTAGCCTTTCAACTCTATATTCGCAAAATAGTAATTATGTTGCTTCCCCCATGCAACAAGAATCAACCAAAAGCGATTTTTCTGTAATTGGTATTATAAAAATAGATAGCATAAAAATAAGTTACCCTATTTTATCTAATATAAACGATAATTTATTAAAAATTGCTCCTTGTCGCTTTTATGGGCCAATGCCAAACCAGGTTGGCAATCTTTGCATTGCGGCTCATAATTACAATGATAATCGTTTCTTTAGTAAACTTGGAAAATTAAAAAAGGGTGATATTATATTTATTTACGACTCACTTCGGAAATACATGTATTTACTCTATTTACAATATTTATGAAACAAAAATTGATGATGTTTCTTGTACCTCACAAATAACTGATAGCAAGGAACTAACACTGGTTACTTGTAATAATTCAAATGGCAATCGTATTATTGTAAAGGCCAGAGAAGTAAGATAATCCCTCAACTATGTTGAGGGATTATCTTAAAAACAAAAAAGACTGTTCACCTGAACAATCTTTTTTATTTTAATATTTAATATTGTTATAATTTCTTATCTTAATATAAGCATATATTGCACATACTGCACACGCTAACATAATAAATAATATTGAATAGTCAACACCTGTTTTTGGTAAGCTTGTGTTATTATATACACTGCTATTAGTATTTGTATTAGTGTTTGTATTTTTTGTGTTTGTATTTGTTGTACTATTTAGAGTACCTATTGGATTAGTTGTGTTGGTATTAGTATTAGTATTTGTAGGTGTAGTTGTAGTAGTTGTTCCGCTTGAACTACCAGCACCACTACTTAAAGTTGGTATTTGTTGTGCTGTTCCTGATGTAGTTGTTCCACTTGTAATTGTTTGTGTACCAGTTGCAAATACACTTGAACTCATACCCATAACTGTTAACAATAAAGCACTAATCAATACTTTTTTCATTTTCTTAAATTTAAACATATCTTTTGCTCCTTTACGTTTTTTAATCTCATATACATAGTATAAATCCTCTACTAATATTTATACTACAAAACTTTACATATTGCAAGAGTTTTTTTATATTTTTCTTCTAAACATTAAATCTAAACAATACAATATCTCCATCTTGCATTATATAATCTTTTCCTTCTGAACGTACTAAGCCTTTTTCCTTTGCGTTTTGCATACTTCCTTCTCTTATCAAATCTTCGTAGGAAACAACTTCTGCCCTAATAAAGCCTCTTTGAATATCTGTATGTATTTTACCTGCTGCCTCTGGAGCTTTAGTTCCTTTTTTTATAGTCCATGCTCTAACTTCTGGCTCTCCTGCTGTTAAGAAAGACATTAAACCTAATAAATCATAACTTGCTTTTATAACTTTATCAAGTCCAGATTCTTCTAAGCCTAATTCTTGTAACATTTCTTTTTTGTCGTCTTCATCCAATATTGTTAACTCTTCTTCAATTTTAACACAAAGAGGAATAACTTTGGCATTTTCTTGTTCTGCATATTTTACAACTTTTTGTACATTCTCATCGGCTTCTGGATTACTCAATTGCTCTTCTGACACATTAGCAATATATAATATCGGTTTCAGTGTAAGAAGCATCATATCTTTTATTAAGTCCATTTCTTCATCTGAAAGTTCCACTGTTCTTGCAGATTTTCCTTCTTCCAATGTATGTTTAATTTTCTCTAAAACATCTATTTCTTCCTGATACTTTTTATCCGACTTTAACATTTTCTTTGCTTTTTCTAAACGTTTATCAATAGTTTCAATATCTGCAAAAATTAATTCTAGATTTATAGTTTCAATATCTCTAACAGGATTAATTGAGCCATCAACATGTACTACATTAGAGTCCTCAAAGCAACGAACAACTTCCACAATGCTATCAACCTCGCGTATATGTGATAAAAATTTGTTTCCAAGTCCTTCTCCTTTGCTAGCACCTTTTACTAAACCTGCAATATCAACAAATTCAATAATTGCATGTGTTGTTTTTTCCGGCTTGTACATTTCTGTTAAGACATCTAATCTTTCATCTGGAACTGGAACAACCCCAACATTAGGCTCTATTGTGCAAAATGGATAATTTGCACATTCAGCTCCTGCTTGTGTAATTGCATTAAACATTGTGCTTTTGCCAACATTTGGCAAGCCTACAATTCCTATCTTCATTTTATTCTATCCTTTCTAGTTTATAATTAATCTCCTAAGCAAATTCCTATACTTCTTGCTGTCTTTACCAAATCATGGTTCATTGTTACCTTTCTAATATTGCTTTCTTCTGTATTTCCTGAAACTGCTCCAATTTCTTTATTTTTTCCAACAACCTCTTCTAAAGGTACGCTATCCAAAAGTCCATTTTTAAGTACAACCAAGGTTCCAAACTTTCCCTCTAATGCCAAATTCATAGCCTTCGCTCCATATTTTGTTGATAGTGTACGGTCAAAAGCTGTTGGAGTTCCTCCCCTTTGAACATATCCTAGTGTAGTATTTCTTGCCTCTAATCCAGTTAGCTTTTCTAATTCATGAGCAACCTTATCTCCTATTCCTCCAAGTTTTGTATTATCTACACCTGCTCCATTATCCCTTTCATTCTGAATTGTTAAGCTTCCTCCCTTAGGTATTGCACCCTCAGACACAACAACAACACTAAAGTTCTTTCCTTCTTTTTTTCTTTCATTTATTTTTTCTACTACTTTGTTAATGTCATATGGTATTTCAGGAATTAATGCAGCATCAGCTCCTCCTGCTATAGCAGATTCTAATGCTATCCAACCAGCATATCTTCCCATTGTTTCAAGCACCATAATTCTATGATGTGTTTCACCTGTAGTATGCAATCTGTCTAAAGCTTCCATAGCAACAGAAACAGCTGTATTATATCCAAACGTAATATCTGTACATGCAACATCATTATCAATTGTTTTTGGTACTCCAATTACATTAACACCTCTAACGAAGAAATCTCTTGCTGACTTTTGAGTCCCATCTCCTCCTAAAGTAAAAATACAATCAAAGCCATCTTTTTTTATATTTTCAATGCACTTTTCCGATAAATCCTTATATACTACTTTTCCATTTTCTTCAACCTTATAATTGAAAATATTTGCATTTGTTGAAGAACCAATAATTGAGCCACCCTTAGGCAGAATACCTGATGCTAGGTTACTGTGAACTAATTCAACATAATTGTTCTCAAGTAGGCCTCTATATCCATCTATAAATCCATAACACTCAACATGGTTTTGTTTTGCAGTTAAAGCAATTGCTCTAATTACAGCATTAAAACCTGAAACATCTCCTCCATTTGCTAAAATTGCAACTTTCTTTATCATTTTTATTCCTCCCATTTTTCATGCGCGTATGTATGAATTAATTTCTAATTATTTATTTCCAATAATTTATTTTTTAATTCACTTTCTATTTTTTCAAGTTCAATTTCCGCTTGAGCTCTCTTTTCTGCACCTTCTTTATGAATCTGAACAATACCATCTAAAGTATCTATAATATCTTGATTTGTTTTCTGCAATGTTTCTATATCAACAATTGCTCTTTCAGACTCTTTAGCCACTTCAAGAGTTCCTTGTTTTAACATTTCACTATTCTTTTTAAGCATTTCATTAGTTATATTTGTAACTTCTCTTTGTGCTCCCAAAGCATTTTTTGCATTTGTAATACCAAGAGCAATAACAATTTGATTTTTCCATAATGGAATAGTATTAATTAAAGAACTTTGTATTTTTTCAACTAATTCACTGTCATTGTTTTGAATTAGTCTAATTTGTGGTGCCATTTGAATTGATATAATTCTTGTTGTTTTCAAATCGTATACTTTCTTTTCAAAGCGATTAATTGTATTTACCATGTCATTTACAGCTTGTACATCAATTTGTTCTTTGCTTTCCTCTGCTCTGTTTCTTAATTCAACTAAAGTTACATTTTTTAGTTCTTCAATTTTCTTTTCGCCAGCAATAATATACAAAGATAATTGTTTAAAATATTCTAAATTTTTTTCGTACATTACATCAAATACAGATATATCTTTAAGCATTTGTATTTTGTGTGACTCTAATTCTTTTTCTATTTTAGCAATATTATTTTCAACCTTGTCATATCTGGCAATTAATTTTTCTACCTGTTTTTTTACAGAATTGAATAATCCAAAAATACCCTTTTTTTCTTCTATTGCAGGTACATCTGAATCAAATTCTTTTATCTCTACAACCAAATTTGTTAGTAATTCTCCTACTTCTCCTGAGCTCTTAGTTTTAACGCTATCTAACACACTGTCCGAAAATTTAGCAATTTTATTTTGTGCTGACGCACCATATTGTAATATTTGATTTGTATTGCTAACATCTATTTTAGCTACAAACTCATCAATTGCTTGCCTTTCTTCCTCACTTAATGAATTATAATTTAATGAGCTTTCTACACTTTCTTCACTTATCTTCTTTTCTTGTAATAAATCATTTTCTATACTTTTTGTATCCATTCCATTTGTAGATACTGTTAATTCTAAATTTTCAGACATTCTCATCTCTCCTTTTTTTGTTTATTATAGTATTATTATTTTAAATAGTCAATAAGCTCTTCGTACATGTTCATCTTTAGGCTTGAAACAGTGCTATCAATACTTTGAGGTATGGCACCTATTCCAATTGACCTTACATCATAGTTTCCTCCAGTTACGCCAGTTCTAAATCCATATTTACTCCAAGCAATTTGGCTGATTTCTTTATCTTCATAAACTTTATAATATTGATTTCCATTTTCATCAAAACTTGCTATACAATGAGAATTCCAAATTGTAGGTAATGGATATAATATTCTAACCTTATCCTTTACTTGATTCCATCCATCTGGATTTGAATTTGCAAATTCTATCATACTTTTTTCGTAGTCAACAATCATTGGTTTTCCACCAACACCTGTTTTTAAATACATTTCAAATAAATCCGCTGGTGTATTATTCATATATCCTGACTTAGTGTAAAATTCCTTAAGTTTTGGCAAATTATCTCTCATATTTTCTTCTGTTACATTACCCTGGCACATAATTGAAAGTAATAATCCATAATAAGTTGCCCCTGGTGATGATGTTACCGGATCTGTCGAATCAATATTAATACTGCCATATAACATATCTAATCCAATATCTCTCCAAGTCTTTCCCTGTAAAATATAATTAATTAATTTGTTCATGTCAGTAATGTAATAAACTTCATCCTTAACTGTAACAATATTTTCTTTTATTAAAGCATCAACTACAGTATCCCAACTATAAATTACAATCGGAGTATTTAATATTAAACCTCCATTCAATACACTATTTCTTTTTGCCTCTCCCTTGCTAGTATCTGGTGCTAATTTATAATAATCATAGAAACGTTGATCTGAGGTAAACATTACATCATACTTCGTCCCATCTTCACGAACTAAATCATTTTTTATTAATTTACCATTGCTCCAGCTATCATATACAACATTTAAACCGTATCTTTGTTGCATAATCTTAATAACATCTTCATCTGCCAAAAAGTCCTCTTTTCCCCCTCCTGTAGCTACATATACTGTTGTTAATTTTGATACATCTACTTGACCATCTTTTTTATCACTTATTGTTTTAAAAGCAACCATGCCAATAATAACAATTAATAAAATAAGTACGCCTAATCCAATTTGCTTTTTTCTATCCATTCTGTTTTCCTCCCTTAGTTTTATCTTCCTTATTTGTTTTAAAATCATCTTGTTCTATAAATCCATCGGCTCTTAACATAGATTCAAATACTTTTATTTCTGCATTTGTATCAATCATGTCAGACTGATACATATTAGCCAATTGTGTAGTAAATGCAACTTTAATTTTTTCTACCATTTCTTGAATTGAACTCATAAATTTCCTTGTTTGCTCTGTTTCTAACTTTTGATTTTCTATTTCATCATATCTCTGTAAAATTTTTATTGTAACTGGCAAATAGTAATTCAAAAAATTATTGGCCTGGCCTAATTTTTCTGGTTTTTGCTCTAGAGTTTTTATAATTTTATTAGATAACTCTCCAATTTCTTTTATATTTTTTATTAATTTTTCATCTTCTACTTGTTTTGACAATTCTAATAGTTTTTCTGTTAGCTCACATGCTTGTTTTAATGCTTCCTTGTCACTTATTTCGCCTATTGATAAGTTTGTACCTCTATCTTTAAATATAAGCCAACCTGCGCCATAAGCCGATACCGCCGCAACTATCGAAGGCATTAAGGGAATATTTAAAGCTAAATACGGAACAGCAAAGAACGTACCACCCAATAAAACAGGTAAAATATACTGTTTTTTCATTTTTATCATTCCTTTTCTTAGTTATATCCTCTTACTTGTTTAAAAGCTTCTAACAAATTAGTTCTTCCATCGAATACCTTTGCATTCGTAAGACTTGCTATGTTAGAAAGTTGAGAATTGTCAGCATTGCCAAACATAATACTATAAATAGGTATCTCTTTATTTATGCTTGTATATTCAGATTTTAATTTTTTCATATTACCATAGTTGGACATTCCATCAGTCATTAAAACTATTGAAACATTGTAGTCATTACTCTCTTTTGATAGTATTTTTAGAGCTTCAATACTACTATCATAAATATTTGTTCCACCACTTACTTTCTGATTCTCAATCTCATCAATTATACTTTTGGTATCAACACCATTTGTAGTCTCCCAAATATCTATTACTTGATTGTTAAATGGAATAACAGTAATTTTATCCTTGCTTGCAAATTGCAATAAATCTTTTTCTGCTTCTTCCTCATTTAATATGTATTTCATTGCTTCTGTTAATTCATTTATGCCATTTTCTGACATACTTCCCGAATAATCTAGGCAAAACACTATATGAATTGGCTTTCTAAAATCTGACTGATATTTGCTTAAAGCCTTTTTTATTACTGCAGTTGATGGATACTTTACAGGCACAATATATTTTGTAGTATCAATTCCCCATTTTGGATTAAAAATACTTTTATCTGCATTTTCGTTAATGCCACCGTACCATACTCTCCTACCTGTTTGTAGCAACTTGTTTTGCCCATCATTGCTCAACAAATACTTTTGTAAGTCATTAAATGTATTCAGTTTTTCATTATCTTTATGGTCGATATATGCAAAAGGTGCATCAGATAGTGATACTCCATCTTTTGTATATATTATGTACAACGGTTCTTTATTTTGTGCCTCAAGTTTTTTGTTTATATTTATTAATGAACTCTCATAGGTAATAACAGCTTCATATTGCCCATTTAAAAACATTTCTTCCAAAAACTCGTCACTTCCAGAGGAACGATTTACTCCTGAAAAAATAGATATTAAATCTTGCTGTAATTCCGGCTTATCCAGGTTTTCAGTTGTTAACACTTCTGGGTTTCCTGCTAATGTTGTTAAAAATCCTAAATAAGCAGTTGCACCAGTATTAGTTTGCGTAACAGAAGGCATATTAAAACTTAACTTTTTTTCTTTTATAGCATTTAAAATATCCTTCATGTATACATCTGTGCCAACCCATCCTAATTGTTCTGCCTTACTTTTGTTAACACCAAACACAACAGGATTTATACTTGTAGATTTTGCGTTTTTTACACTTACATTATCATTCAACATGTAAAGCCATATAGAATTTGATGTTAAAACAGCATCGTAATCTTCTCCTGCATTTAATTTGCTCATAATTTCTAATGTTCCAGCATAATCAATGCTTATATCTTTTTTGTTCTGCTTAGCATATGCTGTTATTATATTTTCTATATCCTTATTTTCACTACTTGCAATAATTTTAAAGGTTCCTTTTTTACTACTTGATGAAAATAAATCATTTGTTCCAGAAAAATTTTCTGCAACTATGGCAAATATAGCAATAACGCATACAGTTAAAATAGCAAGCAAAATTGAACTTTTTTTAGTATTAGAATTCAAGCTACCACCCCCATTTTTATTCTACATAGCCTGGTTTCTCAAGCAGACGAAACATATTCTTTTTATATTCTTCAACTCCAGGTTGATTAAATGGATTAACTCCTAATATTTGACCTGACATTGCGCAAGCCTTTTCAAAGAAATAAATTAAATGTCCTATAGTTTCTTCGTCTAATTTTTCTATATCAATGCGAATATTTGGGCAATAACCTGATACATGTGCCTCGATTGTTCCTTCCATAGCTTTTGAATTAATGTAAGATAATGAACGTCCTACTAAATAGTTTAGTCCATCTAAATTATCTTCATCAGGTTTAATAGTTAAATCTGATTTACTTTCCTCTATGTTCAAGACTGTTTCAAATAAATTTCTTTCTCCTTGTTGAATGTATTGTCCCATAGAATGTAAATCTGTAGTAAAGTCAACACTTGCTGGGAATATACCCATTTGTTCTTTTCCTTCACTTTCTCCAAACAATTGCTTCCACCATTCTGCAAAAGAATGCATTTTAGGCTCATAGTTAACAAGTATTTCTGTTGTTTTATGATATTTATATAGAATATTTCTTGCAACTGCATATTTATAGCAATCGTTATATTTCAAATCCTGTTCAGCATATTTCTCTTGTGCCATTTTTGCTCCTGCAAGTAATTTATCTATATCAACTCCCGCTACAGCTATTGGTAGTAGTCCTACAGGCGTTAAAACAGAATATCTTCCTCCAACATTATCTGGAATAACAAAGGTTTCATATTCTTCTTCCATTGCAAGTTTTTTTAATGCTCCCTTCTCTTTGTCAGTAGTGACATATATTCTTTTTCTAGCCTCCTGAATTCCATATTTATTTTCTAAAATTTCTCTAAAAATTCTAAAAGCAATTGCTGGCTCTGTTGTTGTTCCAGACTTTGATATTACGTTTATTGATAAATCTGCATCACCAATCACATCTATTAAGTCATTTATATAATTTGGGCTTAAATTGTTGCCTGCATATAAAACCATTGGGGATTTTCTTTTTTGAACTGAGACCATATTTGCAAATGTATGCGAAATAGACTCAATAACAGCTCTTGCTCCTAAATATGACCCACCTATTCCAATAACTACCAAAATATCTGAATCTTTGCGAATTTTGTCGGCTGCTTTCTTTATTCTTTTGAATTCCTCTTTATCGTAATTGCTAGGCAAATTTAGCCAACCTAAAAATTCTCCTTCTTTATTAGCATTATCAAGCATATTTTTATGAATTTGTGCTACCTGATGTTTATATTCCATCATTTCTTTTTCAGAAACGCTACTATTTTCTAAGTTCAACTTAACATTAGCCATTTTTACTCACTCCTAAATCTCAATTTTCTTTATTCTATTATATCTCATTTTTATTTTCAATAGAAAAAAGAAAAATAGCCGAATATTTCGGCTACTTTATCTATCCAAAAAATCTCTTGATTTCTATTTCTGCATTTTCTACAGAATCTGAACCATGGATTAAGTTTTCAGATGTATTATTAGCATAGTCACCTCTAATAGTTCCAGCTGGTGCTTCTAACCATTTTGTAGGTCCCATAATGTTACGCATACCTTGAACTACATCTTCTCCTTCTACTATCATTGCCACTACAGGTCCTGAAGTCATGTTTTCTACTACTTCTGGGAAGAATGGCTTGTCTGCAATATGAGCATAATGTTCTCTAAGAATTTTTTCATCTAATTTCATCATTTTCATATCTGTAATTTTAAAATCTTTTCTTTCAATTCTTGAGATTATTTCACCCATTAATCCTCTTCTTACAGTTTCTGGTTTTAACATTATGTATGTTCTTTCCATGTCATACATCCTCCTTATAAATAATTTATATAATTTTTAAAAGAAAGCTTGTCCATTTATGGACACAGAAAGGTTTATATCCTCTCTGTTTATTCCTTTAAATAATTAACATACTATTAGTTGCCATTATTAGTACTATTATACCCAATATTATTCTATACACAGCAAATACCTTGAAACTACCTTTTTTTAAGTACTCTAGTAAAAATTTAATAACTAAAACTCCTACTATAAAGCTGGCTAATATTCCCACTATACATGGTATATTAAACACAAAATCTTTTAATTTGTAAAGTGTTGCTCCAAGTACAATAGGTGCTGATAACATAAAAGAATATCTAGCAACAGCCTCTCTTTGAATGCCTAACATTCTACCGGCAAGTCATAGTTATACCTGAACGTGATACACCTGGTATAAAAGCTAAAGCTTGCGATAGTCCTATCAGAAAAGTTTGTTTAAAACTCATTTCTTCATACTTTGTTTCCGCTTTTGAGTATTTGTCAGCTAAGTATAAAATAATACCCATTATAATTAAAAAACATGCAATTACAATAGGATTATTTAATAAATCTTGAGCATAATGATCTAGTAAAAAGCCTATTATTCCGCCTGGTATAGTTGCTATAACAATATACCAAAACATTCTAGCTTCAGTATTCTTTTCTCCTTTAAAACCTTTTATAGCACCCTTAAATAGTGCTAACCAATCTTTAAAGAAAAATAGTACAATTGCAAGCAGTGTTCCAAAATGTAAGGCAACATCAAACCACTCTGGAACAGTCCAATTAAATGCCCACGGGATTAAAAACAAATGAGCAGAACTAGAAATAGGCAATAGTTCAGTTAATCCTTGGACTATGCCTAATAATAAAGCTTGAAATATATCCACTTTATCTAGTCCTTTCTTAATTTAGATTATAATTCTTGCATAATATTATAAATTGTTTCCTTTATAAATTCTGCTGATGTGACAGGTGCAACTTTACCAGGTAATGATAAAGCCCATATAGTCTTTATTCCTTTGGCCTTTGCTGCATTTTTATCTACCCCACCTGGATTTGATGCAATATCAATTATTAAACAATTTTGCTTTATTAAGTCTAACCTTTTATCGTCCAATACAACAAACGGAATAGTATTAATTATAATATCAAATTTATCTAGATGTTTATCTAAGTCATTTAGGTGAATTGGATGATATCCATATGCTTTAACCCATGCCAAATCAACATTTTTTCTTGCTTCGCAGTATACATTAGCTCCAATTCCTTCTAACATTTTTGAAAGTACCTTTCCAACTCTACCAAAGCCCATTACAAGTACATTGCTACCATGTAATGTACTTGTAGTTTCTTTAATAGCAATATTTATTGTACCTTCTGCAGTTGAAATAGCATTTAATACCGCTAATTCTTCTCTTTTTAATATGTCTATTACTTTAGCATTTTTATTTTCCGCTATTTTTACGTAATCTTCACGTATATTTCCTGCAATCAATATTTTATTTGCAGTTAATTTATCAAAAAACGTATCTACATCTAATTTTTCGTTACTAAATAGCATATTTATCTCTTTTTGATTGCTTGAAAATGGTATTGGTCCAATAATAATATCATTATTTTCTATTGCTTCATCTATAGTGTTGTACTTTGTTATTGACGCATATTGATTTAATATATCTGCATTTTCTAGCCCATATACACCTACATTATGTCCGTCTTTTTCTAGCATTTCTACTAATTTTACACTCCTCAAGTCACCACCAACAACAGCTATTTTTCTTTCCACAATTATCACATTCCTTTCATTTTATCTTTGATTTCCTCTGAATTCCTTACTAAAATCAATTTTAGTTTCTATTTTATCCTTATCGCTTAGTTTTTCTACAACATTATATGTATTTTCTAAATGTTCTTTTGCTTTCTTCTCAATACTGCTCAATTGCTTTTCTGTAACCTTTTTATCCCCCTCAGGCTTTGTTTTAATATATGCTCTAATAGGTATGAATATTAATTCTTCTTCTAATTTTTTTGCATATTCTGGTTCCAATTCAATTGCTTTATTTAAAAACAAAATTGCTTTTTCTTTCTCTTTTTTACTCATGTATATTTTTGATAATTCATAATAAGCTGAAGCTTCTACTTCATCTCCATATAAGGCTTGGGTAAAATATTTTTCTGCTAGTGCCAAGTCATTATAAATTAATGCTATTTGCCCTAAACTATATGAAGCTCTATATTTTAAGTGATTAATTGTAGCTGCTTTTTCATAGGCTAAATTAGCATTTTTAAAATCGTTTATTCTTGTATAAGCTATGCCTAAATTATAATATAATTCATAATCATCAGGGTAAAATCTTAGAGCATCCATATATACATTAATAGCTTCTTTAAATCTTTCTTCTTCTATTAATAATGTTCCCAATAGTTCAGAAGCCTTTTTATAGTCAGGCTTAATTTTTATTAAATTATTTAACATATTAATTGCTTCTTCTTTTTGCTCAAAATTGTTTAATAATTCAGCAATTTTATAATAAGATTCATAATCCTCTTTTTTGATATCAATTGCCTTTACATATTCGCCAATAGCTTTTCTCATGCCACCTTCTTTTTCGTAAATTTCTGCCAATAATTTGTGTCCTAAGTAACTTTCTGGATATTTATCGATTAAATTTAATAGTTGTTTCTTTGCTTTAGATTTATTATTTAAAAGTATTGTAATTTTAGCAATTTCAATATAGAAACTTTCTATTATATTGACATTTTTTGAATCAAAATAAAAAATTGCAAGAGGCAAAACTACTGAAATTAAATATGAAAACGTTTTCCAAATTGTCCATTCTATTTTGCCAGCCATTAGTTCTAAAAAACTAACAGCAATACCTATTGCTTGAATAATCAAGACAGCAATATAATTACTATCGTTTTTCTTTACCATCTTGAAAAACATGAGAATAAAAAGTATAAAAGCTAATACATTAAATATCATTCTTTCAATTAACATTTTCTTCTCCTTAAGTAGTTTTTATCGTCGCTTATTATTTTACGACAAATTTTACAAAAAGTCTATAGTAAATAGAAAAGAAGGGTAAAATTTACCCTTCCTTGGAAGTAATAACAGCTTATCTTTCAAAAACAACAATAACCAAATCGTTGGCTGTTAATGCAATTGTTTTAATGTTCCACCAGCCAGGCTCTTCTTCTTTCATATTGTATATGAATTTTTCGGCCTGATCTTGACTGTAGGTATAGTACACCACTCTTTCTTTAGGACTATAATCCTTTAACATAATTCTGTCGTTAGTTGATAACAACTCATGATAGGTTGAATGTTGATCTTTAAAATGCTTTATTACAGTTGTTGTTGCAACTAATCTGTGTTCCTTTAGCAGTTCTGCCCGTAAATCCTCATAATTGCTGGTAACCAGGCAAGTATTATATGGACCTAAACTAAACCACTCTACATTTTCTCGCGATTCAACCATTGCCCCAGCATGTGAAGTTGATGCATTTACTAAGAATACTGCAAATGCAGTAAGAAGTAGTGCAAGCCACTTTAATGCTTCTTTTCTCCGGTTTTTGATTGCTAATACAGCTGTTTTCGTCATAATTGACGCACCTCCTAATGAAACATATCATTTAACGCACTTTCATTATATCACACCTTTTGTCTAAATGAAAGTTTTTTTTATAAAACTTATAATACTACAGTGATAGATTTATTCCTCGTGCAAGCACCGATGACATATTTTCTATTAAATCATCAATTTCCTTTGGAGTTACAATCAAATTATAGTCTTTAGGTAATAGTGCTTCTTTAATCATAGTATATTTATCTTCATCTTTAAGTTTGTTTAAATAATCATTTGACTTTGCTTCTTCCTGCAGTTTTTCAATAAAAATGTCTAAACTATCAGCTGCCAATGTTGCAGCCTCAACAACTGTTGGTACTCCAATTGCAATTACAGGTACTCCTAAGCTTTCCTTGCTTATTTCCTTTCGCTTATTTCCTACACCAGCTCCTGGTACAATTCCTGTATCTGCAATCTGTATAGTACTACTAATTCTGTCAATACTTTTTGAGGCTAAACTATCAATTACTATAATTAATTTTGGCTTTATATTTTCCACTACGCCTTTTAAAATTTCTAATGTTTCAATTCCAGTTGTACCCAATACTCCTGGTGCTAAAGCACTTACAGGTCTTGTGTTTGGCTCCAAATATTGCGGAGCATAATGTAGTAAATGTCTTGTTATGTCTATACTTGTGATAACTTTTGGTCCTAAAGCATCTGGGGTTACTTGCATATTCCCTAATCCCACCACTAAAATGTCTTGTTCTTGTCCTTGTATATTTTTTTTATATAATTCTTTTAACTCTTTTGAAAGGCACTGTGCAGCCTTTTCTATTTCTTCTCTTTGTGCTATTTTTAAATTTTTTATATCAATTGTAATATACGTACCTATAGGTTTTCCAAGTGCATTTGCGCCTTCTTCACTTATAATTTTTACTCTCGTTGTACATATATCTTCATCCTTGTTTTGTTCTGTTTCAACCCCAGGTATTTCATCTTCAAGTTTATTTGCTTTTTTATAAATATCTCGTCTTTCATCTGCTAAATCTGTTCTAAAATTGTACATAAAAAAACCTCCATTCTTTACTATTTTGTAAAGAATGAAGGTTTTTTATACATTTAATTGTTATCTATTTTTAATTCATTTTTATTAATCAATTCTGAGCTTGCCCAATAGTACGTTCCATCATTTGCTTGTTTGAAAGTATGCTTATACATTGGTATTCCAACATTTTGTTGCTTTAGCAATTGCAATATTTCTTCAGGATATACTTCAGAAGAAACGTTTGTAACTTTTAATTTTAATTTTTCATCTGACGTAGCATATACAGTTACTGGCTCTTCCATATGTTTAACTTTTATATAATTGTCATAAATATAAATTTCATCATTATTTTGTTCAGCTTTAAGTAATTTTGAATCATCAAAGAAGTCGTAATCTCCGCCACCTTCAATATTAAAGTACTTGTATGTATTATTATCATATGCAAAAACCTCTGCTATTCCTCCATAAGAATGTTTTTCTATATTAATCTTGGTATTATACATTTGCATTGCTCTTGCTTGTATATCATTCATGCTAAACGTATAAACATCACTTGTTATATCACTATATTTTCCTTCTTGAATTTCATATTTTCCTGTTACAAAATTATAATAATAACTATCTTCTAAATTCATTCTTCTAGAGCTAGTGCCAAATTCATCATAAGCCTCGTTTAAACTTTCTAATTTCGTTACAGTGTATTTTTTATCATTTAATAATGTCTCTAATGTTACTATTAATTTCAAGTCGTCTTCTAAGGTACTATTTGTTATTTTTTCGCTTCTATAATAGCCAGTATATATTCCGTTCCAGTTGAACCATGGTGAATAACTATCTTTTCCAACATATCCCTCTTCATAAGCTTCTGCAGGATACTTTTCGCAGATATAGCCATATAGGTTTTGTACCAAATCGCTATTTATATCCAAACTTTTTACCGTATCCTTGTTGATTTCATTTTGCTTGTTCTCCATAACATTTTCTTCTTTTGCTGTACCTACCGTATTTGTGTTATTCTGTTCTGTCTGTTTATCTTGTTTTGCAAGTTGTATTTCCATAAAAATTACAACTACTGCTAAAATTATAGCTATAATTACTGCTATAAATGTTCCTAAGCTCATCTTAATTTGCTTTTTTTCCATTGTATTTCCCCTTCCTATTTTTCTTTCGTTTGTTAACCTCATGATGTTAGCTTTATTGTATATAATACGACATAGTATGTCAATAATATTTATTATATTCCACACATTTTTCTTCTAATAATTTAAAATTACAGCATCTTGATTTTATACTTTCTGATAATTTTCCATCGTTGTATAGTTTATATAATTTAAAAGATTTATTTTTTACTTGTTTATAATTTGCATTTAACCAATTTAATTGTTCTCGTAATAATCTCTGGTATTTTAATTCTGAAATAGTTAAAGTTTCTTTATTTAAATCAACTAAAGAGTAATTGTTGCTTGTTACTGGTATCATATTATTGAGATTGATTGCCCCTAATTCACCATCTTTAATTTTAAAAAAATCAATTGTATTTTTCATATTTTTGTGTTTAGGCTTCGGACTTGATAATGGTGCAAAATACTCACAAGTATCTATTTGAAATAATATTCCTATAAAAGGACGTATCTCTTTTTCATTTTTATTATATGCTACCTTATTATCAAATTTTCTTAAATAATCACAATAATCTGAATTAACTCTAACAATCTTTAAATTTATAATCATTACAATTTTCCTCCTCAGTATTTCAATTATATATTAAAATTTATAAAAGTACAATAATAAAGGATTAGAGTTTTACCTCTAATCCCCCTTTTTTAAGTTCCAATTTAATGGCTGGAAACACCGCTTTTTTAAGTTCCAATTTAATGGCTGGAAACACCGCTTTTTTAAGTTCCAACTTTTTGGCTGGATTCACCAACTTTTTGATTATTTCAAGCAATAATATTATATGCAATTTAGATGTTTTTATTGCTTTACGTGTTTTTAATATACCATATTTTTAGGCAATAATCAATATTTTTTTAATCTTTAATTTACAAACGCCAAAAAACTTACCTTTGTATGGTAAGTTTTTTGTTCTTCTCGCTAATGTAGTACCTATTTTCAATACACTAAACTATCTCTTCCTAGCCGAAAGCAAAAATATATAAAATTTAAGAGTGAGTTCGACCTTGAAGCAGTCATTCACTACACAAGTTTAGAATGTGTTCAATAAAATTTGAAAAGACTGTCGTTCAATCGCCTTGGAGAACGGAACGGCTAAATTTTCATATATTTTTGTGTAGGCGGTAACACAGCAGTTTCTAAAAAACTACAATTTAGATTTAGAGATAATCACAACTGGGCGCACCCCAATTTTCTCGACGAAGTGATATCCACCGATGTTACCGCTGCTGTACACACACCACGTTTGGCCGAAGCCGGCGCCCTCATTTGCAAGCCAATAGTAAGTCCCAATATTTCTATAACTTGCCGCAACCCCTTCTGCTTCTGCTTTTGTTAAAAGTCGTCCACTTCCACCTAAGTTGCTTCCAAATGTACTTGCTTGACCTTTTGCACTATCCCAATCATTATTACCTATAGTTGTTTTACATAGCAAGGTTACATTAGTTCCGTCATCTCCTATTACATAAAAACTATATCCTCCAAGACTTACTGTTTCTCCATTTGAATACTTTGTTTTTTTGTTTACCTTTAGTGCATATGTTGCCGTTTTTGCATTGTAATTTCCTGTTGCTGCACTTGTTACTGTTATTGTTGCTGTTCCATCCACATTCTTTGGCGTTACTGTTATTGTATTTCCGCTTATAGTAGCTGTTGCAATATCTTCGTTTGATGTTTTTACGCTTAACTCTCCTCCACTTGTATTTTTTATTACGTCAAATGTTATTGTATTTGGATAAGTACATTCTCCACTTGTTGCTGAAAGTTCTATTTCTCCTTCTTTTTTATCTTCTACTTTATTACTCTCATTTTTTTCTAATTTATTGAAATAATCCTCAACTTTGTTTAGTAATTCCTGCTCATTTTTACTGCTTTCTTTATATTTATCTACACTAGACTGTGCCTTCTTAATTAGCCCATTCTCTCCTAGTACCATCGATAAACTCACTCCCGCTAAAATTAGCAAAACAATAATTGTGATTATCAATGCTACCAATGTAATTGCTTTGTTACTTTTCAAGTTCATTTTTATCCCTCTTTCCTTTGTGTTTCTACATAAAATTACTGATTTATTTTGTTCACGACTAAGCAATATTATGTAATTTTATGTTAATTAATTAACCATATTTTATACTATTATCTTGAACTTGTAAAGTACAATTGAAAAAAACTTACCTTTACATGGTAAGTTTTTGTTCTTCTCGCTGATGTAGTAGCTATTTTCAATACACTAAACTATCTCTTCCTAGCCGTAAGAAAAATATATAAAATTTAAAAGTGAGTTCGACCTTGAAGCAGTCATTCACTCCACAAGTTTAGAATGTGTTCAATAAAAATTGACAAGGCTATTGTTCAAGCGCCTTGGAGAACGGAACGGCTAAATTTTTATATATTTTTGTGTAGGCGGTAACACGACAGTAAAAAAACTACAATTTAGATTTAGAGATAACCACAACTGGGCGCACCCCACCGTTGTAGAATTTAGTGTTGTGTGAGTCGATTCTACCTCTGCTGTCCACATAATACGCAAGTTCGTAGCCGTTGCGGTCGGTGCCGCCCGCATCTGCAAGCCAATAGGCAGTTCCAATATTTCTATAACTTGCTGCCACTCCTCCTGCTTCTGCTTTTGTTAAAAGTCGTCCACTTCCTCCTAAGTTGCTTCCAAATGTACTTGCTTGACTATTTGCGCTACTCCAACCAGTACCACCTATAGTTGTTTTACATAGCAGGGTTACATTAGTTCCATCATCTCCTATTACATAAAAACTATACCCCCCAACGCTTACCGTTTCTCCATTTGAATACGTTGTTTTTTTATTTACCTTTAATGTGTAGTCAACTGTCCCTTCTTTATATTCTTTTGTTCCTGCACTTGTTACTGTTATTATTACAGTTCCATCTATATTTTTTGGTGTTACTGTTATTTTATTTCCACTTATAGTAGCTGTTGCAATATCTTCGTTTGATGTTTTTACGCTTAACTCTCCTCCACTTGTATTTTTTATTACGTCAAATGTTATTGTATTCGGATAAGTACATTCTCCACTTGTTGCTGAAAGTTCTATTTCTCCATCTTTTCTATTTAGTAAATCAAAGTATTCTTCTACTTTATTTAACAAATTCTGCTCGTTTACATAGCTCTCCTGATACTTATTCACGCTTGACTGTGTCTTGTTAATTAGCCCATTATCTCCTAGCACCATTGATAAACTCACTCCTGCTAAAATTAGCAAAACAATAATTGTGATTATCAAAGCCACTAACGTAATTGCTTTGTTACTTTTCAAGTTCATAAAAAACATCCTTTCATTTGTGTTCAATTTTATATTCAATCAATAAACATTATATAACATAGTGTTTTAAAATACAATACAACATTTTGTTTTATTTTGCATATTTATATTAAATATTATTAACCTAAAATTGCTATTTTATCCATACAAATAACACTATTAAACTTTCATAACATACTTTCTTCTTAAAGATTCCTTTATGAAAAAAACGCAAAAAAACTTACCTTTGTATGGTAAGCTTTTTGTTCTTCTCGCTAATGCATTGCTAAGTTTAAGCACTAAACTACCTCTTCCTAGCCGTAAGAAAAATATATAAAATTTAAAAGTGAGTTCGACCTTGAAGCAGTTATTCATTCCACAAGTTTAGAATGTGTTCAATAAAATATGAAAAGGCTGTCGTCCAAGCGCCTTGGAGAACGGAACGGCTAAATTTTCATATATTTTTGTGTAGGCGGTAACACGAAAAATATGTAGGAAAAACGACATTTTTCTTTGCCATTTTCCTACATATTTTTTTACCATTTACAAAGGTGCTATTTCTTCCAGAAATTAGGGCTTTATTTAGTTTTAGAGATAACCACAACTGGGCGCACCCCAAGGCTGATGTCGACGCTGGTGCCGATGTTACCGTCGTCGTTCACATACCACGCGTAGCCACGACTAATTAGATACGCATCTGCAAGCCAATAGCCAGTTCCAATATTTCTATAACTTGCTGCAACTCCTTCTGCTTCTGCTTTTGTTAAAAATCGCCCACTTCCTCCTAGGTTGCTTCCAAATGTAATTGCTTGATTTTCAGTGCTCCTCCAATCACCATTACCTATAATTGTTTTGCATAGCAGAGTTACATTAGTTCCGTCATCTCCTATTACATAAAAATCATATCCCCCCAGGCTTACTGTTTCTCCATTTGAATACGTTCTATCTTCCAGTTTATTACTCGCATTTTTTTCTAATTTATCAAAGTATTCTTCTACCTTATTTAACAAATTTTGCTCATTTACATAGCTTTCTTGATATTTATCTACACTTGACTGTGCCTTGTTGATTAATCCATTTTCTCCTAGCACCATTGATAAACTCACTCCCGCTAAAATTAGCAAAACAATAATTGTGATTATCAATGCTACTAACGTGATTGCTTTGTTACTTTTCAAGTTCATTTTTATACCTCTTTCCTTTGTATTCCTACATAAAATTGCTATTTTAGTTTGTCCATATCTAAGCCATATTATGTAATTTTATATTAATTAGTTAACCGTATTCTATACTATTTTTTTGAACTTGTAAAGTACAATTGAAAAAAACTTACCTTTACATGGTAAGTTTTTGTTCTGTAAATTGTCAAGCAAAAATTAACAAAAATTCTCATATTAAATTGAACAATTATTCTCAACTAAAAAAATATATTTGTTCTTCTCGCTAATGCATTGCTAAGTTTAAGTTACTAAACTACCTCTTCCTAGCCGTAAGAAAAATATATAAAATTTAAAAGTGAGTTCGACCTTGAAGCAGTCATTCACTACATAAGTTTAGAATGTGTTCAATAGAATTTGAAAAGGCTGTCGTTCAAGCGCCTTGGAGAACGGAACGGCTAAATTTTCATATATTTTTGTGTAGGCGGTAACACGATAGTTAGCAAAAAAATATGTAGGAAAAACGACATTTTTGTTTGCCATTTTCCTACATAATTGCTGGTGTTGTTACCGTTGTTGTTCACATACCACGCGTTGTTGTTGCTGTTTGCATCTGCAAGCCAATAGTTAGTTCCAATATTTACGACATAACAACCAGAGTTTGCTAGTACTCCCCTATATTAACCACCTTTTCTGGTGTTATTAATACCCTATTTTTCTCCAATTTGGTGCAGTTGCCCAAATTGAAGATTTACAGGTGCTATTTCTTCCAGAAATTAGCACCTTATTTAGTTTCCTTCGGAAACTAAGGCAATTTAGATTTAGAGATAACTACAACCGGGCGCACCCCAATATCGATATCGCCCATCCAGCCGATGATGCGTCCGTCTCTGAACACAAACCACGCGCCACTTCCGTTTGCATCTGCAAGCCAATAGTCAGTTCCAATATTTCTATAACTTGCTGCAACTCCTTCTGCCTCTGCTTTTGTTAACAATCGTCCTGTTCCTCCTAGGCTGCTTCCAAATGAGCTTGCTTGACTTTTTGCACCATTCCAACTATTAGTACCTATAGTTGTTTTGCATAACAATGTTACATTCGTTCCGTCATCTCCTATTACATAAAATTCATAATTTCCTACTTTTACTGTGTCTCCTGTAGTATATGTCTTTTGTTTTTTTACGGTCAATGCATATGTTACGGATTTTGCATTATAGTTTCCTGTTGCTGCACTAGTTACTGTTATCGTTGCTGTTCCATCCACATTCTTTGGCGTTACTGTTATTGTATTTCCGCTTATAGTAGCTGTTGCAATATCTTCGTTTGATGTTTTTACGCTTAACTCTCCTCCACTTGTATTTTTTATTACGTCAAATGTTATTGTATTTGGATAAGTACATTCTCCACTTGTTGCTGAAAGTTCTATTTCTCCTTCTTTTTTATCTTCTACTTTATTACTTACATTCTTTTCTAATTTATCAAAGTATTCTTCTACCTTATTTAATAAATTCTGCTCATTTACATAGCTTTCCTGATACTTATTCACACTAGACTGTGTCTTGTTAATTAGCCCATTCTCTCCTAGCACCATTGATAAACTTACTCCCGCTAAAATTAGCAAAACAATAATTGTGATTATCAAAGCCACTAATGTAATTGCTTTGTTACTCTTTAAGTTCATAAAAAACATCCTTTCATTTGTATTCAATTTTATATTCAATTAATAAACATTATATAGCATAATGTTTTAAAATACAATACAACATTTTGTTTTATTTTGCATATTTATATTAAATATTATTGACCTAAAATTGCTATTTTATCCATACAAATAACACTATTAAACTTTCATAACATACTTTCTTCTTAAAGATTCCTTTATGAAAAAAACGCAAAAAAACTTACCTTTACATGGTAAGCTTTTTGTTCTTCTCGCTAATGAGATGCTAATTTTTAAGCACTAAACCGTCTCTTACTAGCCAAAAGCAAAAATATATAAAATTTAAAAGTGAGTTCGACCTTGAAGCAGTCATTCACTACACAAGTTTAGAATGTGTCCAATAAAAATTGAAAAGGCTGTCGTTCAAGCGCCTTGGAGAACGGAACGGCTAAATTTTCATATATTTTTGTGTAGGCGGTAAACTTGGCAGTTAGCAAAAAAATGTAGGAAAAACAACATTTTTCTTTGCCATTTTCCTACATATTTTTTTACCATTTACAAAGGTGCTATTTCTTCCAGAAATTAGGACCTTATTTAGTTTTAGAGATAACTACAACTGGGCGCACATTATATGGGAAGTTGACGTTGACGCTGCTGCTCTTGCCGCTGCTGATATTGCCGTTGTCGTCCACATACCACGCGCTGGTGCTGCTGTACATATCTGCAAGCCAATAGGGATTTCTAACATTTCTATAATTTGCCGCAACTCCTTCTGCCTCTGCTTTTGTTAAAAGTCGTCCACTTCCTCCTAAGTTGCTTCCAAATGAGCTTGCTTGACTTTTTGCACCTTGCCAATGATTAGTACCTATAGTTGTTTTACATAGCAAGGTTACATTAGTTCCGTCATCTCCTATTACATAAAAATCATATCCCCCAAGGCTTACTGTTTCTCCATTTGAATACGTTCTATCTTCCAGTTTATTACTCGCATTTTTTTCTAATTTATCAAAGTATTCTTCTACTTTATTTAATAAATTCTGCTCATTTACATAGCTTTCCTGATACTTATCTACGCTTGACTGTGTCTTGTTAATTAGCCCATTCTCTCCTAGCACCATTGATAAACTCACTCCTGCTAAAATTAGCAAAACAATAATTGTAATTATCAATGCCACTAACGTAATTGCTTTGTTACTCTTTAATTTCATAAAAAACATCCTCTCATTTGTATTCAATTTTATATTCGATTAATAAACATTGTATAACATAATGTTTTAAAATGCAATACAACATTTTGTTTTATTTTGCATATTTATATTAAATATTATTAACCTAAAATTGCTATTTTATCCATACAAATAAAAGTTACTATACACTGATTACCTTATAAAAAAAGCGCAAAAAAAACCGAGCAAATGCTCAGTTTTAAAAATCTTATTTACTACAATAACTACACAAAATTGCCTCAAGTCCAACATTTAAGTCAATCTTTCCAATTTTATAATTATAATCTAAATCAGCTAACTCTTGTAACAACATGCGTAGTTTTTCTTCCTCAAAATATCCAGCCTGTTTTTTATATTTCCCCACTAAAAATGCTTGATTCGGCTTTAAATTTAAGCTTGAAGCAACATCTCTTTGGTATCTTCCGTGCTAATTTTACTATATATAGTTTTTTAAAGTGATTATATAGCGTTATTAATATTTTTTGTATTGGTTCCTTATTATACAATAAATTTTTAAGCACTTCCATTGCTTTGCCTATATCTTTATTTCCTAGATTATCAGTCAAATCAAAAATAACAGCTTCAATTTTCTTTATTGTTAAAGCTTCCATAGCTTCTTTTGTAATTGTTCCGTCCTTTTCCAGCATACTCAATTAGTTTTCTAATTTCATTTATATTCTCTTGCATATCATTTCCAACTAATTCTACAAATTGCTTTAAAAGCTCTTCTTCAACATTTACTTCGTAAGAATTACAAATACTCTTTAGTTTTTTTACTAAATCTGTAGAGCGTAAATTTTCAAAGTTACAAACATTTCCAACCTTATCAATTAACTGATATAGGCTATTCGATTCTGCCTTCTCTTCATAAAATATTAGTAAAACCATTTCATTTATTTCTGCCAAATTTTCTTCGATATAAGTTACTACTTTATTTTGCAAATCAGTTAATTTTGTTTTCTTAGTTTTAGCTTCCTTCTTAAACAAACCACTATTTTTCACTATAATTAATTTTTTAGGATATCCAAACGCAGGAGTTGCAATATCAGACAATAAGTTGTTTATATTGCTATCATCTATATTAATATAGTTAATGCCAGGAATTAGTTCTCCAAAATTATTTTTAATTTTTTTTAAAAGCATTTCAATTGCAAACTTATTTTCACCATATAGCAAATATATGCCTTGCAATTCTCCAAGCTTTACTCTCTTTTCTAATTCACTACTTGTCATTTAACCCCTCCTGTTCCTTATTAAATACCAAACTTATAACTTTTCAGAAAATTTTGAAGAATGTGCATGGCAAATTCCTATTGCCATGCTATCTGTAATATCATCAAGTTTTGGAACTTCTTTTACATTTAAAATCGCTTTAACCATTTGCTGAACCTGTTTCTTATCTGCACGTCCATATCCCACTACTGCCTGTTTTACCTGCAATGGTGTATATTCAAACGTAGGAATACAATTTTTACATCCAACAACCAGTACAATTCCTCTAGCTTGTGCTACATTAATTGCAGTTTTTATATTTTGGTTAAAAAACAATTCCTCAACCGATATTGCGTCTGGTTTATATTCTTTAACAATTGCATCAAGTTCGTCGTATATTGCTGTTAACCTTAAAGGAAACGAAACACCAGCTTTTGTTGTTACAGCTCCACTTGTTATTAGCTTAAACTTGTTTCCATTGTACTCAATAATACTATATCCTGTTATTGCAAAGCCAGGGTCAATCCCCAATATTCTCATTTTTATTTACCTTCTTTTCCTCATGTATTATTCTAAAAATTTCACTTACACTCCATGCCTGTGCTACAGTACCTCTTGGAATATATGGTTCTCTTGAATCATATATCTCAGATATACTTCCAACAGCTCCATCTTGATATATTGCCTTGGTAAAAGTATTTTTAACATTTTTCAAAAAGTCATTGTATTCTTCTTCAAATTGTTTTTTTCTTTTACGATTTTTTTCAGCATCTAATCTATTTTTCAATGCTCTTTGGTAAATACCCAATAACCATGGCCAGGTAATTCCTTGGTGATATGACCTATCTCTCTTTGTTCCGTCTCCATCATATACCTCAACATACCCCTCTTCGCCTTTTGCAAGAGTTTTTAGGCCATAAGGATTTAATAACTTTAATTTAACAGTTTCTATTATTTCATCAGCAATTGCACTATTAGGCTCTATTACTGGATAAGTTAATGCTAAACTAAACAATTGGTTAGGTCTTATTTTATCGTCCCCAACTACATCATAAAGGCACTTTTTTTCTTTATTATAGAATTTTTCTTTAAAAGCTTTTTTATTTAATTCGGCCATTTCTTTATATTTTTTTGCTTTATCCTTTTTGCCAAATTTATTGCTAAAAAACTCCATAGTTTTTAATGTATTGTACCACATAGCATTTATTTCAACGGCATTTCCATTTCGTGGAGTTATTGCACAATTTCCAACTTTAGCATCCATCCAAGTGTTTTGTGTATCTTTTGTTCCACTTACAATCAAATTGTTATCATCTAAATAAATATTGTTATCATCAAAATCAATTCCTTTTGTATATGATTCGATAATTTTTTCTAATATAACATATAACTCTGCCTTTACAAATTTATAATCACCTGTGTAATATACATATCTATTTATTTGCTCAAATAATAGTAAAGAACTATCCACGCTATTATATAAAGGTCTGTTATCAAAACCAGAATATCCATTCGGAACTAATCCATATTTAATATTTCGAATAAATGTAAATAATACTTCTTTTGCAATGCTAAATCTTCTTGTTATTAGTAATAATCCCTCAAAAGCAATTAATGCGTCTCTACCCCAGTCTAAAAACCAGTGATAGCCTGCAATAAGTGTATGCAACCTAAAGCTTGGTCTGTATACAACAAAATTATCACTTGCAATAATTAAATCACGTATAAGATGATTTTCACTGCTATTTTCGTCACCTTCAATTAGTTTTGTGTCAAAGATAATTCCTTGCAATCTGCTTATTTCATTGTTTATAACATTTCTAGCATTAATTTCTTCTATATTTTCCTCCAAGGAACAAGTAAAAGTAATCTCTTTTTCTTCATTTGGCTCAATTTCAATTTCATAGTGTCCTGGCACGCAATGATTTTCTTCTGCATAAAATCCTCTTTTTTCTTCCTCTACATAATACATATTATAGTAATAATCATTTTGATGTTCTATGTATTGTCCATCTGAACATTTAAAATATATAGGATATGAAACATTGTTATCTAGTATTACTTTTATTTTATGACTACTTACAGTTTGCCTAACCTCAAATCTTGCATTGGCACTTAATGAATGGAAATCTCTAAAATTAAGCAAAGGTGCTAAATTTAATTTAGCACTTTTAGAACCATTTTTAATTTTATATAAAATACATACCGTATTCTTTCCGTATTCCATACAAATAACTTTGCTTATCTTAACATCACCAATTTCATACATAAATACAGGTAAATATTCTTTTTGAAAGCAATCTAAATTTTTATATCCATCAGCAATATAATTTCTACCCATATTGGTATATAAAATAGTCTTTTTACCATCTATTTCTATGCTTTCATCAACTTTTGATAATATAACATGTCTTCTAGCTGGTGGAGTTAAACTTGCTACAAGAAGTCCATGATACTTTCTTGTATTTGCTCCTAATATAGTTGAAGAACTATATCCACCAATTCCATTTGTAATTATCCATTCTTTTTCAATTGCTTCGTCAAACTTAATTTCCTTATTTAAGTACTTCATTTGTAACCTCCAATAAACATATATTCTTTACTGCTTATTTTTTGTCCTTTGAATTTGCATTGTAAAGAGAACCTGTTTCTTCAAAAATCTCTTTATTTTTTTGTCTTGAATTGTCACTGCCTTGTATAGACTTTATTCTTTCACTATATTTTTCATTAAATTTGCTCTTTGATTTTAATTCTTTGTTTTGTTTATATTCTATCTTTTTCTTGGTTTTTCTTTTTACTTTATCATTTTTTTCTTTGTGTTTCTCTTTTTTCTTTTGATCTTTCAATTTTGAATTTAATAAAATATATTGAGTATCATATTGTAAATCCTTAAATTTTAAATCACTACAAATTAATTCCATAATCGAGCTTGCAACCATGTCAGCGTTATGTCTAATATATTCTCCCTCTATAGTAGACAAGTTCTTTTGAATTATATTTATATTTTTATTTCTAACCTTTTGTAAATCTCTTTCAACTATATCCGCACCAAGTTTATTATATTTTCTTACAAATTCAGGAACAATTTCTCCTGTATCACAAATACAATAATCTATAATTCCTGTTCCAGCATGCTCAATAATAGCATCAATATGATCAGATATTCCATAATTATCTGTCTGTCCTGGTTGAGTCATAATGTTACTTACATATATTTTAAATGCCTTACTTTCTTTAATAGTCTTAGCAACATTTTTTACTAATAAGTTAGGTATAATATTTGTATATAAACTACCTGGTCCAATTACAATAGCATCTGCGTCTGCAATAGCCTCTAATACTCCTGGAGCTGGCTTACAATTTGTTGGTCTAATAAATATACGATTAATTTTTGATACTTTATCATAAGTAACCGAAGGTATCTTGTTTTTTTCTTTTACAATTGTTCCATCTTCTAATTCAGCACATATATCAATTTTGTCTTGAGTTACAGGTAAAACCTTTCCAGTTATATTTAACACCTTATTACTATTTTTTACACTATCTGAAACATTTCCATATATCTCTTCCATTGCTGATAAATATATATCTCCAAAACATAAGTTATTTAGTCTTGCATTTTGAAATTTATATTTTAATAATCTTTCCATTTCTTCTTTATTATCAGATAAAGAAGCTATACTGTCTTTAATATCATCCATTGGTAATAAATTTAGTTGTGCCCTTGAATCAGTTGGAGCATTACCATAATCAGATACAGTAACGATAGCTGTAATGTTGCTAGTGTAGTTTTTTAAACCTCTAATAACATTGTTTAAACCATTGCCACCGCCAATAACTACAATTTTTGGTCCTTTTTCATAAACATTTTTGTTGAAAATAAGAGATTGTATGTTAACCTGTGCTTTTTGTCTATTAGCTAAATCTGTATCATTAGCCTCAATAACCAACTCTAATGTTCTTTTCTGAATATATATTAATCCCAATATAACAAAGGTAAAGCCCAAAACAAAGGCACCAACAATTTTTATTAAAGCTTTCGCATCTAGTTCAACACCAACCATCATTTTTGAAAGTCCATAGCAAACTAATATAATTCCTATTAAAATTAAACACATCCATCTTTTTATTTTTGTACTTCCCTTAAACCATGCTAAAAAACCCTTCATTTTATATAACTCCTCTTTCTTACGTGCATTTTAACACTTAGTTTTTAATTTATTCTTCACCTATTACTTCTATTTCCAATTCTAAATTTACATTAAACTTCTTATTTACCTCTTGTTTAATATAATTGCTAAGTTCCAAAATATCCTTAGCTGTAGCTCCACCTTCGTTTACAATAAAGCCAGCATGTTTTGTTGAAACTTTTGCTCCACCTATTTGATATCCTTTTAAACCACATTCATCAATTAATTTTGCTGTAATAAATCCATTTCCTCTCTTAAAAGTACTTCCAGCATTGGGTTTATCCATTGGCTGTTTTTCCATTCTAGATTTAGTATTTTCCTGCATTGTATATTCAATCTGCTCTTTATTTCCTATTGGTAATTTAAGCTTCGTTTCTAATATAACTCCATCAATCTTTGAAAAAACACTATTTCTGTATTCAAATTCATGCTGTTTGTTTGATATCTTTTTTACATTTCCATCATAGTCTATAAAAGTTGTTGTTGCAACCACTTCTTTCATTTCAGAACCATAGGCTCCGGCGTTCATACGTATAGCACCACCTATACTTCCAGGAATACCTACTGCAAATTCTAAACCAGTTGCAGAGTTTTCTTTTGCCATTTTAGATACTTTAATAAGTGGAACTCCTGCTCCTGCTGTAATAACAACTCCATTTTCGTCTTTTTCTACTTCAACATTTTGTAAATTTGCTTTTACAACTATTCCTCTTATTCCTCCATCTTTAACTAGTAGGTTAGTTCCATTTCCCATTATTGTTATTGGAATTTTCTCTATTTTAGACAATTCAATTAAATATTGTATTTCCTCCATATTAGTTGCCTTAACAAAAAAGTCTGCATTACCTCCTGTTTTAAAAGAAGTATGTTTACTCATTGGTTCGTTTCTTAATACTTTTGTAGGTTCGATTTTTTCTGTTATTTTTTTATAAATAGCATCTAAATCCACATTATCAACTCCATTCTCAGTTAGAAAATTCCATTAATGTCACCATTTGTATCTAAACCTATGTTTTCTGCTGCAGGTATTTCCGGCAATCCTGGCATTGTATAAATATTACCTGTCATTACAACTATAAAACCAGCTCCTGCTTTTAAAATTATTTCTCTTACGTTTATATTAAATTTATTAAGGCATTCTAAATTTTTAGGGTCATCAGATAATGAATATTGCGTTTTTGCAATACAAACAGGTAATTGACCATAACCCATATCTTCTATTTTTTTAATTTGCTCCATACTTTCTGGTGAAAATATTACATCTTCAGCACCATATACTTTTTTAGCTACTTTTCTAATTTTTTCTTGTATTGATTCTTCCAAAGAATAAATATATTCTGGATTTGAATGTTCATCAGCTAATTCAACAATATTTTGTGCTAAATCAATAGCTCCTTCTCCACCTTTTTCCCATGCTTCTACAACGCTAACTTTTACTCCAATTTTGCCAATTTCTTCTCTTAAGTATTCAATTTCCTCATCAAAATCATATCTGTACTTATTTATTGCAACCACAACATTTAATTTAAAATTATCCTTAAGATTTTCTATATGCTTTTTTAGGTTATTAATTCCCTCACTTAAAGCTTCAATATTTTTCTGAGTTAAATTCTCTTTTATACTTCCACCATGATATTTTAAAGCTTTTATTGTTGCAACACATACAGCTACATCAGGCTTTACATTAGTTATTCTTGTTTTTATGTCCATAAATTTTTCAGCACCTAGATCAGCTCCAAACCCAGCCTCTGTTACAACATAATCTGCCAATTTAAGTGCCATATTAGTTGCAACTACACTATTACAGCCATGCGCAATATTTGCAAATGGACCTCCATGTACTAGTGCTGGTGTGTTTTCTAATGTTTGAACTAAATTTGGATTAAAAGCATCTCTTAGTAGTACCGTCATTGCGCCTTCAGCTTTTAGATCTTTAGCAGTTATTGGTTCATTGTCTTCATTGTATCCAACTATAATTCTAGAAATTCGATTTTGCAAATCTGTCAAATTTTTAGCTAGGCAAAAAATTGCCATAATTTCAGATGCAACACTTATATCAAAACTATCTTCCCTTTGTATAGATTTCTTTTCGTCATTCAAGTTAATTTTAATTCTTCTAAGTGCTCTATCATTTAAATCTAAGCATCTTCTCCATACGACCTTTTTAAATTTTAACTTATTTCCAAAATAAATATGGTTATCAATCATAGCAGATAACAAATTATTAGCACTGGTAATTGCATGAATATCTCCTGTAAAGTGGAGGTTAACATCCTCCATAGGTGCAATTTGTGCATATCCGCCACCAGTAGCACCGCCTTTCATTCCAAAAACCGGTCCTAACGATGGCTCTCTCAATGCTAATATAGATTTTTTTCCAATTTTTCTTAGTCCATCAGCTAAACCTATAGATACTGTTGTTTTTCCTTCCCCCATTGGAGTAGGGTTTATTGCTGTAACCAAAATTAATTTAGCATTTTTCTGTTCAGCTATTTTTTCATACCATTTATTATCAATTTTTGCTTTTTGCTTTCCATAACTGTGTACATATTGTTCTGGGATTCCTAAATCATTTACTATTTTATCTATAGGTTTTAATTTTGCCTTTCTTGCAATTTCAATATCTGTCATTACTTTCCTCCAATATTATAACACTAAACCAACAATTATTCCAATTATTGCTCCGACCATTACTTCTTTTGGGCTATGTCCTAAAACTTCCACTAATTTTTCTTGTACTTGACCTACTTCTAATCCAGGTGTTTCAATAATTTTATTTAATAATTTAGCCTGTTTTCCAGCTGCTCTTCTAACACCAGCAGCATCATACATTACAACTAATGCAAATATAACAGCTAATCCAAACATTGGTGTATCAAAACCTACATCTTTTCCAATTAAAGCTGCTAGAGAACAAACAACAGCTGAATGTGAGCTTGGCATTCCACCCGCTCCCAATATTCTTTTAAAATTAAATTTCTTTTCTTTTACTAAATCCCATATTAACTTAAAGATTTGAATGCTTAACCATAAAAAAAACGGAATATAAATATATTTATTTGTGATACCCGCTATGAAATCTTCCATTTGCTCTTTCCCCTTTTTACCTTATATTTCATTTGATGGCACAAAGTTTTCTTCTACTAATTCTTCGTCCTTCTTAATTAAAATATTTATCCTTTTTTCGACATTTTGCAACATTTCATTGCATTTTTTTGATAACTGTATACCTAATTCAAATTTTTCAACAGATTCCTCTAGATTTAAGGTTCCCTTTTCTAATTCTTGTACCACCTGTTCTAGAGCTTTCATTGTTTCTTCAAAACTCATTTCTTTATTGTCGTCTTTCATTTTCCACCTCATTTATTGCATTTTTGCAGTATTTTTACTTACGTCAACGTCATACCAAACTACAACGCTTGTTGTTTCCTTATCTCTAACACTAACAACATATTTCCCATCTTCATTTACTTCATCAACGTAAAAATATACGCTATCATCTTTTCCCCAATCTGCTTTTACTAAATCCATTGCTTTTTTTCTGCCATCTTGAGTATCTGGTCCAGTTGTATTCTCAGTTTTAGAAATAACATTTTGTGTAGTATTTTGTACATTTGTTGCTACCGTATTATTATTTTCAAACTCATTATTTAAATATATTGTATTATTTTCAATTTCATTCATAGTATTTGTTAGATTTGTTGTTTCATTTGTTGACAAATTAGTTACTTGATGTGACAAATATATTGCCAATCCTACAATTAAAATAACAACAACAAACATTATAATAGTTTTTTTATTTTTCATACCTCATCTCTCCTTATATTACTTTCGCAGTTTTTGTTCCATCATAAAATTTTAGTTTTACCGTATCGTCTTTATGTATTTCATTAACACTCTTTATAATCTTATCAGCATTGTTTTCGGCAATACAATATCCTCTGGTTAATGTTTTTAGCGGACTTAATGCATCTAGTTTTGTAATTAAACTCATGGCTTCAGCTTTTGATTCTGTTTCCTTCATTTTTATGCATGATTCCATATTTTTAATTAGCTTGTCTAAAGTAATATAATGTTCATTTACCTTTTGTAATGGTTCTGTAAACGCTGGAGATTTTATACATTTTTCATATTTTAACCTCATTAATTCTGCTTTTTTTTCAAGTGCCATCTTACATCTTTTATGATACAAGTCTAATTTTCGCTTTAATTCAACGACATCTGTAACAGCTAATTCAGCTGCAGCAGAAGGTGTTGGTGCTCTTAAATCGGCCACAAAGTCAGCAATTGTAAAATCTGTTTCATGTCCAACTGCTGAAATTATAGGAATCTCCGATTCAAATATAGCTCTTGCAACTATTTCTTCATTAAAAGGCCATAGATCCTCTAACGAACCTCCACCCCTAGCTAAAATTAATACATCAGCCAATTTTTTTTCATTCATTAATTTTATTGCGTCAGCTATTTTTTCTCCTGCTCCATCACCTTGTACAGGAACCGGCAAAAGACGTATATAAACATTAGGATTTCTTCTCGTTGATACATTAATAATATCTCTTATAACAGACCCCGTTTTCGAACTAAGAACGCCAACTACTTTTGGCATAAACGGAATCGCTTTTTTATGAGATTTATCAAAATATCCTTCTAATTCCAATTTCTTTTTTAGTTCTTCATATGCCTTATATAAATCTCCAATACCGTCTTCCTTCATAGCTTTGCAATATATTTGATACACGCCGTCTCTTTCGTAAACTGCAACTGTTCCTAAAATTAACACTTTCATTCCATCCTTAGGTGTAAAATTCAAGGTTGCTGTAGCTCCTTTAAACATTATACATTTTATTAAAGAATTTTCGTCTTTTAATGTGAAATATAGGTGACCTGTATAATGATGCTTAAAATTAGAAATTTCTCCACGTATATATACATTATTTAAAAATTCATCGCCAGCTATTTTTTCTTTTACATATTTATTTAATTGCGTTACACTTATTGGCTCTGGTTTCAACTTTTCACCTCTTATGATAAATTTTGTGATTTAACAACACTTGCTAATATTCCATTAATAAAAGCAGGAGAATTATCGTCTCCATATTTTTTTGCAAGTTCTATTGCTTCATTAATAACAACTTTATATGGAAGTTTTTTCTCTACAATTTCGTATATTGCTAATTTTAATAAAGCAGTATTTATTTTTGACACTCTACCTAGTTCCCATTCTTCCTTTAAATTTTCAGAAATTAATTCAAGAATTTTACTATTATTTTCTGTTACACCTTTGGCAACATCCTTTATATATGTAATTGCTTTTTCATCTGTAACAGATTGATTTTCTATAAATAATTGAATATGTTCATCACTTGTGTCTTTTTGAATTTCCATTTCGTATAGTAATTTAAAAGATATTTCTCTAGCACTACTTCTATTCATAATTTTCCCCCATATAAACTTTAAATTTAGGGCGAAGACTAGCCCCGCCCCAATTCTTATTGTTGTTTTATAATCTATCAATAATTTTTTTTAGTTTTTCTTTTACATCATATTTATTATATTGAATATAGTTTCCAACAAACATACCTATACATATTAATATAATTCCTATGATAACATTATATAGTTTTGTACATAGTATTAAAATAGCAATAATCAGCCCTATAATAGCTCCTTTATATTGTGACCAAAAATCTTTAAAACCGTCCATAAAATCCCTCACTTTGCTTTTTTATTCTTCTATTGCTTTATTTTCTGGTGTAATATTTACTACTCTAATATTAACTTCTTTTACATCTAAATCTGATGTCTTTTTAATTGCTTCTTTTATCTTACTTTGTAAATTAAGAGATAAATCTTTTATAACAGCATCTTGATGTACAAATAAAGTAATATATACACTTAAATTGTTTTCTTTATCAACGTATACTTTGCTTCTAACATTTTCAGCCCCATTAAAACCTTTTGCAACTGAGGCAATTAAACTCTCTAAAGTTTCTTTTGAAATTAAAAGTTTTCCCTCGTCATTTTCTAGCAAAATTCCTTCTCTTTGTTTTGCAATTTCTTTAGATGTTGAATCAAAGAAAATACATTTTATTGATAATAAAATACAAATTACAGATGCAATGAGAACAGTGGTTGTAATGCCTGGATTATTAAGCACTGTTGCCATAACGTCATGTACAAAATCTAGTTCGACCCATCCAAAAATCAACAAACATAAAATAACTGCTAATATTAAAATAAGATAAGAGAATATGATTAACGTTGTTTTTTCTACAATTTTCATTATTTCCTCCTATTGTTCTTTCGTATTTTAGATTGTTATTCTTCTATTTCTTCTTTTTCTTGTTGAGTATTAACGCCTTGAACATGAACATTAACTTCTGCAACTTTTAATCCTGTCATATTTTCTACAGCTTTTTTAACTCTATTTTGGATTTCAAAAGCAACATCTGGTATTCTTGTACCATATTCTACTATAATATTAACATCAACCTTTGTTTCTTTATCTCCAACTTCTACTTTAATTCCTTTGCTTAGGTTTTTCTTGCCACTTAACACTTCAGTAATTCCACCTGCAAATCCTCCTGCCATGCTGTATACGCCAGGTATTTCAGAAACAGCTATTCCTGCAATAACTGCAACTACCTCATCTGCTATTTTTATTGTATTTGCCTCATTTAAAGATTCTTCTTTTACATTTTCTTCATTTTCCATAATAAAATCCTCCCAAATAAATATTTTTCATCATAATTGACAAAATATAATTTTGTTTTAATAAGTATATCAATATATCAATTTTTTTACAACTATTTTTTTATTTTTTATTCAAATATTTCACCAGTTTTTAATTGATTTCCTCTTAAAAAGTCTAATATGCTCATTTTTTTAGCATTTTCAGCCTGTATTTCCAGTATTTTAATTGTTCCATCAATTGTTTTTACATAAAGACCCTTTTTATAATCTGAACATATAATTGTCCCTGGTTTAATAGTAGCATAGTTCTCAGTTTCTATGTTTTTTATTTCTTCTGACTCTATTTTTACGCAATCAACTTTCCAGAATTTTAGTTTTTTTCCATTGCAAAAAGTATAAGCCCCCATAATTGGATTTAATCCTCTTACCAAATTTTTTATTTCTTGCGTAGTTTGTGTATCCCATTTAATTTGTGCCATGCTTTTAGCCAGCATCGGTGCCATTGTAGCTTCCCCGCTTTGTTTTGTTCTTGTTGCAGTTCCATCATCAATTTGTTTTACAGTTTTAACTAATAATTCAGCTCCAAGTTTGGAAAGTCTACACCACAATTCACCTGTAGTTTCATTGTCATCTATTTTTACTACTTCTTTTAATATAATATCACCAGTATCCATATTTTCATCCATATACATGGTAACAACTCCCGTTGTTTTATCTCCATTTAAAACTGCCCACTGTATTGGTGCTGCCCCTCTATATTTAGGTAATAGTGATGCATGTACATTAATGCACCCGAAATTTTGGCAAATCTAAGATTTCCTTTGGTAATATTTTTCCATACGCTACAACAATAATTAAATCTGGCTCTAGACTTTTTAATTTATCGAAAAATTCTTCATTATTTTTTATTTTTTCGGGTTGATAAACATCTATTCCCTTTTGCATTGCATATTCTTTCACAGGAGAAGCAATCATTTTCATTCCTCTTCCTTTTGGTCTATCTGGATTTGTAACAACCCCCACTATGTTATATGAATTTTCACATAATTTTGCTAATGATTCCATTGCAAAGTCTGGCGTTCCCATAAAAACAATTCTCATATTTCCTCCCACATAATTAATTTTCTTCAGGTGCAACAACTTCCAATGTTCCTGGTATCATTTTGTCAACAAATAATTCTCCGTTTAAATGGTCTACTTCATGAGCTAACGCTTGAGCAAGTAGTCCTGTACCTTTTACCTTTACTTTTTCTCCCTTTATGTTTAATCCTTCAACTACAACCTGTTCTGGTCTTTCAACTTTTGCAAACTTATTTGGAAAACTTAAACAACCTTCTTCAACAGTTTGACTACCTTTTTGCTTTTTTATTTCTGGATTTATAAGAACAATAACTCCGTTATTATCATATAAATCTATAACTATAATTCTTTTTAGCACACCAACTTGAGGAGCAGCTAGTCCTAATCCATTATACTTATGCATTGTTTCTACCATATCATCAACTAATTCTTTAATTTTATCGTCTATTTTTTCTACTTCCCTTGAATGCTTTCTTAAAATTAAATCTCCTTCTTCTCTAATATTTCTAATTGCCACTATTATTCCCCCTATATCATATTTGTTGGATTTACATCAATAAACACTCTGGTTTTTTTATATTTTGTTTTATAATAATCATTTAATATAGTATGAATAGATTTCATTATATTATTATTAAATTTGCATTTTATTATTATTCTCCAACGATATCTATTTTTTATTTTATTAATTGGTGATGCAACTGGTTTCAATATGAGTACATGATTTTCATATTTTTGAAATTCTTTTTTTATTTTTTTGTAAAAATAATTCGCAACTTTTATTGTTTCAGTTTCATCTCTTGCACTAATATTGCATATAATTATATCGCAAAATGGCGGATATTTCAACTGTTTTCTTATGCTAATTTCATCTTTATAAAATTTTTCGTAATTTTGTTCTTTTGCATATTGTATACTAAAATTGTCCTTATTATATGTTTGAATAAACACCTTTCCTGGTAAATTTTCCCTTCCAGCTCTACCAGCTACCTGAGTTAATATTTGGAAAGTTCTCTCACTTGCGCGAAAATCATCCACATTTAAGCTTGCATCTGCGGCGATTACCCCTACCAAAGTAACTTTTGGGAAATGATGTCCTTTTACAACCATCTGTGTTCCAATTAATATATCTATATTATCATTTTTAAACTTCTCCAAAATTTTTTCATGAGAATTTTTTTTCGTAACGGTATCTACATCCATTCTAATTGTTGTTGCTTTTGGAAACATCTGATGTATTTCTTCTTCAAGTTTTTGTGTCCCAGCTCCAAAATATTTTACCTTATTACTATGACATACAGGGCAAGAAGTAAGCTGATGTGCTTCATATCCGCAATAATGACATTTTAAACTTTCGTCAGCTTTATGATATGTTAACGCAATGTTACAATTTTTGCATTTGGCTGTAAAACCACATTCTCTGCACATAACAAAGGTTGAGAATCCTCTTCTATTTAAAAAAAGGATTGTTTGTTTCTTATCCTCTAAATTCTCTTCAATTGCTTCTTTCAGTCTTTGACTTACCATTGATTTATTTCCCATTGCTAGTTCTTCTCTTAAATCTACAATTTCAACACTTGGCAGATTAGAAGCATTGGCACGCTTAGTTAAGCTAAGTAACTTTATTTTGCCTGTTTGTGCTTGATAAAATGTGGTAATATCTGGTGTTGCACTTCCTAGAACAAGTACAGCATTTGCAGTTTTACATAAATACCTTGCAATATCCTTAGTTTGATATCTCGGTGTTGTGTCAGATTTATACGACATATCGTGTTCTTCATCTATAATAACGATTCCCAAATTTTTAACAGGTGCAAAAATTGCTGACCTAGCACCAATAACAATGTTTGCCTCTCCATTTTTAATTTTTTCCCATTCATCGTATCTTTCTCCTATAGATAACTTGCTATGAAGTACAGCTACTTGCTGGCCAAATCGAGCTAAAAATCTATTTACCATTTGTGGAGTTAAGGATATTTCTGGCACAAGAACAATCGCTCTTCTTCCCTGAGATAATACTGATTCTATCAATTGCAAATACACCTCAGTTTTTCCAGAACCAGTTACTCCATAAAGCAAAAATTGTTCATAAGCCTTCTGCATAATTTTTTTATTTACAGCATCATACGCTATCTGCTGTTCTTCTGTTAGTTTTAATTTTGAATCTCTCACAATTTCTTTTTCCGCAAAAGGATTTCTTTTTATTTGTTCTTCTATAATCTCAATGTACTCATTCTTTTCTAAAGTTTTTAAAATTGCATTAGTACTATCTGTATAATTTTGAAGGTCTGAACTGTAAATTCCATCATTTTCTTTTAAAAATTCTAGTACTCGAATTTGCTTTGGACTTTTTACCTTTTTATCTTCTATATCAGCTTCAATTTCATCTATTTCCTTTTTCAAATAAACAAATCTACCCGTTTTTTCCTTTGTTTTATTTTCTATAATTTCAGTTGAAGTTCCTGGAGGAATCATTAGTTTAATAGCATCAAAATTATTGCAGAAGTACATTTGTGACATTAATACTGCAAGTTCCATTTTTTCTCTGCTTATTCCGTCTTTGGTTATCTCTATTATGTCCTTAGTTGCAAAGTCAGACCTTTCTTTACATTTTAATACAAATCCTTCTTTTGGACGCTTGCTATTACCAAATGGAATTAAAACCCTATTACCTACCTCTATATTTTTCTCTAAGTTTGCAGGGATATGATAATCAAAAGTTCTGTTTAGTTGCTTTGCACTTGTATTTAAAATAATTTCAGCAAACATTTTACTCTCCTATAATTAAAAAGATATGATAAGAATTTCTTATCATATCCTTAAAGCATTTATTAAAATTCTAACTTCTTATCTAGCCAGTTCTCTAATTCATCTATTTTTACTCTTATTTGTTCCATTGTATCTCTATCTCTTATTGTTACAGAATTGTCTGCTTCAGTATCAAAATCAACGGTTACGCAATAAGGTGTACCAATTTCATCTTCTCTTCTATAGCGTTTACCAATACTACCAGCTTCATCATAATCACACATATATTTTTTAGATAGTTTATTGTAAACTTCTTCTGCTTTTGAGCTTAATTTTTTTGAAAGTGGTAAAACAGCTAGTTTATATGGTGCAAGCGCTGGATGTAAATGCAATACGATTCTAGTATCTCCCTCAGCAATTTCTTCCTCTTCATAACTATTGCATAAAAATGCCAATGTAACTCTATCACAACCAACAGATGGCTCAATACAATATGGAATATATCTTTCGCCTGTTTCTTGATCTAAGTAATTAAAATCTTCTTTAGAAAATTCTTGGTGTTGCTTTAAGTCAAAATCAGTTCTATCTGCAATTCCCCAAAGTTCACCCCAACCAAATGGGAACATAAACTCTATGTCAGTAGTTCCCTTACTGTAATGTGATAATTCTTCTTTGCTATGTTCTCTTAAACGTAATTTGTCTTCCTTCATGCCAAGGTCAAGTAGAAATTGTTTACAATACTTTTTCCAATATTCGTACCATTCTAAGTCTGTTCCTGGTTTGCAGAAAAATTCTAATTCCATTTGTTCAAATTCTCTTGTTCTAAATGTAAAATTCCCCGGTGTAATTTCATTTCTAAAAGATTTTCCTATTTGAGCAATACCCATAGGCAATTTTCTTCTTGTTGTTCTTAATACATTTTTAAAGTTAACAAAAATTCCTTGAGCTGTTTCTGGTCTTAAATATATCTCTGATTTTGCGTCTTCTGTTACTCCTTGAAAAGTTTTAAACATTAAATTAAATTTACGTATATCTGTAAAGTTTAATTTACCACAATTAGGACATACAATATTGTTATCTTTAATGTACTGTACCATTTTTTTATCTGGCCAACCATCTACAACTTCTTCTTTATTATGTTCATGCATCCATTCTTCAATTAATTTGTCTGCCCTATGTCTTGTTTTACATTCTTTACAATCAATTAATGGATCTGTAAAACCTCCAACATGTCCAGATGCAACCCATGTTTTGGGATTCATTAAAATTGCTGCATCTAATCCCACATTATGTTTATTTTCTTGAATAAATCTTTTACGCCATGCATTTTTTACATTATTTTTTAATTCTACTCCTAAAGGGCCATAGTCCCAAGTATTTGATAACCCTCCATATATTTCAGAACCAGGATATACAAATCCTCTATTTTTACATAAACCAACTATTTTTTCCATTGTTAATTCTGTCATTTTGAAACACTTCCTTTTCCTTGCTATGGGTTTTAATAGCAATTTTATTTATTGTAAATTCTATACAATTTTGGTTAAAAAGTCAATACAAACATGTCATTATAATATGATTCACTTGAAATATAATCGTTCTCTTTGTTATTTGTTTGTTATATTATGTAGCCTTTTTATTTTTTATATTTTTCTACTTATACCTGTGGATAATGTGGATAAGTTTGTGAATAACTATTATATAAGCATATGTTGTTCACAAAAAATTCACATTTCTTCCCACTTTGTCTATTTTATATGTGATATTTTTTCGGCATATCGCTTATGTAAACAAAACAACTGTGTTTTTATTTTACTTTTATTGGTAAGTAGTAAAAAACTGCATGTATTTTGTCATACATGCAGTTCTCCTGTTAAACTTTTTTTACTTCTATTTGAAGTTTTTCTCCATTTATAGAAATTTCGCTATATTCTCTTTCTTCTTTATCATATTCAATTTCTTCTGCTAAAGTTTCCTTTTTTATTAGTTCTTCATTTTCTTTTATAACATCTTCTAACATTGGATTTCCAGCTACATATAAACAAATATGATCCATTACTTCAAAATTCATTTCTTTTCTTCTATTTTGAACTTTTGAAAGTATTTCTCTTACATAGCCTTCTTTCTTCAATTCAGGTGTAATATTTGTATCAAGAATAACACCAACTTCGCCTTCACCAGCAAATGCGAAATTACCTTTACCTTGCATCATAACAAGTAGGTTTTCTGAATTCAACCCAATTTCTGTTTCTCCTATTGTAATATATTCAGTTCCACCATTTTTCACCTTGTTTGCTAACTGCATTTGGTCTAGTTTAGCAATTTCTTCCTTAATTTTTGGAATTAACTTGCCATATTCTCTTCCTAATACTGGTAAATTTGGTTTTATCTCAAATTCAACATATTGAGACATATCAGCACCTAGTTCAACTTTTTTTACATTTAATTCTTCTTTTACAATTTCTCCATAATATTCTGGTAAAATGTCTATAGAAATTAACATTTCTGGTAACGGCTGTCTATTTTTAATATTAGCTGTATTTCTAGCACTTCTACCAAGTTTAACAATTTTATATGCTAAATCCATCTCTTCTTCTAGCTTCTTATCAATTTTTGTTTCATCACATGTTGGCCATAAACACAAATGAACACTTTCTTTAGCATTTTTATCTAATCCAACTACTAGATTTTGATAAATCTCTTCTGTCATAAATGGTACAAAAGGTGCAGCTACTTTTGCCAAATTGATTAATACTGTATATAAAGTAACATAAGCACTTATTTTCTCATCTGTTAACTTATCTTGCCAAAATCTCTCTCTATTTCTTCTTACATACCAGTTAGATAATTCATCTGTAAAATCCTCAATTTGCAATGCAGCTCCGGTAATATCATATTCACCTAATTTTTCATCAATTTCTTTTATTAATGTATTTAATTTAGAAAGAATCCATTTGTCCATTACATTGTCTATTTTGCAATTTAGGTGTTCTAATGGATTAAATTTATCTATCTCAGCATAAAGTACATAGAAAGAATATACATTCCATAAAGTACTTAAAAATTTTCTTTGTGTTTCTTCTACATTTTCAAGCGACAATCTTGTTGGTAACCACGGACTACTTACTGTGTAGAAATGCCATCTTGTAGCATCTGCTCCCACCTTGTCAAGCAATTCAAATGGATTTACACCATTTCCCTTTGATTTTGACATTTTTTGTCCTTTTGCATCTAAAACATGGCCCAATACGATACAATTTTCAAATGGTGTTCTATTAAATAATGCAGTTCCAATTGCTGTTAAAGTATAGAACCATCCTCTTGTTTGGTCAATAGCTTCTGAAATAAACTGTGCAGGGAAATTATTCTCAAACATTTCTTTGTTTTCAAATGGATAGTGCCATTGTGCAAATGGCATAGAACCAGAATCAAACCAACAGTCAATTACTTCTTTTTCCCTCTTCATTTCTTTACCACACTTTTCGCATCTTAAATGAACATTATCTATATATGGTTTATGAAGTTCTAAATCATCTGGCATTTCAACAGCTTTTTGTTTTAGTTCCTCTATACTGCCTATACATTCTTTGTGACCACATTCGCAAGTCCAAATTGGTAATGGTGTTCCCCAATAGCGGTCTCTTGAAATTCCCCAGTCAATTACATTCTCTAAAAATTTCCCAAATCTTCCTGTTTTTATTGTTTCAGGCATCCAGTTCACTTTTGCATTATTAGCCATTAGCTCATCACGCAATTTGCTCATTGCAACAAACCAACTTTCTTTTGGGTAGTATAATAGTGGTGTGTCACATCTCCAACAATGAGGATATGAATGCATGTGCTTTTCGCTACTAAACAATTTATTATGTTCTTTTAACCATTCCACAATAGATTCATTGCAATTTCTTACAAATTTTCCTGCCCATGGTTCTACCTCAGGAACAAACTTTCCTTCCTTGTCTACCAAGTTAACAAAAGCAATTCCATTTTGTTTAGATACAAAACTATCGTCTTCACCATAAGCTGGTGCAATATGAACTATACCAGTTCCATCTGTTAGTGTAACATAGTCTCCATGTATTACAACATAGGCCTTTCCATCTACTTTTGCAAATGGCATAAGTTGCTCATATTTAACTCCTAATAACTCTTCGCCTTTATATTCTCTTAAAATTTCATATTCTGTATCTTTTAAGACTGTTTCAATCAAATCTTTAGCTAATACGTATACTTCTTCTCCAACTTTTACGTCAGCATACATATAAGCTTTGTTTACGCACAATGCTAAGTTTGAAGGTAGAGTCCATGGAGTTGTTGTCCATGCAAGAATATATTTATTTTCTTCTCCTACAACTTTAAATTTAGCAATACATGTTAAGTCTTTAACATCTTTGTATCCTTGTGCAACTTCATGAGAAGATAAAGCTGTTCCACATCTAGGGCAGTATGGCATTACTTTATGTCCTTGATACAAAAGTTCTTTATCCCACATTTGCTTTAATGCCCACCAAACAGATTCTATGTAATCGTTATGGTAAGTAACATACGGGTTATCCATATCCACCCAATAACCTACCTGATTAGTCATTTTTTCCCACATAGATACATAAGTAAATACACTTTCTTTGCATTCTTTTACAAATTTTTCTACTCCATATTCTTCAATTTGCTCTTTACCTGAAATTCCTAGTTTTTTTTCTATCTCTAATTCTACTGGTAAACCATGTGTATCCCAACCAGCTTTACGAATTACTCTATATCCCTTCATAACTTTATATCTAGGAATTATATCCTTCATACATCTTGTTAAAATATGCCCAACATGTGGTTTTCCATTTGCAGTTGGAGGTCCATCATAAAAGGTAAAATATTCTTTTCCTTCATTTGCATCAAAGCTCTTATGAATAATATCTTTGTCTTGCCATAATTTTGCAACGTCTTTTTCCATGCCAGCAAAACCATTGTTTAATTCAACTTTTTTATACATTATAAATCTCCCTTCAAAAAAACAAGAACCTTGCATCCTTTTATAGGACGAAAGGTTCTTGTTTCCGCGGTACCACCTATTTTAATAATATACTTTATTATTCTCTCTTTCCCCTTAACGCAGGAAACGGCTATTCTTACTACTATTTCAGATTAGCAACGAACATAGGTGATAATAAATAGGTATTATCTTGCCAGAATCTCACCTTTCTCTAGCTCTCTTAAAGTTTTAGCTATTTATCTTATCCTTGTTATAGTTTTTGATTTTGCATTATCATATCACTTTTTTTTACAACTTTCAAGTGGTAATTGTAATTTTTTTAAATAATTTATAAAAAATTATTTAAAAAGCTCTTGCAACCTTTAATTTTATCTACAATCATTCATATAAAATTTTCTTTCTGCTATTTTATCCTGTACTCCTCTTAATGCTTCTCCAAATCTTTGGAAATGAACGACCTCTCTTTCTCTTAGAAATTTCAATGGGTCAACAACATCTGGGTCATCAGCACATAGGTCAATAAGTTTTTCATAAGTGGCTCTCGCTTTTTGTTCTGCAGCTAAATTTTCCTGTAAATTAGCAATTGGATCACCTTTACAAGCTAAACATGTTGCATTAAAAGGTACACCTCCTGCCGATTGAGGATATACATCCACACCATGATCTGTATAATATGCTCCTAAACCAGCTTTCTTTATATCGTCAGGACACAAATTCTTAGTTAACTGGTGCACTATACTTCCGATCATCTCTAAATGCGCTAATTCTTCTGTTCCTATATCATTTAAAATAGCTTTAGATTTTTGATCTGGCATAGCAAACCTTTGTGACAAATATCTTAAAGCAGCTCCCAATTCTCCATCTGGTCCTCCGGTATTGTGAAATAATAAACTTAGCTAATTTAGGATTAGAGTTCTTTATATTTACTGGATACTGTAATACCTTGTTATAAGTCCACATTAATAATTCCCCCTTTCCCATGGCCATGGTTCTTCAATCCATCTCCATTTATTGCATGGATAATAAATACTCAAAGGTCCATATCTTTTTTGATATTTATCTTTTAAATCCTTTAATTTTCTACAATATTCCTTGTATAAACATAATGCACGTTGGTCATCTGGGTGCGTATCTAAATATAAACTCAATTCAACAACGGCAAAATCTAATTCTCTTATTTTCATCATCATTTCTTCTCTAATGCAATCTCTTTGATATTCTGTTTGACAGGCGTTACGTTCTGTACTATTTTCTATTGTTTCATTATTTTCTAACATTATTTATTACACCCCTCTCCAATTTTATTACTTGTTGCTATAAAAACATTTTCCTCTATTGATTGACATGGAACATAAGGCGAAACCAATTCTGGATAAATTGTTCCCATTTTTAACCCTGCCTCTACAGTAAATGTTTTTCCAATAGTTTGCCATGGAACATAGCTTTGACTAAATAATGGCTTTCTCGGAAACAAATTATCATCATCATCAAATCCGCAATCGCACATATCATTATTGTTAATAACATTAGGTATATCACTGCATAGCTCTTCTATCATATCTTCCTTATTAGAACAGCATTGCTTACATTTGCAACTTCTATACATTTAAATTTCCTCCTTTATCTTGTTTATATAATATATTGTATTCATGTGTAGAATTTTAGTTCCATTTTTTGACGAAAAACATATCAAATAGTCGAATTTGCAGTCTTATTTTTTTATTAATATTATTGTTATTTTAAACAATTCTGTGTTATACTATTACTAGTTTTATATAAAAGGAGGTTTATAATGCTAGATATAAAACAAAAAATTATGAATATTGTCAATTCGGTACCAGATGGCTACTTTAATGGCTTAAACTCTAAAGAAATTGTTTTAAAACTTATGATGGAATATACTAACAGATATGGAAAAGATGACGACTTAAATCAAATAAATGCACAAGATACGCAATCAAATACATTATATGATTTTATATACAATTTAGTATTTGTTGCTCTATTAAAAGAAAGCGACGAAGATATAGAAAATAATAGAGTTATGACAATTGAAGAATCGAAAGAGAGGTTGATGAAGGAATATGAACATCTCCATCTCTAATACAGCTTATCGTAATTTATACAATATCGCAAAATTTACATTGCAAGTTTCCGCTAATTACTCTAATTATATTATTTATGAACTATATTCAACTATTGATTCAATTAAAAATTTTCCATACATTGGAAGATACGTCCCTGAAATTTTAAATACTAATTATCGAGAACGCATTTGTAAAAATTATAGAATAATTTATTTTATTTCTCAACAATCCAATACCATTTATATTAGATACGTAATTAGCGTGAAACAAAACTCAAATTTATTTTTTAAAATTCATAAGAAAGAATTACTTAATTTTCTAAATACGTTTATTTAATTCAAATTTATTTTTCATTTTGAACAATTCCATTGAGATAATAATAGGCAAAGTTAACAAAAATAGTAATACAGCTGTGTCTATACTAATTGTTGTAAGTCCTAAAAAGCTTGCAATAGCTGGAACTCTTATAATTATTAATTGAATTGCTGTAGTAATGACTATTGATAAAATCAAAAAGCGATTATTAATTCCTGGAATTCTAAAGCAAGAAATTCTTTCACTCCTACAATTAAAAATGTGAATATTTTCCATAAATACCATTAGCGTTAACATATAGGTTCTAATAGTAGTAATATCTAAATTTGTTCTTAGTAAGCATATATAGAAGATAAACTCTATAATAGCCATTACAAAAGCAGAAAGCAGAATTTCGCTTATAAGCAACTTATTCATTACATTTTCATCTTTCTTTCTAACCCTTTGTTTCATTACATCTTCCGTATCCTTTTCAAATGCTAAGGCATCACCCTGAACTCCATTACTTATTAAATTAAGCCATAAAAGTTGAATTGCTGTTAATGGCATGGGAAAACCACATAAAATAGACAAAGTATATAAAATTACCTCTGAAAATCCTGTAGAAAGTAACAAATAAATTACCTTTCTAATATTGTTATAAGCCTTTCGTCCTTCCTCTATTCCCTTTACTATTGTTGAAAAATTATCATCAGCAATAATCATATTTCCTGTTTCCTTTGCAATATCACTTCCGCTTCCCATTGCAATTCCTATATTTGCAGATTTTAATGCTGGACTATCATTTACCCCATCACCAGTAACAGCAACAAATTCTCCGTTTTCTTTTAGTTTTTCAACTATTTCTAACTTTTCCATTGGTGATACTCTCGCATGAATATCTTTTATTCCAATTCGCTTGCCAATGCTATTTGCTGTATCAGGGTGGTCACCTGTTATCATTACAACTTTTATCCCGGCATTATTACATTGAGAAACCGCTTCTACCACATCCTCACGAATAGGATCTATAAATGCCACTAAACCATAAAAAACTAAATCACTCATACCATCTATATCGTCTATTTCTTCTCCCATAGCAATTGCAATAACACGAAATCCTTGTTTTGCAAGTTCTTCCGCTTGCTTATTAATAGCTGTTTTATCTATTGCTTGTCTTTCATTACCAATTTTCATAAAAGAACAAAAATCTAATATTTTCTCTACAGCCCCTTTTACCGTACAACATATTGTATTTTCTTCTTCATAAAATACAGCCGAAAACTTTTGTTTTGATTCATATGGAATCCTATTAACTATCCTTTCGTTTACTTCCACTTGCATTTTGTAACCTAAAGCTAAAAATGCAATATCTATTGCATCACCATGATATTGCCATTTTCCATCTTCTAAACTCATGCTTGCTTCATTGTTTAAAACCGCTAATTTTGATACTTCTTTAATATTATGCTTATCCCCTTCCATAAGCTCGTCTATTTTTACTTCTCCAATATCGTTATATCCAACCCCGCGGATATATGCAGAACTTCCAGTTGGCAATACGATTTTTTTGGCAGTCTGTTCATTAGCTGTTAATGTTCCTGTTTTATCAGTAGCAATAACACTACAACTACCTAAACTCTCTACAGCATTTAATTTCTTTACAATTACATTTTTTCTTGCCATTTTTGATGAAGCTAATGACAAAACAATAGTCATAGCAATGGTTAATCCCTCTGGGATTGCTGAAACTGTTAAAGCTACAACACTTTGAAATATTTCAACAATTGGATAACCCTTTACATACAATAAACCAGATAATAATATTGCAAAAGCAACAAAGCCAATGCTAATTTGTCTAATAAACTTTTCCATTCTTATAACTAATGGAGATTTGGTATTCTCTGAATCCAAAACCTTGTCTGCCACTTTACCAAACTCGGTATTTTTTCCTGTAGCTACAACAAATCCTTCGCCTCTCCCTTTAATTACATTAGTTCCTGCATAAGCCATATTATTTCTTTCAGAAAGAACAGTATCCTTTGCTATAACATTATTTATCTTCTCTTTAGCAATAGACTCTCCAGTTAAAATAGCTTCATCTATCTCTAAATTATTAGTTTTTACCAATCTAATGTCCGCAGTTACCTTATCTCCTGACTCTAATGTTACTAAATCCCCAATCACTAACTCACTAGAATTAATTTCAATTTGCTTTCCAGAACGAAATACTTTCGACTGAGTTCTTATCATATTTTGTAATTTTTCTGCACTTCTTTCAGAATTCCATTCCTGGTATGTTCCAATAATCGCATTAATAAAAATAACTATAAATATAAACACAGAATCAGAATAACTCTTAGTTATAATAGAAAAAACAGCAGCTATAACAAGTATAAATACAATCGGGCTCATAAATTGAGAAATAAATAAATGCATAATCGTTGTTTTTTTCTTCTTAGGAATTTCATTTCTGCCATTTGTATCTAATCTAATCGCCGCTTCTTCTTTACTTAAACCATACTCGCTAGTCCTTAATATATCCTTAACCTCTTCAACTTCATTATAATACATAAAATCTCTCCTTCAAAATATTATTTGCTTTTATACTTTTTTTATTACATCTCTTTTTCTTTATTGTCGCATTTTAAGTTTTTTGTCAAATTTATGAATAATTTTTTTCTAAAAATTAATACTAAGCTTAAATTGAGAAAAAGGAGGGAAAATTTTGAAAGCAACAGGAGTAGTTAGAAGAATTGATGACTTAGGAAGAATTGTAATACCCAAGGAAATACGTAAAACTTTACGTATAAAAGAAGGTGATCCATTAGAAATATTTACTGATAAAGATGGAGAAATAATACTAAAAAAATATTCTCCAATTGGAGAACTCTCTGAATTTGCAATTAATTATGCTGAGACATTAGCCAAAACAACTGGTCATATAGCATGTATTACTGATAAGGATACAGTAATTGCCGTTTCAGGTGCACCTAAAAAGGATTTTTTACAACAAAATTTAAGTCAAGAATTAGAAGAAGTAATGGATAATAAAGAAATATATACCAGTAAAGAAAACAACGAAGTTTCTTTACCAATTACTCAAAACGATAACAAAGAAAGAAAATACAATTCCCAAGTAGTATATCCTATTGTTTCACAAGGAGATGCTATTGGAAGTATTATTCTTATTTCTAAAGATCAAAGCACAAAAATGGGCGAAACAGAATTAAAAGTTGTTCAGTCTGCTGCAAGTTTTTTAGGAAGTCAAATGGAAGTTTAAAAAAAACCACCCTAAGGGGCGGTTTTTTTATACTATCTTTTTAAACAATTCACCTTGATTATAATATACATATCTATCTATTCCAATTAAAGCACTTCCAGTTATGGTTAGTAAAACAATAACTAAAGTTGCAAAATTTGCTTCTGCACATATACTTCCAATAACTACTAATAACATTATATATGCTATAACAAACACAAATCCAAAAAACATATTCATATTTTGCTTTACAACAGCATACTCTGTGTCCCAATTAAGTTTAGGTCTTTTTAAATCTACAATAAACATTATATATGAATATAAAATACTCACAACTAAAGAAATTATAAAACTAAAGACCAAAATTACAATGTCTACATCTGCTATTATATATGCAATAATATTTATAATAACAATCGGAACAACACTAATCACTATTGAAGGAATTACCTTGTATTGAAATTGTTTGTAAAATGATACTGGTATATACTTTACAAAGCTTGCATAAGTTCCATCTCTTGAAATAGCTGTTACTGGTATAAAAATCATTGTAAGCATAAAGGTACTCATTCCAACTAGTATAGTTAAAACTATATTTTGATTTACATCAATATCTTGCATTTGACTAGCAAACTCATTCTGTTGTAGTAGAAAAACTCCTCCAAATATAATTGGCATAATTAGTGCTGGCAAAACACATTGCATAAAATATATTGGATTCTTGAATAGCATTATAAATTCTTTTTTTACATAACTTATCTGTATTGTTTTTTGTTTGAATGCTCCCACTCTTATTCTTGCTTTTTTTCCTCCACTGCTTGCTAATGCACCAACAGCCCCTTTTAAGTAAAGTTTTTGAGATACAATTGTAAATACTGCATATATTCCGACAGTTATTGTTATTAGCTCTAATAATGAAACAAGCGCTTCACTTGTATTATATGCAAGTAGAGCATTTATTGCAGGTTTTAATGTTATAAAATAGTTATCTATAATATCTATCATCCCATTAGCTTTCATAAACATTCCTGCAATTTCTTCTTCATTCATTTCTTGTTGTCCAGAAAAGCCAAACTGTATTCCAATAACTAAAACAATTAATAGTAAAGAAGCTACAATTTGCATTTTTTCTTTATTCTTTATATTCTTTGAAAAACTCATTAAAATAATAACTAACAACGAAGAAATTAGCGCTGGCACAATTGGGAATATAAGTAAAACAATAATACCATATAAATAAAATAATAAACCTGCTCCTGTTAATATTCCATATATTATAAAAGGAGCCAGTGCAAATAGTAAAACTGTAATATATTCTGTTACCAATAACACATTAAACTTCGCAATTAAAATTTGATATGGCTTTATTGGTAGTGGAAGTATATTCTCTACATCTTTTGAAAAATAGAACAAATTCATACTAGATACAATAGACTGAATTAATATTAATACTCCAACAGCCAATAAGAATGTACCTAAAAACAACCCCGCTTGATTTACTATTAAAAGAGATTGAATCATTTCATAACTTAAAAAGCCAAAAATGCCTATTACATATATATATATTAAAGCAAAACCAATAATTTTCATTACTCGTTTTGACTTATTATCTTCTGTTTTGGAACTATAATTTTTAAATATAGAATTTTTTAGGAAAACTTTTGTTAATAATAGGATATTATTCATTTTCAGTTAGCTCCAAAAATAATTTTTCTAGACTATCTACTTCTGTAAATTGTTTTTTTAATTCATCATATGTTCCAACAAAAACTAGTTTTCCTTTATTAATAATTCCTACTCTATCACATAATTTTTCTGCAACCTCCAAAACATGAGTTGAGAAAAATACCGTATTTCCTTCTTTTGCATGGTTTCTCATTAATTCCTTAAGTTGAAACGAAGCTTTAGGATCTAATCCTGTCATTGGTTCGTCTAAAATCCAATTTTTCGGATTATGTAATAATACACTAATTATAATTAGTTTTTGCCTCATTCCATGAGAATATGTTTGAATGCTACTGCCTAAATCATCATAAATTCCAAATTCTTTAGACATTTTTTCAATTCTTTCTTTTCGTTCTTCCTGTGAAACATTATAGATATCAGCAATGAAATTTAAATATTCTATTCCCTTTAGTCTAACAAACATATCTGGATTATCTGGAACAAATCCAAATTGTCGTTTAGCCTCTAAAGCGTTAGTTTTTATGCTCTTTCCATCTATTAAAATGTCTCCTTCATCAGGATTTAAGATTCCTGTTATCATCTTTATCGTTGTAGTTTTACCAGCACCATTAGGACCTAGAAATCCAAAAATCTCTCCATTTCGTATTTCTAAATTCAAGTTATCTACGCTTTTTTTATCTTTCACATAAGATTTACTAATATTATTTATTTGAATCATATATAACTCATCCCCTTTATATTGGCATTATATTACATTATACATTTATTTACAATCTTTATTTGCAACACTTTCTATATTTTGCAATTCAAATCTATACTTTTGTTCTACATCTGGATATTTTTTGTGATCCACTTCACTCAAAAACATCTCTACTGGTCTAATCCATAAACTACAGTCACCATAAAGTTTTCTATATACAACATATTTTTCTTTTGTTTCTGAATGATTTGCTATATCTTCCACTATGTAATAATCCCCTTTGAAATGTTTGTATATTGCATTAATTTTTAATTCTCTCATTTTAATACCTCCGTAATAAATTTCTATTATTTACTTTATCACATAATCTTTGCCATTACAATAAATTATTCATACATTATAATCTATAAATAGTAATTTATCGAGGAGGTATTTGTAATGAAAAATAAAAAAATTGGTATAGGTTCATTGTCATTGTTACTAGT
>CAKOTZ010000006.1 GCA_934120395.1 uncultured Clostridia bacterium
AAACCAACAAAAGAAATAATTAGAGAATTTATAGAAAAAATTGAAATTCATAGCGACAAGCAAGTTGATATTTATTTTAATTTTAAACCATTACAAGATTTAAATAATAATTTTATATGTGCTAGAAAAGAATATGAGAAAAAAGTAGAATAGAAAAAATGTCCACAACAACAATACACACATGCTGCATTGTGGGCAGTTTGGGCTACAACAATATTAGGTTTCGGAGATAGGGCAATGGAGTATTATCGTTATATTAATCCAATTGAACATGCAAGAACTACGGAAGCAGTAAAAAAATATAAGGTAGAACCGTATGTTATAGTTGCGGATATGTATGGATCAAACAATTTAGCGGGTAGAGGTGGCTGGACTTGGTATACAGGATCTAGTAGTTGGTTTAATAAAATAGGAATTGAAAATATTCTTGGAATGCATATAGAAAACGGAAAGTTAGAAATTAGACCATGTATTCCTAAGGAATGGAAAGAATATAGCATTCGTTATAAATATAAGTCAAGTATATACTATATTAAGGTTAGAAATCCAAACAAAAAAAATACTGGCGTAGATAAATTTTATTTAAATGGCAGAGAAATACAGGAGAAAAAGATTTGTTTAGATGACAATGGAAAGAGTAACGAAATTGAAGTGGAAATATAATTAATAAAAACAAATTGACAAATGCAAAAAATAAAAAAATGATTTTTTAGAAAATTATAAAAAAATATTTTTCGAAAAGACAATAAAATGCATAAAAACATTGAAAAATAAACAAAAAACAAATATTGACGAAAAAATAATTTTTAAAAAAATAAATAAAAATAAAAAAATAATTTTTTTAAAACAGCTAATCTTAGAATGGCAATGAGTTGCGGAATGCAGAAAAAAAAGATGCTGTAATATAATGTAAAACAAGCTAGCATAAAACCTTGAAACGGTTTGAAATGCTAGCTTTTTTAATAAAATTTACATAAAAAATTAAATTTGACATTACTAATTTGAAAATATAAAATAGGTATCAATGTTGACAGATATAAAAGTATAAAAATACAAATAGGGGGAAATTTTCATGCAAGTAATCAAAAGAGATGGAAGAATCGCAGAATTCAATGGAGAAAGAATTGTAAAGGCAGTTACCTTAGCAATGTCACAAACATCAGGTGGTGTTGATTTAGACTTAGCTAATAAAATAGCAAGCAGTGTAGAAAAAAGTTTAGAAGGAAAAAAACAAGTTACTGTATATGAAGTACAAGACTTAGTTGAAAAAAAATTAATGGGTTCATCTAGAAAAGAAGTAGCCCAAAGTTATATAACATATCGTTACAATCGTGATGTAGCAAGAAAATCAAGGACAAAAGAAATGTTTTTGGAAATTATAGAAGCAAAAGCAAACGATATTACAAGAGAAAATGCAAATATGAATGCAGATACACCAGCGGGAATGATGATGAAATTTGCCAGTGAAACAACAAAGCCATTTGTAGACGACTTTTTATTATCACCAGAAGCAAGAGATGCTCATAAACAAGGATATATACATATACATGATAAAGACTATTACCCTACAAAAAGTTTAACATGTTTACAACACCCATTAGATAAAATTTTAACTAATGGATTTAGGGCTGGACATGGTGCATCAAGACCAGCAAAAAGAATAGAAACAGCTAGTATTTTAGCGTGTATGTCACTTGAAAATGTTCAAAATGAAATGCATGGAGGACAAGCAATACCAGCATTTGACTTTTATTTAGCACCTTTTGTAAGAAAAACATTTATAGAAGAAGTTAAAAAAATAGAAGAATTGATAGGCAAAGATTTAAGTAATTTATATAATATAGAAATAAAAGATTATATTAAAAAGGAATTGGATGGATTAGAAGGTGAAGAAAGAGACTTACAGGCTGCTATGAATTCAACTATAAACAGAGTACATCAGGCAATGGAAGCTTTTATACACAATATGAATACAATTCACTCAAGAGGTGGAAACCAAGTTGTATTTAGTTCAATTAATTATGGAACAGATACTTCAGCAGAAGGAAGATGTATCATAAGAGAAACACTATTATCAACAAAACGTGGAGTAGGGAACGATGAAACACCTATTTTCCCAATACAAATATGGAAAAAGAAAAAAGGAGTAAATTATTTACCAGAAGATCCTAACTACGATTTATATAAATTAGCTTGTGAAGTATCAGCAAAAAGATTTTTCCCTAATTTCCTAAACCTAGATGCAACATTTAATAAAAGTGAAAAATGGAGAGCAGATGATCCAAAACGTTACTATTATGAAGTCGCAACAATGGGTTGCCGTACTAGAGTGTTTAAAAATAGACATGGTGAGGATACATCTGTAGGAAGAGGAAATCTATCATTTACAACAGTTAATATTGTAAGATTAGCAATTGAATCTGCCTTAGAAACACAAGAAAAATTAGGACTAAGTTTTGATATTGGAACTGGCTGTGATAAAAATATAACATCGGAATACAAAAAAATGGTAATTCGTATATTTAAAGAAAAATTAGAAAAATATATAGACATTGTAGCAGAACAATTACATGATCGTTATGAATTCCAATGTACAGCTGTAGCAAAACAATTTCCATTGTTAATGACAGCTGGATTATGGCAAGATAGTGAAAAACTAAAACCAAATGAAGAGGTAAAAGATGTATTAAAACATGGTACCTTAGGAATTGGATTTATAGGTTTAGCAGAATGTTTGACAGCACTAATTGGTAAACATCATGCAGAATCTGAAGAAGCACAAAAATTAGGACTAGAAATAATTACAATGTTTAATGATGCTTGTAAAAGGTATTCAGATAAATATGACCTTAACTATTCTGTATTAGCAACTCCAGCAGAAGGATTATCAGGTAGATTTACTAAAATAGATAGAAAAGAATTTGGCTGTATACCAGGTGTTACAGATAGAGAGTATTATACAAACAGCAATCATGTTCCAGTATGGTATAAGTGTACTGCTGAGAAAAAAGCAAAAATAGAAGCGCCATATCATGCATTAACAGAGGGGGGACATATATTCTATATAGAACTAGATGGAGATGCAACACACAACCCAGAAACTGTTGAAGCTGTTGTGGATTTAATGGATAAATATAATATGGGATATGGAAGTGTGAACCATACAAGGTCAAGATGTATGGACTGTGGCTTTGAAAATGCAGATGCAGATTTGAAAAAGTGTCCAATTTGTGGTAGTGATAATATTGATACAATTCAAAGAATTACAGGATACTTAGTAGGTGCTACAAATCGCTGGAATAATGCTAAACTTTCAGAGTTAAAAGATAGAGTTACACATGCGTAAAAGTAAACAAGGGGAGAAAATAAAATGAATATTGCAGGTTTTTATGATGAAAGCATATCAAATGGATTAGGTTGGAGAGCAGTTTTATTTGTTAGCGGTTGCCCTCATAATTGCCCAGGTTGCCAAAACAAAGAAGCACAAAGTTTTGCTTATGGAAAAAAATTTGACAAACAAGAAATTATTAATAAAATTACTGAAAATTCTATATTAAAGGGAATTACAATAAGTGGAGGCGAGCCACTTTGCCCTGAAAACATACCAGAGGTGTTAGACTTTATTAAAGAAGTTAAAAAGGTAAAACCACAATTTAATGTATGGTGCTATTCTGGTTATACATTAGAACAATTAGAAAAAAGAGATGATGAAGTAACAAAAGAGTGTTTAAACGAAATTGATGTATTAGTAGATGGAAGGTTTGTTGAATCTAAAAAAGATCCTACATTAAAATTTAGGGGTTCTTCAAATCAAAGAATAATAGATATACATACAAGTATGCAGAAAAATAAAGTGGTACAATTGGCCATATAGTAGGAGAGTATATGCAAAATTTATTAAAAGAAACTAAATTTATGTTAAATAAGTATCAATTAAGAGCTAATAAGAGTTTAGGTCAAAACTTTTTAATAGACGAAGATGCTGTTTGCAAAATTGTAGAAACTGCAAATGTAAATAAACAAGATTTGATAATTGAAATTGGCCCTGGGTTAGGAACTTTAACAAAAGAATTGTTAAAAAAAGCAGGAAGGGTTTTATGTGTGGAATTAGACCCTAAAATGATAGCAATATTGCAAGAAAGATTTGCTTTATACGATAACATTGATTTAATTCATGATGATGTATTAAATTTAGATTTAAAGAAAATAATAAAAGAAAATAAAGAAGAATATGAATTAAATAAGGTTAAAATAGTTGCAAATTTACCATATTACATTACAACGCCAATTGTAATGAAACTGTTAGAAGAAAACTTAGATATAGAAAGTATTACCATTATGATTCAAAAAGAGGTTGCTGACCGCTTAGTAGCAAATCCGGGAACTGCTTTATCAGGAAGTATAAGCTATGCGATTCATTACTATACAATACCAGAATACATATTAGAAGTACCAAGCACATCTTTTTTGCCAGCTCCACAGGTAGATTCAGAGGTTATTAAATTAACGCTTAGAAAAGAACCAGCAGTGGATGTAAAAAATAAAGAGCTTTTATTCAAACTTATAAAAATAGCATTTATGCAAAGAAGAAAAACACTATTAAATGCATTATATAACGGAAAAATGATGGATAATAAGCAAGAAATAGAAAAAATGTTATTAACGCTTGGAATTGATGTGAAAGTAAGAGGAGAAAAACTTAGCTTAGAGCAGTTTGCACAAATTGCAGATTATATGTGTAGTTTAAAATAATATAAAAAGTTGGGGATGTCAAATTACATTTCCCAACTTTTTATATTATTAATTTGAACTGGTACCACGGCATGGAAAAAATGGAAACAACAATAAAAATATTTATAGTTTTCTATAACAGCTATTCCCAAAGGGCAATAAAAATGTTATAATATATGTGTATGTTTTAGTGAAGAAGGAGGGAGGACGCGTATGAAGGAATTTAGAAATCAAATTCTTGTAACAGATAGGATATTTATAACACCTGAATTCAAAAGAAAGAAAAAAGTGTATAAGTGGAATTTTATTGTATCTGTTTTTTTAGTATGTTGTCTGTTCTCTTATTATATATATGCCGAATACGATAAAAATAAAAGCGAGGAAGTATCGAAAACCTTATTAGCAGAAACAGATTTTGAAGGTCAAGAAGAGCCAGCGGAAATATCTACAACAATAAAAACAAAGGACAATGTAATTATTGTTATGCTAGATCCTAATGATACTCAAACTGATAGTGCAGAAGAAGTTAATGTTGATGAAGTTGAAGTTGCAAGTGGAAATATGGATACTGCAACATATACAGCTAATGATGGAACCGACTATAGAACAGTTGCAAAAATAGACATTCCTAAAATAGACGTACATTATCCAGTAATTGCGCCATTAAATAAAGACCTGAAGGATTATACAGCTATCTTAAAAATATCACCATGTAGATATTATGGACCAGAACCAAATGAAGTTGGTAACTTTTGCATCGTAGGTCATAATTACAGAAATGAGAAATTCTTTAGTAAAGTACCAACATTAGAAAATGGGGATATTGTAGAATTAACAGACACAAAGAAAAGAACAATTCAATATAAGGTGTATAGTAAATATATTGTAAATCCTGACCAAAATGAGTGTACCGATCAAGCTACAAATGGAAAAAAAGAAATTACTTTAATTACATGTACAAATGATAGTAAACAAAGATACATTATAAAATGTGTAGAAATATAAAAAATGATTGACTAATTATGTAAACTTTGTTATAATAAGGTAGATGGAGGTAGAAATATGATTGATTTACATATACATACTACTTGTTCTGACGGTACTTGTACCCCTAGTCAAATTATACAAAAAGCAGAAAAGAATAATTTGAAAGTGATTGCAATTACAGACCATAATACTACAGAAGGTTATAAGCAGGCAAAGGAAGTAGCAAGAAAATCAAGAATCAAGTTAATACCTGGAATAGAATTAGAAGCAAAGTTAACATATTATGCAACAGATTCAAAAACAAAGTCAACATATCCTGTAAATGAAATTGTACATATATTGGGATATTGCGTGGATGGAATTGAAAAAGATTCAAGATTGCAAGAGATAGAAAAATCTAGAGTTAATCAAATAGAATTATTTAGAAAATATTTATGTAAGAACGGAAAAAATATATCAAGAGAAGAATTAGAAAGCATTCATAAAAATTATGAAATGAAAGATTTGGTAAGATTATTAGTAAATAAAAATTATTTTAATAAACCAAAAGAAGCCTATGATTTGTTAAAAAAACTTGGATATAAAAGAAAAATTATGTCAGCAAAAGAAACAATAAGGTTAATAAAAGAGTATGGAGGAATACCAATAGAGGCGCATTTTGCTCAAAATTATTTGTATTATCCAGAAAATATTAAAATGGCCAAATTATCGCAAAAAGTTGTCAAAATGAAGGAGTTAGGTATAGAAGGAGTTGAAGCAATACATTCATCATATAAAACAGAGGATATACCAGAATATATTAAAATGGCAAATAAATTCAAATTGATTTATACAAGTGGAAGTGATTTTCATGGTAGAAAAAATGAAAAAATAGAAATAGGCAAAGGAATTAATAAAAATACGATGGTAAGTCAGTATGAAGCGTATAAAATAATGCAAGGGCTAAACAACTCAAGGGCTAAAATTTTAGAATACAATGCAAAAATACAAAAGGAAATGGAATATGCTAGATAAAACAAATGTGATAACTCACGTTTGTTTTTTTACACGACATACAAACATATGTTTACAACGATACTATAAAGTGATATAATTTAGTAGAAAAATATAGGAGAGGTGCAGTATGTCGAATGTAGAGCAATCAATTTATGTAGCTATAGATTTAAAAAGCTTTTATGCTTCTGTTGAATGCAAAGAACGAAATTTAGATCCAATAACAACCAATTTAGTAGTAGCTGATAGTAAGAGAACTGAAAAAACAATATGTCTTGCCGTTAGTCCGTCATTAAAAAAATATGGAATATCAGGAAGAGCAAGACTCTTTGAGGTAGTACAAAAAGTAAAAGAAATTAATATTGAAAGAATAAGAAGAACTAAAAACAAAATGTTTGATGGATCAAGTTATAATGACATGGAACTTAAAAAAAATAAAAATTTAAAATTGGATTATATTATTGCCCCACCAAGAATGTCATATTATATGAAATATAGTACAGATATTTATAATATTTATTTAAAATGGTTTTCCGAGGAAGACATATATGTTTATTCAATTGATGAAGTTTTTATAGATCTTACGCACTATATAAAAACATATAAAATGAGAGCAAAGGATTTAGCAACAAAGGTAATACAAGAAGTTTATGAACAAACAGGCATTACTGCAACAGCTGGAATTGGTACAAATTTGTATTTATGCAAAATAGCAATGGATGTAGTAGCAAAACATGTAGCTCCAAATAAAAACGGAGTTAGAATAGCGGGACTTGATGAATTGACATATAGGAAATTACTATGGAGTCATAGACCAATAACAGATTTTTGGCGAGTAGGAAAGGGATATGCATCAAAATTAGAAAAATATGGAATATATACAATGGGAGATATTGCCAGAGAGTCTATACAAAATGAAGAATTATTTTACAAGCTATTTGGAGTAAACGCTGAATTACTAATAGACCACGCATGGGGGTGGGAGCCGGTTACAATAAAACATATAAAAGAATACAAACCAACAAGAAGCAGTATAAGTTCAGGGCAGGTTTTAAGTTGTGCCTGTAATTACGAACAAACAGAACTTATAATAAAAGAAATGGCAGAATTACTTACGTTAGAGCTAGTTGCAAAAAAAATGATAACAGACCAAATTGTATTAACAATTGAATATGATACAGAGAATTTATTAAATCCATATATAAAGAATATTTATGAAGGCGAAATCACTAATGATAGATATGGAAGAAAAATTCCAAAACATGCACATGGAACAATAAATTTGGATCATAAAACAGCTTCAACAAAATTAATTATGGAAGCAACAACGACATTATATCATAGAATAATAAACAGAAATTTATTATCAAGAAAAGTTAATATAATAGCGAATAATATAACGTCGGAGCTAAATAAAGAAAATCAGACAGAACAAATAAATTTATTTGTCGACTATAAGGCTGAAGAAAGAAAAAAAGAAAATGAACTAAAAGAGAAAAACTTGCAAAAATCTATACTAAATATCAAGAATAAGTATGGAAAAAATGCAATAATAAAAGCAATGAACTTGCAAGAAGGAGCAAAAACAATTGAAAGAAACGAACAAATAGGAGGACATAAGGGATGAGTATTAATCAATATAGTGATATTATAAATTTACCGCATCATGTTTCTAAAAAACATAAGTCAATGTCAATAAAAGCAAGAGCAGCACAATTTGGGGCATTTGCAGCTTTATCTGGATTTGAAGAAAAAATAGAAGAAACAGCAAAGAAAGCAATGGAGAAGGTAGAAAAAGAAAATGGATAGAGAATTAATCTTCTCTATCCAAATTTAAAAATATGGGGTCACTAAAAAACTCTTGCATGGTAATTCCTAAACCGTCACAAATACGTACAATAGTTAATAACTTAGGATTCTTACTGTTTCCATTTACGATATTGTCAATTGTTGATTGAGTAATACCGCAAATATTAGATAATTTATTAATGGTAATTTTTTTATCATCACAAATATTTAAAATCTTACTAACAATAGCTTCTGAAATCGTCATAAAATCATCTCCTAATCTCCTCTAAGTAGAATGTCCAAATTCAAAAAAAGTATAACAAATAAATGAAAAAAACTACTAACCCCACAGGGGTAAAATAATCACAGATGGTTAATAATGGTAATATGCAAAAAAATAATAAAAAAAATTGCAAAAAAAGACTTGCAATTTTTTTTTGCTTGTATTACAATTTAATTGAAGTGGAGCAAAGTGGAGCAAAGTGGAATAAAATGAAACGAGGTGAAACGAAGTGCTTATTGGTGAATATGAACATTCATTAGACGTTAAAGGCAGACTAATTATGCCGTCCAAACTTAGAGAAGACATGGGAGAAAAGTTTATAATAACAAAAGGTTTAGATGGTTGTTTGTTTGGATTTTCTCAGAACGAATGGGCTAACTTCGAAGAAAAATTAAAAACACTTCCACTAACAAATAAAAATGCCAGAGATTTTGTAAGATTCTTCTTATCAGGAGCAACAGAGTGTGAAATAGATAAGCAGGGGAGATTCCTAATTTCGGCTAACCTACGTGAATATGCAGTAATGGATAAAGAAGTTGTAATCATAGGAGTAGGTACTAGAATCGAAATTTGGAATAGAGAAAAATGGAAGGTATATAATAGTGACGAAAACATATCAGCAGATACAATTGCAGAAAATATGACAATGTTAGGTATATAACTTTTAATAAAAGTTTATATAAAATACAAAAGATTTATAAAAGCACAAAAGAAAAAGCAACAAAAGATAAAACCTAGAAATACAAAAGAAAAATTTACAAAAGATTTATAAAAGTACAAAAGAAAAAATGAAAGATACAACAGAAGAAAAAATACAAAAGAAACAATAGAAATAAAACAAATGAAAACAAGATACATAAAATCCGATTTGAAGATAAATAAACAAAAGAGAAGCACAGAAAAAGCAAAAGATTAATATTACAATAGGCAGGACAGTTGGTATCGTTTTTACCAACTGTTTTGCTTAAATATGGAAAGCAATTTAGAGTATAAGAAATGAGGAAAAATGGAGTTTAAGCATAAACCAGTTTTGCTAAATGAATGTATAGAAGGATTGCAGATAAAAAAAGGCGGAGTATATGTAGATGGCACATTAGGAGGAGCTGGACACAGCTTAGAAATAGCAAAAGAATTAAATAATACAGGAACCTTAATAGGAATTGACAGAGATGCAGAAGCAATTTTAGCTGCAAAACAAAAATTAAAAGAATTTAATAATATAATATATATACAAGATAATCATGACAACATAAAACAGATATTAGAAAAATTAAATATATCCAAAGTCAATGGAATTTTATTAGACTTAGGAATATCTTCATATCAAATTGATAATGCTGAAAGAGGCTTTAGCTATATGCAAGATGCCACATTAGATATGCGAATGGATCAAAAACAAGAGCTAAGTGCAAAAATAGTAGTAAATACATATAAGGAAGCAACTTTGGCAAAGATTATTTATGAATATGGAGAGGAAAAATTCTCAAGGCAAATTGCAAGAAAAATAGTACAAGCAAGAGAGTTAAAACCTATAGAAACAACAAAGGAATTGGTGAAAATCATAGAAGAGGCTGTTCCAGTTGCTGTGCGAAAAAAAGAAGGTCATCCAGCCAAAAGAACATTTCAAGCAATTCGCATAGAAGTAAACAATGAAATACAACCACTTTATCAATCAGTTACAAATGCAATTGATTGTTTAGCACCAAAGGGAAGGTTATGTATCATAACTTTTCACTCATTAGAAGACAGAGCAGTAAAAAATGCATATCAAGATGCACTTGGAAAATGTATATGTCCTAAGGACTTACCATACTGTATATGTGGAAGACAACCAATAGGAAAAATTATAAATAAGAAACCAATATTACCAACGAAAGATGAGCAAGAAGAAAATGCACGCAGTAGAAGTGCAAAACTAAGAATTTTAGAAAAAATTTAGAGAAAGGGAGGGAAATATTCTAAAATGTCAAAATATGGCAATAACTATATGTACGAAACGAGTCCAAGAAAATTAAAACCAGAATATACCCCTTCTAAAGAAATAAAAAAGAAAAAAAGTAATACTGCAAAACAAGCAAACAAAAGTTCTGAAAAGAATAAGTCAACTGCAAAAAAGAAAAAAGTTAAATGTGTAGTTTGGTTAATGCTTGCCTTTGCAGTATTATTTGCAATGAGCTATCAAAATTCAAAAATAAATGAAGAATTTTCGGAATTAAAAACTTCTGAAAAGCAATTAGCTTCAATTCAAAAAGAAAACGAACAATTAAAAGCGAAAATAGAAAATAGCTTAAACCTAAGCAATGTAGAACAAAGCGCAAAAGAACAATTAGGTATGCAAAAAGCTACAACAAAACAAATTAGGTATGTATCATTGCCAAAAAAGGATTATGTAGAATTAGCTTCAGAACAAATAATTAAAAATAATGAGCAAAATATTTTCCAAAGAATAATTAACTCAGTAATGAATATAGTTAAATAGAGATGATAAATGTATAATATCATCTCTATTTTTGTATAGGAGTTAAGAACATGGTAAATATAAAAATGAAAAAAAGAATTCGAAACATGCTTATAATTAGTTTTTTAGTATTCATGGGAATTACAATACGAATAGGATTTATTCAATTAGTACAAGGAGCTGAACTAAAGGAAAAAGCGTATGGTCAACAAACTTTAGATAGAAATATAAATCCAAAAAGAGGAACAATTTATGATGCAACAGGAAAAAATGTACTAGCTGTTAGTGCAACAGTAGAAACTGTTACTATAAATCCTACAAATATTTCAAAGGAGAAGAAAGACATTGTAACAAGAGCTTTATCGGATATTTTTGAATTAGACTATGATACCGTGTATAAAAAGGTAAACAAAAGGAGTTCAATAGAAACAATTATCAGAAAAGTAGATAAGGAAAAAACAGATAGTTTAAGAAAATGGTTAGATGAAAATGATGTGAAGACAGGTGTTAACATAGATGAAGACACAAAAAGGTATTATCCAAACAATGAATTAGCTTCGCATGTAATTGGGTTTTGTGGCAGTGATAATCAAGGACTAGATGGAATAGAAGCTAAATTTGACGGTGTATTAAAAGGTAGCAAAGGACGAATTTTAAAATCCACAGATGCAAGAGGCGGGGAAATAAAAGGAGAGTCAGAAAAATACGTATCAGCAACAGATGGGAAAGACATAGTTTTATCAATAGATATGACCATTCAAGCAATTGTAGAAAAATACCTAAAACAGGCTTGCGTAGATAATGTGTGTACAGGTGGTGGAAACATAATTATTATGAACCCTAAAACTGGGGATATTTTAGCTATGGCTACATATCCAAATTATAATTTGAATCAACCTTACGAAATAAACTTAGAAGAAGAAAAAAATACATGGGATACTATGTCACAAAGTGATAAAACAAAAGCATTGCAACAAATGTGGAGAAATAAGGCCATAGCTGATGCGTATGAGCCAGGTTCAACATTTAAGCTAATAACAGCTTCAGCAGCATTAGAAGAAGGTATAACGACGACAGATAAAGAAGGAGAATTTTTGTGTACAGGTTCTATAGAGGTAGGAGGAGTAAAGATTAAATGTTGGCGTTATTACAGACCGCATGGAGCAGAAAGCTTAAGACAAGGTCTTATGAATTCATGCAATCCAGTATTTATAGGATTAGGACAGAAAATTGGGAAAGAAAAATATTATGAATATTTAGAAAAGTTTGGATTGCTTGAAAAAACAGGGATTGCACTTCCAGGAGAAGCAAAAGGAATATTTTTGGCGGAAAATAAAGTAGGACCAGTAGAGTTGGGCACAATATCATTTGGACAGAGATTTAAAGTAACACCAATACAACTTATTACAGCAATAAGTACGATAGCAAATAGAGGAGTAAGATGTGAACCAAGAGTTGTAAAGCAAAGTATAGATTCAATAACGGGAGAAATAGAGGAATATCCAGTAAAAGAAAAAGGTAGGGTGATATCAGAACAAACAGCAAACGACGTACTTAGTATGATGGAATCAGTAGTGGCACAAGGCACAGGAAAAAATGCGCAAGTTAGCGGATATTCTGTTGGAGGAAAAACAGGAACATCAGAAGACGGGGTAAATACAAACAAATATGTTACCTCTTTTGTTGGAGTTGCACCTGTAAGTGATCCACAGCTTGTAATTCTAGTAACATTATATAATCCAACAGGAGAGGGAGGTCATCAAGGAGGTGGAGTGGCAGCACCTGTGGCATCACAAGTTTTAACAGATGTATTAGCATACATGGAAGTATCAAAAGACAATCAAGAAGAACAAAATATACAAGAAAGTGTAATAGTACCAGATGTTAGAGGTAGAAACATGAAGGAAGCTATGCAAATATTAAAAGAAAATGAATTAGAACTAAGTATAAGACAAGAAAAAAATCAAGAATTAGATAAATCAAAAATTATAACACAGCAGTTACCATTACCAGGAATAAATGTGAAAAAAGGAAGTAAAATAGAGGTAGAGTAGCAATAAACTTAAATGGCAAAGTGAGAGATAATTATAATTTTAATAAAAGTCTATACAAACGAAAAAAATAATTATATAATATAGCTTGAAAAATAATCCAAATGGGAGAGATGATTATGGAACTTAAAAAAATATTAGCAGGACTGGATGGATTAAAAGCAAAAGGAAATTTAGATATAAATATAAAAAAAATAGAAAGTGATTCAAGAAAAATCGAAGAAGGTGACTTATTTGTTGCAATAAAAGGATTTGAAACGGATGGACACGAATATATAAATGAAGCAATAAAAAAAGGTGCAATTGCGATAATGGTTGAAGATGGAACAGAGCTAAAAAAATTAAAACTACCAGAAAATGTTACATTAATTGTAGCTCCAAATACAAGACATAGCATAGCTATAATGGCATGCAATTTTTTTGGAAATCCATCAAGAAAATTTAAATTAATAGGAATAACAGGAACAAAGGGAAAAACAACAACATCATTTATGTTAAAAGCAATACTAGAAAAACAGGGACTAAAAGTAGGGCTAATAGGAACAATTGCAAAATACATAGGAAACAAATGTCTAGGAGAAAGTAGCAGAACAACTCCAGATAGCTTAGAATTGCAAGAATTGTTTGCGAAAATGGTAGAAGAGAAGGTTGACGTTGTTGTAATGGAAGTATCTTCACAAAGCTTAAAATTAGATAGAGTATACGGTTGTGACTTTGACATAGGAATATTTACAAATTTTTTAAGAGATCATATAAGTGAAAAAGAACATCCAAATATGGAAGACTATTTTGCATCAAAAGTTAAGTTGTTTAATATGTGCAAGACAGCATACATAAATGCAGACGATTTTCAGGTAATAAAACTAGAAAAGATGGATTTGAAAAGCGAAATAAAAACTTTTGGAATAGATAATATGTGTAATATATTAGCAAAAGATATTACAGTAACAAATAGTTCAGTAGATTTTAAAGTGAAAATTGAAAATAAAAATGAAAGAGTAAAAGCATATATACCGGGTAGATTTAGTGTGTACAATGCCCTAGCTGCAATAGCGGTGGCAATGCAATTAGGAGTATCAGCTGAAAATATAAAATCAGCACTAGAAGAGGTAAGAGTACCAGGAAGAAGTGAATTGGTAACTAATAAAAAAGACCTAGTTATTATGATAGATTACGCACACACACCAGAAAGTTTAGAAAGTATATTAAATGCAGTTAAGTCATATACAAAAGGAAGAGTAATTTGTGTATTTGGTTGTGGAGGAGATAGAGATCGTACCAAAAGACCATTAATGGGCGAAGTGGCAGGAAGAATTGCAGATTACAGTATTATAACATCTGACAATCCAAGAACAGAGGAACCAAATGAAATTATAAAAGAAATAGAAATAGGAATGAAAAAAACAAAAGGAAAATATACATGTATAGAAAATAGAAGAGAAGCAATAAAAGAAGCAATAAAGATGGCGAATAAAAGAGACTTAATTTTATTAGCAGGCAAAGGACATGAGCCATATCAAGAAATAAATGGAGTAAAACATCCATTTGATGAAAGAATTATAGTCAAAGAACTTATTGAAGAATGTGAGAAAAACGAAAAGAAAAAGTAGGGAGTGATTTATTTTGGATTTCCAACTTAAAGTATTGCTATTATCATTTGCAATAACCGTTGTAGCATCAATAATATTAATACCAATACTAAAAAGAATGAAAGTAGGGCAAACAGAAAGAGAGGACGGACCAAAATCTCACATTGTAAAGCAAGGAACACCAACAATGGGTGGAATAATCATCATGATTAGTGTAATATTAACTTCTGCTGCTGGATTTCTCTATTATTATCCAAAGGAAATAGATGTAGCAGTAAAAATATTACCATTAGTATTTATAGCATTAGGTTTTGGAACTGTTGGATTGGTTGATGACTTTAAAAAAGTAGTATTTAAAGATACAGTGGGACTGAAACCAGCCTATAAAATGTTAGGATTGTTAATAGTATCAGTAGTATTTGTTATATATCTAACACAGGTTATAAAATTGGGAACAGAAACATACATACCGTTTTTTAAAGTTTATATAGATTTACCAATATGGATTTATATACCATTTGCAATTTTTGTAATATTAGCAACAACAAATGCAGTAAATTTGACAGATGGAGTAGATGGATTAGCAAGTAGTGTAAGTGCAATCATTATGACTTTCATAACAGTTGTGGCAATTATGTTAGATGTAAAAGAAGTAACAGTCTTTGGAAGTGTAGTAGTAGGTTCGTGTTTAGGATTCTTGTTATTTAACTTACACACTGCTAAAGTTATGATGGGAGATACAGGTTCATTATTGTTACGGAGGAATAATTGCATCAACAGCTTTATATTTAAAAATGCCACTAATATTAATTATAGTAGCATTGGTACCAATAATAGAAACATTATCTGTAATGCTACAGGTAATATATTATAAGAAAACAGGAAAAAGAATATTAAAAATGGCACCAATACATCATCATTTTGAGCTTTGCAATTGGAAGGAAAATAAAATAGTATCAGTATTTAGTTTAGCAACTTTAATTTTATGCATTGTGGGATTATATGCAATTTAAATGAAAGGGGAATGATATGGCAAAAGCAATCGAAAAGAACAATAAAAAAGAAGTAAATAAACCAGCAGATTTTATATTATGCATAACAGTGCTATTGCTATTGGCATTAGGAATCATTATGGTTTTATCAGCGAGTTCTCCTTCTTCTTTTGCAGCAACAGGTAGCAGTTACACTTATGTAACAAAACAGGCAATGCTTGGTGCAATTGGTGTTGTAGCCATGTTTGTAATATCTAAAATAGATTACAGAATATATAAAAAGTTTTACAAGCTAGCCTATGTAGGTTCGCTTGTTCTTTTGGCAATTGTACCTATTGTAGGTAGAGAAATAAATGGAGCAAAAAGATGGATAGACCTTGGAATTACTACATTTCAGCCATCTGAGTTGGCAAAAATAGGGTTAATAATTTTTTATGCAGCGTATTTGAGTAAAAACAGAGAAAAACTAAAAAACGTATGGAGTGGATTCTTTTTACCATTTGCATATTTAGTGCCAATAGCAGTAATATTATTGGGGTTTCAGGAGCACTTTAGTGCAACACTAATAATAGTAATGGTAGTATCAATAATGATGTTAATTGCAGGAAGTAAACTCTCATATTTTATGACTATAGGATTAAGTGGAGCGGTTTTAGCAATAATATTCATACTTACAAAAGGTGCAGAATTTAGAATGGGACGTATAACATCATTCTTGGATCCGTGGGCAGACCCAACAGGAGATAGTTGGCAAATCATACAAAGTTTATATGCAATAGGCTCGGGAGGACTATTTGGAGCAGGCTTACGGACAAAGCAAGCAAAAGTACCTATATATACCGGAACCACATAACGATTTTATTTTTGCTGTATTATCAGAAGAACTAGGATTTGTTGGATGTGCAGTGGTAATACTATTATTTGCAATATTTGTATGGAGAGGTGTAGTTATTGCCATGAAGGCACCAGACATGTTTGGAAGTCTAATTGCAGTTGGAATTACAGCTTTAGTTGGATTGCAAGCTGTAATAAATATTGCGGTTGTAACAGGGTCGATGCCAGTTACAGGAATGCCGTTGCCGTTCTTTAGTTACCGGAGGAACAGCGCTAATTATTTTGCTCTGTGGAGTGGGAATACTATTAAATATATCTCGTCAAAGTTCGAAAGTATAAAAGGAGGAAAAAAATGCGTGTTATAATAGCAGCAGCTGGAACAGGTGGACATATAAACCCAGGAATAGCTATTGCAAACAAAATAATGCAAGAGGACAATAATTCAAAAGTCATATTTATAGGGACAACTAGAGGTATTGAAAATGATTTAGTACCTAGAGCGGGTTATGAACTAAAAACAATAGAAGCCTATGGTTTAAGTAAAAAAATAAATTTAGATAGTATAAGAAAAAATATAAAAACAATACAAGCGATTAAAAGTGCAAAAAAAATAATAGATGATTTTAAACCAGATCTTGTAATAGGAACAGGAGGATATATTTGTGGACCTGTTATAATGGCGGCAAAGAAAAGAAAAATTGCAACAATGCTACATGAAAGCAATGCGTTTCCAGGTCTTGCAGTAAAAATGTTATCAAAAAAAGTAGATACTGTACTGGTAGGGTTTAAAGAAGCAAAAAATTATTTGCCAAAAGCAAAAAAAGTGGTGGTAACAGGAACACCTACAAAAATTAATAAAAAAAATTTGAGCGTAGAAGAAAAGAAATTACAAAAAGAAAGAATAGGATTAAAAGCAAATTTGCCTACGGTATTGATTTTTGGAGGCAGTCAAGGAGCAAAAAAAATAAATGATGAGGTATTACCAATCATAGAAAACGAAAAAAATGAGAATTATCAAATATTATGGGCACCAGGACAAAAAAATTATGATGAAGTAAAACAAGAATTAGAAGACAAGGCTAAAAATATACAAAATATAAAAAATGCAAAAGTAGTACCATATATTTATAATATGGAGGAAGCGATGAATGTTGCGGACTTACTTGTATGCAGAAGTGGGGCAATTACAATAACTGAAATTGCAAAGCTAGGAAAGCCAGCTATATTTATACCATTACCTAATGTGAGTCAAAATCATCAAGAAAAAAATGCAAAAGTATTGCAAAAAGTTGGTGCAGCGTATATAATATTGAATTCAGATTTAACAGCAGATAAACTACATGAAACTATAGAAGAAGTTATTACAAAGCCAGACAAACTAAATATGATGGGAGAAAATGCACAAAAAATAGAAGTTACGCATGTTGAAGATAAAATTTATGAGGAAATAAAAAAATTGTTGTAAGCTATGTTTCTGTAAGTTTACAAAAAATACAAAATAATGACATAGTTATTTCTTGAACTTTAAGTTTTTGTTACGTATACTATGAAATTTGTAAATATGGCAGAAAATAAAGTAAAAAATGGCGAAAGAATAAATAAATTGTTAAAACGTGCGACCAAAATTACTTGCAACCATGCAAAAATAAGGTATATAGTAAACTTAGTAAAAGCAAACAAAAGGGGGAAGTAATTTGGGAGATACAAAATTTTTATATGGAGAGGTATTTTTAGAAGCAGAAGACTTAAAAGAAAGGAGTACCAAGAATCCAATAGAATTGATGTATTACAAAACACAACAAAGCAGAAATAGTTTAAACAATCAACCTTATAAAATATTTGGGATAGAAGTAATAAAAAAAGAACGTATAGGAGAGAAAATTCAAATAGAAAGTAGTAAAATAGAATATATAAGCAAAAATGAAAAAACAGTAGATAAACTAATGGAACTTCTGAAAAATAATACAGTAACGCCGATTACATTAGAAGACGTAATAGGAGATATATTACATTAACAATAGAAGGGTGAAAAATTTCACTCTTCTATTGTTAACTATTTACAGTTAACAACAATTAGTATATAATTTTTCGTAGACTCTATATAAAGTGAGTATAATTATTGAAAGGAAGAAAAAATGGTAGATAAATTAATAATAGTGGAATCACCCGCAAAGGCAAATACAATAAAAAAATTTCTCGGTGGAAAAACAAAAGTTGTAGCTTCCATGGGACATATTAGAGATTTGCCAAAATCAAAAATGGGAATTGATATGGAAAATAATTTTGAGCCACAATACATTAATATACGAGGTAAGGCAAGTTTAATAAAAGAATTAAAAAAAGATGCAAAAAATGCAAAACAAGTCTATCTTGCAACTGACCCCGACCGTGAAGGAGAAGCGATTGCATGGCACTTAGCACATATATTAGAAATACCTGAAGATAAAACTTGTAGAGTTACTTTTAATGAAATAACAAAAGAAACTGTACAAAATGCCGTAAAAAATCCAAGAAAATTGGATAAAGATTTAGTTAATGCACAGCAAGCTAGAAGAGTTCTAGACCGTATTGTAGGTTATAAAATGAGTCCAGTTTTATGGAAAAAGGTAAGAAAAGGATTATCAGCAGGAAGAGTACAGTCAGTGGCGGTAAAACTAATTGTTGATAGAGAAGAAGAAATAGAAAAATTTATACCAGAAGAATATTGGAATATTTATGCAAGACTGTCTAAATTAAATACAAAGAAAAAACAGGAATTTGATGCTCATTTTACAGGAAAAAATGGAAAAAAAATAGAATTAAATTCGCAAGAACAGGTAGAACAAATTGTAAAGGAAATTGAAAATGCACAATATCAAGTGCAAAAAATAAAAAAGAGTGAGAAAAAAAGAACACCTGCACCGCCTTTTACAACAAGTACAATGCAACAGGAAGCTTCAAGAAAGCTAGGATTTACGCTTAAGAAAACCATGGCAATAGCCCAAGGATTATATGAAGGTGTTAAGGTGCCATCAAGAGGCGTAGTAGGACTTATAACCTACATGAGAACTGATTCAACAAGAATATCAGAGGAAGCAAGAAAAGCTGCTAAAATGGAAATTGAGGAAAGTTATGGTAGCGAATATTATGAGAATAGATATTACAAAACAAAAGCAGATTCACAAGATGCACATGAGGCAATTAGACCAACATATATTGATTTAAAACCAGAAAATATTAGAGATTCATTAACAAATGATCAATACAAATTATACAAGTTAGTGTACAATAGATTTTTAGCAAGTCAAATGGCTACTGCAATATTTGACACAACGACTATTGATATAAGTGCTAATGAATATAATTTTAGAGCAAATGGACAAACATTAAAGTTTAAGGGCTTTATGGCACTATATGTAGAATCAGAAGATAATAAAAAAGAAGAAGAGTATTATTCTTTGCCAGAATTAGAAGAAGGAGAAATACTAAAAAAGGAAAACATAGAAAGCAAGCAAAGCTTTACAGAACCACCACCACGATATACCGAGGCAAGTCTTGTAAAAGCGTTAGAAGAAAAAGGCATAGGCAGACCAAGTACGTATTCACCAACAATTACAACAATAATAGAAAGACATTATATTGAAAAAGATAAAAAGCAATTAGCTCCAACAGAGCTAGGAAAAGTGGTAAATAAGTTATTAACAGAAAACTTTAAAGACGTTGTAAATGTTGAATTTACTGCTAAAATGGAAAGTCAATTTGATGAAATTGCAGAAGGAAAAGAAGATTGGAAAAAGGTAATTGAAGAATTTTATGGACCATTTGAACTTGTTGTAGAAAAGGTTGATAAAGAATTAGAACATGTAAAACTAGAAGAAGAAGTAAGCGACATACCATGTGAAAAATGTGGAAGAATGATGGTAATTAAGTATGGTAGATATGGAAAATTTTTAGCATGTCCAGGATATCCAGAATGTAAAAATGCAAAACCATTAGTTGAAATAATTGATGTACCATGTCCGAAATGTGGAGCAAAAGTGCAAATAAGGAAAACTAGAAAAAAAAGAAATTATTACATATGTGAAAATAATCCAAAAAGTTGTGATTACATTTCTTGGAATAAGCCGAAGCCAGGGGAAAAATACGAAGAGGATAGCGAAAAGCCAAAATTAGAACAAAAAAACAAGAAAACAAAAAAATAATCAAAAATATAATAAAAATGTGAATATAGACTTTTCTTACTGAAATGGTAGAATGAAGACACTATAATAGTTATTCTATACTATGTAGTTACATGATATTATATTTTCCAAAAAACCACGTGTAAACGTGGTTTTTTTGGAAAATATAATGCTACTGCATAAAAAATATGTTATACTAAAACAAAAAAGGAGGACTTATGGAACAAGAAGTAACAATTATAGGCGGTGGTTTAGCTGGATGTGAAGCAGCATATCAAATTGCCAAAAGAGGAATAAAGGTAAAATTGTATGAAAGAAAACCAAAAAGTTTTTCACCAGCACATAGTAATCCAAATTTAGCAGAAATTGTATGTAGTAACTCTTTTAAATCCAATTTAATAACAAATGCATGTGGTTTATTAAAAGAGGAATTACGAAACTTGGATTCACTATTAATAAAAATAGCAGACAAAACAGCTGTACCAGCAGGGCAAGCGCTGGCTGTAGATAGGGAACAGTTTTCAAAAGAAGTAACAGATTATATAAAACAACATTCAAATATAGAAGTAATTGAAAATGAAGTAGCAGATATTCCAGATAAAGGAATAGTAATAATTGCAACAGGTCCTTTAACATCGAATCATTTAGCAGAAGGAATATCAAAATTAACAGGAGAAGATAAATTATATTTTTATGATGCTGCAGCACCTATAGTACAAAAAGAGAGCTTAGATATGAATATAGCATTTTGGGGAGATAGATATGGAAAAGGAGATAGTAGCTATATTAATTTGCCAATGAATAAAGAAGAATATGAAAAATTTTATGAAGAATTAGTTAATGCAGAAGTAGTAAATTTACATGAATTTGAAAAAAAAGAGATATTTGAAGGTTGTATGCCAATAGAAATAATGGCAAAAAGAGGAGTTGATACGTTGCGTTTTGGTCCATTAAAACCAGTTGGATTTACGGATCCAAGAACAGGGGAAAGACCATATGCAATAGTACAATTAAGACAAGATAATCAAGCAGGAAGTCTATTTAATATGGTTGGATTTCAGACAAATTTAAAATATGGAGAACAAAAACGAGTGTTTTCACTTATACCGGGATTAGCAAATGCTGAATTTATAAAATATGGTGTAATGCACCGTAATACATACATAAATTCAGGTAATTTATTAGATAGTAGTTATTGTTTAAAAAATGATAGACGAATATACTTTGCTGGTCAAATAAGTGGAGTAGAAGGTTACGTAGAATCAATATCATCTGGTTTAGTTGCAGGAATAAATATTGCAAGAAATATAGAAGGAAAAGAAACAATATATTTTCCAAAAAATACGATGATAGGAAGTTTAGCAAACTACATTTCAACACCAAAAAACAATTTTCAACCAATGAATGCCAATTTTGGAATATTACCACAATTAAATGAAAAAATAAGGGATAAAAAAATAAAATACGAAAAATTAGCTCGGACGAGCCCTAGAAGAATTAAGAAGTATAAAAGAAATTTAATTGACAAGATGACTATAAGTGTTGTACAATAGAAACAGAAAAATGTAGCATTGAAAGACTTCAAGAAAAAGGACAGCAAAGGAGTGAGAAAAATGAAAAAGCGGATTATTGCATTAATGGTAATATCGCTAACGTTAGTAGTATTGCCAAGCACAAGAACATTTGCAAAATCGGACAATTTGTATCTACCACAAAATAGTATACAAATAGTAGAACTTTCAAGGCATGGGCGAGACCATGGAGACAGATGGAGAAATCCACCGCCTCCAAGACACAGAGGACCAGACAGGCATATTCGGTCGGGGCATAGACCACCACCGCCACCACCTCCACCTCCAAGATATAGACATAGAGATAGAGATAACAGTGCAATTTGGTGGTGGATAATAAATTCGATTATAATTGCAAATACAAGATGAAACAATTAATCTGCTTTTGGGCACCAATTGGTGCCCTTTTTCCTTAAATAAGTAAAAACAGGTATTGACAAAACAAATAACAATGCGATATAATAAGGCATATTCACGGGATAGATAAATACATAAAAAGTAATTCCCTAGAAAAATTTAGTCCCACAGTATGAGTTCAAACTTCGGAAGGAGGGAAAATAATTGTCAGAGGTTAAAGTTAATAATGGAAATATAGAAGATGCTCTTAAGAGATTTAAAAGACAATGCGCAAGAAATGGAGTTCTACAAGAAGTAAGAAAAAGAGAGCATTATGAAAAACCAAGTGTAAAAAGAAAGAAAAAATCAGAGGCTGCAAGAAAAAGAAAATTCTAAAAAAGAAGGAGGGGGTGTATATTTATACACCTCTATTTTTATAATAAAAGAAAGGAAATGATTAATATGTTAAAGGAAAAATTATTAGAAGATTTAAAAAATTCTATGAAGAATAAAAATATTATTAGAAAAAATGTAGTACAAATGATTAGAGCAGCTATATTGCAGGTAGAAAAAGACAAGGGAATAGAAGTAACTGATGAACAAATAATAGAAATTATGGCAAAAGAAGCTAAAAAAAGAAAAGATTCAATAGAGGATTATAAAAAAGGTGGAAGAGAAGATTTAGTAAAACAAATAGAAGAGGAAATTGCAATAATAAGCGAATATTTACCAAAACAATTAAGTAAAGAAGAAGTAGCAGAAATTGTAAAGCAAGTTATAGCAGAGGTTGGAGCAACTAGCATAAAAGATATGGGAAAAGTAATGAAATCAGCAAAAGAAAAAATAGGAGCAGCATCAGATGGAAAAACAATTAATGAAGTGGTAAAAGAACAATTAAACTAGGAAGTTTTAATTTGAATAAAAAAGTAAGCATAAGGATATAATAGAAAAAAACGTAGGAGGAAAACATGAAAGAACAAGTAAGCCAAGTAAAAGAAGGCATAAAATTGCATGTAATACCAACTGATAAATTCAAAACGAATTTATTAGCGGTGTTTATAACTCTTCCATTAAATAGAGAAAAAGTAACAAAGGATGCTTTAATACCAGCAGTTTTAAGGAGGGGGAGCAAAAAGCTCACAACTCAAGAAGAAATAAGTAAGTGCTTAGAAAATATGTATGGAGCAAGTTTTGATTGTGGAGTAGAAAAAATAGGGGATAACCATGTATTAAAATTTTATTTAGAAGCATTAAACGATACTTATATTCCTAAATGCGAAAATTTAATAAAAACAAGTATAGATACTATGCTTGAAATTATATTTAACCCATATCAAGAAAATGGGAAATTTAAGGAAGAATACGTAAAAAGTGAAAAGACAAATTTAAAGCAAATTATAGAAGCTAAAATTGATAATAAAGATTTTTATGCAAGTGTGCGTTGCACAGAAGAAATGTATAAAGGAAAGCCATATAGTTTATACAAATATGGATATGTAGAAGATTTAGAGAAAATTACTGCAGATAATTTATATAAGTATTATCAAGAGCTAATAGAAACATCTAAAATTGATATATTTGTATCTGGAAATTTTGAAGTAGAAAATATAAAAAGAATTGTAAAAGAAAATGAAAATATAATGAATATAGGTGCTAGGAAGGAAGAATATTGCATAAATAATGAAAAAGTAGAAGATTTAAAAGAAATCACAACACAAGTAGTAGAAGAAAAAATGGATATAGCACAAGGAAAAATAGTAATGGGTATAGATGTATTAGCAACGGATTTAGAAAGTAGATTTACAGCAGTACTTTACAATACCATATTGGGTGATAGTGCAAATTCGAAGTTGTTTCAAAATGTTAGAGAAAAAGCACACTTAGCTTATAGTGCAAGGTCAAGCTATATAAAAAACAAAAATGCAATATTTATACGAGCTGGCATAGAAATAGAAAATTATGAAAAAGCAATAAGCATAATAAAAGAACAATTAGAAGATATGAAAAAAGGAAATTTTAGTCAAGAAGATATAGATAATGCAAAAAAATATATAATTTCAGCAGTTGATTCAATTCCTGAAGAACAAGACACTGAAATAACATATTATCTTGGACAGGAATTATCGGCATCTTCCTATACACCAGAAGAATATAAGCAAAAAATAGAAGCTGTAGATAAAGAAAAAATTGTGAAATTTGCACAAAAAATTTCTATTAATACTATATTTTTCTTAAGAAATTAGGGAGGGAAAAATGCAAATTATTGAAAATACTAAGGTAAAAGAAAAATTATATATTGAAAAGCTAGAAAATGGTTTAACGGTAATGATAATACCCAAAAAAGGGGTGCGAAAAAAATATGCAATTTGGGGAACCTATTATGGTTCAATTAATAACCGTTTTGTAATACCAGGAGAAACAGAAATTACAGAGGTACCAGATGGAGTAGCTCATTTTTTAGAGCATAAAATGTTTGAACAAGAAAATGGAAAAAATAGTTTAGATGTTTTATCTGCATTAGGGGTGAGTGCAAATGCATATACTACAAATGATCATACAGCATATTTATTTGAATGCACAGATAATTTCACTCCAGCATTTGAAGAATTAGCAAATTATATACAACATCCATACTTTACAGATGAGAATGTAGAAAAAGAAAAGGGAATTATAGGACAAGAAATTAGTATGTACGACGATTCTCCATATTGGAGTATGTATATAAATGCCTTAAAAGCAATGTATAGCAACAATCCTGTGAAGATAGATATAGCAGGAACGCAAGAAACAATTAGCAAAATTGATAAAGATATTTTATACAAATGTTATAACACATTTTATCATCCGAGCAATATGGCATTAGTTTTATGTGGTGATTTTGAACCAGAAAAGTGCATAAAGGAGATTGAAAAAAAACAAGTAGCAAAAAAATCACAGGGGAAAATAAAGAGAGTTTTTGATGAAGAACCAGCAGAAATTGTAAAAAAACAAGTACGAACACAGATGGAAGTAAGCTTGCCAATGTTTGTTATAGGATATAAAGATACTCCAAAATCTGATGGAATAGTAAAAAAACATATAGCAATAGAAATTTTATTTAATTTAATATTTGGAAAAAGTTCGAGATTATACAAAGAGCTATATGAAAAAGGTTTATTAATGCAAGAAATGGATATGAGTTATGAATATTCAAAAAATTATGCATATATCTTAATAGATGGTCAGTCACAAGAACCAGAAAAGGTCCAAGAAAAGTTAAACAAGGAAATAGAAAAAATAAAACAAGAAGGTATAAATCAGGAAGATTTTGAAAGAATTAAAAGAATGATTTATGGAGAATATATTCAAGAATATAATGAAGTAGGAAGCATTGCAAGGATGTTTTTAGCAGATTACTTTAAGGGAATAAATAGTTTTGATTATTTAGAAGAAATTGAGCAAATAACAAGGGAATATGCTGAGCAAATACTAAAAGACGTATTTGTGGAAAGTAAGCAAGTAATTTCTATTGTAGAACCAAAGGGGTAAAAATGATAACATTTCCTAGCTTAAACATAGAATTAAATATAAATTCTGTAGCCTTCACGATAGGAAATATCGAAGTATACTGGTATGCAATTATTATTGTAACAGCAATAGTAATTGCTATGCGGAATAATGAAAATAAATGATAATATATTTGGAATTAGATTTTGTACAATGATAGACTTAGCAATTTATCTAATTCCAATTTCATTTATAGGAGCAAGAATTTATTATATATTATTTAACTTTAAAGCATTTGCAATGGATCCAATGCAAATATTTAATCTGAGAAATCGGAGGATTAGCAATATATGGTGCGATTATAGCTGGAACAATAACCTGTATAGTTTTTTGTAAAAAAAGAAAAATAAAAACATTAGATTTATTAGATTATTTGGCACCAAGTTTAGCTATAGGACAATCTATAGGAAGATGGGGTAATTTTATAAACCAAGAAGCATATGGAGCAGAAACAAGCAATTTCATGCGAATGGGGCTAATAGAAAACGGAAACTATATTGAAGTACATCCGACATTTTTTTATGAATCAATGGCAACCTTAATAATATTTATATTTTTATTTGTGTTATCTAAAAAGAGAAAGTATGGTGGCGAGGTAACATATATGTATTTTATATTATATTCTTTGTCAAGATTTTTTATAGAAGGGATAAGAATCGACAGTTTAATGTTTTACCAATTTAGAATATCACAATTAATTTCGATAGTGTTATTTATAATATTTACTAGTATTTTGCTATACAGTGAAAAGAAAAGTCAAAAAAGAGAAAATAATGTCGAAAAATAGCGAGCGAAAGATACAGGAAAAGTTGTATTTTTGTTGAAATCAATGTAAAAATATGGTATCATAGAAACATGAAAATAACTTTTAGAATAGGAGTGTGGTATATATGATAAATGATAAAATTTGTGCATTAAGAGAAAAATTAAATAAGAGCATAATAGATGGAGAAGATTATGAAATTATATACAAAATAAGCACTGAATTGGATGACCTAATCGCAAGTTATTATAGGCAAGAAAAGGATGAAAAAGACATGAATCAAAACCAAAGCAAGGTAATAATATATTAATTCCATTAAATTAAGGAAAAAAGCAACCCTATTTAGAGTTGCTTTTCTTAAGGAGAATAGAGTTCTGATAAATCAGTATCTTTCAATCTGGACAGCTGTAATATAATTGCGGCTGAATACGCCTTTTACAAAGCGATAACCATCAATTTTATTGCAGAGACTTTTGAATGCACTGTATTCAGCATTTGAAGAACAAGGAACTTCATGGATGCCATAATCGCTTGCAGAATTTGATAATTTCTGCAAGCATGCATACTGACTATCAGTCAGTGTGTTTGCAAAACTACGAAATTCGTTAGCTGATGCAGTACTTAAATTAATGCTTCTAGAAGCTCGAGCATTTCTTCTTGCTTCACGAATTTCTGCACGTTTATCATTGTAGTAGTCTTTTTGAACTCCACGATGAAAATCGTAAAAATCTCGCTGAGAATTACGAACATACCTGCGAAATTCGTTGAACATGTCATCCAAAATTCTATCCATTCTAGAGGACCGTGCGTAAGCAGTTGAACATTCAAACGCAATATTATTAGTATTAACGTTTGAGAAAGCAGCTACTGTACCTGTAATCATTAAAATTGCCATTACCCGGATACTAATTTTCTTTAAAGTTGCTAACATGATGACCACTCCTTTTCATGTAAATAAAAATTCAATTACCTATATTATACAGCAAAACGCTTAAAAATTCAACAATTTACGCAAAAATATAAAAATAGATAAAAATAATTGATTTTTATAAAAAAGTACGTTATAATTATTTTATGATAGTGTTAAAAATAATGTGAAAATAAAAAGGAGGAAATAATATGACAAAGAATGCAACAAAAATAATTATGGCTGTCATGCTTGCCATGGTAGTGTTTACAATGGTAGCTCCGGTATATGCAATTGATCCACATGACATTGAAACTCAAATAAAGACAGATGGAACAGCTGCAGACAAAACAAAAGAAATATCAGGACAAATCATTGGTATAGTTCAAATTGTTGGTACAGCAATTGCCGTTATTATGTTAGTAGTTTTGGGAATTAAATATGTAGTTGCAGCTCCAAACGAAAAAGCCGAAATAAAGAAATCAGCTCTTATTTATGTTATAGCTGCGGTATTCTTATTTGCAGCGGTTCAAATATTAGCTGTTATTCAAGACTTTTCAAAAGATGCTTTTGGTGAATAATCAAAAGAATTCAATAGGCACGGTTAAGCCGTGCTTATTGAATTTATAAGCAAAGGAGGAAAATATATGAAAAACAATATAGTGAAAATTGTTTTTGTACTATTAATGGCTATAGCTATTGCAGGAATAATTGGAACAACAGTATTTGCAGATGGAACTGCTGTTGGTGTAATAAAAAATTTTAATCCAAATGTTAGCTCCTCAGCAGCTACATCAGTAACAAAAGTTGGAGAAAATGTGGTTGGTATAATACAAGTAGTTGGAACAATGATAGCCATTGCAATGTTATTGTTACTTGCAATGAAATATCTAAGGGCATCTCCAGAAGGAAAAGGACAGATTAAAGAAACTGCAGTTATATACATAGTTGGAGCAGTTGTTTTATTTGCAGCTGTAAATATTGTAAAAATTATTTATCAATTTTCAACAGATGCTGTCACAGCCCCATAAGAGAGGTGAAGTATTATGAATAAAAAAATATCAACAATTATTTTAACAGTTATGTTTATGTTGTTAATATTCACAGTGCCAGTATTTGCAAATCCACCAGGCTCATCAAAAATGCAAGGCATTAGTAATGTTTCACAAGGGAATTCACAACTTACAAGAGTAGGAAACAATATAATTGGTGTTATATACACTGTTGGAATAGTAGTATCTATAGCCGCTTTGTCAATTATAGGTATTAAATATATGATATCAAGCCCAGATGCGAGAGCATCGCTAAAAGAAAGAGCAGTGCCATATATAATAGGAGCGGTTCTAACCTTTGGAGCCGTAAATGTTATGGCGATTATAGCAAGTATGGCAGACTGGATAAAGTAAAATGACAAATAAAAATGCGCAAAACAATGCGTATTTTTATTTGTCATTTTTGCATATATAAAAAACAGATAAAATACAAAAAACCCTAAGGTTTTTAAAAACTCGTCATATATTTGTAATATTACAGAAAGATAACATTTTGAATAAATGGGTATTTTATTGGCTCTTTATGTTGAAATATACGCAAAAATAAAGTATAATTAAAAAGTAAAGATACATAAAAAGCATATAAAAATATTTAATAAACTTGATGAAGGAAAAGGAGAGAAAATAATGAATAAGTTACTAAAAATTATTCCATTAGTAGTATTAGTACTTATGCTAGCGTTACCAGTAAAATCTGAAGCATTTCCTACTTTTGATGAAATGCAATCACAAGCTAGTAGTTGGCTACAAAAGGGAAAAGGGCAAGGTGGTAAAGCTGTAAGTGAAGATGACATTGCTAGCATAATGTTACCAATTGGACAGTTCTTAGTTGGTATAGGAGCTGTAGTTTTAATTTCTGTAACTATTATAATGGGTATAAAATATATGACTGCAGAACCAAATGCTAGAGCTAAATTAAAACAACAATTTGTTGGATTAGTAGTTTCAACAATTGTTATATTTGGAGCCTATAGTATATGGATAATAGTATATAACTTTATGGATGAACTAGTAAAATAATAGAAAGTCATATAAATACAAAGGAGGGAATTACATGGGAACATACTATATACCACGTAATCTAAGAGGAGAAACTAGAATATTGTATATTTTTACTGTAAAGTCATTAATATCAACAGTAGCAGGAGGAGCAGTTGGCTTAATATTTTACCTTATCTTTTCTGTAATGGGAATAGGAACTGCTGGAATGATTACAATGGGAGTTTGTGCGTTAATTGGATTTTTAATTGGAACAGTAAAAATACCAACAGTAGCAGGTTTACCATTTACTAAAAAAATAGGTGGAGAGCCACTTAGCGAAATTATAAAAAGATATATCAAATTCAAAATGAACAGAAAAATATATGTTTATACAAAGGAGGAAAAGTAATATGAACAGTGCTATCAATATGTTAAATATAGTGTTAGTAATTTTGGTTTTCATTATTTTAGCTTTAGGACTTGCTTATTTTTATATATCATATCGTAATAAGAACAAATCAAAGGAAGAAATAAGAGCTGCTGAAAAAGGAAATAAAAGCACAGATTACGTGTCTCCTGTTCAAGGAAATTTAACAAAAGAATCTATATATAAGTTTATGGAATTTGATGAAATAAAGGACAATATGATTATTCGTAAAAATAGAGAGCAATATGTAATGGTAATCCAATGCCAAGGTGTTAACTATGACTTGTTATCAGAACAAGAAAAAATCGCTGTAGAAGAAGGGTTTGTACAATTTTTAAACACATTGCGCTTTCAAGTACAGTTATATGTACAAACAAGAAGTTTAAATTTAAGGGAAATAATTGAAGGATATAAAGGTAGAGTAAAAAACCTAGAACAAGAAGTTGAGCAAATTAGAAGTAAAATAAGAGTAGCTGCTAACAGTGGAAATTTACAAGCATTAGAAAAGCTAAGATATGAGGAAAGAAGAAAAGTTAATATTCTAGAATATGGGGCTGATATTTCAGAATATATAAGTAGAATGAGCTTAAATAAAAATGTATTGCAACAAAAAACCTACATAGTTATTTCATATTTTGCAAATGAACTAGGAAATATTTCTAATTACTCAAAATCTGAAATAGATAATATGTGTTTTTCAGAATTATATACAAGGGCGCAATCTGTTATTCGTTCATTAGCATCTTGCGAAGTTAGCGGAAGAATATTAAATTCAGAAGAATTGGCAGAATTGCTATACATTGCATACAACAGAGATGATGCAGAATTATTACAATTATCTAAAGCTCTAGATGCAGAATATGATGCATTATATAGTACTGCAAAAGATGTATTACAGAAAAAAGAAGAGATGATTGAAAAACAATTAGATGAGGAAGCGGTTGAACTTGCAACAAAAAGTATTATGTCTGTTGATGAACAAATGGAACAAGAAAGACTAGAAAAGGCAAAACGAGAAAGAAAAGTAAAACAAAAGGCAGTAAAACTCGTAAATGAATATAGGGATCAATTAGAAGATAAAGTATATGAAAGAGTTATTGAAGAAGTAACAGGAAAAAAACAAGAAATAAGTCAGGAAGATGAGCTAGAAAGCGAATATGAAGAGGCTGTTGAAAAAGCAAAAGAAATAAGAGAGGAAACTGAAAAACCAAAACGAAAAAGAAGAACAAAGAAAGAAATGGAAGAAGCAAAAAAACTTGATGAAGAAAAGGAAACAGCACCAAAGAAAAGAGGAAGACCAAGGAAAACAGAAGAATAGGCAAAAATAGGAGGAAGGTTTTATGTTTAAGAAGAAAAACAAAAAAGTACAAGAAGAACAAATTGCAAAAACTGAATATAAAAAAGAAGACTTCATAAAAGAAAATGTAAAGAACATAAAAGATTTAATTGCGCCAGCAGGTATAAATGCTGGAAATGTTAATCATTTGGAAATCGTTTCAAACACTACAAGATATGCTAGAACTATGATTGTAGGAACAATTCCGAGAATGTGTACTTTCCCAGAATTTTTAAGAAGCATGTATACATTTGGAGATATAAATGTATCTGTATTTATTAACCCAATTAGTGAAAGTACATCACAAACAGAATTGAACAGAACAATTAATGAATTAGAGTCAGAAAGAATTGTTGCTATTGATAGGGGAGATATAAACAGGGAGAGAATATTAGCACAAAAAAGAGCAGAAGCAGAAGAACTGAGAGATGAAATTGCAAGTGGATTTAACAAGTTATTTGAATCTTCTATTATGTGTACTTTGTTTGCATACAGTTTAGAAGAATTAGATAAATATACCGAATTGCTTGCATCTGAAATGTCAAAAACATTAATAGGAGTTAAACCTGCATGGGCAATGCAAGATGAAGCCTTTCGTAGCAATCTACCATTTGGTGAAAATAAGATAAATAAAAAACACAGTTTTGATAGAAGATCAATGTCAACTGTTTTTCCATTCTTTACATCAGATGTTGGACATGACAGAGGAATTCCATTAGCGTTTAACAGACAAACTGGCTTGCCAATTTTATTTGATAATTTCAGTCCAACACTTTCTAATTATAACATGGTTGTTTTTGGAAAGTCTGGTGCTGGTAAAGGTGTTACAATAAAAACGTTAACAGCACGTTCTTCAGTATTAATGGGGATAGAAAGTTTAGCTCTTGATGCTGAAGGTGAGTATGGAGTTGTTGCGGAGGCATTAGGTGGAATCAATGTTACTATAAGTCCAACATCAAAAACAGTTATAAACCTATTTGATTTGGAACCTGAGATAGTAAAGGATGAAATAACAGGTAAAGAAAGAACAATATTAAGTGTTGAAAACAAGGTGGAGGACGTTACACAGGCTTTACTTACAATGGCAAGAGGTAGTACAAGAAGTCAGGAAGTAAACGAACTTACAAAACAAATTATTGCTGAAGCTGTAGCAGAAGAATATGCCGCACTTGGAATTAACAATAATTTGGAAAGCTTATACATAAATGAAGGTCCAATTGTAAATAAAGATTATTTAGGTAGACCAAAAAAGGAAATGCCAACAATTGGTTCATGGTATAAAAGAATAGTTAAAAATGCTGAAAACAATACGAACCAAGATTATCGTTTTCATTATAGCTATTTGATTAAAGTTATGAAACAATATGTTAGAGAATATGAAGGTCAAATGGCATATTTTGATGGACAATCTACTTTTGAATTGCTAGATGGTGTACCATTTATAAATTTGGATATATCAAATCTAGAAGAGCGTTTTGCAAGACCACTTGCACAACAAATACTTCTTTCATGGATTTGGGAAAAATATGTTAAAAAGAATAGTGAGGACAAAGAAAAAGCCGTACAAAAAAGAGTACTAGTCGATGAAGCGTGGATGTTGCTTCCTTATCCAGAAGCGGTAGACTTCTTAAATACAATGGCAAGACGTGCTAGAAAAAGAAATGTTTCACTTGCAGTTGTTTCACAGAAGTTTCAAGACTTTTATGAGAAACCAGAAGTACAAGCTGTACTTACATCATCAGATACAAAATTATTCCTAGCACAGGACAAATCAGAAATTGATTATATAAAAGAAGTATTTAAGCTAAGCGAAGGAGAAGCATATTTCTTAACAACCTGTAGTAGAGGTGAAGGACTATTAAAAGTTGGAGATGACACAGCGATAATTGCAATAAAGCCAACAAAGAAGGAGTTTGAATTTGTTGATACAAACTTAAACAATTTAGCAAAAAAACAAGAGAGAAAAGTAAGAAGATAAAAAATAAGTAATGGAAGGTGTGTTTATGAAAAAAAGTATATCAATTATATTAATAGCAATAATAATAATGTTAAACACACTATTTCCGTCAAATGTTTATGCAGACAATGAAAATAAGGAAGAAGAAACAAGCACATCACAGTCGTTATTTCAAAGCCAAGATTTTGATGAAGTAACAAAAGCACGGATTAAATGATGGAACAAACTTGATAGAACAAGGTCAAGCATCAATAAATGGCAAGAATCTACAACTAACTGAAAGTGGCAATGTTTTTAAGACTATTGGAATAGGATTAATACAAGTGCTTGGTGGAATTCCGCAAGCAGTCAATGTGTTTTTGTCATTAGTTGTACAACCATATTATACAAATAATAGCAATAATGGTGAATTTCAGTGGTTTTCAATTCAAGATTTGATATATGGAAAAATAGGATTATTCGATATAAACTTTTTTAAAATACAAAATAATAGTAGTGGCGATAATATAAATACAACAATAAAAACACAAGTTAGCCAGTGGTATTATGTTGTAAGAAATATAGCTATGATAGGAAGCTTACTGGCATTGGTGTATGTAGGAATACGTATGGCAATATCAACAGTTGCTTCTGACCAAGCAAAATATAAGCAGATGTTATTAATGTGGTTAAAAAGTTTTGTAGTATTGTTTGTACTTCCATACATATTTATATTTATTTTTTCAATTGGAGATGCTTTTATAGATATTGTAAAGCAGGTTGCTCCAAAAGAAAATTTGGATACAGTTATATTAGAAGCATTATATGGTGATATGAACAAAAATGATATTACAGCATCATTTTGGGCATTTATAAATTTATGTATGCTAACATATTTTAACGTAAAATTTTTTGGAAGATATTTATTCCGTTTATTAAAAATAGCATTTTTAATTATAATATCTCCATTAATAACTGTTACATATGCACTAGGAAAAGACAGCGCATATAAGGCATGGTTAGGTTCATTAATTGGAGCAATATTTATGCAAGTTGTACATATAGTAGTGTATTCAATATTTATGTTCTCAACAGCAGAAATAGTAAAAGCAGTTCCAATTTTAATGACAGCATTCTTTATGGCAATGGAAAAAGGAGAAAGAATATTTAATTACGTATTTGGATTAGAGGAACAAGAATAGAGAAACAATAGATAAAATTAACTTTTGTTAATTAAAAATTTTATCGATTAGAGGTTTGGTGAGAAAATGAAAAACAAGTGCATGAAAATACTGTCAATAATAGTATTAAGTGTTATTATAATAAATTGCATAGGAAATAGTGTTCAGGCAAGTTTGTTTGGCGATTTGGAAGATTGGTGGAATAAGCAAAATGATAAGGCTAATCAAATAAGTGGTGGTGTTGCAGGACAAATACCAACAGGAACACCAACAACAGGTACTGGAACAACAAACAGTGGCGAATCAAATAGTGGTTCAAGCAGTAACTCTGGCACCAACTCTGGTAGCAGTTCGAGTAGCTCAAACAGTTCAAATAAGGGAACAGATCCAGGTGCAAAAGTGGGTAATGCAACAGCTCAGAAGAAGGAACAAGATCTTATAGAAAAAGCAGCAACGGCATCAATTGGAGATGCTGCTGGAACCTTGGTAGATGGTGTAGTTGGAATTTTAACAACACTTTTAAGAGTTGAAGTTTTATTGGTAGGATTTGCAGGACAATCACTTGCAACTGTAACAGCTAATAGTGCTGGAACCTTAGAAAATGATATAATAAACATAGTAACACCAGACCAAATATTATTTAATCGTTTAGCAATTACAGATATAAACTTTTTTCAAACAGATAGTTTTGGAACAGGTAGTAATAAAAAAACTCTAGATGCAAATAGTCCAGTAAAAAGCATACGTGAAGGCGTTGCAACATGGTATTATGTATTAAGAACAATGGCAGTTATAATTTTGCTTTGTATTTTAGTTTACATAGGAATAAAAATGGCAATATCAACTGTTGCTGAAGAAAAAGCTGTATATAAGCAATGGTTTGTTAATTGGCTTGTAAGTATGGCATTAGTATTTGTATTACACTATATTATATTGATAGTTATAAATATCAACAATAGTTTTGTAGATTTGCTATATGGAGTAAGAAATCAAACTCTGGGGCAGAGCGATTGGGGAAATTATGTTGCAGGATTAATGTTTAAGGGATTAAATCCATTTTCAGCATTAGGTTCTTGGACAGCAGTATTCGTATATTTAGGAATTGTTATATTAACATTTGTTTTCCTAATAATGTACATAAAACGTATGATAACAATAGCCTTTTTAATAATTGTATCGCCAATAATAACAATAACTTATTCGATAGATAAATTAAATGACAACAAGTCGCAAGCACTAAATACATGGTTTAGAGAATTTGCAGAAGCGGTATTAATACAGCCATTCCACTGTATAATATATTTAGTATTTATTAGCTCTGCAATGTCTTGTATAAAAACATCAGGAACTTTAGCTGCTGGAATATTAGTAGTATTCTGTATGTTCTTTATATTCAAAGCAGAAGGTTTAATTAAGAAAATATTTGGAATTAAATCAGAATCTGCTGGAAACGGTATGCAGTCTGCTATTGCTGTATTAGGAACGGTAGGTGCTGCTAAAGACCTTATGGGAAGAACAAAAGGATTAGTAGGAAAAAGTGCAGGAAGTGCGGCAAAAGCCCCTGGAACAGGTGCAAATACAGCTCCTGTAAATGTTAGCACAAATGCGGTAAAAACAAGCAATATGGCTGAACAAAACATGAAAAATGCGGATAATGTAAATATAGGCAGTGTTCAAAATATGAATGCGAATATACAGTCTGTTGGTGTGGCTAATTCTGGAGTAACAAATGTCTATGATTCAGAAAGATTAGCAACAATACATGCTGGAGGAATGAATACACAAACAGATTATGATTATCTAATGGGACAACAAAGCGGTGCTAGTGAAAATGGTAAAAATAGCAATGAAAATTATACAATCGGTTCAGGAAATGGACTATCTAATGAAAGCATGCCAAATAAAAACGAAAATGCAAGTAATTTAACACCGGGAATTCACACTAGTGAGATTCCAGATGTAGGAGAAAATGCAGCAACTAATCCGAAGGAAAGAACTATTCCACAAAAAGCATTACATTTGGCTAAAATGGCAGGTGGAGCAGTTTGGAAGGCAAATAAAGCTGTTGCAGGCGCAGGAATGGCATCTGGTGTTACAGCTGCAGCAATGGCCAGCGTAGCTGGAAAAGATGTAGGAGAAATGATTGCAGCTGGATATACAGGATATCAAGCTGGAAAGGCAGCGAAGGAAACATTCGAAAACTTAAAAGAACAAGGTGGAGATGCTTTAGCAAACTACATGAAGATAAGAAAGAATAATAATTCAGAAAGCTCAAATGCATCAAGTTCTACAACATCTAATAATCAACAAAGCAGTACGAGTAATGTAGATAGAAGAAAAAATAATAACAATACAAAAACGGCATCTAAGCCAGTAGCATCACAAGCAAAACCAATTTTTCATCCAGATACGGAAGGAAAAAGTAGGGATAAAAGAAATAATGTAGTACAAACCCATGATGTAGGAGACAATGGTGAATTAAAGCAAAAGATGGAAGATGTATATAGTTCACTAATGAATAATAATAACGGTGAATAAGGCAGGTGAGCAAAGTGAATGAGGATGAACAAAATAGACAGAGAATGCAAGAAATCTATGATGGTGAAAGGGGCAATACTGAAAGCAGAAATGGAAGTTCAGGGCTAGCTAGTAAAGCTAGCCAAGCGTTTTCATTTGCAAGAAGTAAAGGAAAAGCAGTTCTAGGTAGGTTGGGCAATTTAGGAAAATTAGGAGCAAGACCGGTTGTTGGTTTGGCTGCTTCACCACATGTTGTAGTAACAATAGTAGTAATAATAGCAATATTATTAATTGTTATATTTCTAGTAGGAATATTTGCATTCCTACTTTTAGGTCCAGAATCAGTTAGAGGAATGTTGGTAAAATTTGCAGACGATATATGGACAAGTGTAAAAGGTGTGTTTTATGGCCAAGCTGAAGCACAGGTAAAAGAAGAACAAATTTTAGAAGTTGCAGAATATTTAGAGAATATGGGATATAGCCTCGAAGGATACGGCTTTGGTGAAGTAACTAGAGACGAGAGTACAGGGAAAATAACATCTGTAGCTGGACCATATTTATTAGCGTACTTAGCAGCGGAAAATAAAACATATATGATAGCAAATGACAACTTTAATTTTAGTGCAATGTTTAAGAATCTCAGTACCATATTTGATATAGGAGACGGTAATTGGGGAGATGGCATGATAGTAATAAACCAAGGATTACTTAGTAAAAATCCTAAAAGTGTAAATATAGACAGAGTTAAAAAGGTAATGGAAGTACACATGAAGGGTTCAGAAAATTCAAAGGTTGAAAAGGTATATGAATACAATCTAGATGGATGGATGGGACGATATGGAAAGCCAATAGAATTTTTACTTGCATTGCATACTGGAACAATGGCACCAGACCTTGCCTATGAAGTGGCAACAGGTTCAGAATTTAATACAAAGGTATATGTAAAATTTAAAAGAGTTGGAATTATAACAAAATATTATTACACTGGACCAAATGGAGTTAAAGCACCACTTACAACTTGCGAAATAGAAAAAAATGGTCAAAAACAAACTATAAAGGGTTGGGCTGAATATGTAAGAGATGAGACGGAAAATTGGGAAAAATATAATTCTTCAGTACCAGCAGAACGAAGAGTAGATGTATCAGCTAAAGTGAAGGAAATATATGGAATTAATATGAAAGATGTCAACGCAGCTCAAGCTAAAGAAAAGTCTGGAACTTACTATTACTATAAACCATATATTAGAGCGGTAACAAATCACTGGTTTAGAGATTTAGATTTTAGTAAGAGTTACAGAGTTGGAAATAGAGAAGGTGTTGTAGTAGGTAGTGATGGTGCATTTGAGGTTGTTGAAGATAGAACAGATGATATTTATCAAGTAAAAGAGCCTAAAATTGTAGGAAAATTAAAAGAAAGTAAAATATTTGCAGACGAAATAGATGATTTATCAGCAGATAACAATGGAAATACTACTGCAAGCAAAACTGCAAAAGCTAGTGAAAAGAGTACAACAGACGATAATTCAACAAGTGCTCCAACAGATGGAACAGCAGACTATGAAGGATATAAACTTGATAAATTATTTGAACAAGAGTATAACATTGCAGATGGTATTACTGGAGTATCGGAAGATAAAAGAAAAGTAAATGCGAAGAGAACTTTACAATACGGGATTACAATGCTAGAAAATGTACATTCAGAAGATGCAGCATGCATACTAAGAGATTTAAAAAGATACATGTCAAAACGTGGCTTTATATTCAAGGACCAATATGTTATAACAGATCCATCTAAAATAAAAGATTATGAGGATGATAGAAAATTAGATTATGGTGGAACAAAATATAGCAGACCAAGTAATTCAGGAGGAACAGTTACTCAAAAACCTCTAGGTGGAATATTAGATGGAACAACAGGTGGAGTTGAGATAAAAGATAACTACACAATCATATTGCATCACAAAAGTGCAAATAATAGTGATGGATTTGAAACTGGTGCAATTGTAAAATCACCAGGTGCAGGAAGTGTTGTAAATGTAGATCAAAATACTATAATGATACGTTTAACAACAGCTGGAGCAGAAGGAAAAACAATAACTATTACAGGATTTAATGTGGATACCAAAAATATAAAAAGATTATCTAAAGTTAAAAAAGGACAACAGATAGGAACTACAGGCGATGGGGATATTACTATAACAATGGTAGACGAGCAAGGTAAGCCTGTAAATCCAGCAAATTACTTGCCAATAATCTCGGCTGCAGAAAATGAAATTTTGGCATTAGAGAAGATTGTTATGGGAGAAGCAAGAGGAGAGCCTTTTGAAGGTAAGGTAGCTGTTGCAGCTGTTGTATTAAACAGAGTGGCGGATAGGGATTCAGGATTCCCAAATGATATAATTAGTGTTATTAATGATGGTGGAGGCTATCAATTTAATGGTGTTAATTGGGATGGAGAAATTTCAGATGAAGCAAGAAATGCTGTAAAAGCTGCACTTGCTGGAGCAGACCCTGTAAAATTATCATCTGGTAAAGCATTATTTTTCTGTAATCCTGTTGACAGTGGTGTACCAAGTTCTAAAACAGAACAAGCAATAAGTAGTGGAGTTGGATACAGAATTGGCAATCATGTGTTTGGTCATATAGAATGGTGGAATCGATAAGGAGAGATGAAATTGGGAAAATTAAAAAATATTTTGATACTTTTAATTATTATAAATGTAGGAATATTAATTTATTTAATTAGTGTAAAACCAAATACAAACTATGATGTATATGAATATAGAGCAGAACAAATTGCGAATAATGCTAATTTAACAAATACTGAACAAAATATAGTGGAAGAGCAAATAAATTCTATTGATAACATGAGCGTTGTGGCACAAAAATATCAAGGGGATATAGCTATTAATAAAGCTACAGATAAAGTAAAGGATTTAATTAATGGTGGTTTTGAGAAATTTTATACAGATACGTTTGGAATGAATAAGACAGCATTGAAACAATATTTTGAAAACAACAAAAATACCATTGCAATGCAAACAGGTTTAACAACATCTGATGATTTTGCAAGCTTTATTAATAAAATACAGATATATAAGAATAATGATATTAAATGTGTTGAAGCAAAAATTGTTGATGATTCTTATGCAGATGAAGATAATGATTATATAAGTTTTAAAGTAAAACTTATATATGACAACAATAGTGAATTGGAATTTAAAGTTTATTTAAGTAATAGCGATTTTAGAGACATACCAATTATTATAATTAAGTAGGAGGAGAAAGTTTATGTTAGAAAAAATGAACAAGACTAATATTTTATTAACAATGATATTATTAATTTTGGTAGTATTTAATTTGAGTATATATAACAAAAAAATTCTAACTCCTACAATAAATAATAATAAAGTAAAAAAAGAATATGAGGAAATGGTTAACAAATATGCACAAGAACAGCAAGAAGAAAACCTACAAGATGATGAAATGAGCCAAGAAGAAATAGACAAAGAACAACTAGTGAACTTAAAAAGTATGGGTGAGGAAGACAGAATGTATACATATTTTTATCAATATATAACAATGATAGAAAGTGGAAGATACGAAGATGCATATAACATTCTGTATGCAGATTTTAAAAATCAATATTTTCCAACATTATATAGCTTTACAAGTTATATACAAACAAGATACCCATCATTTATGTCAGTACAATATAATGGAATAGAAAGACAAGGTGAGTATTATATATTAACCGTACTAATTGGAAGTGCAGTAGCAAACGAAGATAATACAACATTACAACAAAAATTCATTATACATGAAAAAGATTTTAACGACTTTGAATTGTCATTCCAGGTTATGTAAGAGGAGTGAAGTATGAAAGCAAACACAAGAATAAAAATAAGGAATTTCTTTAAAAAATATGGGAAGGCAATTATTATTGTTTTAGTAATATGGACCATAATATTAGTTATAAACTATATATTAGGACATTTATCAAAAGAAGCTCAACCTATAACCACATATACACCACATAAGGCTGTAATGGATGATTCTGTGGTTCCAACAAAGTACCAAAGTAAAATAGAAGAAATTATAAATAATTTTATAAATGCGTGCAATGATAAAGATTATGACAGAGCTTACAATATGTTAAGTACAGACTGTCAAGAAAATGTATATCCAAATAAGGATGACTTTATAGAATATGTAGACAGCGTATTTGATCAAAAAAAGATATATAATATACAAAATTTTTCTAATAAAAATGATTATTATATTTATGATGTAACAATATTAAATGATATTATGGCGTCAGGTTTAACAAATGAGATATTAGAAACTTACGAAGAAAGTTTTGTAATAAAAAATGAAAACGATAATTTGAAGCTATCGATACGTGGCTATATAGAAAATAGCAAAGTAGACCAAATGTACGAAGATGACTATATAAAAATTACAATAAATAATGTTAAAATAGATTATGAAACTATGACCTATTCTGTGAAAATAAGAAACAAAACAGATGATGTAGTTGTAATAGAAGATTTCTCTGAAAATAATGAAATTATTTTGGCTACAGACTGGGGAGATAGAAAACCTTATGGCTTTTATTTAGAACCGATTGTAGTAAGAGCAGGAGAAAATAAAAATGTAGAACTAACATTTACAAGATATTATGATGAATACGGCAATGTAAATAGTTTAAATTTTAGAAATATAAGAATTTTAAAGTCATACACTGGAACGGAAGAAACAAGGCAAACAGAACTTGATAATGCAACAAAAATATATTCTGTTAGTTTAGATTTAAAATAAATAAAAAAATTTAAAAAAAGTGAATAAAAAATAAAAAACTGGGTAACCTCCTTATAATAATATAAAGGAGGTTTTTTTATGAGAATACAAAGGAAGGATAAGAAAAAAATTTTAATTTTACTAATAACTATGCTATTAATTGGGGTTATTAGTTATTTTAATCGTAGTTTTGCAATGAAGGACTATCAAGAAACAGAATTTTCTACAGGTTTGGTAACTGCAAGGGCATTAAATGTAAGACAGGGGCCAAGTTTATCGTATAAGATAATTTCAAAAGTATATAGAAATCAATACATAAGAGTATTTGCAAAAATTGATAATTGGTACATAATTCAAACAGATAAGGATATAATTGGTGCAGTTTATGCAGACTATGTTAAACCAATATATCCAACAAAGCAAACAAATAGTGAAGTTAAGCTAAATGAGCAAACAACAGAGAATACAGAAACTAAAGATGAAACAAAACAAGAAGAAAATACAGAGAGCAATAATGAAGAAAGCAAACAAACAGAGGAAAAGCAAGAAAATAGAACTATAAATGTTTCAGCAAGTGACAAGGATGAAATAACTAGCGAATTAACTCAGGATGAAAAGGAAGTTTTTGAGGCTATTAATGAAAAGAGGAAAGAAGCGGGAGTGAATTTATTACAAATAGATGATGATTTACAAAATGTATGCAGATTAAAAGCACAGGAAATGGTTGAAAAAGAATATTTTTCACATCAATCACCAACATACGGAACACCATTCGAGATGCTAAAAAAGGAACAAATTAGCTATAAAGTAGCAGGAGAAAATATTGCTGGAAATTTAGACAACAAGAAGGCAGTGGATGCGTGGATGAATTCAGAAAGCCATAAGGCAAATATAATTAATACTAGCTATAATTATACTGGAATTGCAGTTGTAAATAGTCCAAAGTATGGAAAAATTTATGTACAAATTTTTGTAGGCAGATAAAAAAAGTTATGAAAAATGTGTAAAATGCATGCTAAAAATCTATGAAAAATGTGATTTTTTATATTGAAATGCCTATGAAAAATGTGATAAAATATAATTAGGAGGTAAGAAAAATGGAAAGATTAAAGCGAAAAATTGATAATTACCTTATTGAATGGAAGAATAATTCTGATAGATTACCACTAATTATAAAGGGTGCAAGACAAATTGGAAAAACAAATGCCATTAGAAATTTTGGAAAGAATAATTATAAAACGTTTATTGAAATAAATTTTGCACTTCAGCCACAATTTAAAACTATATTCAATGAAGGGTTTGAAGTAGATAATATTATAAAAAATATAACTTTAAAAATGCCAGAGCAAGAGCTTATAGAAAATAATACATTAATATTTTTTGATGAAATGCAAGAATGTATAAGTACTGCTACATCACTAAAGGCATTTCACGAAGATGGAAGATACGATGTTATTTGCTCTGGTTCCTTAATGGGAATTAATTATAAGGAAATTGAATCAAATAGTGTTGGAAATAAGGAAGATTATATTATGAGGTCTTTAGATTTTGAAGAATTTTTATGGGCAAAAGGATACAAGAACGAGCAAATTAATGAATTATATACAAAAATGCTTGAACTAAAGCCTTTAAGTAACACACAATTTAATGTAATGATGTCGCATTTTAAAGATTATATGATAGTTGGCGGAATGCCGGCGATAGTAAGTAAATTTATTCAAAATAAAAACTTTAGTGGCGTATTAAAAATGCAAAAACAAATATTATTAGATTATGAGGAAGATATAACCAAATATGCTGGAGGATTAGAAAAAACAAAGATATTAAATTGCTATAAAAAAATACCAGTATTTTTAGGAAATGAAAACAAGAAATTTCAAATATCTAGAGTAGAAAAAGGTGCTAGAAATAGAGAATATGTTGGTGTTATTGAATGGCTTGAAAATGCAGGTATTGTAAATAGTTGTTATGCAATGGAACAAGCAAGTTTGCCGTTAAAGGGAAATTATAACCCAGATAATTATAGATTATATTTTGCTGATACAGGACTATTAATTGGTTCACTGGATGAAGAGGTACAAGAGGATTTAAGAAATAATGAGAATATGAATACATACAAGGGAGCCTTATATGAAAATATTATTGGAGATATGCTGGTTAAGGCAGGTTTTGACCTATATTTTTATAAAAATGATAGAAAAAACATAGAAATGGATTTTATGATAAGAGATAGGAATTCTTTAATACCAATTGAAGTTAAAGCTAATGATAATGCTACTATTTCACTAAATAAATTGATAGATAGCGAATACTATGAAGATATTAAATACGGAATAAAGTTGTGTAATAAAAATATAGGCTTTAATGGAAAATTCTATACTTTTCCATATTTTTTAACATTTTTATTGAAAAAGTATTTGAAATGTTACCGACTACACAACAATATATGAAAATTTAGTCGTTCCGTGAGAGCGTAAATATTGTTGATTACGGCTAGAAACTTACCATACAAAGGTAAGTTTTTTGTTATTTATACTTTACAAGTTCAAGATAATCATATAAAACATATTCAATAAATTAACATAAAATTACATAAGAAAGAGGGAGAAAAATGAACTTGAAAAGTAACAAAGCGATTACACTGGTAGCATTGATAATTACAATATTTTTATTGCCTATGAAATAAGTAACAATAATAATTTTCAATATAATGCAAGTAAAAAATTGTTTTTTAAGCAATAATTTTTATTTACTACTAGAAGTAGCTAACATTTTATGATACAATTATATTCGTTGTCGGCTCTCCACAACAGAGGGAGGTGTAACGCTTGGAGTACATAATTTCCTTTTTTGTGTCTATCGGAGTAGAAGTAGTTAGTTACTATATCTGCAAATGGCTAGATAAACACAAGCACGACAATTAGCCAAAAAAACAGAGGAGCTGCAACTCCTCTGTTTTTTGCGTGAAACACTTGGTTATCACATAATTTCCTCTTTAGTATTTACATTATAGCATATTGTTTTTTGATTTACAAGTGTAATTATAAAATTCATGCAAAGGTAAGCCTACTTTACCGCCTACACAAAAATATATGAAAATTTAGCCGTTCCGTTCTCCAAGGCGCTTGGACAACAGTCCTTTCAAATTTTAATGAACACATTCTAAACTTGTGGAATGAATAACTGCTTCAAGGTCGAACTCACTATTAAATTTTATATATTTTTGCCTACGGCTAGTGAAAGGTAGTTTAGTGTATTGAAATAGATACTACATTAGCGAGAAGAACAAAAAAATACCATACAAAGGTAAGTTTTTTTCATTTGTACTTTACAAATTCAAAATTATAATATAAAATGTATTTAAATAATTAACATAGAATTACATAATATTGCTTAAAGATGGATAAGCTAAAATAGTAATTATGTTAGAAATACAAAGGAAAGAGGTATAAAAATGAACTTGAAAAGTAACAAAGCAATCACATTGATAGCATTGATAATCACAATAATTATATTGCTAATATTAGCAGGAGTGAGTTTGTCAATGGTGCTAGGAGAAAATGGTTTAATTAACAAGGCACAGTCAAGTGTAAACAAATACAAAGAGAGTAGCGAAAATGAACAAAAGCTATTAAATAGTATAGAAAATTATATGGATTTACAACTAAAATTACCAGGAGAAAAAGTAGATTTACCAGATGGATGGAATAAAGATACAGTAGATGCAGTATTAGATGATAAGAAAAACACAATACCAGTACCAAAGAACTTCTATTATGTAGGAGGGAATTTAGATAATGGAGTAATTATATCGGACAATTCAGCTGATGCCTATGATGGAAAAGTAGACAAAACAACATGGGAATATACAACAAGCTTAGTAGGCAACCAATTTGTATGGATACCATGCACAGAATCTGAATATCATAAGACAGAATGGGAAAGTCAAAGTCAATATGTTTATGGTGTATACGATAAATCGGGACCAAGTCAAGATGAAATAGATAAAGTTAAAAAATATAATGGTTTTTATGTAGGAAGATATGAAGCAGGGTTAGCAGACACAATAAAAGAATATACAGGAAATCAATTAAGCGATGGTTCAAATAGTCCAGGATATAATGTAGCAGGAATACCAAAGTCAAAGGCAGGAGAATTACCATGGATATTTATTAACCAAACAAATAGTAAAGCAAATGCAGAAAAAATGTATGAAAAAAATACTTGTGTAACAAGTGGACTAGTAACAGGAACACAATGGGACGTAATGTTAAACAAATTTATTGGAACAACAAATGCTAATAGAGTAACTTTTACAGAAGCAGACATGAAAAATTCAAGTAAATGGGGAAATTGTTATAATAATGACTTGATATATACAGGAAGGTCAGCAACATTATTTAAGAATGGAAGTAGTGAGTATATAAGCCCATGGGGAGAAAAACAAATAAATGCGGAAACAAAAACAAATACATGTACCGAATATACAACTGGTGCCAGTAAGTCTACAGAAGCATATCATATTTATGATGTAGCAGGGAATGTATGGGAATGGACGGAGGAGGTCGGACAAGGCACTGCATATCGCGTCATTCGTGGTGGTTCTTGTGGGAATGATCAAGATACTAGTCCAGCGTGTTGGCGTTATTCTACTCTCAAAGATTATGAGGTGTACTATCACATCGGATTTCGTACTGTATTGTATATAAAAAATTAGTAAATATTTCCTTCAAACACTAGACAAAATAAAAAAGTTAATATAAAATAAACACAAATATAATGTCATATAGTAGCATAATATAGAATAATTAGGAAAATTCAAAAGAGAAGAGGAGAAAAAACATGAACAACAAATCAGCAAAGGGTATAACCCTTGTTGCCCTAATTATTACTATAATCATTCTACTTATTTTGGCTGGAGTAAGTTTGTCAATGATATTAGGAGACAATGGGCTAATAAAAAAAGCACAAGCTAGTGTTGATGCATACCAACAAGCGGCATTAAATGAACAAAATTTACTAGATAGCATAGAAAGCTATATGGGAAATTACGGTTTACCAGAAAACACACCAACCACACCTGCAGGAACACACGTAAAACCACCAGCAAAATGGTTAGGAACAATTGTAGATGCAGTGGCAGATGGAAAAGGCAACACATTTCCAGTGCCAAAAAGTTTTTACTACGTGGGTGGAGATTACACAAACGGAGTAATCATATCAGACGACCCAGCAGATGCATACGATGGAACAACAGATAAAACAACATGGGAATATACAACAAGTTTAGTAGGAAACCAATTTGTATGGATACCATGTACACCAGCAGAATATATAAAAACAAGTTGGGGCATGGTATATGGAGGCTATGATGCAGAAAGCGGAGCAGGAGCTGAAATGATGCAAGTAGCCAAATATGGAGGATTCTATGTAGGAAGATATGAAGCCGGCTTAGCAGACACAATAGCAGAATATACAGGAAATCAAATATCTTCTAGTTCAATTTATAATCTAGCAGGAATACCAAAATCAAAGGCAGGAGAATTACCATGGATATTTATCAGCCAAACAAATAGTAAGAAAAGTGCAGAAAACATGTACAATACAGACGAAAAACATTCAGACTATGTAACAAGTGGACTAATAACAGGAACACAATGGGATGTAATGTTAAACAGATTTATTGGAACAACAAATGCTAATGGAGTAACTTTTACAGAAGCAGACATGAAAAATTCAAGTAAATGGGGTAATTATGCAAGTAGTGCAACAACATATACAGGAAGATCTGCAACTCTATTTCAAAGTGGAAGTAATTGGTATATAAGTCCATGGGGAGCAAAGCAAACAGATGCAAAAACAGCAACATATACCGAATATACAACAGGAGCAAGTAAAAAAACAGAAGCATATCACACTTATGACATAGCAGGAAATGTATGGGAGTGGACGGAAGAAGTCGGACAAGGCACTGCATATCGCGTCCTTCGTGGCGGTTCTTGCGATAATGCTTCAGGTTCTTACCCAGCCTGCTGCCGCCATGGTAACAACTCTGTTTCCTTTGTGTACTATCTCGTCGGGTTCCGTGCCGTACTTTACATCAAGTAGACCTGAACGCTTGTTAGCGATGCACATTGACCTTGTTTAATGATAGAATACGAGTAGATAGTTTGAAGAGGTGACATTATACATACGATAAAATAGTAGAGGTTTATTAGTATGGCGGATAATAAAAAAGAATTGATATTAATTCCAAAGTCAGAAAAATATATTCAATATATGATTGAAGTAATTATGAAGTTGCCTCGTACAGAGAAATTTAGTATTGGAACCGAATATAAAACAGCAATGTATAAAATGCTTGAAAATATTATGCTTTTAAGCAAGGTGCGAGCAGAGGAAAAAATAAATTACATCAATTATATAGATGCTGAACTTAATGTTCAAAGAATTTTCTTGAGAATAATGTATAAAAATCAGTGGATAGACGAGAAACGTTTTAAAGTAGCTTCAGATTTAATATATGAATTAGGAAAATTAGTAGGAGGTCTTTTAAAATTCTATGGCCAGAACATTAAGAAATAAATTTGATGAGTATTTAACTTACGATAATCTAATGCGAGCTCATTTAGAGAGTAGGAAAAATAAGCGTTATAAAAAAGATATCATTTTGTTTGAAATTAAACAAGAAGATTATATTAGATATTTATTGGAAGAACTAAAAAATGGTACATATAAGCATGGAGGCTATTCAATCTTTTATGTAAGAGAGCCTAAATTGAGAAAAGTAGAAAAATCAAGATATATAGATAGGGTCGTGCATAGATGGTTAGTAGATAATTTTTTCATTGATCTATATGTACCAACTTTTATATCAACAAGTTATGCTTGTTTAAAAGACAGGGGAACGCACAAAGCAGTATGTGATGTGCAAAAAGCAATGCAGCATTGCCTAAGAATATGGAATGAATACTATATATTAAAAATGGATGTTGCTAAATACTTTCAAAGCATTGATAAAAATATTTTGTTTAATATAATAAAGAAAAAAATTAAAGATAAAAAGGTACTATGGTTGGTAGAACAAATTATTTATTCAAATAAGGGAGAAACGGGTATAGCCATAGGAAACTATACTTCACAGATATTTGCAAATTTATATTTAAATGAAGTAGATCAATATATAAAAAAAGAATTGAAGGTTAAATATTATTTTAGGTATATGGATGATTCGATAATTCTTGTAAAAACTAAAAATGAGGCAAAATTAATATTAGAAAAAATAAGACAATTCTTAAGGGAAAATTTAAAATTAGAGTTAAACTCTAAAACTCAAATATTTAAGAATAAACAAGGTGTTAATTTTTGTGGATACAAAATTAATGAATACAGAATGAAGGTAAGAGACAGAGGAAAGAAGAAACTTAAAAAAAAGATAAAAATATTAAAAGAAAATGTGAAAAATGGTAAAATGAGTAGTAAAGAGGCTAAGTTATACCTGTGTGGGCATGTTGGATATATTAAATATGCAGATGTTCACAATTTAACTAGCAAGCTGTTTTATTTGCCGGAAGAATAATAATAACATAGGGATAAATCAGATGGCGGGCGTCATTCGTGGCGGTTCTTGCAATAATGCTTCAGGTTCTAACCCAGCATGCTACCGCAATGGTAACAACTCTGTTTCCAATGTGAACTATAACATCGGGTTCCGTGCCGTACTCTAATATTATTCGAGATTGTGTGTTTTACGGAATGCATACAGTGAAGTATTAGATATTAAAGAGGTTTATTCCTTCCTACTTTAGGTAAAAATGAATCAATAAAACATGTATTGGTAGTAAATTTACGAAGATACGTGTTTTATGCTATATATAAGGTGAAAATATGAATAAGTGTGTAATAAGTGGAAAAGTATTAGAAGAGATAAAGTTTGATTTCATATATAATAGTAAAAAACATGTATCTATAGCGAAATGTCCTATAAAATTAAACAATGATTCAGTATTAAACGTTTTTGGACTAGACGATGAAGCTGATTATATGTATCGACATATAAAAGCGGGAGATATTATTGTTTGCTATGGAAAAATTAGAAGAATGGATGAAAAATTAGAAGTTGAAGTAATAGAAATAGAAAAAGTAAAGTTCAAAACGAGTCTATAATTTATTTGCCAATTAATTATAAATTTCTTGTAATTGTTTTTTAATCTGGTCTAGAAACTCAAAAGATTCTTTAAAACTAATATTATTCATGTCAATGGCCATTATAGACTGAATAATATTTTGTGTTTTCATGTTGTTTAAATAATCGGAGTAATTTTCAATTTTTGAATAGTTTAAATCAATAACTTCAAAAGGAATATTAAAGTTGCTTAGCTGTTTTGTATAGTATTCTAATCTTTTTTGAGGAAATCCACATTTAGTAACGCTGTCGTTTAAATTTGTTATTTTAAAATCAAAAAGTTCTGAAATTTTTGTGGCATCTTCGTTTAGTGCAATATAAAAAATGCCACTTTTAAATAAATATATTGTTGTATTATCCTTATTCTTTAATTTTAAGTATTCTGTATATAATTTGCTCATATATTTGCCCCCTATCATATATAAACTCATTTTGAATTCACCTGTTCATAATATAAGCATGCAAGAAAGCAAATACAATCGAAATTTGTCGAATAGTATAAAAATAATGTAAATTGTTAGTAACCATTTGAATACTTAGGTAAAATTATATGTTTTAAATAGAATAAAAGGCTTGACAAGAGGTACAAATTTTGTATATACTAAGTATATACAAAAAGGGGGCTAAAATATGACGACTACAATTCAAAAATGGGGAAATAGTCAAGGAGTTAGAATACCAAAAGTAATATTAGATACTGTTAATTGGAAAGAAAATGAACAAATAACAATAGTTGTCGAGAATGGGAAGGTTATAATGGAAAAGGCTAAAGGAAAAAGAAGAAATATAAAAGAATTATTTGAAAACTATAAAGACGAATATGAACCAATTGAAGTGGATTGGGGAGAAATGAAGGGAAGAGAAGTATGGTAAAACAAGGTACAATTATAAAAATAAATTTTAATCCTCAATCAGGGCATGAACAGGCTGGATATAGACCTGCAATTGTAATAAGCAATGATATATTTAATGAAAAAACAAAATTATCAATAGTTTGTCCTATTACAAATACTGATAATAATTTTCCATTGCATGTTTCATTAGATGAGAGAACAAAGACTACAGGCGTAATATTATGCGAACATATAAGGGCCTTAGACTTAGAAAGTAGAACATATCAAGAAGTGGAAAAAGTACCAAAGGATATTTTAAATCATGTAATAGATATTGTTTATGCAGAAATAGAAGAATTATAAATAAGTTATAATAAAACTCATTTTTATGAATAAAATTCATAAAGGTGAGTTTTATTTATGAAAAAAAGTTTTTGCAAATTATTAGTTATTACATTAATAGTAATATTTTTAGTCCAGATAAGTGTGTATGCAAATGAAGAAGAACATGAAAATATAGAAATACAAGAAATATGGAACGAAATAAAAGAAACTGATGCAAATATTGTAAAAGAACCTACAATAAATTCAAAGGCAGCAGTTGTATTGGATAGAAAATCAAAAACAGTAATTTTTGATAAAAATGCAAATCAAAAAAGAGCAATGGCGTCTACAACAAAAATTATGACTGCCATTTTAGTGCTAGAAAAAGGTAATTTAAATGATTTGATTGAGGTATCACAAAAAGCTGCAAATACAGGTGGATCAAGATTAGGGTTAAAAAAAGGAGATAAAATAACATTAAATGATTTACTTTATGGATTAATGTTACGCTCTCGGAAATGATGCGGCAGTACAAATTGCTGAGCATATTGGAGGCAGTGTAGAGGAATTTGCACAAATGATGAATCAAAAAGCAAAAGAATTAAATTTGGTAAATACGCATTTTGTAACGCCACATGGATTAGATAATACTGACCACTATACAACTCCATACGAATTAGCCATATTAACAGATTATGCACTAGAAAATAGTAAATTTGCTAAAATTGTAAATACAAATACATGCACAATAACCATTAATAATTCTCCAATAGTTTTGAATAATACAAATGAATTATTAGGTACTTTAAATGGTGTAAATGGTGTAAAAACAGGTTTTACCAATAATGCAGGAAGATGTCTTGTAACTTCTACAACGCGAAATGGATGGCAAATTGTTGTAGTTGTATTAGGTGCAGATACTAAAAGAAATAGAACAAAAGATAGCATTAGTTTGATAGAGTATACTTTTAAAAATTATGAAATTGTAAATATAAAGGATAAGTTAAAAAGAAGTTTTAATAATGAAAAGAAAAAACAGGAAGCTTTAATAGAAATTGAAAAAGGAAAAAATGATAAAATTATATTAGAATTAGGGGAGATATCTAATACAGAATATCCTATAAAAAATAGTGAATTAAAAAATTTAACTTGCAATATAGATGTAGTTCATTACATAAAAGCACCAATTAAGGAAGGCACTGTGGTAGGAAATTTGGAAGTGATGATTGGTGATAAAAATATTTGCAATGTAAATATTCTTTGTAAGTATACTGTTGATAAGAAGGGGGTGTGGGATTATTTTTCGGATTTAGTTTGTAATATAGGGAAGTATATATTGGAAATTTAATAAGATTCAAAAATACACCACTAGCTCTGTTAAAGCGTATGTGGTGTATTTTTGAATGACTTATTGGAGGCGCCAGTCGGAATCGAACCGACGAATCAGAGTTTTGCAGACTCGTGCCTTACCGCTTGGCTATGGCGCCATTAATATAATGTATGTTAAGAACTAATAAAAGATGAATAAAAAATAAAAAATTATTCATCTTTTTTGTAGTGGAGCGGGAAACGGGGCTCAAACCCGCGACCTCTGCCTTGGCAAGGCAGCGCTCTATCAACTGAGCTATTCCCGCATAAGTTATTTACAGCTATTATAATAACAAATGTAAGCAAAAAAGTCAATGGATTTTAAAAAAATATTTACAAATCATGAGCAAAGCTTAGGGAATAAGAACTTTCAAGATAAAATTTACATAACTTATTGAAAAATAATGTAAAATGTAATATAATTGTAATGTTAATGTAGAAAAACATCGGAATAATGCTTCCGTAATAGTACTTGTGTTAATTTGACAGTAACAGATAGAAACTGTCAAATTATGCTATTGACTTAAGATAAAAACATAGTAAAATAATAATAGTTTTGAATAAGGAAGGTAAGAATATGAAACGAAGTAAAGTGTTATTAGGACTAGTTATGACATTAGTAATGTTTGCTATTCCGGCATCTGCTTTTGCAACAACTTCTCATGAACTTGGAATTGTACAAAATAGAGAAGATGGATATGCTTACAGAATAGGAGTAGGTTCTGGAGGAGATGCAAGAAATTTAGATTTATGGAAAATTGTGGAATACTTAAATGGGGGAGTAACGTGGAATAACGCAATTTATTGTATTAAGGGTGGACCTGGTTTTGGAGGAACAATTACAGAACCAACGGATAAACGTACTTATGATGTAACTTATGATATGAAAAAAGTAGGAGATATTCCTTCTAATTATAAGAGTACGTTACCAAGTGATACTGCAAATACAGTAACTCTTAATATAGGTGGTGTAGAAACAGAAGTATCTTATACAAATTATAATGCAGTTTTATGGATTTTAGATAATATGTATCTACCTAAACATCCAGATGAAACACAAAGACAAGAAATGAGAGATTCTTTGTTAAAAGCAGCATTTAAAGCTCAATTAGAAGATGCAGATTTAGTACCTCCATTTGAAATTAGTCAAATAAATTTAACAGATTCAGATATTGAGGTAATACAACAACTTGCTATTTGGCATTTTACAAATCCAGATGATATATATAATGTAGGAAATACTTTGCCAGCAATTCAAATTAGCGAAAAAGATAGTACAACTAATTATAACGCTTATAGTATGGAGTCTAAAAGACAAGAAGATGCACAAACTTTATATACATACTTAGTTAATAATGCTATGATAAATGCAAATAAATATGGTACAGGTGAAAATAGACATTTAACAGCACCAGTACAATTACTAAATACAAATTTATCATCAACATATATTGATGATGATGTGGTTGTTGGACCATTTAAAATAGAAAAAGAATCTGAATTAGCTTATACCTTAAGACCATCAGTATTAAATCAAAACAATGAAGCTATTACTAATTACACTTTATATAAAAAAGGAACTGAAGGAAAGCCTGTTAAAGCAGGTGAAACTGAAACAATAGAAAGCTTAGTTGGACAAGAGTTTTACATAGCAGTTCCAAAAACATCAAATGTAACAGAAGTAACATTAAAATTAATGGTTGATTATTATGAATCAGAAGCAAACTTCTGGACTGTTAGTGGTACAAATAGTGAACAACCAGTTGTGATGGTAGAAAAGAAATTACAAACAGCAGAACAAAAAGTAGGATTAAACTATAATTTTGATTTAGCATTAAGAAAATTTATTACAGCAGTTAATAAAACAGCTGTAACTGATCGTGTACCACAGGTAAAAGTAAGTGAAAACGGAAAAATAACTTATGAACATAAAAAAACACCTCTTGTTGTAGAGTCTGGAGACCTTGTAACATATACAATTCGTATTTATAACGAAGGATTAGTTTCTGGATTTGCACAAGAAGTAAAAGATGATATTCCAGCTGGTTTAAAATTCTTACCAAATAATGAAACAAATAAGAAATATGGATGGAAATTGACAGAAGATGGTAAGAGTATTGTAACTGATTATCTAAAGAAAGATGATAATAATACAAATTTATTAAAAGCATTTGATTCAAAAAACATGACTGTACCAGATTATAAAGATGTAAATGTTGTGTTTGAAGTTACAGAACCAAATTCTTCAAAGAATACAATTATAAATACAGCAGAAATTAGTGATGATGCAGATGAACATGGAAAACCAATAGATGATATAGATTCAACTCCAAATAATAATAAAGATGGAGAAGATGATATAGACAAAGAATATATCAAATTAAAAGAATTTGATTTAGCATTAAGAAAATTCATTACAGCAGTTAATGATAACAAAATAGAAGAAAGAGTACCACAAGTAAAAGTTGATGAAAATGGAAAAATTACATATACACATCCAAAAACACCAGTAGCTGTTGCAAATGGGGATATCGTAGTTTATACAATTAGAATATATAATGAAGGACAGACAGATGGCTATGCAAAAGAAATTACAGATGATATACCTGAAGGAACAGAATTTATAATTGATAATGAAATAAACGTACAATATCGTTGGAAATTATCAGCAGATACAAAATCTGTTACAACAGATTACTTATCAATGGAAAGAGACGAAGATAACTTATTAAAAGCTTTCAATAAAGACAAAATGACCACACCAGAATATAAAGATGTAAAGATTGCTTTAAAAGTTACAGAATCAAATGCATCAAAGAATACAATTATAAATACAGCAGAAATTAGTGATGATGCAGATAAAAATGGAAAACCAGTAGAGGATATAGATTCGACTCCAGGAAATAATAAAGATGGAGAAGATGATATAGACAAAGAATATATCAAATTAAAAGAATTTGATTTAGCATTAAGAAAATTTATTACATCAGTTAATGACAAGGAAGTAACAACAAGAATACCACAAGTAAAAGTGGACGAGAATGGAAAAATTACTTATGAACACACAAAAGAGCCAGTTTTAGTTGCAAATTCAGATATTGTAACATATACAATTAGAATATATAATGAAGGTACAATTAACGGATATGCAGAAAGTGTAAGAGATGATGTACCAGATGGATTAGAGTTCTTGCCAGATAATGAAACAAATAAGAAATATGGATGGAAATTATCAGAAGATGGAAAATCAATTACAACAGATTATCTATCAAAAGATAACAGCAAAGATAATTTACTTAAAGCATTTGACAATGTTGCTATGAAAACACCAGATTACAAAGATGTAAAAGTTGCATTCAAAGTAACAGATAAAATATTGCCAAAAGATAGAGTTTTGATAAATACAGCAGAAATTAATGATGATACAGACGAAAATGGAAAACCAGTAGATGATATAGATTCAACACCAGGAAACAATAAAGATGGTGAAGATGACATTGATAAGGAATATGTAAAAGTACAATATTTTGATTTGGCATTAAGAAAATTCATTACAGCAGTTAATGATACTGAAGTAACAACAAGAATACCACAAGTAAGTGTAGATGAGAATGGAAAAGTTACTTATACACATACAAAAGAACCAGTATTAGTTGCAAATTCAAATATTGTAACATATACAATTAGAGTATTTAATGAAGGTACAATGGACGGCTATGCAGAAAGCGTAAGAGACGATGTACCAGATGGATTAGAGTTCTTAGCAGATAATGAAATTAACAAACAATATGGATGGAAATTATCAGAAGATGGAAAAACAATTACAACAGATTATCTATCAAAAGATAAGGCTGAGGATAATATAATCAAAGCATTTGATAGAGAAAAAATGGATACACCAGCATACAAAGATGTAAAGGTTGCATTTAAAGTAACAGAGGAAATGTTACCAGGAGACAGAATTTTAATAAATACAGCAGAAATCAATAAAGATAGAAATGAAACAGATACACCAGATATAGATTCAACACCAGGAAACAATAAAGATGGTGAAGATGATATTGATAAAGAGTATGTAAAAGTACAATATTTTGATTTATCTTTATTAAAATGGGTTAACAAAGTAATTGTTACTGAAGATGGTGAAACAACTGAAAGAGATACAGGACATACTGGTTTAGAAAATCCAGAACCAATTGTAAAAGTTGAATTAGATAGAAAGAAATTAAAAAACACAACAGTTAAATTTGAATATACAATTAAAATTACAAATGAAGGTGAAATCGCTGGATATGCTAAGGAAATTAGCGATTATATTCCAGATGGTTTAGAGTTTATCCAAGCTGACAATCCAAACTGGACAGAAGCAGATGGAAAGGTAACAACTAGAGGATTAGAGGGAACTTTATTACAACCAGGTGAAAGTGCAGATGTTAAAATTATATTAACATGGATTAATAATTCAGAAAACATGGGAGTTAAGACAAACGTTGCCGAAATTAGCGAAGATTATAATGAATTTGGAGCAAAGGATATAGATTCAACACCAAACAATAAGGTTGAAGGCGAAGATGATATTGACGATGCACCAGTAATGCTTTCAATTAAAACTGGTGGAGCAACAGTAGTTTACTTTGGATTAATTGGAATTGTATTAGCAACAATTGCAGGTGGAATTATATTGATTAAACGTTATGTATTGTAATAAATAAATGAAAAAATGAATTCAAGCTAATTAAAGCTTTGAGTTCATTTTTTCTTTACAATAAAAAACAGTTATGATATAATTTCAAAATAGTAACGAGAGGTGGAATGAATGAATCAAATTCTATATGTGGAAAAAAAGAAAAAGAATAAAAAACAAACAACATTAGAAATCGATAAAATATTAATGTTTTTTGCAATAGCAATACTTGTTTTTGGTGTGGTTTTGGTTGGAGAGGGTACTTATGCAACAATAAAAAAATCAGAGTATACAAGCCAAGTAGCAAATGCAGCACCTGTTGCTAGTATTGAAAGAGAAGGACAATATCTTGTTATTAAAGCAACACATATTAAGCCAATTGAAGCTATCACATATAATTGGAATGGAGAAAAAGATACAGAAGTAATTATAAATGGGGAAAATCGTACAAGCATTACAGAAAAAATAGATTTACCTGCTGGAAACAATACATTTAATATTGAAGTTACAGATGTAACAGGAAAATCAACAACATACAATAAAGAATTTTCAATTGAAACAGGGAGAGATATTGCAAAACCCAAAATAGACATGAATATTGTTGGAAATTACATTAAGTTAACAATTACAGATGAAACTGAATTATCTTATGTAACATATAGATGGAATGATGATAATGAAACAGAGGTAAAACCAACAGGAGCTGATAATAAAACAATAGAAGTTAATGTTGATATATTAAAAGGAAAAAATACATTTACCGTAATTGCTGTAGATTCAAGCAATAATACAACGAAAAGAGAAGAAACATTTGAGGGAAGAACAAAACCAACAATAGAGGTATATGCCGATGGAGATAGCTTCTTAATAATTGCAAAACATGATACGGCTATAGATCATATAGAGTATAATCTAAATGGACAGGACTATACTGTAAACAATACACCAGGACCTGAAATGCAACATCGTCAAAAAATGGCTGATGGATACAATAAAATTGTTATAAAAGCTTACAGCACGGAGGATACAGTTGAAACTTATGAAGGAGAATATACATACACATCAGGACAATAAGTTGGTTAGGAGATAAATATGATACAAGAAATTTTTATAATTGATAATCAAACAGAAATGATAAAGCAAATACAAAAAATTTTCAAAGCTGAAAGAGATTTTAAATTTAAAAGTGTAAAAACTGAAGAAATCGAAATTGCATTAAAAAATATTCCTGCATTAATCATTATCAATGAAGACAATATAGATAGGGATGTTGTAGATGTTTGTAAACAAATTAGAGCAGATGATGATAATAGTATTACTCCAATTATTGTATGTTCTTCAAAACGAGAATTAGAACACTCTTTAAGCGTTCTAAAAAATGCGGTAGAATATTATTTAATTCAACCAATAGATAACGAATATTTGTATTATACAATAAAAAATATAGTACGATTTATGTATATAAATCGTAGAGTAAGCCCTTTAACAGGTTTACCTGGGAATGTACAGATACATGCCGAATTAAAGAAACGTTTATTGAATAAAGAGAATTTTGCTGTATTATATTTTGATTTAGATAATTTTAAAGCATATAACGATATATATGGTTTTATCAAGGGAGACGAAATTATCAAATTTACTGCTAGAACTATTTTAGAGTATATTCATACAGCTGATTCGGGAAGCAGTTTTGTTGGACATATTGGTGGAGATGATTTTGTAGCAATTGTAGATTCGAGCAATGATTACGAAAAAATATGTCAAAATATAATAGTGAATTTTGATTCTAAAGTATTACAATACTTTAATGAAGAAGATAGAAAAAGAGGCTATGTAGAGGTTGCCAATAGACGTAATATTATTGAACAATTTCCACTAACATCTATTTCAATTGGAGTTGTAGATACTTGTAACCGCAAATTCCACAACATACTAGAAATTGGAGAAGTTGGAGCACAAGTAAAGCATTTGGCAAAAATAACTCCGGGAAGTACATATATTATAGATAAAAGAAAGTAGAGAAAAATATATATGAAAAGTGATAAAAAAGATGTATGAAAACTTTTTTATCACTTTTTTTATTTTATGAAACTTTTGGTAAAGAAAAGTTATCTAATATATTAAGAAATTTCTAACTAAATTTATGTAAGAAGAAAGAGAGGGGATGAATAAAAGCCAATGAAAAAGCTAATATGTAGAACCAATAAAAGTATAGATGATGAATTTGTTGAATTAGTAATGGAAGCTAAAGAAAGCATGTACAAGATTGCCAGGTGCAGATTAAATAATTATGAAGATGTTTTAGATGTTACTCAAAATACAATATTATCTGCGTATAAAAATGTTACACAACTAAGGAATAAAAAACATTTTAAAACATGGATAATTAAAATTTTGATAAATGAATGCAATTTATTTTATAAAAAGCAATATAAAAATGAGAGAGTAATGGAAAATGTAAAGCTGTCAGAGCAAAAGCTTGATAAAGAATTGGAACCGTTCACTAATGTTGTAAATTCATCTATAGACTTTAAGTTACTAATGAAAGTACTAAATGATACAGAACAACTTGTTATAAGTTTATTTTATAGTAATGAGTTTAGCTGTAAAGAGATAGCTAAGATATTAGATATGAATGAAAATACGGTTAAAACTAATTTAAGGAGAGCAAAAGATAAAATTAAATTATATTACGATAAAAGGGGTGAATATAGTGAAAAATGAAAGTTATGATAAACTTGATAATATATTGTTTAATGAATTTGAAAGAAACTTGAAAATGCCAAAAGATTATGAAGAAAAAGTAAAAAGTATGCTTGATAAAACAACAGGTTATAATTCCAAAAAAAGAGCAACGGAAATGTTAAAGCATAGTTTTTTAAGAAAAGTGGCAAGTGTTGTTGTTATATTGGGAGTAGCTGGTGGTGCTGTTTATGCAGGATGTAATTTTGAAAATATAAAAAAATTTATATTTGATGGTGGAATTGGTACAGCTGTTGAAAATGGGTATGTAGCTAATATAGAACAAAATATTCAAGAGAAACAAATGCAAGTTATAGAAAATAACGAAATTATAGTTGATAACATAGAGGTAGGACCAAATATTGATAGTTTTGTTATGGATGATAGTAATTTGTGCATAAATTTTAGTTTTAATTTTGAAAATGAAATTAAAAAATATTTGAATTTGAAGGATTTGCATTTGTTTGAATTAGAGAATTTGGTGATAACAGATGGAGAAAGCAAAATATTGTTTGAAAATTTAAACAAAGAAGACTTTGAGTCATATTGCCAAAAATGTAATTTGCAATATGAAAAAGGAGAATTTAATGAAAATTATATTAATAGTGGAGTGAATATTGTAAGTTATGATAAAACAGATAATACCATAAAGATAATGTACAATGTTTATGGTAGTAAATATCCAAAGGTTAAAAAAATAAAAATAGAGTTTAATGGGATAAGATTAGCAGAACATATAATGGATAATGAGATAGAAGATTCTATAGTTCTGAAAGGCGAATGGAGCATAGAACTAAGCGTTCCTGAGCAAATGTATAATAGGACAAGTGAAAGTTATAAGGTTGTTAATACTAATAATGAAAATTTTGAAGTATATAGTGCTAAAGTAAGCGATACAGGTTTTGAATTTGGAACAATTATAAAAAACTGTAAAGACACAATGAATGATGCAGATTACATAAACAAAATAAATGACTTACACCAAGTATTAAGTAATCCTAATATTACAGAAGAGGAAAATTTAAGAATTTCAAAAGAAATTAAAAAAATATCAGATGACAAATTAAAAGTAATATTAACAGAAGAAATAGATGAAAATAATAAGCATGTTAAATCAACTTATGTTACAAATTCAAATGGAAAAAGATTTGAATTGGATTTAACAGTTGGAAGAAAGCAAACTGCTAATCGTATAGATGATGATACATTTGATTATTACAATACATTTGAAATGACAAAGAAGGATTCAACAGATAAAATTGAGGTAATATTGGATTATAGAGGAGAAAAGGTTAATATTGAACTTGAAAAAGTGAAGTAAGAGTGTATAAATTAAACTTTTTAAACTTTTCAGAAAAAATGATAAATAATATGTTAACATTAATATGTTATTTCTTTTGAATCATTATTAATAGTATCTAAATCTATTTATAAATATAAATAGATTATAGATATAAAAAGAAAAAGTACTGAGGATTGTTGACAGGAGGAAAAGACAATGAAACGGTTATTTAGCATAGTGGTAACTTGTTTGATATTGGTAGGAATGACTTCGATAGTGTTTGCTGCCGATAAAAATAATTGGGATTATGGTGTTCATGCAGTTGGGGATATGAATTTAACTGATTGCACGTATACACCAGTTAAGACCATGTTGAATTCTGGAAATGTAACAGTTTCAGGTAATTTTCATACCACAGATGGTGGTTCGAAAGGGGCATTGACTGTTAAGGTGTATAACGCTACAACAGGAGCATTAATTACTGAAAGTTGTACCGAAGAAGGCGTAACAGGAGTAACATCTAGTTTTAGTGTGCCAACATTTTATGTGGGGCAAGGCCAAAAAATAAGACTTTGGTTTGATATTAGTAGTGCTTCTAGTGTTTCATCAGGACCATATCGTCGTGCATATATAGATTATCAATATGTTATGAATTGATATGGTAAATTAATTATATACTGTACTTTTTCTTTTTTCTCCATCACAATTGATGGAGATTTTTCTTATATATATTAAATAGTATGGCATAGATTATGTCTTTAGGTTTTAATTTAACATTATTGTAGATTTTAAAGTAACTAGAAAAAGTTAATATGTCACATTCATAAAACATTTCATCAATGGAATTAGAAATAGAAGATTTTATTGAACTAATTGTTCTTTTATATTTTGCTGATAACACAGGATACACATATGTATTAAAGTTAATGTAATCGTATATATTGTTTTTATAAAGAAATTGAATTATATCAATTATATAGGTAGTGCCAATGCGATTTAAATCAAATTTTAAATGTATTAATTCGTTTTGAATAATAATATATAAGTCATTTCTACTAAGAGACCAGTTAAATAAAATATTACGAAGACCAAAGCTAAAGTCTTTGGGAGATATACAGTCAAATATAGAATTACTATTATTTTTTTCGGTATTTAAATAGTGATTGGATGTTATTAAAACAATATTTTGATTCATAGTTAAATTTTTCTCTATTTCCCTAATTAGTGATAATTCTTGAAATTTTTTAAAATGTGAATCTATAATTATCAAATCAGTTTGTAATTCAATTAAATCAGAAATAATGTTTTGTGAAATAAAGATAACCTTATTTAATCTGGCATCAGTGCAAAATGGAAAAATACTATTTGCTATTGCAATAATATTTTGAGAATCATAGCCTACTATAGAAATATTAATCATAAATATAATCTCCTTACTATAACATAATTATTTAATATTTTTAATGACAAAAACATTAAATAAATACAAGTTTGTATTCTATATTAAATAGACAGTTAGAAAATAAAACTTAGTCTCATGATATAAAAAATATTAACAAAAATGTAATTAAATAAATCTAACTATATGCAATTTAAATATAAAAAATTATATAAAATATTGAAAGGATTAGATTATAGTAGTGAACGAATTAGTAAAAAGAGCAAAAAATGGGGATAAAAAGGCATTTACTAAATTGATTAAAATAATATCAGAAGATTTATATAGAATGGCAAGAATACGTTTAAAAAATGAAATAGATATTAATGAAGTGGTTCAAGAAACAATAATAAAAATATATAAATCAATAAAAACGGTAAGAAGGGAAGAGGCGTTTAAAAAATGGGCAATTAAAATATTAGTTAATTGTTGCAATGATGTATATAACAAATCGTATAATAAATATGAATTCCTAGAAGAAAATATAGAGAAAGTTTACGTAAACAAAAACTGTTTTGATTGTGATATTGAGAAAAAAATTGATGACATGGACTTTGAAATATTAATAAGAAAATTAAGTTATAAGGAAAGAATAGTACTTACACTATATTATTCAGATGGATTAACTTCGAGACAGATAGGAAAAATATTAGAAGAACCTGAAAGTACAATAAAAAATAGAATAAATAGAGCGGTTAAGAAATTAAGATTTTCGTATGAAGTTGAGAGTTATAAAGAAACAATTGAAAATTAAGTAAAAAAATTAAATGTCATTAAATTAAAAGACAAATAAAGAGCAAATTTATGCTCTTTTTATATATTCAAATTAAAAAGATTTGTATTAGCTAAAATTATGTATGTATAAAACAGTGCAAAGTTTGCATGTAATAGTTTGCCTAAAATATATGGCTTTATAGAAATTCCATTCTTAGATGTGATGCTTAACACTTGCAATGCAACTGAAATTCCACCAAAGCCTAATAAAAATGAACAAAGTAAAATACTTAAAGAAATATTTTTAGTAGGTAAGTTACAAATTTGTTGAACACCATTTGTAAGTTCAATAACTCCAGTATATAAACCTTCTAAAAAATGACTATCTATACCCAAATTAGCTAACAAAGGTGAAGTGAAAAATATAATTATATCAAAGAAATGACTATTATGTAACATAGATGTTATAACAGAAAATAAGACTACAAAACCACCTATCATAACGACAGTGTTGGTTGCATTTTTTATGCTTGAGCCTAGAACGTCACCTAAATTGCCAAAACTAACAGAGTTCATTGAAGAATCAGCATAATCACGATAATATGTATGTTTTTTTCTTTTCCAAAAACGAAAAATAAATCCAACTGTAATACAAGCAAGAATGTGTGTGAAAAGTAGCAAAAATCCTGTTTTACTATCACCAAATAAGCTTATACCAACTGTACCTACAATAAAAAGTGGACCAGAGTTATTAGTGAAAGCAAGAAGCCTTTCACATTCTTCCATGGTGCAAATGTTTTTTTCTTTAAAATTAGAAACAATTTTAGCTCCAGTTGGATAACCACTAATAATTCCCATAATAAAAGCAAATGCACCTTCTCCAGGAACATTAAACAAAGGGCGCATAATGCCATTTAAAAGATTGCCTAAGTGATAAATAATATTTGTATGGCATAGTAGTTCTGTTGCAATAAAAAATGGAAACAATGAGGGTACGACAGAGTTTGCCCACAAGTTTAAACCCTGTTTAGCTGCTAATAAATTATCTTTAGAAAAGGTAATTAAACAAATAGTAAACAAACAAAAACAAGTAGGAATAATACTTCTTTTAATGGATAAAATTAAAAAATTTATTTTTGGAACATGCACAAAATATCACCTGTTACAATATATAGCCATGAATATATAAATATTCACAAAATTTATGTAAAACACTTGAAAAGTTGGCACAAATATGATAAAATTTCAACGTTGGAATAGTGAAAACTATAATCCTTACCTATATTAAATATATAGGTTATAAGCCAAGAGGAGGTGTAAAATAATGAACAAATACGAAAGTGTTATCATTATTAATCCAAACGTAGAAGAGCAAACAATTAAAACATTAATTGCTAAATTTACAGATTTGATTAATAATGACGGAAAGCTAGAAAAAGTTGATGAATTAGGCAAGAAAAGATTAGCATACGAAATTAAAAAGCAAAAAGAAGGATACTATATTGTATTCTATTTTGAAGCAAATCCAACTTTAATAGCTGAACTTGAAAGAGTATATAGAATTGCAGATGAAGTAATGAAGTTTATAGTTGTAAGACAAGAAGATTAATAAATTTCATGGGGGCCTTTATAATAGAAAGGGTGTAAAAGCTAATGAATAAAGTGATTTTAATGGGTCGTTTAACAAGAGATCCTGAGGTAAGATATACACAAACAAATAATACATTAGTAGCTTCTTTTAGTTTAGCAGTTAATAGAAGATTTGTTAGACAAGGAGAAGAAAGACAAGCAGATTTTATTAATATTGTTGCTTGGAGCAAACTTGGAGAATTTTGTAGTAAATATTTCAAAAAGGGACAACAGGTAGGAATTATTGGTAGAATCCAAACAAGAACATGGGATGACGAAAATGGTGTAAAACATTACATTACAGAAGTAGTTGCAGAAGAGGCATATTTTGCTGATAGTAAAAGAGACGGAGAATCATCAAGCTTCGAAAATACTTTTGGAAGTACAGTAGCTTCCGCAAACTCAGAGTTTACGGTATCTTCTGACGATGATTTACCATTCTAAGAGAAATGGGGGTAAGAAAGATGGCTGATAAAAAGCAAAACAATAGAAGAAATAGAAATAATGGCGATGATGATTTCAATCCTAGATTTAGAAAAGTAAGAAAAAAGGTTTGTCCTTTATGTAGCGATAAAAATCTAGTATTGGATTACAAAAATGCAGATCAATTAAAAAAATTTATTAATGATAAGGGTAAAATATTACCAAGAAGAGCAACAGGAGCTTGTGCAAAACATCAAAGAACAATTACTTTAGCTGTAAAAAGAGCTAGACATATTGCTGTTCTTCCATTTACACAAAACTAAGAGATTTTAAAAGGTCATAAACTTGATATATATCAGTTTATGACCTTTTTTAAAATAAAAAAGCAAAGAAAATCTCCTAGAGAATATCTCTAAGAGATTAGAGCCTAGAAATTGGCTTTAAGATAGTCAGCCAAATCTGAGCAGTTTTCCTGAAAACTCTGATCATTTCCTTCAGAGAAAATTGTGTGCTGAAAAAGTAAATATTCAGCATCTTTAGAAATTTTTTCTAATCTATACCGAGAGCCAATAAACTCAAAATATAAAATTTCTAAAGAAGTGTAATTGGTTTTGGTGATACGCTGAAGTTCTTTAATCAGTTTTTTTTCCATAATGCTCACTCCTTATATAAAAACACATAATGCTAAATATATTATAACAAAGAAACAAAATTATGTCAACTCTGTTAAAATTTGTTCATATCCATCTAAAAGTGTATTGATTTTATTAAAGCTAGATAAATCTTCAGAAAAGAAAGCTGTGGACATCAAGTTTGCAAACCCTTTATATTGTGGAAAAAAGGCTTCTAATTTTAAAATTAAATCTAGCATAGTATCAGTGTTAGAAAAGGATATATTATTTTTCTTAAAAAAAGTATGAAGAATAGAACGATATTCATCCATTAATATATTTAAAATATCATCATATTTTTTTTGACTCAATAGAGACTTTATTTTATTTTTATCTAACATCTTCTTCCTTACCTCCTTTAACAATTTGCTTTTCGGTATTAAAGCGATTTATTTCATAATCTAAAATAGCTTGTTGTGTAGGAGTATGGCGTATGTTGCTTTTAGCCAAGGTTTCAATTTGAGATCTTTGTAATTGACTAAAACGGTATACCATATATGGTTTAAATGGTGTAGCTATTTTAGTTTCCTCTAAAGTAATATTATATTTTTTTTCAAGATCATCTAAAAAGCGGGAGTCTGAGTGAACCTTGAAATCTGTATTATATTTAGAAATATTAACTGTAAAATCAGAATTATATTTTTCCTTTGATTTTAGAGGGTCAATACTTCTAGAAAGTCTAATATTTTTAGCTTTATCAGCTTTTGTTAAATTAGCGTATTGTTGGACAATTAAATCAATATTTTTTTCTTTAATTTGATATAAATAAGTTGTACTTTGCATGCAAGATATATATTTGAATAAGCTATCTGGTGTAATATTGTATTTTTTAGATGATTTAGTGTCCATAATTATTTTATTTATTTGTTTATAAGTAGCTGTGCGCTTTAAAACTTTTTTGCTTTCAATATCACCATATATGTAACTTGAATAATCCTGAAGAAATGCTTCAGAAAGTGCTTCGCCATCCTTTGTTATAGTAGTTAATAGTTTATTTTTAAGTCTATCATAGGCATTTGTACATTCAAAAATTTCTTTCGAATTTTCAGGATTAGGGCAACTGGTCTTTACTATATTTTTTCTAACAGCTTCTGCTTGTTTAGCTAATCTACTAGACCATAACATATTTTTTGCATATAATTCAATATTGCTATTTCTATTATTATCAAACTCATTAGCCACTTGTTTAGTGGAAACTAACAAAGGATTTTCAAAATCTATTGCGCTAGTATTTAAATTTTTAAAATTAGAATTATGCAATGAAATAAAAGATGTAAGTGTACCAGTAGGTCTTAATAATTGTTTATACATTGATGTTAAAATTTGTGAAGAAATTTTTCGGATGTTTGTAGTATCTGGTTCTTTTATCATTTGCAACATATATAAATTTAATTGTGTTGTATTTTCCAAAAATAAATAACTTAAGTATAAATCTATGTCTTGTTTTGGAATATTAAATTCTTTTATATTATCTTTAAATTTTTGACTATTTAACACTGCTTTACATAGGTCTTTGTATTGTTTAATTTGCTTATCAGAGCTAATGTAGTGTTTAGAAAATTTCATAACCATCACTTCCTCTAAAGAATAAATAAAACCTAATATAATTATAGCATAAAGGTAATAGGCTTGGCAAATTTATGTTTTTTCAGGAAAACTACTGATTTTTATAGCGTTTTGTGGTATAATATTAATATATGGGATAAAAGGAGGTTGATGTGGTGAACGAGAAATTTAATATAGATATTGAAAATATAAAAAGAGATTTAGCTATAGAGGGAATGTGCTTATCGGAGGAAGATGTAAGTTTATTACAAAAATATTCTAGTAGAGAAATTAATATGGAACAATTAATTAACACCATTCAAAAAACAACAATGGAGGGCATACAATAGAATGAAAGACCTTTATGAAGCAAGAAATTCAATTTATTGTTATAAGGATAGTAATGTATTAAAAAATAAACTGGAAATTAAAAATAATGAAGATTTATTTTTATATGAAACTAAAATAACAGCTGCAAAATTACTTATTTTAAGAGAAAAAGGAATTACAGGCAAATTTGATAGCGCACATTTTATTTCTATACATCGTTTTTTATTTGAAGATATCTATCCATTTGCGGGACTTTTTCGCTCAGAAAATATAGCCAAGGATAATTTTAGATTTGCTCAATGGGAATATATTGAGGAACAGTTAAAATACACATTGAATCAATTGAAAAGCGAAAATTATTTAGCTGGTTATGACAAAGAGAAATTGGCGGAAAGGCTCGCATATTATATGGCTGAATTAAACGTATTGCATCCTTTTAGAGAGCGGAAATGGACGAACAACTAGAGAATTTATTAGACAATTGGCGTTAAAAAATGGTTATGAGCTCAATATAAAAAATATTGTAGCAGAGGATATGTTAAAAGCCTGTATTGAATCTGTAGTTGATACAACATTTTTACAACAATTGTTAAAACAATGTTTAGAAAAAAAGTAGGGTATGGTCTTGTGTCTACCCTACTTTTATGCTACTGTTATTATAGAAATAGGGGGTAAAAATGAAACTAGGATTAGCTTTGTCTGGTGGTGGCGTTAAGGGTGCTGCTCATATTGGAGTTATACAGGCATTAGAAGAGGAAAATATTTCTATAGATGTGATTAGCGGAACTTCGTCAGGAAGTATTGTATTGGCTTTATATGCTATGGGTTATACAACAAGAGAAATGAGAGATTTATTTGATGAATTTGCAAAAGTTTTAATTGAAACAAGTCCAAAATATTTTATAACACATGTAAAACAGAATAAGACTTTTTTACCTGAAGGTACAAGGTCTGGAGAAAATATAGAATTAGCTGTAAATGAAGTGGCAAGATATAAGAGAATGTTTAATATTAAAGATATAAGAATGCCAATTGCTATACCGGCAGTAGATATCGTACAGGGTAAAGAATTTGTATTTACAAACAATGAACATGAAGAGGAATATTATTTAAAAAATGTAAGTATAAGCAAGGCGGTAAGAGCTAGTTGTTCTTTTCCAGGAATTTATGCCCCATGCACATATAAAGGTCATTCATTTTTAGATGGGGGAATTCTAAACAATGTACCCGTTAAAGAAGCAAAAAAATTAGGTGCAGATAAGGTAATTGCAATTAAATTTGAAGAAGAAAAAATGAGTAAAAAAAGTAATATATATAGTATTTTGCTAAGAACATTAGATATTATGACTGGGAGAATTGCTGAAGAAAATCTAAAAGAAAGTGATTATATTATTGAATTACCTATAGAAAAAGTAGGACTTTTGGATATTAGTAAGTTAGAAGAATGTTATCAAATTGGATATAAGAAGGCAAAGGAATTAATGCCGGAGATAAAAGAAATGATTGGTAAATAATTGTTTAGCACTAAGTTTAGGGAGAATTCACATAATAGACATAAATAAAAAATATAATAAGCGAAAACAGTGAATAAAGGAGACAAAAGTATGAATGAATACACAATATTAGTTGTTGATGATGAATCGAGAATGAGAAAATTAATTAAAGACTTTTTAATTAAAAAAGATTTTAAGATTATTGAGGCAGAAGACGGAGAAAAAGCAATAGAAGTATTTGAGCAAGAAAATGATAATATTGACTTGATACTATTGGATGTAATGATGCCTAAATTAGATGGATGGTCAGTTTTAAGACAAATTCGACAAGAATCTAGTGTGCCAATTATTATGCTAACGGCAAGAGGAGAAGAACAAGATGAATTATTTGGATTTGAACTAGGAGTTGATGAGTATATTGCAAAGCCATTTAGTCCTAAAATATTAGTAGCAAGAGTAGAAGCTATATTAAAAAGAGCATATGGAAATACTAGAAAAGAAGAAAAGGATTATGGTGGAATAAAAATTGATTCAGAAGGTAGAACTGTAACTGTTGATGACAAAAATGTGGAAATGAGTTTGCGAGAATATGAACTGTTGAAATATTTAGTTGATAATGAAAATATTGCATTATCAAGAGATAAAATTTTAAATAATGTATGGAATTATGATTATTATGGAGATTCTAGAACTATAGATAGCCATATAAAGAAAATTAGACACAAATTAGGCAAAAAGGGTAAATATATTAAAACTATAAGACGGAATAGGATACAAATTTGAAGTGAAATAGGGAGGAAAAAGTGAAAACACCGAAGACTTTAAAATCTGTACGAATGAAGCTATTTCTAACTTTGTCTATAGTTGTTATTATAATAATTGTATTTCTTATCTTACTAAATAATGTGGTTTTAGAAACATATTATTTACATTCTAAAAGAAATTCTTTACTAAGTGTATATAAAAATATAAATAATTATTATAATAATATTGACGAAAATCAAAATATAGATTTGGAATTGGAGTTAGATAAGGTAGCATTAAATAACAATTTTGATATGATAATAAAAACAGATGAGGGATTTAATATATTTTCATCTAATAAAAATTTTTTAGATACAATTGGACAAATTAGTGAAACGGAAGAAGCGGGAACCTACGCTTCTAAAAGAGACACTTTATATGAGGATAATAATTTATATATAAAAAAGGTGAAGGATAAAAAAACAAATCTAAATGTAATTTTACTTTCTGCAACCTTGGATAATGGATATAAATTATATATAAGATTACCAATAGCCTCTATACAAGAGAGCGTTAAAATTTCTAATAATTTCTTATTGCTGATAGGAAGTTTCACAATTTTTATTGGTGGCATTGTTGTATCTGTTATATCTAGTAAATTTACTAAACCAATTTATGAATTAAATAATATCGCTAAAAGAATGGCTAATTTAGATTTCAGTAGAAAATATGAAGAAAAAAATTCAGATGATGAAATTAATGACCTAGGAAAAAGCATTAATATCTTGTCAGACAAATTAGAAAAGACTATTAATCAATTAAAAGAAGCAAATATAGAACTTGAAAAGGATATAGAACATAAATCGAGAATTGATGAAATGAGAAAACAGTTTATTTCTGATGTTTCGCATGAATTAAAGACACCAATTGCTTTGATACAAGGATATGCAGAAGGACTACAGGAAAACGTAATCACCGATGAGGAAAGTCGAAAATTTTATGTTGAAGTAATTTTAGATGAAGCAAATAAAATGGATAAGTTAGTAAAACAATTATTGGAGCTAATGAAATTGGAATATGGCAAGAGAGAATTTAATAACATTAAATTTGATATGACAGAATTAATTAGAGAAGTTATAAGAAAAACATCGGTAATGTTAGAGGGACAAAATATTAAAGTTAAATTTGAAGCAAAAGAACCTGTGTATGTATATGCTGATGAGTTTTATATAGAGCAAGTTATCACAAATTATGTAACGAATGCAATTAAGCATGTTGAAGAAAGAAATAAAGATATTCTAATTGAAATTCGAATTGAAAAAAGAGAAAATGGAAAAGCAAGAATATATGTTTATAATACAGGTACACCAATTTCAGAAGAAAATCAAAATCGTATATGGAATCGTTTTTATAAGATAGATACTTCAAGGAATAGAGAGAAAGGCGGAACTGGAATAGGGCTTTCTTTAGTAAAAGCTATTATGAACAACTATAAAAATGCATATGGTGTATACAATAGAGATAATGGTGTAGAATTTTACTTCGATTTAGACTATATTGAAAAAAGTAAGGGTGAAGATGATGAAAATATTAATTAAAAATGCAACTTTAATATCAATGGATAAGAATAGAGCTCAAAAGGAAAACAACTGTGATGTTATGGTAGAAAATGATAAAATAATAAAAATTGGACAGCAGTTGGATGAAAACGTCGATAAAATAATTGAAGCAAAAGAAAGGGTATTGCTTCCAGGATATATAAATACTCATGCTCATGTTCCAATGAGCATATTTCGTGAGATAGTAGATGGTTTGCCTTTGCAGGAATGGTTAGAAAAGAAAATTTGGCCAATTGAGTCAAAGTTGACCGCTAATGATATTTATAATGCTTCAAAATTAAGTTTCGAAGAAATGATAGCTTCAGGAACAACAACCATAAATGATCATTATTTTATGACAGAAGATATTATCAAAGCAGCAGTAGAGAAGGGGATTAGAATTGAACTTACAAGAGTTCTAATGGATACTGATGGACAAGGAGCTCAAAGAATAAATGAACTAGAAGAACTATTAGAGAAATATCAAAATAAATATGAGAATATAACATTTAGTATAGGTATACATGGTTTGTATACTTGTAGTCCAGAGTATGTAGAAAAAGCGACTAATTTAGCTAGAAAATATAATTTAAATGTTCATATGCATTTCTGTGAAAACCAAGAAGAAGTAGAAACAATTAAAAAGGTATATAAAGTGACCTATCCATCAGAAGTATTAGAAAAATATTTCCAAGGGTTAAATGTAATTTTAGCTCATTGTGTTGAACTAACAAAGTACGATATGAATATTTTAAAAAAGATGAATATAAATGTTTCACATTGTCCAGTAAGTAACCTAAGATTAGGTTGTGGTATTGCACATATAGAAGAATTAAGAAATATGGGTGTAAATGTTACTTTGGGAACGGATGGACAGGGAAGTGGTAGTAATTTAGATATGTTTGAAACAATGAAATTTGCTACATTACTGCAAAAGGGATATTTTAAAAATCCACGTTTTATGCCAGCATATGAAGTGCTAAAAATGGCAACTATTAATGGTGCAAAAGCATTAAATAAAGCAAATGAGATTGGAAGTATAACTGTTGGAAAAAAAGCTGATATTATTTTGATAGATTTAGATACAGATTTAACTAGACCCGTAAATGATATTTTTGCAGATATTGTATATAATGCAAAAGCTGTAAATGTTGTTATGACTATGGTAAATGGAAATATATTAAAATAAAAATTAACGACATAAAAAATACTTTATGAGAATAAGTTGTAATAGCTTAGCTCAAGGAGGATTTTTTATGTTGTTTTTATTTAATAGAGCAAAAATTGTATCATATTTGGTTATTGTTTTTACTATAGTGGCTTTATTTACAGTATCATATAATTGGCAAATGAGTAAAACAACGTTGCAAGTAACAGCTAATGAAAAGAAATTACAGTCATCATATTCTCTAGATACAAATGAGAATAAATCATTGGAAACGTTGCATATCTTTTCTAAATTTGTTAATAATACATAAATAGGGTGAAATAAAATCACATAATTACTTAAAAAACAGACGAACTCCTAGAAACACTTTGAAAATATTACACATTAAAATAAAAAAATAAACTTTTTATGTAGACAAAACTAGAAAAAGATGGTATAATAATAACATAAATTGGAATTCGGGAATTCTAAAGCTAAAACGAAATGAATAAACTACAATAGATAAATAATATAAGGGAGGAAAAATTGTGAATATGGATACAAATTATTCAGAAAATAACTACTTAGTTTTAGTAGGAAAAGTTGCAAATGAAAAAAAATTTAGTCATGAAGTTTATGGAGAAAGTTTTTACTTGTTTAATTTAGAGGTTCCACGTTTAAGTGGTACATCAGATGTTATACCAATTACAGTTTCAGACAGACTATTAACTGGAACAAATTTAGAAGTTGGTAGTAATATTATTGTAAAAGGTCAATTTCGTTCATATAATACTTATGACAATACAAAAAATAGATTGGTACTTACAGTATTTGCAAAGGATATTTTACCAGTTGAAGAAGCGGCAGAAGAGCAAGATGAAACAATAAAAGAAGAGGTTTCAAATGAGGTTATTTTAAATGGTTATATTTGCAAACCACCTATTTATCGCCAAACACCATTTAAGAGAGAAATTGCAGATATTTTACTTGCAGTAAATAGAGCATATAATAAATCAGATTATATACCTTGTATAGCGTGGGGAAGAAATGCAAGATTTTGTCAAAACATAGAAGTTGGAACCTGTGTAAGAATTTTTGGTAGAGTTCAATCAAGAATGTATGAAAAAAAGCTTGAAGATGGAACAGTAGAACAAAGAGTTGCTTATGAGGTGTCTATAGGAAGTATGGAAGTCATCAATGAAGAAGATGGGAGTAAAATGGAAGACATAGATACAAATAAACAAGCAATGTAAATTAGATATAACTTAATAAATAAATATAACCCAAGAATAGATAGGATTTTCCTATCTATTTTTGGGTCTAAAAGTATTGTAAGTATTTATAAGTTATGATAAGATATACACAAAAAAGAGGAGCAGTTAGATGGAAAAAAAGAAGAATTTAATATTTTTTATTTTGACTAGTATATTGGTTGTAATATTTTGTATATCTCTTTGTCCAGTAGGATTGCAAAATGATACTTTTTATACTATTAAAATAGGTGAATATATCATGCAAAATGGAATTTCTGTGTTACATGGTGGAATGGATCCATTTTCTTGGCATAGTGATTTGCCATATACTTTTCCACATTGGGCGTATGATGTATTTATTTATTGGACATATAATTTAGGCGGATTTTTAGGAATATTTATTTCAACTGTGGTATTAGCTTGTATTTTGGGTTTATCAATTTATTTTGTAAATTATAAATTAACAAAAAATAAATTAGTATCATTTTTAATTACACTTCGGAGCAATGTATTTACTTAAAGGATATGTTGCCGCAAGAGCACAGTTGCTTACATTTATTTTGTTTATATGGACAATTTATTTTATAGAGCAATATTTAAAAACAAAGAAAAAACGTTATGGAATTGCATTAATAATTATTCCAATAATTATTGCAAATGTCCACTTAGCTGTATGGCCATTTTTCTTTGTGTTATTCTTACCATATATTGGAGAATATGTAATAGCAGTTTTAACAAGCAAAAATTACTTTAGAAAATTGAGTATAAAAAGATACAGTAGAAAAATTGCTAAAGGAAAAATTAGCAAAGAAAAGGCATTAAAATATGAAGAAAAAATAAATAAGTTAGAAGAAAAAGAGAGCATTGCGGAGGAAAAAACAAATAAACGCAGAGAGCATCCATATAAGATTAGTATTGAGAAAAATGATAATGTAAAGGGACTTATAATAATTGCAATTATTTGTGCTTTTACGGGCTTATTAACACCACTTGGAGATACACCATATACATATTTAATTAATACTCTAAGAGGTAATACAATGGATAGTATAAGCGAACATTTACCTATGGTTCTTATTAATGCAAAAGATTTCATGTGCGTGTTAGTTATTTTTCTTGCAATACTATTATTGACAGATACAAAAATCAAGTTGCGTGATTTTTTCATGGTTGGAGGTCTTCTTTTAATGGCATTAAGCACAAGAAGACAAATGTCTATGTTTATACTAATTTGTTCGGTAATTTTAAATCGTTTAGTATGTAACTTTACATCAAAATATGACCCAGAAGGTTGCAGAAAAATGGAAGCAAATATGGTAAAAATACCAGGAATAATTATAACTATAGCTGTTGTATTAATTGTTAGTTTATACATGGCAAAACCTAAATTCAATGACAAATTTATATCAACTAAAAATTATCCTGTTGAAGCATGTGATTTTATACTAAATAATGTTGATATTCAAAGTATGCGTTTATATAATGAATACAATTTTGGAAGTTATGTGCTATATAGAGGAATTCCAGTATTTATAGATTCAAGAGCGGATTTATATGCACCAGAATTTAATGGCGGAAGAAACATTTTTACAGATTATATTAATACATCTAATTTAAATCTTTATTATGAAACTAAATTTAAGGAATATAAGATAACACATGTTCTAATATATAAAAATTCTAAATTGAATATGTTAATATCTAAAGATATTCATTATAATTTATTGTATTCAGATGATGCCTTTTGTTTTTACGAAAGACTATCTAGCAATGAGTAAGAAAAGGAGTTATAATGCAAATTGAAGACGAGAAAAAAAGAAAACTAACAAAAGCTTTTGGAACCACAGCTGTAATAATATTAATTGCTCAAGCAATTAATATATATGTTGTAGCTAATGTAAAAGATGCAAGCAAAGTGCTTTTGAATGGTTTTTTACAGTTGACTTACGTGGAAAATACAGGAGGAGCTTTTGGAATTGGAGCGAATGATACAATAGGTTTTATATTGATTAATATACTTGTTTTAGGGATTATAATTCACTTTATGATATCACAAGTAGATAGAATTGATAGAAAGACTATGATGTCATTAAATTTAATGCTTTCTGGAGGAATAAGTAATCTTATAGATAGAATTGTAAGGGGATTTGTTGTTGATTATATTGATGTTTCTCAAATTTTTAAATTTCCGGTATTCAATTTAGCTGATATATGTATTTTTTTAGGCTGGATAATTTTAATTATTTCAATTTTAATTTATTGGAGAAAAGAAGTAAAAGCTAAAAAGAAATCTTAAAAATTGAAGGCACGGCTTAATTGCTGTGCTTTTTATATTAGAAGGAGAAGTTTTAAATGAAGGAGTTTAGAATAGCTAAAGAAGATGAAAATATTAGAATAGATAAGTTAATTAACGATAAATTTCAAAATTTATCTAGGGCAAATATTCAAAGATTAATTGAAGACGGAAAAATAACTGTAAATGGAAAAAAAGTAAAAGCTTCAGAGAAATGTAAAGTAAATGATATTGTTCAAATGTATGAGGAAGAAGCAAAGCAAATTGAATTAAAGCCAGAAAATATACCTTTGGACATACTATATGAAGATAATGACATAATTGTTATTAACAAAGCCAAGGGACTGGTAGTACACCCTGGTAATGGAAATCCAGATGGCACTTTGGTAAATGCGGTATTAGCTAAGTGTAAAGACAGCTTATCTGGAATTGGTGGAGAAATTAGACCGGGTATTGTTCATAGATTAGATAAAGATACATCTGGAGTTATTATTGTTGCAAAGAATGATAAGGCACATATAGAGATAAGTAGACAGATACAGCAAAGAGAAGTGAAAAAAATATATTGGGCATTGGTTAGAGGTGCTATAAAGGAAAATGAAGCAACAATTAATATGCCTATAGGTAGAAGCACTAAAGATAGAAAAAAAATGGCTGTTAGAAAAGATGGAAAAGAAGCAATTACGCATTTTAAAGTGTTAAAAAGATGGAGAAATTATACTTTGGTAGAGGTACACATTGAAACGGGCAGGACACATCAAATTAGAGTACATTTATCTCAAATAGGATATCCAGTAGTAGGAGATTCAGTATATTCAAATGGAAAAAATCCGTTTAATGTGTATGGTCAAATGCTTCATGCTAAAAGTATAGAATTTAATCATCCAATAACAAGAGAAAGATTATTTATTGAAGCACCGTTACCGGAATATTTTATTGAAGTATTAAATAAATTGGATGTGGAAGGAGCGATTTAAATGCATGAATTGAGATTGCAAAAATATTTGGCAGATAATCGGGATTGCATCGCGAAGAAAGGCAGAAGAATACATTTTAGAAGGTAAAGTAAGCGTAAATGGTAAGGTAGTAACGGCCTTAGGAGTAAAAGTTGATCCAGATAAAGATACTGTATGTTTTGAAGGTAAACCGATTGAAAAGCAGGAGGAAAAGGTCTATATTTTGCTTAATAAACCAATCGGATATGTTACAACTGTCAAAGACCAATTCAATAGAGATACTGTAATGGATTTAGTTAAGGTTAAACAAAGAATAGTACCGATAGGGCGATTAGATATGTATACGTCTGGAGCATTAATCTTAACAAATGATGGAGATTTGGTATATCATATTACACACCCAAAACATCAAATAGATAAAACCTATACAGTTACAGTTAGGGGAAATGTAAGTAAGGAAGAGTTAGAACAGTTGCAAAGTGGTCTAGTTATTGATGGATACAAAACAAGCAAAGCAAAAGCAAAAATTATTAAAAGGGATGAAGAAAAGAATATAACTAGATTGGCAATTGTTATACATGAAGGAAGAAATAGACAAGTTAGAAAAATGTGTGAGGCTATTGAGAAACCAGTATTGGCTCTGCATCGCAGTAAGATAGGTAATATAGAGGTAAAAAATTTAAAATTGCGGTACATGGCGTTATTTAACCAAAGAGGAAATTGAAAGTTTAAGATAATTGGACAAAAACAATAAAATATGGTAAAATTAAAAAGGAAATTATTAGAAAAGTGCTTACTATGTGTTAATAGTAAGTTTACGAATGGCACTTTTCATTAGGAGGAATGTTATATGGTAGAAGATTCTGAAATTAAAACTACAAAGTCTCCTTTTGCAATACGTGAAGGAGAAGTTAAGACTTTTGATGGTAAAGATGGGTACGTTTCTATGAACCAAATTATCTATAAAATTAATATGGGACATATTAATGACGTACACTTTAAAATTATGGAATTAGTAAATGAGTTTGAATTTATTACATCAAGACAGCTATTTCAATTACTAGAATATTATAAGGTAGATATAAAATCACAAGATAAATTAAACAATAAATTAGAACAATTAGTGAAAAGTAAAATATTAACAAGATATTATTTTGCTTCTGAAGAAGGAAAATGCATATATAGGATATATAGCCTAGAAAAAATGGGAAAATACTTACTAAATTCAAAGGAAATTGAGTGTAGATGGCAACCTACAGACAATACAAAGCCTGTGGCTTTAATTAAGAAAAGATTAGCAGGAAATCAGGCAATTATTGCTTATATGCGAAAAGTAGATGCTTTTGATTCTTATACTGTAAAGCCTAATTTGAAGGCAAAACAAATAGGTAAAGTATTCAAACCATCGGGTGGAAGTATCAAACTTACTAAGGCAGGAAAGTCAATAGATTTTCTATTTGAAGTAGTAAGAAGAGAAGACGAGTGGGAAAAAAGATTAGAAGAAAAAATGAAGTTATACAAAGACTTTTATGAAAATTTTGTTACTTTAGATTCTGGTTTTGAAAGAGCACCACAACTTGTTTTTATTGCTGAAGATGATAAACACATGATAGAAATATTTAGAGAAATAGTAAAAAGAAAATTGGAGATTCCAAAAATAATTTTATATTTTAGTACAGATTTAAGGCAGAACGAGGAAAGTTTAAAAAAATCACTTATTCAATTTAAACTTGACGAAACAACAAAGAAATATAAAATGGAAGAAGTTGAAATTAAATTATTATACTAAAATAAAAAGGAGCAGCCTCACTTGGAGGCGCTCCTTTTTATTTTAGTTATCTTTTTTATTATCACTTAAATCAAACAATATAGCATCTTCATTATTTAGCAAGTATTTTGATGGACTATTATCTGATTGAATTGGGTCAACATCATCTGTTGCTGTATCAAAATCAACAGACTTGTAATCAAAACGATTAAATTTTTTACTCTTTTTTTCTTCACTATACATTCCAGGTGTAAATTTGGTAAAATTAAAGGTTTTTGTTTCTTGCACTTCTTTATATTTTGAAGCAAGGAAATCTACAGAACCTTGACCTGAAATGAATCTACCATTATTTAATTTGGTTTTATAGCCACAAGCTTTAAATTTTAAGGTTTGTACTTTACCAGGAGCCATAATATCTGCCCAACCAAATTTAACGCCATTTAGTTTTTCGTCATATTGTCCTTTAGCTAAATCGTAATTTCTGCCACTTTGCCATTCTCTTTGTTGTCCCATTTCCTTTGCCCACCATGCATTATCTTCTGGTGTATTATCGCCAAATACAAGTTTTGTACTGCAATTAGCAAGAATAGTAGATTTAAAGTTGAATTTTGGATTTTCACCTTCTAATTGTGCTAGGTTTTGAGCTGATATAATTGTAGCAACACGATATTTACGGTATAGAGTAAACAGTGGTTCTGTTGCTCTACAGATATATGTTGGAAATTCATCAATATATAGAAAATGAGGTATTCTAGTTCTTTCATTTCCAGGTCTACTAAGAACAGAATGTTGCATTAGTAAAATTAAGAATAATCCAAATGCTTTATGTGCAGTGGCACCTAGGTCACCTCTTCTTGTACAAGCAATTGTTATTTCACCATTTTTTAAAGCGTTATCAAAATTAATGTTATTAGTTCTATTACATAAAATATTTTTAACTCCTGGATAGCGTAATAAGCTATCTAATTGGTTTACTGCGTAGAATATATATTTTTCTGTATTATCCCTACCAGGTGAGTTACGGTAAAAATTCTTTTTGAAATAGTTTAATTGCATAGAATATTTCTCTGAAAGTTCTGGTATTGCTTTCATTTTTTCACACATAACCTCAACTAAATCAAAGTCATTTAACATTTTTAATAGGTCTTCTAGTGTTGGAAGTATGCCATCTTTAATATGAGGATACATTTCTTTTAGCAGTATTGTAATATTTTCTACAGCTTGCATTCCAACTTTTTCTTCATATGTTTCTTCTGATGGAGGTGTAGGATTAATACCTCTTAAAACAGAAGAAATTATAGTTGATACTTTAACAGGGTCGTCATACACAAATGGATTTAGCCCAATTGAAGTAAGACTAGCTGGGTCAATTAAATTAACAGGAATATCAAAATTTTTAGCAACATTTAGCATGTTTTGTGCTGACTCTCCATCAGGAGCTAAGTATGTAAGACCAAGATCTTTATAAACATACTCGCCAGAGGAACTATATATTAACTTGTTCATATATGCCTTGTATAATTTTTCCTTAGTAGGATTTGGTTGTAACATGGCTAAAGAAAAGTTTTTGTTAATATAGTCATTATCATAAGGACAATGCAAGGTTGCAATACCAGTTTTTAATGCTGTAAAGCCCATTTCTTTGGCAGTTTCTTTAAAAAAATGCTTTTTTTCAATGTCTTTGGCAATCATAGGTTCAAATACCATTGAAGTTTTTCCGTGAACCAGATACTCCTATAACAAGAGTTGATTCAAATCTTTTGCTTTCAGGAGTTTTTATTGTTTTACCACTTGTTTTATCTTTACAAAGGTCAATTTCACAGGTATATGGTCCAACATTATCTGGGGTTGGTGATAAGTCAATACCACCATAATCTAAAATGGAATCTTTTAAATCTTTGCTATCATTAACATTCATGTATAGTTTTTTAAATAAGATAGGTCCAGAAATAATTGGTAAATATATTGAAATAGCTGTAAAAGCTGATTTAATAAGTTCTGGAAAATTATTAACAATGCCAGTATAGTTTGGAAGACACATTAATAGGAGCCAACCTAATTCGTTAATCCAACCAATAAACATTGATAATGCAATTAGATATAATGCTACACAATACAAATGAAAAAATGCAATTTTTGTTGGGTCATTTTTAACAAATTTTGATGAGCCTGAAAATAAAAATGCAAATACTGGACAAGCTAATGCAAGAGTATATTGGATAGGTCCCCAGTAAGATGTGCCAATGCCAGAAAAACACATAAATAATATTTCAACTACTCGGTCAATTACAATATAGATTGTGCATAAGGTTAAAATATAAGTTAAAAATGTATTTCTATCTGTGCCTAAAAATTTTAAAAATTTATCAATATATTTCATGAAAAAGTTCACCACTTTCTTATTATATACAAAATTCGCATATATATATTATCCTATAAAAATGAGGAAAAGACAAGGGTTTTTGAAAAAATTATGTAAATATTGTAAACTTGTTATATGTTTAGTAAATTACTAACTTATTATAGAATGTTTTTAAAAGGACTTGAATATTATGAATAAAATCAATATAATGTTAAACAGCGTATAACTAATTATTATAGAAAGGATTTATAATGCGAAGAAAGGCAAAAAGATATAAAGAAAAGCCTAAAAAGAAAGAAAGTTTTATGCAAGCTGTTTTAGCTTTAATGGTATCGCAGGTATTAATAAAAATATTAGGACTGGTATATAAGTTGTACTTGACTAATAAGCCGGGATTTGGAGATACAGGAAATGCAATTTGCAATAGTGGTTACCAAATATATGCATTATTGCTGACCATTTCATCAATAGGGGTTCCAAATGCTATCTCTAAACTTGTTTCAGAAAGAACTGCTATAGGTGATAATAGGGGAGCACATAGAATATTCAAAATTGCATTTGCTACATTTGCACTTATAGGTCTTATAGGAACTTTGTTGCTATTCTTTGGGGCAGGATATATTTCTAGTGTGCTTTTACAAATACCAGAAGCAGAATTAACGTTAGTAGCACTTTCACCATCTATTTTCTTTGTGGCAATATCTTCTGTTGTAAGAGGATATTTTAATGGAAGAGAGAATATGAAGGCAACAGCTAATTCGCAAACTTTGGAACAACTATTTAAAACAACATTAACGATACTATTTGTTGCGGTTATTGCTATAGCTTCAAATTCTAATACTGTTATTATGGCGGCAGCAGCGAATTTAGCAACAACATTTTCTACTTTTTTAAGTTTTACATATTTATATATTTATTACAAGAGAAAAAGAAGCGAATTATGGAAGGATGTTAACGAAACTGTATACAAAAAACAAGAAGGAATTTTTAAGGTCGTTAAAAGAATTTTATCGGTATCAATTCCAATGGCGTTAAGTTCTATGATGTCAGCTATTAATAAAAATATTGATTCTTTTACAGTAGTTAGAAGTTTAAAGACATTTATGAGCGAAGCAGAAGCAAAAGCACAATATGGGATTTTAAGTGGAAAAGTTGATACATTAACATCTTTACCATTATCATTCAATATTGCGTTTGCAACAGCATTAGTTCCGGCGTTGTCAGCTGCAAGGGCAAAGGGAGATAATGAAACAGCACAAAAAAGAGTTTCATTTTCATTGTTAGTTACAATGTTGATTGGATTGCCATGTACAGTTGGAATGTTTATTTTTTCAGCGCCCATATTAAATTTGTTGTTTCCAAATGCAAATGACGGAGAGCTTATTTTGCAAATTAGTACTTTAACTATAATTTTTACAGTGCTTGCTCAAACTGTAAATGGTGCTTTGCAGGGAATTGGAAAAGTAATGGTTCCCGCAACAGCACTTGGATGTCGGAGTTTTAACTAAATGTATATTGAATTTTATTTTAGTACCAATACCAGCATTTGGAGCATGTGGAGCAGCATTAGGCTCTGTTGTATGCCATATTATTTCATTTTCAATTGGCTTTACGGTTCTTAGAAAAAACATAAAATTAAATTTGGGATTTTCTAAATTTATATTAAAACCAGTAATTGCAACAATTATGATGGCTATTTGTTCTTATGCAACATATTTATTGTTGGCAGATATAGTAGTTGAGAGATTGGCAACTGTAATTGCAATGGGAGTTGCTGTTATTGTTTATGCTTTGGCACTGATAGTTTTGCGAATATTAACAAAAGAGGACATTTTTATGCTACCTTATGGGCAAAAAACATATAAAATATTGTGCAAATTGGGATTATATAAAGAAAATACAGAAATACAATAAAAGGAAATGAAAAACGGTGAAACAACTGAAGCTCTAAGAGAAAATGGAATTACAAGGAATTCGAAACAATATACCAAATGGCAAAACTCTTACAGCGAATGGGGATACAAGAAAAATAAATTAGAAAAAAAGAAGGATTTTAGCTAAAATTGGCGAATATGAATAATTGTAGAGCTTATCTACATACACAAAATTTAGGAGGTAATTTATAATGAACAAAGCTGAATTAATTGCAGCAATAGCTGCTAAAACAAACGAAACAAAAAAAAGTGCTGAAGCAACAGTTAATGCTTTTATAGATGTTGTTACAGAAACATTAGTAAAAGGTGATAAAGTTCAACTAGTTGGATTTGGATCTTTTGAAGTAAGAAAAAGAGCAGCAAGAAAGGGAAGAAACCCACAAACTAAAGAAGAAATAAAAATACCTGCATCAAAGGCTCCTGTATTCAAGGCTGGAAAAGCTTTAAAAGATTTAGTTAATAACAAATAAGAATGATATAAATATGAATTCATAAAGAGAGACAAATTTTATAAAAGTTTGTCTTTTTTTGTTGGAAAAAATTCAAGTGTTTAACAATTGATAATATTATATATCAAATAATTTAAAGGCATTTTAGGAATCCAATAGTTTGGTATTGTGTTTTTTACAAAAATATGATATGATATGCATGTTTGAGTTTTAACATTTTATGTGAATCAGGAGGGGCTCATTGTGAAAAAAACTACTATTGCCAAGGTAAAATATCGGGAGTATATTCCGTATGGATGGAGTGAACTTGATTTTTGTGATGTAAAATTTACTGGAAGAAAAAAAATAGAAATGAGTAAAGCATGGACAAATATAAAACACGCTAGATACGAAAAATACAACGAAATATATGAAAAAAACAAGTTAGAAATTGCAGAACTGATAAAAAAGGCTAATGAAACATACAAGCTAATAAAGAATTCGAGGCCATTTTATCGGTTTTGGAACAACAGGGATGAGACGAAAAAAATTGCTCAAGCCGATGAGATGCTTCAGAAGGCAAACAAGCTTGAACTTGAAAATGAAAAAGTGGGAGCAAAGAGATTTTTCACTATTGATGAGAGTCGACAGAAAATTAGACAATTACTAACTGATAGCGATTTTTCATTGATTTCTGCACACGTTGGCGAGGAGATATGGTCCCTCGAGGAGTAGCAACATATAAAAAATATATCTGCAAAATTGCGGGTATATTTTTTATGTTAAATGTTATCCTTAATATTAAACGTTGTATTGACAGCAGTTTTTTATAAATAAAAATACATTTTCATTTTAAATTATTATTTTTTTGAAATTCCATATAATATCTGCTATCTGTTTCTTTATTAATTTTAAATCCTAACTTCTTATATAAATTAAAAGCTTTAATATTGTTTTTATATACCCAAAGATATATATTGTCATCATAATTAAGAATATAATCCTTAATTATCGAAGAACTAATTCCTTTATTTCTATATTCCTTCTCGATAAAAATTTCATCTAACAACAAACCATCATCTATTTTTCTAATTAAAACACTACCTATGATTTTTTTATTGTGAATTATATTTTTATATTCTTTGATTAAAATAGGGACACTTTCACATATATAATTATCTATTTTTTTTATTTCTTCTTCTGATAAATTTTTAGCATATTCAACAATTGTTTTGAATTTATAATATTTTATTCTTTCCAAATCGTTAATTGTAGCTGTTTCTATTTTGAAATTAAATATTTCCTTTTGCATAAAAATATAATTATAAAAGTCATCACATGAAATATTATAACTTGGCTTATTATACTTATATATATGAACATCTACACTTTTTGGAACTTCATTTTCTCTACTTTTAATAAAGTTTATTTCAACATCGTTTAATAAATCATTTAAATTATTGTATTCATGAATACCTTTTTTATCAAACCATGAATGTTCAAACCAATAGACTTTATTATTCATATAAAATACAAGAAAAGTATGAGAAGGTAAAATATTTTTATCATCCATATAAATAAAATATGTTTCATTTTTTATATTATTTTCTTCAAATAATTTTCTTTCTAATTCTACTTGATCCCAACAAATTCCCACTTTTTTATTTAATAATTCTTCTGGTGACATTAAATAATATACTTTGCTAAAAATATATTCAAGGTCAGCATTATTACAAATATTATTTCCAGTATTATCTAAAAAACCATATTCAATTTGTTCCATTATATCCATTATTTTTTTTATGCTATCCATTATAAATCACCTTTATTATTTAACAAATTTATTTTCTTACCTTATTATTATACACAGATTATATGAAAAAGTCAGCAAAAATATCTTTATATTGTTTATATAATTTTCTAATTTCCGTACTTATTATTCAATTGTTAATAGTTATAAGTAAATTTTCATGGATAGATTTCCGAATTTACAATTAATTTTTGAAGATGATGAAGTATTTGAACTGAATAAAGAAGAATGTAAAATGCTTCAAAAAATTATTCAATTAGGATTAAAAATTGATGAACTAGAAGAATATTCTATTGGTGGTAAAGAAGCATATTTTTACTTTAAGAAAATGGGGATTCTAAAAGAATAACAAAAAATATTGTCCTAGCTAGCAAGCACTGAATTTGTATTCCCGCACAAATTCAAAATAAATGGGGACACCCCAATCCCCATTTTAAATTATATTAAGAAAAGAGGTGTTATAATTGAGAGAATAGATTGTATTAGTGATAAAATAAGAGAAAATTTAATAACTTCAAGATAGAATATAACAATCCTATACATATTGCATTTTAAATGTAAATGTATAGGATTGTAAAATTATTTTATAAAATATACAAACTTTTGTTTACTTATGATTTATAATATGTTATACTTTGAAAAGCGAGGTGATGATTTGAATGATGAAATTCACAATAATATCGAAGAGACAGAAATTTTATTAAATAGTATCAATAATTCTGATGCTATTCAGTTTTCAGAATGGACTAAAGAAAAAGCTAATTTAAGATATAATGGAAAACTTCCTAAATTTCCAATATATAATAATTTTATTTACTGGTGTAATCTTGGAATAAACATTGGAAGTGAGCAAAATAAATTAAGACCTGTCTTAATATTAAGAACTTCCAAGAATTCCACTATCTGTACTATTCTTCCACTAACAACTAAAAGATTACAAGATGGTTTTTGGTTTCATATTGATTTAGAAGAAGTTGATTCTACTGTTTTAGTTGAGCAATTAAAGGTTGTTAGTAAAATAAGAATTACAGATCCATATAGAAAAAAAGGGCAATTAGTTACTATTTCAGAAAATGACTGGAATAAAATTAATTCACAACTTGAAAGTTTATATAGGTTAAGACCACTAAAAAATGAATAAAATTCTGAATTTTGCTTGACTTTCTGCCATGGAATAGTTTATAATTAAATTAATAAAACATTAGTGTCCGTTCTGAAAAGAACGTAATCATTATAATCCGATAGCTCAAAAGGCTATCGTTTTTTATTGCATATAATCTAAAATTTTTCATATACTACTATTACATTAGTGTCCATAGCTTTTATGCTATGTTAGTCATTAGTAAAAGGAGAAAATCTAAGATATTGATTTTCTCCTTTATTTGATTAGCTATATATTTTTAAAATTTTAATCCTTCATCAATAGGATATGTATTTAATGGGGGGATAAATTTATGCTCTTTATTTGCTTCTTCGCACTTTTTTCTCTCTTCAATATTAATACAACATATAAGATTAATAATTAAAGAACGAATAGTTTTTAGTAGAAATAATACAATATCATATAATTCTTCAGTTGAAATATAAAAAGCTAACTTATCGTCAAAACTTTTCTGCTTTTCTTTTAAAATCTTTACTTCCCCTATAGTAAGTATTGTTTTTAGATGTTTGTGTTCTAAAGAGTTTCTTATTTTGCTAATTTCTGTTATTTTCGGATTTGGCGATGTTTTCTTTCCTTCTATAAAGTCCTTATATATCCAATAGATTCCATATAATCCCCAATTGCTATTTATTTTTTCTTTTATTGGATTATTATATTTATATATAATTTCTCCATTTGCCTTTTTCTTTGCTATATACCATATACTTTTATAATTCACATCATATTCTTTTATTCCAATTTCAAAATATTCATTTAAGAAAAATGCTACTTTATCTAATATTGAATACAAACTTCTAAAAGTCATTCTCATTTTATAGTTATAAATAGAATATGTTGCAAAATCAAAGGCATCTACTAAATGATTTTCTTTATCAGAAAAGTGTTCTGTTTCTCTAGGTTGAATTGATTCATAAAAAAGATATCTTGAGGATATAAATTCCTGCTTTATTTCATTCATTAGACCAAAAAATCGCATTTTTTGATCATCTTTTACATTCATAATCATATTGGGCAAATGCATTATGTCTCTCCATACAACATTATTAGTTAAAATATCATTTAAAGGATTTAAGAATAAGCTATTTCGTGCACACCATTGCCTATAGTTTCTTTCTTCTTTATCTAAAACAGGAAAATCATCAAAAGTCAAACTATTATTCAAAAATTCCTTTGCATATACTTGTTCTATTTGAGTACAATATTTAGTAAAGTCCTTTTCAGCATAGTCAAATAAATTCCTTTTATCTTGGAATGATTTTTTTAAATATCTATATGCTTCATGATCTAATATAACTTGATGTGAATTATCATATATAATTCTAGAATATAAAAATATTGCTATACCAAGATTACCATTAGCCATAGCAAAATTAGGATATATATCTAAAGCTTTCTTATAGTATTCTATTCCTTCATTTCTTCTATTTACTTCATCAAACAAATTTCCTAAATTAGTATATACTTTTATTGATATTTCCCTAGGAATATCATTTTCTTCAATCATATCAACAGCTTTTCTTAAATAGAAAAATGATTGCTCTAAATTATACTCAATTTCTTCAACAGAGAGTCTATTTGTCCCAATTTGAATATAATCGCCATGAGCAGTTCCTATCGAGTAATATAAATTACATTTTGATATTTCATCTAATTTTGAATTTAATAATTTTAATGCAGATTCAAAATTATTTTTAATCTTATCCAAATTTTTTTCATCAAAAGCATTATCAAATTCTTTACATATTTTTTGTACTCTTTCATCTATAATAAATTTCTTCATTTCAATTCCACCACTATAAATAATATACTTAGTTTAATTTTAATTTGTATAGTCCTTGTATTCTAGGACTTTTTCTATAAGTATCAAAATCTGACACATACTTCCATCCAAATTTCTCATATAGTCCCTGATGTTTGGTATACAAATATATTTCATTAAAATCTAAATTTTTCTTTGCATTTTCTTTTACTGTTTCCATCATTTTTCTACAAAGTCCTTTATTTCTATACGCCTCATCTATATATACATTTGCAAGCCAAGGGTATATATCTGGTCTAATGCTTATATCTTCATAGGCAAACAGATACATTCCAACTATCTTAATATCTACAAATATACCATAAGTTTGTGGTAATCTGTTTTCTTGCAGACTATGCTTCATAAAACATTTAACCTCTCCAAATACATATCCATCTTCTTTTCCCCACCAATTATACATCCATTTTGTAATTATATCCAAAGTATCATTATCTATTTTGGTAATTTGTTTAATTTCTATATTATTCATTATCTTTTCCTCTAAATCTTTTCTCATAAATATATCCCCTATTTCACTTGATGTATTACCACATTTATCAGGTTCGCCATTATTAATCACTTTTTCATATACTTTCTCACAGCCACAAGCTTCATAGAATTTAAAATTACATGATTCATCTGTTAGTATTTGAATATTTTTCATATTATCATTTTTAGCATATTCAAATACTTGTGAAAGCATTTTCTTTTTTAATGACCATTTTTTCTGTTTCTTCAAGTATTTCAAACAAATAAATCCAAGCACAAACTTTCCCTTTAGAATGCGAATGTGTTTTCCATAAATCCCATTCATCATAAAGCATCTCTACTGATTGTTTCATTTCTACTAAATTCATTTCAATAAACCTCTTTTAATTTCTATATTCCATTTAACCACTCTACATATTCTTCATATGTAACCTTACCTTTATCAAATTTATCACGCATTTTTCGATTATCTTCTTTAAAATTCTCAAACTCTTTTTCATATTGCAAATTCACTGGATTTCTTCTTGTTCTCAATAATAGCTTTTGATAAACATTTCTATAAGTTCTCAAATCATCATCATTATTAATCATCTTTTGTTTTACCTTGAAAGAAGAGCCGATTTCTTTGCAAGTTCTGCTATCTTCATAAATATTGTTGCAATACAATTCGTCAGTTCTTTTCTCTGGAACAAAGTATTTTCCACAGTTTTTACACTTTTTAATTTCAAACTTGTCCATACAAACGATTTCTTGAAGTTCGATAATTAATAATTGGCATATATCATTACTTTCAAAAGTATATGGTATTGGTAAAATTCTATCTTTATTCACTTTAGCAATTTCTATTGCTTGATTTTCATCAATAATATTTAATGGTGTATTTAATCTTGATAAATCTCCAAGTGTGATATTTAATTTATCATTTTCAAAATAGGATAATCTTTTACTACTATTCTTACTCATAGTTAAAACATAAAATCTTTGTAATGGTGTTAAATCTTTTATTTCTTTTAATTGATTAATATTAAATAAGTAATTTACATCAGAAATAAAATTTTCCTTTATGCTTTCTAATTTATCTCCAGATTTTTCTACTAATTCATTTATTAACTTTTCATACTCATTTGCAGTATAGGTATTTTTAAATTCCATTTTTGTTATTTCTGCAAATAAAGTTAAACTATAGTCTTGTATGAAATTTTTAATACTCTCAATAACTCTAAAATCACAATTTAAGAAGTTACAAAGCAAAGTACCTATACGATTATCTTTTTGCACTAAAATAGCTTCAAAATCATTCCTAGCCTTTTTGTAGTTCATATAAGTAAGATATTCTTTTCTTAAATTTCTATCTACATAAAATTATTTAAAGATAGTTATTTGAATATAGATAATTATGTATGTGTTAATGAAGATGGCTCACTTATAAAACCAGATTATCTAACACATAAGTTTCATGAAATTATTGTAAATAACAAATTAAAACCAATAAGGTTACATGATTTTAAGCACAGTTGTGCATCACTTCTTCTAAAAAATGCAGTTCATATGAAAGATATTCAAGTATGGCTTGGGTATTCTAGTTTTAATACTACTGTTAATTTATATGCTCATGTAGATAAAACAGCAAGTGAAAATTCAGCAAAAGTAATTGGAAATGTTCTAAGCATAGCAACTGCATAAAACAAAAAAGTTATTATCTACCCTGAATAGATAATAACATACATATTAAAATGAAAATTAGATATTTTTGTATACAAATTGTATACTGATAGTATTTTTAAATAAAAAAATAGACTTATCAAAAACTCTAAAAGTATTGATAAATCTTGTGGTGCAGATGGCCGGAATCGAACCGGCACGGGAGTTTAAGTCCCGCAGGATTTTAAGTCCTGTGCGTCTGCCAGTTTCGCCACATCTGCATAACTTTAACTGACAATTGATATTATAATACGCTTAAGTAATTTTTGTCAATACTTTTGTAAAAAAAATTTATTTTTCCATTAATTATTTTAAATTAATAGACATTAACATATATTTTTGTTATGATTTGAAAAAATGTAACAAGAAGAAGGGAAAATATATGTCAAATAAAAAAACAATACTGCATATTATCGTTGGATTTTTGCTGTATTTAATTAGCTTTATATGTTTGAAAAACAACAATATAGGTAGTTATATATTTGTAGGGATTGGAATTATAATATGTGGATATTATATATTTAAAAATCAAAAACAGGTTTTAAAACATTGCAAATTAGGAATATGCTTAGCAATTTTGGCTTGTATACTGTCACCACATCATTATTGGAGTGAAAATCAAGTACAGTGGTTAGAAATTGGGAAAACACTTATAGTGGCAGTAATAAGCTTTATTTATAGTATATGTTTCATAGATTTACTTGAAAATAATAGAGAGAGCTGTAAACATGGGTATAACAAGTGGTTTAGTATAATTTTTTATTTACTTCCGTTATTTGTTATTGGAACCGAATGGATTGCTTCGTATCCAGCAAAATTATCTACAGATTCCTTTGTACAACTAGAGCAAATTCAACAAAATCAGTATTCAGATGTACATCCAGCAGCACATACATTATTTTGCAAAGCCCTAATGCAAATATATAACAGCCCAGCAATTGTAATTTTTACACAAATATTGTGCTTAAGTTTGATTACTGGCTATAGTTTTCAATATTTTTACAAAAAGGGAATATCAAAAAATATTTTACTTCCAATTCTAATAATATGGTCTTGTCTGGGTCCAATTAGAATAGTAACTTGCTATTTTTGGAAAGATGTATTTTTTGCAATTGCTTTATTATTACTAACTCTTGAATTTGTGAAAATAATAGATAAAAAAGAGAAAACAAACATACTAGATTTAATTTTGGCAGGAATAGCTTTAATAGCAATTACTTTATTTCGACATAATGGAATAATAGTGTTTATATTTGCTTTAATAGCATTTATATATTTTGCTTGCAAATATCATAAAAAGATGCTTGTGCCAATTTCTATTTCATTAATAGGAATTGTTATAGTAAAAACATTGGTATATAGCTGTTTTGCTGTTACACCAAACAATAATGGAACTAAATATGCGTTACCAGCAAAAGCAATTATAAGTGTTGTTTATTATGATGGAAATTATACTCAAGAGGAACTAAAAAAAATTGAACAATTAATGTCAAAAGAACAAATAAAGTTGCGTTATGATGCAGAAATTGGGCAAAGTTTGTTATGGATAAAACCTTCTTTTGGAGATAGTTTAGAAGGTAAAGAAAAAATAATTATAGAGCTATTTATAGAATTATTTCCTAAAAATGTAGGAATAATGGTAAAGGATATTATGAGTTCAACTTATTTAATGACGAAATTTCAATATGATGATAAGAATAAATTTGTAAATCCTAATATAGTAACATCAATGCCACGATTAGTTGGAGATAATTACTGGGTTAATCATAATATGCCATATATGTTCTTATTAATTATTTGTATGATTATTTTAATAAAACATAAAAAGTTTGAAAGCCTAATTCCGTTTGTACCAATGCTGGCAAACGTATTATCAATCGTAATTTCTAATATTAGCTACGAATCTCGTTATGCATATCCAACAATAGTATGTACAGCAGTTTTGATTGTTCATACTTTATATAGCATACAGAAAGAAAAAGAATAAAAATTCACCCCAAAGTATTTAAAAATAAATGCCTTGGGGATATTTTTTAATCATCTTGAGAAATAACAAGTGACATTTTTTTAGATTCAGTAGAATAGCTAGTTCTAAGCAATAAACCATTTGCATTTTTTGCTGAATATAAAATAGTATTTGTAGAAGATGTAGATTGAACAATGTTGTTAAAACCATTTTGTTGAGTTTTGGCAATATAACTTTGGTAATCTGCAAGTTCCAAATTTAAAACATTAACAGAAATACCTTGAGGTGTTTCTACAACATTTCCTACTGTGCCAACTTCAATTTTAGGAAGAGAAGACATTAGGTTACATGTTGGCCACTGACCTTCTGAAAGTGTTGCATTGGCACTAATACCAGGATTAACAGTGGTATTATCAGAATTTTCTAATACATTAGAATTATTTGCACGAGCAACAAAATAAATGGCAACACCTAAAACAACTAATACAGCTATTGTAACAGGCAAAGCAAGCATTAAATTTTTTTTCAAAATAGGTTCCTCCTTTGTAATGTAAATGATAAGTTCATATTAACATGCTAATAAAAAATTTTCAATAAAATCTTGTAAATTTCCGCTTGCAATTTAAACTATGTTGATGTTTAATATAGTAAGAATACAAATGAAGGGAATGTTTTTACATGAAAATGAAGGGGAAAAAGGCAATTACATTGATAGCATTAATAATTATAATAATTATTTCGCTTATATTAGTAGGAGTATGTATATCAATAGTATTACGGGAAAAACGGTTTAATAAACAAGCCAAAGTCAAGTGTGGACAAGTATCAAAAAAGCTATGTGAATGAGCAGAAACTAAACAAAATAGAAGAGGATTTGGATGAAAAAGATGAAGTCCTTGGTCCATCAATAAATAATACAGAATCATATGTGGGAAAATATGCAGATGTAGACGGAGATGGAGAAGTAGATGGAATAATATATGCAGATTTAGCAGTTGGGGGAAGCGGAACATGGAATCTATCAGGAGATTCAAGATATAATAGTTATGGAACATATACAATTCCAAAAGTAACAACAGGATTAAAAGAGTATTGTGTAAGTGAAAAGAAATACACAAATGCAATAAATGGAGAGCAAGAAGTAATAAAAGCAAAACCAACAGGTGGAACATCAAGATTTTATGTAATGGCGTTAACAGATATAGATGGAAAACCAAATGGAACGCAATATTATTGGTACAAAGCAGCATATGGCAACATGAATGATTATGCAAGTACAACATCAGTAGATTTTGGAAAAGGAGCAAGCAATACAACAACTATGCTAGCAAAATGGAATGCAAAAGGTTATGGAGCACAAGATACTAGAGATTTATGGGGACAAATACAAGAAAAAGCAAATAAAGGATGGTATGTGCCATCAAAAGCAGAATGGGCAGCATTTGGAGCTAATTTGGGCATAAACAAATCAAATTATCCTGGTAAGGGACTTAGCAGGTACTATTGGTCGTCGTCGCAGTATGATACTTACTACGCGTGGTACGCTAACTTCAGCAATGACTATGTGTACGGCAACAACGTCAACTTCAACAACTATGTGCGCTTGGGCACGACTTTCTAATTTTGTAAAAATGTAGGAAAATGGCAAACAAAAATGTTGTTTTTCCTACATTTTTTTGTTAACTGCCATATTACCGCCTACACAAAAATATATGAAAATTTAGCCGTTCCGTTCTCCAAGGCGCTTGAACGACAGCCTTTTCAATTTTTATTGAACACATTCTAAACTTGTGTAATGAATGACTGCTTCAAGGTCGAACTCACTTTTAAATTT
>CAKOTZ010000007.1 GCA_934120395.1 uncultured Clostridia bacterium
CCAAAGAAAAAACTAGTCAAATTTGCTCAATTTTACTTGAGAATTTTTGACTAGTTTTATTATACAATTTACACAAAGGTAGGTTTTTTCTTTTTTTGTTATTTTTTCCTTTACAAGTTCAAAATAATAATATAAAATGTATTTAAATAATTAACATAGAATTACATAATATTGCTTGAAGATGGATAAACTAAAATAGTAATTTTATTAGAAATACAAAGGAAAGAGGTATAAAAATGAACTTGAAAAGTAACAACGCAATCACATTGGTAGCATTGATAATTACAATAATTATTTTGCTAATATTAGCAGGAGTGAGTTTATCAATGATACTAGGAGAGAATGGGCTAATTAACAAAGCACAGTCAAGTGTGAATGCATACCAACAAGCGGCATTAAATGAACAAAATTTACTACAAAGTATAGAAGATTACATGGGTAATTACGGTTTACCAGAAAACACGCCAACTACACCAGCAGGAACACATGTAAAACCACCAGCAAAATGGCTAGGGAATATGGTAGATGCAGTAGCAGATGGAAAAGGCAACACATTTCCAGTGCCAAAGAGCTTTTATTACGTAGGAGGGGATTACTCAAATGGAGTAATTATCTCAGACGACCCAGCAGATGCATATGATGGAACAACAGACAAAACAACATGGGAATATACAACAAGTTTAGTAGGAAACCAATTTGTATGGATACCATGTACAACAGCAGAATATATAAAAACAAGTTGGGGCATGGTATATGGAGGCTATGATGCAGAAAGCGGAGCAGGAGCTGAAATGACGCAAGTAGCAAAATACGGTGGATTTTATGTAGCAAGATATGAAGCAGGATTAGCTGATGGAATAACAGAATATACAGGAAATCAAATAAGTAATGGTTCAAATAGCCCCAAATACAATGTAGCGGGAACACCAAAGTCAAAGGCAGGAAAACTACCATGGATATTTATTGATTATAAAAATAGCAAAAAAAATGCAGAAAACATGTATAATACAGACGAAAAACATTCAGATTATGTAACAAGTGGACTAATAACAGGAACACAATGGGACGTAATGTTAAACAAATTTATAGGAACAACAAATGTTAATGGTGTAACACTTACAGAAGCAGATATGAAAGAGTCAAGTAAATGGGGAAATTATAGTAATAATAATTTGACTTATACAGGAAGGTCAGCAACGTTATTTCAAAGTAATAATTGGTATATAACACAATGGGGAACAAAACAGACGAATGCCTCTACTAAAACAAATGTGCTGACAGAATATACAACAGGAGCAAGTAAAGCTACAGAAGCATATCATACTTACGATGTAGCAGGAAATGTGTGGGAATGGACAGAAGAGGTTGGACAAGGTATTAACTATCATGTTCCTCGTGGAGGTAGTTGCCATTTTGCTTCGGGTACTTACTCGGCATGCTATCGTCTTGGTCACTATGCTAGTTCCTATGTGTATGCTGACCTTGGGTTCCGTGTTGTGCTTTATATAAAATAGTTGGGACTGTAAATTTTGGGGACTGTAAAAAATTTTGTGTAAAATGGAAAAATATAAAAGTTTTTTCTAAGAAAGAAAATAATCGTTTTCGCAGACAACAAATGCAAACGATTATTTTTTATTGAGCCTTTTTGCATAAAATAAACAAATCTAACATATATTAGCAAAAGAAGAGATACCAAGGAAGAGGTGTTAGTATTATGGAAAGAGCAATTAGTCAAGAAGAAAGAATTAGAAGAGCTGAGGAAATTTATAGTCGAAGAAAAAGTCAAAACAGTAGAAGAGAAGAATATGCTACATTAAATGTGGGAGAAAAAAGAGAATATGGACTATTTAAAAGAATGACAATACAAATTATTGCCTGCTTAATGATATACTCAGCTTTTTACGGAATACAAAATAGTAAAGATATATTTTCAGAACAAATAATTAATAAAGCAAAAGAAATAATGGCTTATGATGTTGATATAGAACAATTAAGAGACAAGGTATTAGAGAATGTAAATAAATTAAAAAACATAGGAGTGATAATACCAGTTGAAAATCAAGAAGTAGTTGAAAAAGATGGGAACACAAACACAGAAGAGATAAATCTACAAGCGCAAACATTACTAGAACAGGGAGCAAAAACGCTAATGGAACAGCAAGATACTTTATATAAAGAAGAGGCAAGTAGTGTAAGTCAAATTCAAGAAGATGCTGATTATATTAAACAAAATTATTCTTTTATAAAGCCAATAGAAGGTGGTACAATTTCGTCAAGATTTGGCACAAGAAATCCAACAACGCCAACAGTGCCTAAATATCATACAGGAATTGACATAGCAACTGATACGGGAACTATAATTGTGTCTGCTATGGATGGAAAAGTAACACAGGTATCTTCAGTAGGGGATTACGGAAAACATTTAAGAATAGTAAAAGGAGAAATTACTACTTTATATGCACATTGTAGTAAAATTTATGTAAAAGAAGGAGATACAATTAAACAAGGACAAAAAATTGCAGAAGTTGGAGCAACTGGAAATGTAACAGGTCCACATCTTCATTTCGAAATAAGAAGGAACAATGAATTTGTAGATCCTGACTATGTTTTAGAGTTTTAAAAAAGGAGAATATTATGCAACTAAAATTAGACCTGAAAATCTTTATCTTCATTATATTGTTTTGCTTAACAGGGCAAATTCAAATATATTTTTTATTATTGTTGTTTGCTTTTCTTCATGAATTAGGGCATTTAGTAGCAGGTGTGTGTTTAAAATTAAGACCAAAAAAAGTGGAAGTAAATACCCTAGGTTTATCTATTACCTTTGAAGGATATGGTTCAAATATAAATATAGCAACAAAAAGAATTGTGATTGCTCTTGCTGGACCAGCAGTAAATTTACTATTTATTGTAATATCAATATTTGTGCCATTAAATATTAATAGAGAGTTAATATTATATGCAAATATTATTTTATTCTTAATAAATTTATTACCAATATATCCGTTGGATGGAGGAAGAATATTAAAAAATATATTACATAAAAAATTTGGATTTTGGGAGTCAGTATATATAACTAATAAAATTTCTAATATAATTACTGTATGTTTAACAATTATAGCAAGTATTTCTATTTTCTATTTTCAAAACATTGCTATTTTACTTATAGATATGTACTTATGTATGTTAGTAATAAAGGAAAATAAGCGTTATCAGCTTATAAAGAAAGCAAAGGATATTATATTAAAAGAAGATTTGGTACTTGAAAAAGTCAGTGTTTAATAGTAAACTAATAGAGATAGAAATAGGAGGTACATATGAAAAAAGAAAAGGGAATAACCTTGATTGCATTAGTAATTACAATTGTAGTAATGTCAATAATTGCAGGAACGGTTATATACGAAGCGGTAAATATGGTTCAGTCACAAGAAATAAATAAGTTATATAATGATTTAAGAACGCTAGAAGATAAGGTAAATTTATATTATACTGAATATGGTGGAATTCCTGTAAAAGGAGAATATACAGGTCCTACGACTTTTCAGATGGTAAAAAATCCAAATGATAGCAATAAATATTATGTAATAGATATAAACGAATTAGATAATTTAACCTTGAATTATAGTATTAGTAATGAAGGAGACGACGTATATATTATTAATGATACAACTCATACTATTTACTATGCAAGAGGATTAGGAGTTAATGGAAAAACATATTATAGATTACCAGAGGAATTTTCTATAATTAATGAAAAATAAGAAAGGAAATGATAGATGGAGATAGTAGATAATTTTCAATCGTCAATAGGAAGAAAAATACCATATAAAGAGTGGAAAAATGAAGAAGCAAAAGAATACAAGGGTGTAGTTCAATTAGTACATGGAATGCAAGAGCATATTGATAGATACCGTGATTTTGCAAATTTCTTAACGAAAAACGGATATATAGTAGTGGGGCATAGTCATTTAGGACATGGTGATTCAGTAGAAAATCAAGAAGAATATGGATATTTTGCAGAAAAAGATGGTTGGTGGAAATTAGTAGAAGATGTGCATATATTGCAAAATAAAATACAAAAAAAATATCCTAATTTACCTTATATTATAATGGGACATAGCATGGGCTCATTAGTTGTAAGAACATATTTAACTAAGTATCAAGATAATATCACAAAGGCTATACTGTGTGGAACTAGTGGACAAAAGCATGGCTTAATTGTAGGACAAGTATTGATTAATATAATAAAATCTTCAAAAGGTGATCATTATAGAAGTCCATTAGTTGAGAAATTAATAACTGGTTCTTTTAATGATGCTTTTAAACCAGCGAGAACAAAAGCTGACTGGATTTCAAGAGATATGCAACAAGTAGATAAATATCTAGAAGATAAAAAATGTGGATTTAATTTTACATTACAAGCGTATAAAGATTTACTAAGTGGAACACAATATCTTTCTAAACAAAGAAATGAAAATAAGACATTAAAAATTCCAATTTTATTAATATCTGGAACTAAAGATCCTGTAGGCGCTAACGGAAAGGGCGTTATAAGGGTATATAGAATGTTAAAAAAGGCTGGCTTGGATGATGTAACATTAAAATTTTTTGACGAAGCTAGACACGAATTATTAAATGAGACAAATCAATTAGAAGTGTATCAATTTGTTTTAGGTTGGATAGAGCAGAGATAAAAACATAAGACTGAAAATATAACAATTTTCAGTCTTATGTTTTATATAAATGAAGCATATCCAATTCCTTCTTTTTGCATTAGATTAATATATGATTCAATACTTTCAGAAGTATCTTGGTCAGATAATTTTATTGAAGTTAAGTGTCCGCCATTTGTTAAGGCATGATATGGTGCTTCAATTTTTATTCTGTTTTGTATAGGATATGTATTATTAGTAGGAAGTTGAAAAGATGTAGTATAGGCACTTTTATCTGTAATCCCTGGAATTATTCCGTAAATTGCTTTATCAATTTGAACAAAATATTCATTAACAAATCCATTAGGTGTGGCCATTAGAGTAAAGTTTAAATTATATTTTTGCGAATACTCATCTAATTTTTCGCGTATACTAGAAATAATTTTTAATCCTAGTTCCTGTGACTTTGTTTTTTCACCATGATTATAACCTGTTAAGGCTTTTAAGCATTCGGCAAGCCCTACAAATCCAATAGAAAGAGTACCATGCTTCAACACACGACGTAGCTTGTCGTTATTATCTAATTTTTCGCTATCAATCCAAATACCATTTCCAAGTAAACAAGGAAAATTATACGCATGTTTATTTGATTGAAATTCAAAACGATCAAGAAGTTGGTTTTTAATTAGTTCTAGTTTATTATCTAAGTCAACAAAAAATGCATTAATATCAGCTTTTTTGCGTTCTTTATTTATACCATATTTTAGACCAAGTCTAGGCAAATTTATAGTAGTAAGAGATAAATTACCACGACCAGTACTAACTGATTTATCAATAGAAATAATGTTTTCTAAAACACGAGTAGATGAACCTGTATAAGCTACTTCTGTGTTAAAATCACCTTCTTTGTATAATTCTCTGTTAAAATTCGTATCTAAAAAAGCAAAATAAGGCAAATGACGTTGACTACTTACTTGGCATGCAAGCTGTAATAAATCATAATTTGGATTAGTTGGTTTAAAGTTTATTCCATCTTTAATTTTAAAAATGGAAATTGGAAATTGCGGAGTTTCATTGTTTCCCAGTCCATTTTGAGTAGCTAAAAGTAAGTTTTTAATAACCATTCTACCTTCAGCAGAAGTATCTGTGCCAAAATTTATAGTTGAATTTGCAACTTTAGTGCCGTTAAAAGATGACATAGTATTGGCATTATAAATAAAAGATTCCATTGCTTGGTAAGTAATACTATCTGTTTTTGAAATTGCTGTTTGATATGCTGTTCTAAATAAACGTTGTAACTCGACAGAATTTCTGGTAAATTTATCAAAAGTAGCTATATCAAAATTCATTGTAGTTAATTTGTTAATTTCTCGTTCAATGCCATTTAACGCAACAAATTTATCGAAATTAGTAAATGAAAGTAAATTATTAAGTTCCTGCTGAAATTGTTTTTTAAATGTCTTAAACACACCAGAAGCCATATAAAAATCGAAAGCAGGAATGCTTTGTTCGCCATGTTGGTCATTTTGATTGGCTTGAATGGCTATTGAACATAACGAAGAATAGGTGCGAATATCTTGTGGAGTTTTCATTTGACCGTTTCCAGCATAAAAACCATCTACAAAAAGTTTATCTAAATCTATTTGACAGCTAGTAGTGGTACCCATTGGAAAAAAATCAATGTCATGTATATAAATGTCTCCTTTGTCATGACTATCTGCATATTCTTTTTTTATCAGGTAGGTTTTAGAAAATTCTTGAGACACAGTACTGCCAAATTTAAAAATTGTTTCAGTAGCACAAATATTTTCTTGATTTAAATTATCTTTTATATTCGAAGTAAAGCCAAGATTTTCAATTGATTTTAAAAATTTATGTAATTTTTTTTCATCAACAAAGGATTCTCGAGATTGAGAGCGCCTTTCACGATATTTTGCAAATGATTCATAAACATCAGTATATCCATTTGCTTTTAATTCTTGTTCAATAATATCTTGTATTTGTTCAATTTTAATTTTAGGTTCTTCCAAATTTCTAATATATGAAATAACTTTATTATATATTTTATTGGCATCTTCAGCTTGATATTTAGATTCAATACTATCAAAGCCTTTTTTTATTGCAATGGCAATTTTTGTACCATCAAAATCAACTTTTTTACCATTTCTTTTTACAACTGTAATAGGAATATTATTCATTTTTTCCTCCTTGTATTAGGAATAATAACATCTTACATAGAAAGACGAAAAAAGTCAACATTAAGTTAATTAAAGTACAATTGCTTTTGAATTTTTTCTTCAAAATTAAGATGTAATATTTTTTCAATTTCGACAGAATTAAAGGAGTTGCGTAATAGAAGTTTACGTGTTTGATTTGCAACAGTATTAAAATCAAATAAATTAGCGTTTTGATAATATTCTGGTTCTATTTCATAATAAGACATATCATCAGTGGCAACAGCAATATTTTCTATAGTACCTAGCAGTTTTTTTATATGCAATATATGAGAAACATAACTACCGAGTAAAATCGTCATTAATATTAGATAAATTTTTCATATCCAAATGAGAACAAAAACGTTTAATTTGCACAAGCCCAATGATACCGTCAAGTTGTGCAATAGCTTGAATTTGTTCGTCAGTTAAATTACGGGATGTATTGTAAACTGTTGTACAATTGGAATGTGAAGCGAAAATAATTGGGTGCTTTCCATGTTGTTTTAGTTCATTACAAAGTTCAATAATATCAAAAAAAGTTTGAGTATTTGCATGAGATAAATCAATTGCAATATGCATATCGACTAGCTTATGAATTAATTGTTTACCCAATTTAGTTAAACCGTTAGAAGAACGATTACCAGAGCCAAATTTATTTTGATTATTCCAAACAATAGTAATACAACGAATTCCTAAATCATAAAGTTTATCAATATCGTTTAAGGAATTAATATAGTCTAAACCTTCTATGCCCAAAAGGTAGTTAATATGGGTAGGAATTAATGAATAAGAGTTAATAATATTGATAACATGTTGTAGCATTTGTATAGTATTTAATTCTGCTTCCAAAAAACCTAGTTCAGAGTACATTTCCTCAGGAGACATGAAAAAAAGATTAAAGATAGCTCCCGTTATATTGTTGGAATTATAAATATTAGAGCAATATTCTTGAAGAAACTTAACATTGTTACGTTTCTGATATATATAAGTGAGTAAATCGTTGTGACAATCAAACATAATTTTTACCTCCTAAATTAGTATATTAAAAGAAAAAGTAAATGTTCTAATAAAACTTCTTTAAGAATACAATGTAAAAATAGTGTAAGTTTAAGGAGGTTTTTATGTGAAATCTGTATCAATTGAAGAACGTGCTATTAATTTAGCACATTATATTATAGAGAATAAAGAAACAGTAAGGGGAGCTGCCAAAAAATTTGGAATATCAAAGTCTACAGTACATATGGATGTAAGCAAACGACTTATTAAAATAAATAAAGCGTTAGCATTGGAAGTTAGAAATATATTAGACGAAAATAAAGCTGAAAGACATATACGAGGTGGATTAGCAACAAAACTAAAGTATAGTCATGAACATAAGGCACGGATAAAAACACATACGTTAAAAGAAAATAATCTTAACAAAGCATTGACTTTTGTAAATAAAAAAGGTTATAATGAATATAATAATAAAGATACAAGATGTATCTTGTCCAAATCAAATGTTAGCCGCAACCCTATTTGCGGGATACAAGTGCATAGGTGGACAAATGTTACTCGCAACCCTACTTGCGACAAATAAATGCGTAGGTGGACAAATGTTAATAAAAATCTACCTTTTCGGAGGTAGATTTTTTACTAGAAATGAGGTAATAATGCAGATAGAAAGTGGAAAATTTTATTTTATAAAAGATGAATTTTTTGATATATTTAAAGAGTACAAATTAATGGCAAATAAAGAAAACGGCAATAAAAGACCTTGTTATTTTTGTTTTAATGATACGGAAAATGAAGAAATAATTTGGTTTGTTCCAATATCGAGTAAAGTAGAGAAATATAAATCTATATATGAGAATAAGAAAAAGACTAGAAAGAAAGTTTATAACTTTGTTTTCGGAAAAGTATTAGGAAAAGAAAAAACATTTTTAATACAAAATATTTTTCCAACAACTGAAGAATATATAGAAAGTAAATACCAAAATAAAATGCAAGATGTAGAGATAACTGAAACTTTGAAAAAAGAAATTATAGAAACTTCAATTAATGTTATAAAACTAGCTAAGAAAGGCATTAATATTCCATTTTATGATATAATTGAAATGAAAAAAATATTACTAAAGTAAAATATATATTATAATAAAAAACACATACGTTAAAACGTATGTGTTTAAAAAATTATTGTTCTCTTCTATTTTGTTTTCTAGCTCTTCTACAGTCAGGGCAACGAACTGGTTCGTTTTCAAATCCTTTTTCTTTGTAGAATTCTTGTTCACCAACAGTAAAAACAAATTCTTTTCCGCAATCTTTGCAAATTATTGTTTTATCTTCCATTATAGAGTCCTCCTTTTTAGAATTACTAATTTAATTTTTTTGACCTAATGACCCATTCTAAAAAGAAAGAGAAAGTCTTATTAATTAAATTGACGTTATTGAAATAACAACTTAACTATAACATAGAAAATAAAAACTTACAAGAGATTTTTATAAAAATTACAATAAAGAAAGAAAATGGAGGCAAATTATGCCTCCAAAGCGGATGTTTTAGTTTTTTTCAATAATAAAATACTTACCATCACGATATGCATGAGAGTTAGGGTAGTTATATTTGATGGTAGAAAGCAATGCTCTAGCTAATTTGCTTTCATAAGGTATCATGTGGATGCCGTAAGTTAAATTAGCCATTAAATCACTTGCTACAAAGTCTTCATAATTACCAGAAATTTTTTTGTTCTGATAAATTGATGAAAATTTATAAAACATAACCCAGTTAATATTATCTTGACCATAAGCAGCAAGATAAATGTACTCTCCATATAAGCTTTTCATAACGCTTTTTACTAAATCTAAATCTTTTTCATTAAAATACTGAATAATCTGTACCTTACCTTTAGGTAAATAATCTAGTGTTTTAAATATTTCTTGCTCTTCGGGTTTAAAGTTATCAACAATAGTTGCAAATTTTTCACTGTATGTTTTGTTAGAGCTTGATGAACTATTAGCAATGGCAGCAATAAGAGCAATGCCTCCAACAGCAATCCAGGTATCACGACTACTCCAATGATGATGGTCATTATAGCGATAATGACGATGAGAACCCCAATAACCATCATAATAGTAGTGAGCTTCACTAACTAATGCTGGTGTACAGAATACTGTAAGTAAAGTTACAACTAAACTGGAAGCTACTATTTTGTAAAAAGATTTAATCCGTTTCATTTTCTTTCCCTCCTTAAAAGTATAAACAGTATATGTCGTAAGGAACATAAAAATTTCTACTAATATTATATACTAAGTTTACAATAATTGCAAGAAGAATTGATTTTTTATGTAAAGTGTTGTATAATAGAAATATGTTAAAGTTTTATGCACACTTAAGGAGGTTAGCATTATTATGCCAGAAGAAATCAAGTACATTATTCAGCCAGAAAAAATAATGGATATGGTGATTAAACAAGAAGAGGAAGAAGCAGTAGGACTTGAAATTGCACGGATAAACATTAAAAAAATGCTAGAAGAATTACCAGAACTTTACAAACACGAAGATGCAAAAATCAAAATTATAATTAATGGAACACATGGAAATGTAATTAAGTATGCGTTTAATGCAATCAGGCAAGGTGCTGAATTTAAACTGGTTAACGCATATTTAAAGGAGGAATTAGAAAAAGTAGACAAAGAGATCCAAGAAATACATGTAATGTATGCTAAGATCGAAGAAAAAATGAAAGTAAATATGGGTAAATGCTAATTTTCAAAAAAGTGCTTCACAATTGTGAGGTGCTTTTTCTATTATATTAGGAATTTGTATTATACAGATATAATAGAAAAAGGAGGCAATTATGCCTCCTAAATGATTGGTTTGCTATCAAAATAGAACATCATATGGATCAAATACTAATGCCATTGTACCCATGATATATTTTTTCACATCCAGCACATATCATAATTAACAGTGGTAAATATAAAATAGTGGGAATAATAAATAAATAATTAATAGTAAATGTAGCGATTAATAATTTTATAAAGATACCGATTGCGATAAGGTTAATTATAGCTGTTAACACTAAAGGAATTAACGCAATAAAGCCCAACAAAAACATAAGGAGAAATTCGAAAATCATAATGAAATATTTGACATAATCGATAAAAAAAGATTTAATCCGTTCCATTTTTTTACCCTCCCCAAAAGTAACAATGTATTTAAACAAACTATTATCATTATATATTAAATTTAACATAATTACAAGAGCTCAATTATATTTTAATAGCATATATTGAAGCAAATATACTATGAACATTACTATAACATAATGTTTTAAAACGTAATACAACGATTTGTTTTATTTTATAATTTTTTTAGCCTAACAGAATACATCATAATATTAGCAAATGTTAAGGGTGGGTATTGATGAAAGGAACTAAAAAAATATGGAAACAAGAATAAGAAATTTAAGAGAAGATAATGATCTTACCCAAAAGCAAATAAGTAAATTTTTGAATATTTCACAAGTGGCATATTCATATTATGAATTAAGCAGAAGAAATATACCAATAGAATTACTTTGCAAATTAGCAGATTTTTATAATACTAGTGTAGATTACATATTATACAGAACTGATGCAGATACACCTTATCCAAGATTTGAAGAAAAACAATTTATAAAATTATAAACATACATATTGAAAAAACAAACAAAGTATAGTATTATAAACAAAAATGGGGAGACGTATCGAAGTGGTCATACCGAGCTTGACTCGAAATCAAGTAGCCTGCAAGGGCACGTGGGTTCGAATCCCACCGTCTCCGCCATTAATATAAAAGGATAGGTGATATTATGCAAGATGTAGTAGCAGTTGTATTAGCTGGTGGCAAAGGCACTAGAATGAAATCTAACAAATCAAAATTAGTACATAAAATATATGGAAAAGAAATAGTTTTAAGATCAGTGGAAAATGCAAAAAAAGCAGGAATAGACGAAATAATTACAATAGTTGGACATTTAAAAGAACAAGTGCAGGAAGTGCTTGGAGATAGTGTAAAATATGCTTATCAAGAAGAAATGCTTGGGACGGGTCATGCTGTTATGCAAGCAAGAAAATATCTTGAAGGAAAAAAAGGTAAGGTAGTTGTTTTAAATGGAGATGTTCCAATTTTAAGACCAGAAACAATTAGTACATTAATAGAAAAAAGTAATACAAACAAGGAATATGCTACTTTGCTTACAGCAATTTATGACAATCCATTTGGTTATGGAAGAATTATACGTGATGAAGGTGGAAACGTAGAAGGAATTGTTGAAGAAAAAGATGCTACAGAATTGCAAAAAGAAATAAAAGAAATAAATGCTGGAATATATTGCTTTGATATAGAAGAGTTATTAAAGGCATTAGATGTAATAGACAATAAAAACGCAAGTGGAGAATATTACATTACAGATGTAATAAAAATTATGAATGACAGAGGATTAAAAACAGGAGCAGTTATAGTAGAAGATAATACAGAAATTTTAGGCGTAAATGATAGAGTTCAACTTGAAATTGTAACAAAGATTTTAAGAATGCGTATAAATGCCGAACACATGAAAAATGGGGTAACAATAGAAGATAGTTCAAATACATACATTTATGATGATGTAGAAATAGGGAGAGATACAGTAATACATCCTAATACAACTATTAAGTCAGGCGTAATAATTGGAGAAGAATGTGAAATTGGTCCAAATGCATATATACGTGAGGGATGTAAACTTGCAAATAAAGTGAAAATTGGAAGTTTTGTTGAGATAAAGAAAGCAATTATAGGAGAGGGTACCAAGGTGCCACATTTATCTTATATGGGAGATTGCGAAATTGGTTCTAAAACAAATATTGGTTGTGGAACAATAACATGCAATTATGATGGATTCAAAAAAAGCAAAACTATTATAGGAGAGCATAGTTTCATTGGTTCAAATACAAATTTGATAGCACCAGTTACAATTGGAGATAATGCTTTTATTGCAGCAGGTTCAACTATAACAGATGATGTGCCAGAATATGCATTAGCGATTGCAAGACAACGACAAACAAACAAGGAAGATTGGAATAGAAAAGATTAATAAAAAAACCTAGATTCAAAAATAATCAAGAATCTAGGTTTTTTGTTACATAATTACTACATACCTTGTTGACCAGGAATGATATAGTCAACAATACCATAAATAACAGCGCCTATAATTGCAGCAATCCAAGATATTGAATATCCAGCAACAAAAAACTGTGTTAAATAAAGGACTACAGCAGCTAAAATAAAACCTACAAAGCCTTTACCAAATGGATTTGCATGTAAGCCAGTAAATCTAACAATTAGATAATCCATAACAGTAAGAACAATTGCACCTAAAGCTAAAGCCCAAAAGTTACTTATACTAAAACCAGGGGTGAAAAATGCTGTAATAGCTAAAATAACAGCTGCAGCAATAAAACGCCATACCATTTGACCAAAGCTACTCATTGAACTACCAGAGTCAGTTTGATGATTTTCCATTTTATTAACCTCCTCAATAAGATACTACTTAGCAAGAAAAAGATTAAACAATAATATAAAGGTAACTAAGTAGCAAAATTAATTAGTATACACTTTTATTAATAATATTATGAACAAATAGAATTGCTTTATACAAAAATGCATAAAAAATAATTTTATAAGTATAGTTTAAGAAAATTAGCAAAAAATATACTTGTAAAAAATTGAAAAACAGAGGTGTAAAATGCTAACTACTTTTATTAGAACAGTAATCCTATATTTATTAGTTTTAATAATTATGAGGTTAATGGGAAAAAGAGAAATAGGGCAATTGCAACCATTTGAACTTGCAATAGCAATTATGATTGCGGATTTAGCATCTGTACCTATGGCAAATGTGGGGATTCCAATTAGCAATGGAATAGTTCCAATTTTAGCGTTACTTGTAATGCACTTGATTATATCTAATTTAAATATGAAAAGTATAAATATAAGAAAATGGATGTGTGGTAAACCAACAATATTAATTTATAGAGGTAAAATAGACGAAAAGGCGTTAAAAAAGGAAAAGTTTACAATTAATGAATTGCAAGAGAGATTAAGAGGAAACAATATATTTAATATAGGAGATGTCGAATATGCAATATTAGAAACTAGTGGACAGATAACGGTTATACAAAAACCAGATAAAAGAACAACTATACCGGCAGATTTTAACATAATGCCAGAATATGAAGGAATTCCTTATGATTTGATTATTGATGGCAAAATAATGCACGAAAATTTAAAAACAATAGGTAAAGATTATAAGTGGTTAAAAAAGCAAGTTGAAAAATTCAAAATAAGTCCGGAAGAAGCTTTAGTAGTAACTTATGATGGAAAAGGACAAATATTTTGTCAAAAAAAGGAAGGTAATAAAAAATGAAAGATCTTACAATTATTGTTACTATTTTGGTTGCAGTATTCATAGGAAATAACTATACACAAAATTTATTAAAAAATGATAGTGGAGAGTTAGCTGGTCAATTGGAAATGCTTAAAGAGGATATAAATGCTAATGAAAAGGATTTTGAAGAACAAAAGGATAGGGCTAATAAAATATATGAAAATTGGGTGAAAAAATCAGAAAATTGGTCTGTTCTGATAGACCATCAGGAAATAGATTTAATTGAAAAGGCTATATTGGGAGTAAAATCAGGAATAGAAACAAATGAAACATCAAAGGCAATTCAAAAGATAGAGGAATCAATTTTTTTAGTTAATCATATACCAGAGAAAGAAAAATTAAATGTAAAAAATATATTTTAGAAGTTAAATAACTGTTCTATTTAGAAAAAGCAGAACGGTTATTTTTTTCTACTATGTTACCGCCTACACAAAAATATATGAAAATTTAGCCGTTCCGTTCTCCAAGGCGCTTGAGAGACAGCCTTTTCATATTTTGTTGAACACATTCTAAACTTGTGGAGTGAATGACTGTTTCAAGGTCGAACTCACTATTAAATTTTATATATTTTGGCTTTCGGCTAGTAAGAGGCAGTTTAGTAACTTAAACTTAGCAATGCATTAGCGAGAAGAACAAATATATTTTTGAAATGAGGTTTTCCGTGGGGACCGCTGAGAGCTGTTAATTAAGGTATTTTTTTGTTTTTTATACTTTACAAGTTCAAAATAGTAGTATAAAATACGGTTAACTAATTAACATAGAATTACATAATGTTGCTTGAAGATGGATAGGCTAAAATAGTAATTCTGTTAGAAATACAAAGGAAAGAGGTATAAAAATGAACTTGAAAAGTAACAAAGCAATCACATTAGTAGCATTGATAATCACAATAATTATATTGCTAATATTAGCAGGAGTAAGTTTATCAATGGTACTAGGAGAGAATGGCTTGATTAACAAGGCACAGTCAAGTGTGAATGCATACCAACAAGCAGCATTAAATGAACAAAATTTACTACAAAGCATAGAAGATTACATGGGTAATTACGGCTTGCCTGACAATACACCAACTACACCAGCTGGAACACATGTAAAACCACCAGCAAAGTGGCTAGGAACAATAGTAGATGCAGTAGCAGATGGAAAAGGCAACACATTTCCAGTGCCAAAGAACTTTTACTATGTGGGAGGAGATTACACGAACGGAGTAATAATCTCAGATGCCCCAGTTGATGCTTACGATGGAGTAACAGATAAAACGACTTGGGAATACACAACAAACTTAGTAGGAAACCAATTTGTATGGATACCATGTACAACGGATGAGTATCATAAAACAAACTGGGGAGTGAGCTATGCAGGTTATGATACAGAAGACGGAGCAGGAGCAGAAATGATGCAAATAGCAAAATATGGTGGATTTTACGTAGGAAGATATGAAGCAGGACTTGCAGATACAATAACAGAATATACAGGAAATCAAATAAATAATGCAACGAGTAGTCCAGGATATAATGTAGAAGGAATACCAAAGTCAAGGGCAGGAGAATTGCCATGGATATTTATAAGTCAAATAAACAGTAAAAAAAGTGCGGAAAAAATGTATGAAAATAGTGATTATGTAACAAGTGGATTAATAACAGGAACACAATGGGACGTAATGTTAAACAAATTTATTGGGACGACAAATCAAAATGGGTTAATATTAACTGAAAATGATATAAAAAATTCTAGTAAATGGGGAAATCATGCAAACACTAATATAAGATATACAGGAAGAGCAGCTAACTTATTTCAAAGTGGAAATAACTGGTATATCGGACCATGGGGAACAAAGCAAACAAATGCAACAACGGGAACATATACGGAATATACAACTGGTGCTAGTAAAGCTGCAGAAGCATATCATACTTATGATGTTGCTGGAAACGTATTTGAGTGGACAGAAGAAATTGGAGAAAAAACAATAAATAGCGTTCTTAGAGGAGGGTCTTGCTATCATGATTCTGCTAATTCTGCATGCTATAGACATGGAAGTCACTTAAGCTCATATATGTTTTTTGAATTGGGCTTTCGAGTTGTACTTTATATAAAATAAATGTTGAAAAGACCATAAAATAAAAACTTACCATACTGAAGGTAGGTTTTTTTTAATAACTTACAAAAAAGGCTTTTTTTTTCAAAATTCTTATGATAATATAAACGATAATAAGCAAAACAAAAGGAGAAGATAGCCATGAAGATAAGTAATATAAGTGAATTGAAGAAAAAAGCGAGAGAAGTAAGAGTAGGCATTATGGAAGCTGTATATTATGCACAGTCTGGTCATCCAGGAGGGTCATTATCAGTAGCAGACATATTAACAGTATTGTATTTTAACGAAATGAACATAGACCCAGAAAATTCAAATATGGAAGATAGAGATAGACTAGTATTATCAAAAGGACATGCTTCACCAGCTTTATATTCTGTATTAGCTAATAGAGGATATTTTGATGTATCAGAATTAAAAACATTTAGAAATATAAACAGCAATTTGCAAGGACACCCAGATAAAAACAAAGTAAATGGTGTAGACATGACAACAGGCTCTTTAGGACAAGGGTTATCGGCAGCAAACGGAATGGCAATAGCAGGAAAGCGAAATAAAAAGAATTATAGAGTTTATTGTATAGTAGGGGATGGAGAAATCGAAGAAGGACAATTTTGGGAAGCTGCAATGACAAGTAGTCATTATAAATTAGATAATTTATGCCTAATTGTAGATAATAATAATTTACAAATAGATGGTAGTGTTGATAAAGTTATGAATGTATACCCAATAGATGATAAATTAAGAGCATTTGGTTTTGAAGTGATAAACATTGATGGAAATAATATATCACAATTACTAGAAGCATTTGGAAAAGCAAAAATTGTAAAAAATAAGCCAACAGCTATTATAGCAAAAACTATAAAGGGAAAAGGCGTAAGCTATATGGAAAATCAAATTGAATGGCATGGCAAGGCACCAAGTGAAGAACAATTCAAACAGGCGATAAACCAACTTCAAAATGAATAACAAGGAGGAAATATAGATGGGAGATATAGAAAAAAAGGCAACAAGGCAGAGTTATGGAGAGGAACTTGTATGCATGGGTAGAATACATCCTAATTTGGTTGTATTAGATGCAGATTTATCAACCGCAACAAAAACAAATTTGTTTGCAAAAAAGTTTCCAGATAGATTTTATGATATGGGAATATCAGAACAAGACATGATGAGTACAGCTGCTGGAATGGCTACTTGCGGAGAATTACCGTATGTAAGTACATTTGCAATGTTTGCAGCAGGAAGGGCATATGATCAAATACGAAATAGTATTTGTTATCCAAACTTAAATGTAAAAATTGTTGCAACACATGCAGGAATTACTGTAGGAGAAGATGGAGCAACACATCAAATGTTAGAAGATATTAGTTTAATGAGAACATTGCCTAACATGAAAGTAATGTGTACATCAGATGATGTTCAAACAAGATGGGCTGTTGAAGAAATTGCTAAAATTGAAGGCCCAGTATATTTAAGACTTTGTAGATTAGCAACACCAATTATTTATGAGGAAAATCAAAAATTTCAATTTGGAAAAGGAGTTCAAATTGGAAACGGAACAGATGCAACTGTAATTGCAACAGGAGTTACTGTTGCAGAAGCAATTAAAGCTAAAAGAGAATTGGAAGAAAGAAATATACATATACGAGTAATAGATATGCACACTATAAAGCCAATTGATAGAGAAGTAATTATAAAAGCAGCAAGGGAAACTCAAAAATTAATTACAATAGAAGACCATAACATAATAGGAGGATTAGGAAGCGCAGTAGCAGAAGTGCTTGTTGATGAAGAGCCTAAAAAGTTAATTAGACTTGGAATAAATGACAGTTTTGGAAAATCAGGCAAAGCAGAAGAACTAATGAAATACTATAATATTACATCAGAAGATATTATAAAAGAAATTTTGTAAAATATTTAAAAATTACTCATTTATGGTTGTAATTTGTATAATTGTGATATAATAGCAAATGATAAACAAAAGAAACAAAATAGGAGGTTAAAATGGGAACAAAATATGTATACCTCTTCCAAGAGGGAAACAAAGATATGAGAGAATTATTAGGTGGAAAAGGAGCAAATCTTGCAGAAATGACAAATCTTGGTTTGCCAATACCAAGAGGTTTTACAATAACAACGGAGGCGTGCAATCGTTATTATGCAGATAGAGAAAACATTGCAACAGAAGTGTTAGATGAAATTTTTGCATCTCTAAAAAAATTGGAAGAAGAGACAGGAAAAAGATTAGGAGATATACAAAATCCTCTTTTAGTTTCTGTACGTTCGGGTGCAAGAGCTTCAATGCCTGGAATGATGGATACCATTTTAAATTTAGGAATAAACGATTACGTAGCGTTAGCACTTTCAAAACAAAATGAAAGATTTGCCTATGATAGTTATCGTAGATTTATACAAATGTTTAGCGATGTAGTAATGGAAATTCCAAAGAACTTATTTGAAAATGCAATAGATGAAATGAAAGAAAAAAAGGGAGTAAAACTAGATACAGAATTAGATGCTGAGGATTTAAAAAAACTTGTAAATCAATTTAAAGAAATTTATAAAAATAATAAAGGACAAGAGTTTCCACAAGAACCTAGAATACAATTAATTGAAGCTGTTAAAGCTGTATTTCGTTCGTGGAACAACGCAAGAGCTATAACATATAGACGATTAAATGATATTCCAGGAAGTTGGGGAACAGCTGTTAATGTGCAAGAAATGGTTTTCGGAAATATGGGAGATGATTGTGGAACAGGTGTTGCATTTACAAGAAATCCAGCAACAGGTGAAAATAATTTGTATGGAGAATATTTAATGAATGCGCAAGGAGAAGATGTTGTTGCTGGAATTCGTACACCACAATCAATTGAAACATTAAAAGAAGTAAATCAAGAGGCATATAATGATTTTAGAATTTATGCAAATAAATTAGAAAAATATTACAGAGATATGCAAGACTTAGAATTTACAATTGAACATGGAAAGTTATATATTTTACAAACTAGAAACGGAAAAAGAACAGCACAGGCTGCTTTAAAGGTGGCTGTTGATTTGGTTTCAGAAGGAATGATAAGTGAGGAAGAAGCTATACTTAGAATTGAACCAAAGCAATTAGATCAATTGTTGCATCCAAACTTTAATCAAGAAAGCTTAAAAGAAGCAAAAGCTATAGCTACAGGACTTGCAGCATCTCCTGGTGCAGCAACTGGTAAAGTTGTTTTTACAGCAGAAGAAGCAGTAAAAAAACATGAAGAAGGAGAAAAAGACTTAGTATTAGTAAGAATTGAAACTTCACCAGAAGATATTGAAGGTATGAATGTATGTAGAGGTGTACTTACTGTAAGAGGAGGAATGACTTCTCATGCAGCAGTTGTAGCGCGCGGAATGGGAACCTGTTGTGTAGCTGGATGTGGAGAAATTACAGTAAATGAGGAAGAGAAATATTTTAAAGATGCTCAAGGGAATGTATATCATGAAGGTGATTTCATTTCACTAGATGGAAGTACAGGAAAAGTATATGGCAGTAAGATAGAAACAGAAGAACCAAATTTATCAGGAGATTTAGCAACATTAATGAGTTGGGCTGATAAGCATAGAAAATTAGGAATTAGAACTAATGCAGATACGCCAAGAGATGCAAAACAAGCATACAAATTTGGTGCAGAAGGTATAGGACTTTGTAGAACAGAGCATATGTTTTTTGAGGCTGATAGAATACAAGCCATTCGTGAAATGATAGTTTCAAAAACAGTAGAACAAAGGGAAAAAGCATTAGCAAAAATATTACCAATGCAAAGGGGCGATTTTGAAGCGCTATATAGAGAAATGAAGGGCTATCCAGTAACAATACGTTTACTAGACCCACCACTTCATGAATTTGTACCACATGAAGATAGCGAAATTCAAGCATTGGCAGAAGACATGGGATTATCATTTGAAGAATTGAAAAATATTGTTGATGGTTTACATGAGTTTAATCCTATGATGGGACATCGTGGATGTCGTTTAGCAGTAACATACCCTGAAATTGCTAAAATGCAAACAAGAGCTATTATTGAAGCGGCAATTAATGTAAACAAAGAAGGAATGAATGTAGTTCCAGAAATAATGATTCCTTTGGTGGGAGAAATTAGAGAATTAAAATATGTTAAAGATATAATTTCTGGAGAGGCAGACTTAATAATTAGAGAAGCTGGAGTAGAATTGCCATACCATATAGGAACAATGATAGAAATACCAAGAGCAGCTTTAACAGCTGATGAAATAGCCAAAGAGGCTGAATTCTTTTCGTTTGGTACAAATGATCTAACACAAATGACATTTGGATTTAGTCGTGATGATGCGGGCAAATTTTTAAAAGATTATTATGAAAAAAATATATACGAATTTGATCCATTTGCTAAAGTAGATCAAGTTGGTGTTGGTAGGTTAATGAAAATGGCAGTTGAACTTGGAAAACAAACAAGACCAGATATAAAGCTTGGAATTTGCGGAGAACATGGAGGGGAACCAAGCACAGTAGAGTTCTGCCATAAAATTGGATTAACTTACGTATCATGTTCACCATATCGTGTGCCAATTGCAAGACTTGCAGCAGCTCAAGCAGCGATTAAAAATAAATAAAACAAAAAAGATAATGTAGTGCTACCGTTTAGCTACATTATCTTTTTGCAGAAAAACGGTCTTGACAATTAACTTTAGACGAAGTATTATAGTCAAGAGGAAAAAGGTGAAGAAATGAGTGATAAAGTAAAAAATATATTAGAGTGGGTTGCGTGTATAGTAATTGCAGTAGTTTTAGCACTATTGATAAAATATTTTATAGCAACTCCAACAATAGTAAAAAGTGTTTCTATGTATCCAACATTAATAGAAGGTCAAAGACTAATACTAGACAGAACGCAGAGGACATTTCACAAAGATTTAAAGCGAGGAGATATTGTTACATTTGAAGAACCAAGTACATTGCAGATATCTGCATCAGATGCAAATATGGAAAAACCTATTGCAAAATATGAATATGAACCTAAAGGATTGTTTAATAAATTTCAATATTATGTGTTAGAAAATACTAAAAAAAGCTTTATTAAACGAGTAATAGCTTTACCAGGAGAACATGTAAAAATATATGATGGAAAAGTATATATTAATGGTGAAGAATTAAATGAACCATATTTGCAGGATGGAATAAAAACAGAATCTCTAGGTGGAGCATTTACAGATTTTACAGTCCCAGAAGGAACAGTGTTTTTAATGGGAGATAATAGACCTAATAGCATGGATTGTAGAGAATTTGGTTGTATACCATTAGAAAAAATAGAAAGTAAGGTATGGATTAGAATATGGCCACTGAATTTATTTGGCAAAATAGATTAAAAAGGTTGCACTAAAAAGTGCAACCTTATATAATATGTATATATACATAGAGTATAAGGAGAGATGGCTATGAAATTAAATTATAATCAAAAAGAAATAGAAGTAGAAACAGGAAGTAAGGCAATAAATATTTTTAAAGATGAAATAGAAAAATCAGATAGACATATTATTGGTTGTAGAGTAAATAACGAAGTAAAATCTTTAGACTTTGCAATAAATAATGATGCAAAAATAGAATTCATAACAAATGATAGTAAAGATGGAAGAAGAATATATAGAAGAGGTTTATTATATATCATGGGAATGGCATTCAATGAAGTATATCCAGAGGCTTTACTAACAGTTAATTATCAATTATCAAATGCTTTATTGTGCGAAGTAGACAACATGGATGTAACAGAAGAAATGATTTCAAATGTTAAAAGAAAAATGGTTGAAATAATAGAGAAAGATGCAGCAATTATAAAGGTAATGATGTCTAAGGAAGACGCAGAAATTTTTTATAAAAAAGAAAAAACTTTAAAAGGAAGATTACAGCTTGACACAAAAGAGAAAAATGAAGTAATGCTATATTACTGCGAAAACTATTATAATTATTTTTATGGTGTAATGCCACCAACAACTGGATATATAAAAATATTTGACATAGAAAAATATCATAAGGGCTTTTTACTACGTTATCCAAGCAAAGAAAATCCAAATGAATTGCCAAAATTTCAAGAAAACAAGAAATTAATAGAAACATTAGATGACTACAACGAATTACATAGATACTTAAAAGTAAATACAGTTTATAAGTTGAATTCTTTAATAACAAGTGGAAAAGGTAGTGATAGTATACTACTAGATGAAGCATTACACGAAAAAAGAATTGTTAAAATTGCAGATGATATTTCAAAAAGAAAGAATGTAAAAGTTGTTCTAATTGCAGGACCTTCATCATCAGGGAAAACGACATTTTCTAAGAGATTAGGAATTCAATTATATTTAAATGGATTAAAACCAGTAACAATTTCTGTTGATAATTATTTTGTAGATAGAGAACATACACCATTAGATGAATTTGGAAAGTATGATTTTGAATCAATTCATGCAATTGATTTAGAGCAATTTAATAAAGATTTATGTGACTTAATTGATGGAAAAACAATTCAAGCTCCAACATTTGACTTTTTAACTGGTCGACGAGTATATAAAGGAAACACAATGAAACTTGAAAAGGATGAAATTTTGGTTATAGAGGGAATACATTGCTTAAATGATGAACTAACAAAAGCAATTGATAAAGAATTTAAGTATAAAATTTATATTAGTGCATTAACAGTATTAAATATAGATTATTATAATCGTATATCAACAACAGATACAAGATTGATAAGAAGAATTGTTAGAGATTATAATTTTAGAGGATATTCAGCTTTACACACTCTTTCAATGTGGGATTCGGTAAATAGAGGAGAGGAAAAAAATATATTTCCGTATCAAGAGGAAGCCGATATTATGTTTAATTCTTCATTAATATTTGAATTAAGTGCTCTTAGAAATTATGCAATGCCATTACTTGCAGAGATTACACCAAATCAAGAGGAATTTTCAGAAGCTAAAAGACTATATAGGCTATTAAGCTACTTTGAACCAATTGACCCTAAATATATACCGAATCAATCTTTGATTAGAGAATTTATAGGAGGAAGTATATTTGAAGGATAGGAGGTAAAAGTTGTGGCACGAAATTTTACAGAGATAGATGAACAATTTATATGCGAAAACTGTGGAACTAAGGTAGAACCACTAGGTTATTCTTGTAGAAATCATTGCCCAAAATGTCTTTATTCAAAACATGTTGATGTAAATCCTGGTGATAGAGCAGAGAAATGTCATGGGTTGTTAGAACCTATAGGAATACAAATAAGCAGTAAAAAAGGTTATGTAATAGTATATAAATGTCAAAAATGCGGACAAATACGAAAAAATAAAGCTGCAAAAGACGATGATATGAATTTAATAATAAAACTTAGTTCAAAGCCAATCTAAAAAAGATTCCAAGTGAAAAATCACTTGGAATCTTTTTTAGGTCAAATTATTTTACAAAACGCATCATACTTATTGTTTCAACAATATTAATTGTTTCAAAAATTAATAACATGATTCCACAAGCTGTAACTAATATGTTTGCAGCAAATGGGTTAAACAACATAATAATTCCTAAGAACAAGGTAACAATTGAAACAACTAACATTAAAATCCAATTACTTGTTGATTCTCTTATATTTAGAGATAATTGAATTGATGTGATGCTTTTTAATATAATCCACGCACCTATTATAAGAGATAAGAAGGTATTGATAATACTTGGATTAAAGATAAAAATGATACCAATAATAAGTGAAAGAACACCTTCTGTTAATTCAAAACTAAACATTTTTAACTCTTTAGGACCAGAAAAATATGCAATACTATGGAAAATACCATTAACTGCTAAAATGACACCAATAGCAATCATGATGACATTCAAAGATGTAGTAGGGCTAAAGATTAAAAATAAAGATAAAATAATTAGTAAAACAGAAATTAATATTGAATTTCTACCATATTTCTTAATAAAATCTGCCATACAAACCTCCATTCTGACAAAAAATTGTCAATATAATTTTAAATAAAAATCATTTATCTGATTTTCTACAATATATCACATAATTTTACATTTGTTAAGATATGATTAAAAAAAATCAAAATCTGACCAGTCAGACCAATAGAAAAAAAACTACAAATAATGTATAAATACATAAATAAGGAGAAGATATGTATTCAATACAAATATTAGCTTGTGGTAGTTATTTACCAAATGAAAAAATAAAAAATGATATTTTAAACAAAAAATTTAATTTAGATGCAGAATGGATTTACCAAAGAACAGGTATATGTTATAGACATTATGCAAGTGAAGGTATATCTGAATTAGCTATAAAAGCAGGAAAAAAAATAATAGAAAATTATAGCAAAGATGAGCTTAAAATAGATGCAATTATTGTTGCAACAACTACTAGTCAAAGATTAATGCCCGGTATTGCTTATGAAGTGCAAAATGCTTTAAATATAGAGAAATGTATGAGCTTAGATGTATTAGCAGGTTGTAGTGGATTCATTAATGCAATAGATATTGCTAGAACCTATATTGCAATAGGCAAAATAGAAACAGCCTTAGTAATTGGGGTAGATGTGCTAAGTAAATTTATTGATAAAAGTGACTTAAATACAAGTATACTAATGGGCGATGGAGCAGGGGCAGTTTTAATTGGAAAATGCAATAAGAAAAAAACATACTATTCATTTATAGAAAGCGATGCAAGGCAAAAGGAAATTTTAACTACAGAATATGGAAAAGCTTTACATATGGATGGAAAAAAAGTGTATAGATTTGCAATTAATGAAACAGTAAAAAACATACAAAAACTATTAGAAGATAGTGGTGAGAAATTGCAGGACATAAAATTAATAGTGCCACACCAATCTAATCAAAGAATATTGGACAAAATTGCTATGAAACTAGAAGTTAATCAAGAAAAAATGTATACCAATTTAAAAAATATTGGAAATACATTTTGTGCAAGTATACCAATTGCATTAACAGAAATAATTGAAAAACAGCTTATAAAAGAGGGAGACAAAATTATTTTACTTGGATATGGTGGAGGATTAAATTTAGGAAGTATATTACTAGAAATGTAAAGAAAAGAGGAAAAAATGAAGATAGGATTTATATTCCCTGGTCAAGGGGCTCAAAGTGTTGGAATGTGTAAAGATTTATATGATGAATATGAAGAAGTAAGGAAAGTATATAAAAAAGCAAGTGATATTTTGGACATAGATATGGCAAAATTGACATTTGAAACAAGTGAAGATGAACTTGGAAAAACAAAAAATACTCAAATAGCAATATTAGTAATGAGCTTAGCAATTTTAGAACTACTAAAAAATAGAGGAATTGAAGCAGAAGAAGTAGCTGGTTTAAGTTTAGGGGAATATACAGCACTAATATATGCTGGATTTATTTCGTTTAACGAAGGTTTAAAATTGGTACAAAAAAGAGGAGAATTCATGCAAAAATATGTACCAAAAGGGATATGGAGTATGGCAGCAGTAATGGGTCTAGAAGATGAACAGGTAGAAGCTGTGTGTAATAAAGCACAAAATAAAGGTTTTGTTGTTCCAGCAAATTATAACTGCCCAAAACAGTTGACAATTTCTGGTGAAAAGGAAGCGGTAGAATATGCCATGGAGCTTGCAAAAGAAAATGGTGCAAGAAAAATTAGAGAGTTGAAAACAAGTGGACCATTTCATACACAAAAATTACAAACAGCTGCAATTAAGTTAAAAGAGGAGTTAAACGATATTAATATTAGTTATAAAAATGGAATTAAGGTAATAAAGAACATAGATGCAAAAGAATATACTGAAAATACTAATATTAAAGACAATCTAGCGGAACATATAACACATCCTGTAAGGTTCAAAGAATCTATTCAAAAAATGATAGAAGATGGAGTAGATACCTTTATAGAAGTTGGACCAGGAAAAGTTTTATCAGGTTTTATTAAGAAAATAGACAATAGTGTAAAAATATTACACATAAATAATGTTGAAAGTTTAGAGCAAACAATAAGTGAATTAAAATCTGACCAGTCAGACCAATAGAAAAAATACGAATAAGAGAGTATATTTATACAATAAAAATAAAGGAGTTGAAGCTTAGGTGAATGAAAAGAAAGTAGCGTTAATTACAGGAGCGACAAGTGGAATCGGAAGAGAGATAGCAGTGAAACTTGCAAAAGAAGGATATAATATTGCAATTAATTATAGAAGAGAAAAGGAAGATATGCCATTGCTAAAAGAAGAAATAGAGGCAAATGGAGTTAAGTGCTTTTTTGTAAAAGCAGATGTAGCAAATTATAACGAATGTGAAATAATGGTAGATGAAATTTTAAAGGAATTTGGGCAAATAGATGTGTTAGTTAATAATGCAGGAATAACCAAAGATTGTTTAATAATGAGAATGAAAGCTGAAGATTTTAAAAGTGTAATTGACTGTAATTTATTAGGAACATTTAACGTAACAAAAAATGTTATACCACGCATGATTAAACAAAGAAGTGGAAAAATTATCAATGTTGCTTCAGTTGTTGGAGTTGTTGGAAATTCAGGGCAAAGTAATTACGCTGCGTCAAAAGCGGGAATTATCGGATTTACAAAAAGCCTTGCAAAAGAATTAGCAAGTAGAAATATATTGGTAAATGCTATAGCGCCGGGATTTATAGAAACTAAAATGACAGATGTTTTGTCAGAAAAAGTAAAAGATGAAATCTTAAATCAAATACCGCTTAAAAGAATGGGAAATGCAAAAGAAGTAGCAAATGTTGTAAAATTTTTAGCATCAGATGAAAGTTCATATATTACAGGTCAAGTAATAAATATTGATGGCGGAATGGTAATGTAAAGAAAGGAAGCAAAAACATGGAAATAAGAAGAGTTGTTGTAACAGGAATGGGGGCAATTACGCCTATTGGAAATACAGTAGAAGAATTTTGGAATGGTATAAAAGAAGGTAAATGTGGAATTGATAATATTACACATTTTAATACAGAAGGATTTAAGGCAAATTTAGCAGCAGAAGTAAAAAATTATGTATCAGAAGAATATTTTGATAGAAAAAGCTTAAAAAGAATGGACAGATTTTCAGAATTTGCTGTAGTAGCTGCAAGAGAAACAATGCAAGATAGTAAATTAGATGTAGATAAAATTGATGCAACACGTTTTGGCGTTGGTATAAGTGCAGGAATAGGAGGCATTTCATTTATTGAAAAACAAAAAGAAGTATTAATGGAAAAGGGACCAGACAGAATATCACCAATGTTTATACCAATTTCAATAAATAATATGGCAGCAGGTAATGTATCGATAGAAGTTGGAGCAAAAGGAGAAAGCTTTTGTATGACAACTGCATGTGCAAGTGCAACACATTCAATAGGTGAATGTTATAGAATTATAAAACATGGATATCAAGATATAATGCTTGCTGGAGGAACAGAAGCATCTATTACGCCACTTAGCGTTTCTGGTTTTATTAATATAAAAGCGTTAAGTACAAGTAATGATAAAGCTAGAGCAAGTATGCCGTTTGATAAGGAAAGACATGGGTTTGTTATGGGAGAAGGTTGTGGAGTTTTAATGTTAGAAGAATTAGAACATGCATTAAAAAGAAACGCAAAAATATATGGAGAAGTAGTTGGATATGCAGCAAGCTCAGATGCACACCATATAACAGCACCATCTCCAAATGGTGAAGGTGCTGCACGTGCAATGAAATTGGCAATGCAAGATGCAGGAATAACACCAGATAAAATAGATTACATAAATGCACACGGCACATCTACACCAATGAATGATGCAAGTGAAACAATGGCAGTTAAACTAGCTTTAGGAGAAGAAAATGCACATAAGGTAGCGATGTCTTCAATTAAAGGACATATAGGACATTTACTAGGTGCTGCTGGAGGAGTTGAAGCAATTGCAACTGTAAAAGCTATTGAAAATGATTTTCTACCTCCTACTATTAATTATAAAATTAAAGATGAAGCTTGTGATTTAGATATTGTACCTAATATTGGAAGAAATAAAGTGATTGAGTATGCTATGTCTAACTCATTAGGATTTGGAGGACATAATAGTACACTTATTTTTAAAAAATATAGAGCGTAAAGGAGAAAAAATGGAGTATAAAGAAATAAAAAAAATAATGGACGACATGGGAGAGTCTAAATTAAATGAAATTGAAATAGAATACCCAGATGGAACAAAAATAAAGATAAAAAAAGATAATAATAAATTATCTCAAAACATGAAGCCAGTAATTCAAGATTTATCTGTACAACCAATAGAAATTAAACCAAATATAGTAACAGAAAAACAACAAAAAGAAACTAAAGAAGGTAAATATATAACATCACCTATGGTTGGTACATTTTATGCTAAACCTTCTCCAAATGCAAAGCCATTTGTAGAAGTAGGAACAAAGGTAAAAAAAGGTGATAAATTGTGTATTATTGAGGCTATGAAATTGATGAATGAAATTGAATCTGAATGGGACGGAGAGATAGCTGAAATTCTAGTTAACAATGAAGAAATTGTAGATTATGGAAAAAAATTATTTAAAATTGTGTAGGTGAAAAAATGTTAAATGTAAAAGAAATTATGGAAATATTACCACATAGATATCCATTTTTGTTAATAGACCGTGTGGAAGAAATTGAAGAAGGAAAAAAGGTTGTAGCCTATAAGAATGTAACAATAAATGAACCATTTTTTCAAGGACATTTTCCAGGAGAACCAATAATGCCAGGGGTGTTAATTGTTGAAGCGTTGGCACAAACTGGAGCAGTGGCAATACTTTCAATGCCAGAGTACAAAGGAAAAATTGCTTTGTTTGGTGGAATTGACAAATTACGTTTTAAAAAGCAGGTTGTTCCTGGCGATGTACTAAAATTAGAGGTAGAAATTATAAAGAGAAAAGGACCAATAGGAATTGGTAGTGCAATAGCAACGGTTGATGGTAAAGTAGCTGTAAAAGGCGAATTAACTTTTGCTATTCAATAATAGTATTAACTTGGGAGGAGAATATGCAGAAAGTATTAATTGCAAATAGAGGCGAAATTGCACTTAGAATTATACGAGCGTGCAAAGAATTAGGTATAAAAACTGTAGCTATTTTTTCAGAAGCTGATAAAGAGGCGTTACATGTAAAATTGGCAGATGAGGCATTTTGCGTAGGACCAGCTCCATCTGTAAAAAGTTATTTAAATATAAAAAATATTTTAGAGCTTGCATGTTTAAGTGGAGCAGATGCAATTCATCCAGGTTTTGGTTTCCTTTCGGAAAACGCTAAATTTGCTAAAATGTGTGAGGAATGTAATATAAAATTTATAGGGCCAAGTTTTGAAGTGATAGATTTAATGGGAAATAAATCACATGCAAAAGAATTGATGAAAAAAGCAGGAGTGCCTGTTATACCAGGTTCAGAAGGAAAAATTAATGATTTACAAGAAGCAAAAAAAATAGCCGAAAAAATAGGATATCCAATTATGCTAAAAGCATCAAATGGAGGTGGAGGCAAAGGAATTCGTCTAGTAAATAAAAAGGAAGACTTAGAAGATGCATATAATATGGTAAAACAAGAAGCAATGGCATCATTTAATGAGGACGAATTGTATATGGAAAAATATATTGTAGGTCCAAGACATGTTGAAATACAGATATTAGCAGATGAATATGGAAATGCTGTGTACCTTGGCGAAAGAGATTGTTCTATACAAAGGAGAAATCAAAAAGTCTTAGAAGAGAGTCCGTCTACAGTGGTAAATGAAGAACTAAGAAAGAAAATGGGAGAAGCGGCAATAAAGGCAGTGAAAACAGCGAAATATTCAAATGCTGGTACAATAGAATTTTTAGTAGATAAAGATAAAAATTTTTATTTTATGGAAATGAATACAAGGATACAGGTTGAACATCCTGTAACAGAAATGGAAACAGGTATAGATATTGTAAAGGAACAATTAAAAATAGCTAATGGAGAAAAGTTAGAACTATGTCAAACTGATATTATAATGCAAGGGCATACAATGGAATGTAGAATTAACGCAGAGGATCCAGAAAAAAACTTTAGACCATGCCCAGGACAAATAAAGAAATTAATATTGCCAGGAGGAAATGGAGTAAGAATAGATACAGCTATCTATTCTGGTTATACAATTCCTATATATTATGATTCAATGGTAGCAAAATTAATTGTTCATGCAAATACAAGAAAAGAAGCAATAAACAAAATGAAAGTTGCACTAGAAGAATGTGAAATTGATGGAATTAAGACAAATATTAATTTTTTGGAGAAAGTTATAGTTAATAAAAATTTTGAAAAAGGAAATTTTGACACAGCTTTTATTGAAAAGGAAAAAATAATTTAAGCTATGTAAAAGGGAGAATTAGAATGAAGCAAACAAAACCGGATATTCCTATAGGAAAATGGGTGAAGTGTAGTAAATGTAAAGAAATATTATATAAAGAAGATGTGCATAAAAACAACAGTATTTGCCCGAATTGTGGAAATTACTTTAGATTATCTAGTAGAAGAAGGTTAAAACAGATAGTTGATAATGGAACTTTTAAGGAATTTGATGTGGAGATAGAAACACCTAATCCACTAGAAATGCCAGAATATCCAAAAAAAATAGAGGGGTTAAGAGAAAAAACAGGAATAAAAGAAGCTGTTATAAGTGGGATGGCAGAAATTGATGGCGAAAAAACAGTTCTTTGTATTATGGATGGCAATTTTTTAATGGGAAGTATGGGTTATGTTGTTGGCGAAAAAATATGCTATTCAATAGAACAGGCAATTAAATTTAAATTACCACTTATTATCTTTTGTGTTTCTGGCGGAGCGCGAATGCAAGAGGGTATTGTGTCATTAATGCAAATGGCAAAAACAGCTAGTGCATTAGCTAAATTAGACGAAGCGGGCTTATTATATATATCTGTTTTAACAGATCCAACATATGGAGGAGTTACAGCAAGCTTTGCAAGTTTGGGAGATATTATTCTAGCAGAGCCAGGTAGTATGATAGGTTTTGCAGGTCCGAGGGTTATAAAAGATACCATTAGACAAGAATTGCCAGAAGGATTTCAAACAGCGGAATTTTTGCTGGAACATGGATTTATAGATGCTATTGTAGAAAGAAAAGAATTAAAAAATACATTAGCCAAATTATTACATTTGCATAAAGAAACTGAATAGAAGGGAGTGCATATAAAGAGTGAATGCGTGGGAAAAGGTTAGTATAGCAAGGAGTGCTACTAGACCAACTGCCTTAGATTATATTAAAGAAATATTTGATGAATTTATAGAATTGCATGGGGATAGGAACTTCAGAGATGATTCTGCTATAGTAGGCGGAATTGCATGTATTGGGAATCAAGCCTATACTATAATAGCTGAACAAAAAGGGAGAAATACCAAAGAGAATATAGAAAGAAACTTTGGAATGCCCAATCCAGAAGCATATAGAAAGTCACTAAGATTAATGAAACAGGCAGAAAAATTCAAAAGACCTATAATTACTTTTATAGATACAAAGGGAGCGTATCCAGGTATTGGAGCGGAAGAAAGAGGGCAAGGAGAAGCAATTGCAAAAAATATGCTAGAAATGTCAAGATTGAAAGTACCTATCCTAGTTTTGATTATAGGAGAAGGCTCAAGTGGAGGTGCTTTAGCAATAGGAGTAGGAGACAGAATTGTTATGCTTGAAAATGCAATTTATTCTATTTTGTCGCCTGAAGGCTATGCTAGCATTTTGTGGAAAGATGGTTCTAGAGCAAAAGAGGCTGCTCAAAAAATGAAATTGACAGCGCAAGACCTATTAAAGTTAGGAAAAATTGACAAAATAGTCAATGAACCTAAAGGTGGAGCAGAGGAAGATAAAAGTGAGGTTGCGAAACAAATAAAGAAAGAAATAGAATTGTTTACAACAAAGTATAAAAATATGAATATTGATAATTTAATAGAACAGAGATATCAAAAATTTAGAGAAATGTAATAAGAGTTAAGGGGGAGAAAATGATTTTAAAGAATAAAACTGTATTGATTATGGGAATAAGGAACAAATGGAGTATTGCATGGGGTGCTGCCTTATCTGCCAAAAAACAGGGGGCAAAAAAAATAATTTTTACATATAATTCAGCTGACAGTGGAGAAAAATTAGAAAAGCTATTGGAAGATATGCCTGAGGCAAAAGCATACCAATGTGATGTTTCAGAAGATGAATTAATTGAAAAGTGCTTTAGGGAAATAAAAGAAAATGAAGGAAAGGTAGATGCAATTTTGCATAGCATAGCACATGCAAATACAGAAGACTTAAGAAACGATTTTACTAAAACATCAAAGGAAGGTTTTGCTCATGCTAATGATATTAGTGCATATTCTTTTGTTGCAGTTGCAAGAATTGCAAATGATTTAGAATTATTAGCTGAAAATGCTAGTTTAGTAGCACTTACTTATTATGGTTCAACAAAAGTTTTAAATGGATATAACGTAATGGGTGTTGCAAAGGCTGCTTTAGAATGTAGTGTTAGATACTTAGCGGATAGTATGGGGAAAAATGGTATACGAGTAAATGCTATATCAGCAGGGCCGATAAAAACATTATCAGCAAAAGGAATAAAAGACTTTGGGGAAATTTTAACAATTGTAGAGGAAAGAGCACCACTTAGAAAAAATGTAACTAAGGAAGAGGTTGGAGATGTAGTAGCTTTTTTATTTAGCGATCTATCAACTAGCATTACGGGGCAGGTAATTTACGCAGATAATGGATACAATATAATGGGAATATAAGCAGAAAAAGGAACTATTTATTTGTGATAACATATAATGTAGTATAACCTTCTCTTGAATAGGGGGTGTAAGAAATGGAACCACAAATAAATGTTACTTGTTGCAGAAGAGAACGTAAAGAAAGAAAATGTTGTGTAGACTTAATTTTGGTTATACTAATTGCAGTATTTACTTTTGTATTAGGCGTAATAATAGGCGCAGCAGCAATAACAACAACTGTTTTAGAGTCTTTAACTGCATTTATCATATTGGCAATAATTTTATTTTTGCTTCTTGTTATTAGAATCATTATGCTTGTATGCGAAAGAAAAAAATGTTGCAATTAGTCGATAAAAAAGGGGCGAAAGTAGCCTCTTTTTTAGCTTTTGTATTGACTAGTATGAAAAAAAATAATATAATGGTTACATAAAATTTTAAATTTAGGGAGGTTTTGATAGAATATATAATAAAAATTTATATGACGGTTTCGACAAACATATGGCTAGAATGCAAGCGTAGATTTCATAAGGAGGTAAAGACTTTGATTAACGTAAGCGAACGCATTGCCAAAAGAATCAATAATTTTAATAAGAAGGACATAAGATTATCATTGTTTAATACTTATAGAGAAGCGATAAACGATGAGCAGTGGAAAATTATAAAATGGGTGGAAAGTTTTCGGAATAGTTGGATTGCAGTTAAAATTGATATTTTAACACCACCGATGGTTGATTTTCTCAAACATTATTTGAATTATGAAATTAAAAGGAAATGTGATGGTAGATGGCTTATAGTCATAAATACCAAAAAAGAAAAATGTATTTTGGTTCATAAAAGAAAAGAACAATCCGTAAAGGAAAAATATTTACAGTCACAAATGCAACTGCTTGTTATGCAAAAAACTCTCAATAAATTAACAGAAGCAGAGTGGAAAGTGATAGAAAAACTAGAAAACAGAAAAGTAGTTTTTAATGGCAAAAACAGGTGGATTAAATTAGCTGTAAATAAACTGACACTTAGACTAATTAGTACTCTAATTTACTATTTTCAATATGAAATTATGAGTGACGAAGACGAAAAAATAATAGTGTTTGATAAGAAAGAAATCAAAATAAGAAAAAGAAATATTCTATCAGAATTAGAAAGTATTAAATAATACTTATCAACAAAAGCACTGCAATAGTAGTGCTTTTGTTGACAGTTAAACAATTTAGGAGTATAATAAACTTATGTAAAGAATTATATTTGACTTGCTATTGCAAGTAAGGAGGAAAGAACAGAATGAGAAAAGACGTCAAAAATTGTAGAGCAGGTTATGCGCCGATTACTAATCCGCAGGAATTAATGCTGATTGAACAGGTTTCAGATTTTTTTGAAATCCATGCTGATAATGCACAACGGAAAATAAAGAAGGAATTAGTTTCACCGGAGCTATTGGAATTTTTTATTTTCAGATGTGGGTTTCGGGTACATTTTCAAAACAAATATTATGTTTTAGAAAAAGTACCAGAAGAGTAAGGCACAGGGAAGTGAGAGCAAAATTGCTCTCGCTTTTTCTTTTTTTATATAATTTGTTGACAAATTAACATAATATTAGTATAATGAATTTATGAAATGTTCTTTTTACAGTTTTTAGAGGAGGCATTAAAAATGAGATTTCATGGTGTTGAAGGTGGTTGGAAGGCTTTGTCTTTGAAACAGGATATGATTTATATGGAAATAATGTCATATCTTGACCAAGGAAAGAGTGATACAAAAAGAACAATTGAAAAATCAGCTGTTACACCAGAACTGCTCGAAGCCTTGATTTGCAAAGGTGGTTGCAGAGCATGGTATGAAGATGGAGATTACGTGTTTGAAAAAGCATGTAATAAATGATTACTCTAAAAGATTAAGTGGAAGCAAATTTGTTTCCACTTTTTTCTTGGCTTGATGATTATTGTTTAATATTGTAAAAGAAAATACTAACAAAAGTCAAAGAACTAAAAATAGAAACTTACTATATAAAGGTGATTTTTATTTTGTAAACTATAAAAAATTGCTTACGGAGGTTGACATTGCCACTATTTGTGTTGTATAATAATTAAGCGTATGGATTTGCGATGAAGCAGAATGTGGCTACGTATATACGGAGGGAACTTCTGTGGAGTATGTCTTGGCTTAGACCGGGCGAAAGTTTGAAGAAAGCATCTGCCTTAAGTTCAACGTAACTTAGGCATTAAAAATGGTATATAAAGAAACACCAGGATGCGTTGATAACTTGCCGGAAATTTATTTTAAGGAGGGAAATTAATGGCAACATCAAACAATTTAGTAGGAAGTGACAAAATTAGAATTAGACTTAAAGGATATGATTATGTTGTTTTAGATCAGTCTGCTGAAAAAATAGTAGATACTGCTAAAAAAACAGGAGCAAAAGTATCAGGTCCTATTCCACTTCCAACAAAGAAGGAAGTCGTAACAATTTTACGTTCTCCACACAAACACAAAGATGCAAGAGAACAATTTGAAATGAGAACACATAAAAGAGTAATCGACATCTTATATCCAACACAAAAAACAGTAGATAACCTTATGAAATTGGATTTACCTGCTGGTGTAGAAATTGAAATAAAATTATAAGTTTATGAAACTTACAAATCAAACCAAGCTGGCAAATAAGTCAGCCAATAGTTAGGAGGAAATAAAAATGAAGAAAGCAATCATAGGAAGAAAAGTTGGAATGACACAAATCTTCGATGAAAAAGGTAATGTTATTCCAGTAACAGCAATAGAAGCTGGTCCATGTACAGTAATTCAAATCAAAACTGTGGAAACAGATGGTTATGACGCTGTTAAATTAGGATTTGGCGAAATAAAAGAAAAGAAATTAAATAGACCAGATAACGGTGTATTTAAGAAATTAAAAATTGAACCTAAAAAACACTTAAGAGAATTTAGATTAGACAATATGGAAGGTATTACTTTAGGTTCAGAAGTAAAAGCAGATATATTTGCTGCTGGAGAAAAAATAGACGTACAAGGAATCACAAAAGGAAAAGGATTCCAAGGTGTTATTAAACGTCATGGACAACACAGAGGACCAATGGGACATGGTTCTATGTATCATAGAAGACCAGGTTCAATGGGACCAACATCTACACCAGGTAGAGTTTTCAAAGGTAAAAAATTACCAGGTCACATGGGTGTAGATACTGTTACAATTCAAAACTTAGAAGTTGTAAAAGTAGATTTAGATAAAAACGTAATCTTGGTTAAAGGAAGTGTTCCTGGAAACAAGGGAAGTATATTAAAAATTAAAAATGCTGTAAAAGCAGTTAATTAAGGAAAGGAGGAAAGAAGATGCCTAAAATAGATGTATATGATATAAAAGGTAAAAAAGTTAGCGATGTAGAGCTAAACGAAGAAATATTTGGAATTGAACCAAATGAAGACATAGTACATAGCGTACTTGTTAACTATTTAGCAAATCAAAGACAAGGTACACAAAGTACAAAAACAAGAGCAGAAGTTCGTGGTGGTGGAAGAAAACCATGGAGACAAAAAGGTACTGGTAGAGCTAGACAAGGTAGTATTAGAGCTCCACAATGGATTAAAGGTGGTATTGCTTTAGGACCAAAACCAAGAAGCTATAAATACAGAGTTAATAAGAAAGAAAAGAGATTAGCAGTTAAATCAGTATTAAGCTCTAAAGTATTAGAAAATCAACTAGTAGTTGTAGATAAAATACCATTTAAAGAAATTAAAACTAAAAATATGGTAGAAGCTTTAAATAGCTTAAAAGTAGAAGGTAAAACTTTAATACTTTTACCAGAAAAAAATGAAATTGTACAAAAATCAGCAAGAAATATTGAAAATGTTAAAACAACATTAGTAAATACAATTAATGTATATGACTTATTAAAATATAATAATCTTGTTGTAACTTTAGATACAGTTAAAAAGATTGAGGAGGTGTACGCATAATGAAACCAGAAGACATTATAATAAAACCTATAATTACAGAAAAAAGTAATATGGCAATTCAAGAAGGAAAGTATACCTTTAAGGTAGCAAAAAAAGCTACAAAAATACAAATTGCAGAAGCTGTAGAAAAATTATTCAATGTTAAAGTATTAAAAGTTAATACTATGAATGTTCAAGGAAAGAACAAAAGAGTTGGATATCATCAAGGAAGAACTTCTGACTGGAAAAAAGCTATTGTTTTTGTTGATACAGATCCAAAAGATAGCAAGTATTTGGGAAAAGGCGGAAAAGAAGTTAAGGTTGCAAATAAATACAAAGACGGAATTGATGAATTTACAGGAGTTTAATTAAATTAAAACTATCTAGATAAAACTAGGAAAATAAATAATTAAAAGGAGAGAATAAAAATGGGAATAAAGCATTATAGAGCAGTAACACCATCAACAAGAAACATGTCAGTTTCTACTTTTGAAGAAATTACAAAGAAAACACCAGAAAGATCTTTAATTGCAAAGAAAAAGAAAAATGCTGGTAGAAATTCTTATGGAAGAATTACTGTAAGACATCAAGGTGGTGGAAATAGACAAAAATATAGAATTATAGATTTTAAACGTATGAAAGATGATATGTTTGCAACTGTAATTGGAATAGAATATGATCCAAATAGAAGTGCAAATATTGCTTTAGTTGAATATGAAGATGGAACAAAAGCATATATCTTAGCTCCAATTGGATTAACAGATGGAGATAAGGTTATATCTGGACCAAAAGCTGATATTAAAGTTGGAAACTGTTTACCAATAGAAAACATTCCAGTAGGTACTATGATTCATAACATAGAATTAAATCCAGGACAAGGTGGTAAATTAGTTAGAGCTGCAGGACAAGAAGCTCAATTAATGGCTAAAGAAGGAAAATATGCACATGTTCGTTTACCTTCTGGAGAAATGAGATTAGTTCTTGCTAGATGTAGAGCTACAATAGGAACAGTTGGAAACTCTGATTATGAAAATATCAAATTAGGTAAAGCAGGAAGAAAAAGACATATGGGTATAAGACCAACAGTTAGAGGTTCTGTTATGAACCCAGTAGATCACCCTCATGGTGGTGGTGAAGGTAGAGCACCAGTTGGTAGACCAGGTCCATTAACACCTTGGGGCAAACCAGCACTTGGATATAAGACAAGAAAGAAAAATAAACAATCTGATAAGTTAATTGTTAAGAGAAGAAAATAGAAATAAAATAGAAAAGGCAAGCTAAAAAACTTGCTTGCCCTTCCTAAAACAGAGAATAGATTTATAAGAAGGAGGGAAATACATGTCAAGATCAAGCAAGAAAAAACCTTTTGTTGCACCAGAACTTTTAAAAAGAGTTGAAGCTATGAACGAAAGTGGAAAAAAGGATGTTTTAAAAACATGGTCAAGAGCATCTACAATTTATCCACAAATGGTAGGACATACAATAGCTGTTCATGATGGAAGAAAACATGTGCCTATTTATATTTCAGAAGAAATGATAGGACATAAATTAGGAGAATTTGCTCCAACTAGAACATTTAAAGGACATACTGGAGAAAAAACAACAGGTGTAAAATAATGAGATAAAAAATAATTCAAGGAGGGGAATATTGTGCAAGAAGTAGAAGAAAACAAAATGGAAGCAAGAGCAACTTTGAATCATGCTCGTATTTCAAGCAGAAAAGTTAAAATAGTAGCAGACTTAATAAGAGGTAAAGATGTTCAAGAAGCATTATCAATTGTAAAGTTTACACCTAAAGCATCATCTGAGGTTATTGAAAAATTATTAAAATCTGCAATAGCAAATGCTGAAAATAATCATGGCATGGATTCTAACAAATTATATATTGCGGAAATTTATGCAAATCAAGGACCTACATTAAAAAGAATTAGACCTGCTGCAAAAGGTTCTGCAGTTAGAATTAGAAAAAGAACAAGTCATATAACAATAGTATTAAGAGAAAGAGAGAATTAATAAAAAGGAGGAACATTAAGCATGGGACAAAAAATGCATCCACATGGATTAAGAGTTGGTATAATCAAAGATTGGGATTCAAAATGGTATGCAGATTCTAAACATTTTAGTGAATATCTAATTGAAGATTATAAAATTCGTGAATTGCTTAAGAAGAAATTATTTGCTAGTGGTATTTCAAAAATTGAAATAGAAAGAACAGCAAAATTTGTAAAAGTTAATGTTTACACAGCAAAACCTGGATTAGTAATAGGAAAGGGTGGAAACTTAGCTGAAAGTTTAAAACAAGAATTACAAAAAATGATTAATAAAGATGTTAACTTAAACATCGTAGAAGTTAAAAACGTTGATTTAGACGCTCAATTAGTTGCTGAAAACATTGCAGCACAACTTGAGAAGAGAATATCTTTCAGAAGAGCTATGAAACAATGTATGCAAAAAACAATGAGAGCAGGAGCTCTAGGAATAAAAACAGCTGTATCTGGTAGACTAGGTGGAGCTGATATGGCTAGAACAGAATTTTATAAAGAAGGCACTATTCCATTACAAACATTGAGAGCAGATATTGATTATGGATTTGCTGAAGCCGATACAACCTATGGTAAAATAGGTGTTAAAGTTTGGATATATAAAGGAGAAATTCTTGGAACTAAAAAAGTTGCACAGAAGGGAGGAGAAGCATAATGCCAATAATGCCAAAAAGAAGTAAATATAGAAAAATGCAAAAAGGTAGAAATAGAGGAAGAGCATTAAGAGGTAATGTTGTTTCTGATGGAGAATTCGGTTTACAAGCATTAGAGGCAGGATTTATTACTTCTAATCAAATCGAAGCAGCCCGTGTTGCAATGACACGTTTTATAAAAAGAGGTGGTAAAGTTTGGATTAAGATTTTTCCAGACAAACCAATTACAAAGAAACCAGCAGAAACTCGTATGGGTAAAGGTAAAGGTGCTCCAGAATATTGGGTAGCCGTTGTAAAGCCAGGAAGAGTAATGTTCGAAATCGCTGGAGTACCAGAAGAAACAGCGAGAGAGGCTTTAAGGTTAGCTATGCACAAACTACCTGTAAAATGCAAATTTGTTAGCAAAGAAATTGAAATAGGTGGTGATAATGATGAAGATAAATAAGATTAGAGAAATGTCTTCACCAGAGCTAGAAAAAGAGCTATCAGAATTAAAAACTGAATTATTTAAATTAAGATTTAGTCTAGCAACAAGTGGACTTGACAATCCAATGAGAATAAGAGAAGTTAGAAAAGATATTGCTAAAGTGAAAACAATATTAAAAGAAAGAGAAATTGAAGAAACAAAACAAGAAAAGAATGCTTAAATATTAATTGAAAGGAGAGCGTACAGATGGCAGAAAGAAATCTTCGCAAGGTTATGATTGGTACTGTTGTTTCAGACAAAATGGATAAGACAGTTGTAGTAGCAGTAAAAACAAACGTAAAACATAAGATATATGGTAAAATTGTAAAAAGAACATATAAATTAAAAGCTCATGATGAAGAAAATGCTTGCAAAGTAGGAGATACAGTAAAGGTAATGGAAACTAGACCACTTTCAAAAGATAAAAGATGGAGAGTAGTTGAAATTATGGAAAAGGCTGAAATTAAATAATTAAAATTAAAGAAGGAGGCATAAACAAAATGGTACAACAACAATCAAGATTGAAAGTAGCAGATAATACAGGTGCAAAAGAAATTATGTGTATTAGATGTTTAGGCGGTTCACATAGAAAATATGCAGAAATAGGTGACCTTATAATTGCTTCTGTCAAAGATGCGACACCAGGAGGCGTTGTTAAAAAGGGAGAAGTTGTTAAGGCAGTTGTTGTAAGAACTAAAAAAGGTGCTAGAAGAGCAGATGGTTCTTATGTAAAATTTGACGAAAATGCAGCTGTTATCATTCGTGATGATGGAAATCCAAAAGGAACACGTATTTTTGGACCGGTTGCAAGAGAATTAAGAGAAAAGAATTATATGAAGATTCTTTCACTTGCTCCAGAGGTATTATAATAAATAGAAGTAGTAATTAAAGAAGGAGGAGAATCCTAACATGAACATAAAAAAGGGAGATACTGTACAAGTTTTATCAGGAAATGATAAGGGAAAAACAGGAGAAGTTTTACAAGTAATTCCTAAGACAGAAAAAATTATTGTTAAAGGTGTTAATATTAGAAAAAAACACGTTAAGCCAAGAAAAAAAGGTGAAGAAGGCGGAATTATTAGTGTAGAATGTGCTATTCATAGTAGCAAAGTAAATGTTGTATGCCCTAAATGCAATAAAGCAACAAGAATTGGACACACAATAGAAAAAGACGAAAAAATTCGTGTATGTAAAAAATGTGGTGCGAAAATAAAATAGGAAAGGAGGTTTTTTAAAAACTATGGAAATATTAAGAGAACAATATGAAAAAGAAGTAATACCAGCATTAATGAAAAAATTTAATTATAAATCTGTAATGCAGGTTCCAAAATTAGAAAAAATAGTTATAAATATAGGATTAGGAGATGTTAAGGATAATCCTAAATCTTTAGAAAATGCAATTATAGACGTAAGCACAATAACTGGTCAAAAGCCAATTGTTACTAGAGCTAAAAAGTCAATTGCGGCATTCAAATTAAGAGAAGGTGCAAGTGTTGGATGTAAAGTTACATTAAGAAAAGGTAAAATGTATGATTTTGCATACAAATTGTTCAATGTAGCACTTCCAAGAGTAAGAGATTTCAGAGGAGTTTCAGTAAATTCATTTGATGGTAGAGGAAATTATTCAATGGGAATAAAAGAGCAATTAATCTTCCCAGAAATTGAATATGATAAAATCGATAAAATTAGAGGTATGGACATTATATTTGTTACTACAGCTAAAACAGATGAAGAAGCGAAAGAATTACTTACTCTTTTAGGCATGCCATTCAAAAAATAAGAGAATAATTGAGAAATATAAAGATATGTGAATATCTAACCTTGAAAAAAAGGAGGAATAAAAACAGATGGCTAAAAAATCAATGAAAATAAAACAACAAAGGGAACCAAAATTTAAAACGAGATATTATAATCGTTGCAAAATATGCGGAAGACCACATGCTTATATTAGAAAATATGGAATTTGCCGTATATGCTTTAGAGAATTAGCACACAAGGGAGAAATTCCTGGTGTTAAAAAAGCAAGTTGGTAATTTTAGCTGAAGCTTAAGTTAATAGAGAGAAAACAATAAAAAAGGAGGTCAAAAGAGTGAACATAACAGATCCAATTGCAGATATGCTAACAAGAATTAGAAATGCAAATAGCTCTAAATTTAAAACAGTTGATGTCCCAGCATCTAATATGAAAAGAGCTATAGCTGATATATTATATAAAGAAGGATATATAAAATCTTTTGAAGAAATTAAAGACGATACACAAGGAATCATAAGAATTACATTGAAGTATGATGAAAAAGGTGCAAGAGTTATTGCTGGATTAAAAAGAATTAGTAAGCCAGGATTAAGAATTTACGCATCAAAAGATGAATTACCAAAAGTATTAAATGGATTAGGAATTGCTATTATTTCTACTTCAAAAGGTATAATGACAGACCGCGAAGCAAGAAAAGAAGGCATTGGCGGAGAAGTTTTAGCATACGTATGGTAAAATAAAATAGAAAGGAAGGAAATTGTAATATGTCAAGAATAGGGAATAAACCAATAGTAGTTCCAGATGGCGTAGAAGTAAAAATTGATGGTCATAACATTACAGTTAAAGGACCTAAAGGTACTTTAACAAGAGAATTACATAAAAATATTGATGCAAAATTAGAAAATAATGTTATTACAGTAACAAGAATTAATGATGAACCAGAAAATAGAAGTTTACATGGTTTAACAAGAACATTAATTAATAACATGATTCAAGGTACTACACACGAGTATACAAGAGAACTACAAATAAACGGAGTTGGTTACAGAGCTCAAAAAAGTGGAAATAAATTAGTTCTTAATTTAGGTTATTCACACCCAGTAGAAATGGTAGAGCCAGAAGGTATTACTTTTGAAGTACCAAATCCAAATCAAATCATTGTAAGAGGAATTGATAAGGAATTAGTTGGTCAAACAGCTGCTGTAATTAGAACAAAGAGACCACCTGAAGTATATAGAGGTAAGGGTATTAAATACGCTGAAGAAGTTATTCGTAGAAAAGAAGGTAAAGCTGGTAAGAAATAGACCATTGCAAATAATTAGGAAAATGGGGTGAAATAGATGATAAGCAAAACAGATAGAAAAGCTGAAAGAATTAGAAGACATAAAAGAGTACGTAATAAAATCTCTGGAACTGCTGAATGTCCAAGATTATGCGTATATAGAAGCAACAATAATTTATATGTACAAATTATAGATGATGTTAAAGCAAATACTTTAGTTAGTGCATCTACATTAGATAAGGAAATAAAAACTAAGCACAGTAATAAAGAAGCTGCTAAAGAATTAGGAACACTTATCGCTAAAAGAGCAACAGAAAAGAAAATAACAAATGTTGTATTTGATAGAGGCGGATACATTTATCATGGTGTTGTAAAAGAATTAGCTGAAGCTGCAAGAGAAGGCGGATTGAAATTTTAGAAAAAAGGAGGGAAAACAAAAATAGTATGGAAGAGAATACAGTAGAATTAAAAGAGAAAGTAGTTGCAATCAATAGAGTAGCTAAAGTTGTTAAAGGTGGTAGAACTTTTAGATTTAGTGCTTTGGTTGTTGTTGGAGATGAAAACGGACACATTGGTGTTGGAAACGGTAAAGCTTCAGAAGTACCAGATGCTATAAAAAAAGCTATTGAAGAAGCTAAGAAAAACTTAATAGCAGTTCCTATTGTTGGAAGCACTATACCACACGAATATGTTGGAAAATTTGGAAGTGCAAGTGTACTTTTAAAACCAGCTGAAAAAGGTAGTGGACTTATTGCTGGTGGTAGCGTAAGACCTGTTTTGGAACTTGCTGGATACAGAGATATCAAAACAAAAGTAATTGGAACAAATAATCCAAGAAACGTTGTATATGCTACTATTAATGCTCTTGAAAATATGAGAACAATTGAAGAAATTGCTAAAAAAAGAGGAAAGAAAGTAGAAGAAATTATATAAGCTATGATTAAGAATAGGAGGTGCAAAAAATGAAATTAGGTGAATTAAAGCCAGCAGTAAAAAAAGAAACAAGAAGAAGAGTTGGACGTGGTACAGGTTCTGGCCTTGGAAAAACTTCTGGAAAAGGACATAAGGGTCAAAAAGCTAGATCTGGAGGCGGTGTAAGACGTGGATTTGAAGGAGGTCAAACACCTTTATATAGAAGATTACCAAAAAGAGGATTTACTAATATTCATGCTAAAGAATATACAGAAGTAACTTTAACTATGTTAAATAAGTCTGAAGCTACTGATGTTAATGCTGAAACATTATTAAAGGAAGGTATTATTTCTAAGGTAAATGATGGAATCGTTATTTTAGGAACAGGTAGTCTAGAAAAGAAATTAAATGTAAAAGCAACTAGATTTACTAAATCTGCTAAAGAGAAAATAGAAGCTCTTGGTGGAAAGACTGAGGTGGTTTAATGTTAAAAACAATAACAAACGCCTTTAAAACAAAGGAGGTAAGAAAAAAACTTTTATATGTTTTACTTCTTATTGTTGTTTTTAGATTAGGATGTTTTATAACAGTACCAGGCGTAGATACTATTGCTTTAAATGACCAAATGCAATCTTCTGCAAATGGACTTACTGGATTAATAGACATTATATCTGGTGGAGCATTTTCAAGATTTTCTATCTTTGCAATGTCTATTAGCCCATATATTACAGCATCAATTGTTATTCAATTGTTAGGAATGATAATTCCTTCATTAGAAAAATTAATGAAGGAAGGTGGAGAAGATGGTAAGGCTAAAGTTAATAGATATACAAAAATACTTACTATTATTTTAGCTACAGTTGAAGCTCTTGGAATTTATATTGCATATAAAGGAACAGGAATTTTCATAGACGCAGGATTCTTTACAGGAGCTTTAATTGTATTATCATTAGTGGCTGGAACGGCATTGTTAATGTGGTTAGGAGAACAAATCACAAGTAAAGGTGTTGGAAATGGTATTTCAATGTTAATTTTCGTTGGTATCATTGCTGGTTTACCAGGATTTGCAGTTACACTTTATCAATTAGTATTTACTGCCGCTGGATTTAGTACAACGGGATTAATTACGGCACTGGGATTAATTATAGGAGCTATTTTATTAATAGCAGGTGTTGTATTTGTACAACAATCTGAAAGAAGAGTTCCTGTACAATATGCAAAAAAAGTTGTTGGAAGAAAAATGTATGGTGGACAAAGTACGCATATTCCATTAAAACTTGCTATGGCAGGTGTTATGCCAATTATCTTTGCTTCAGCATTTATGACTTTCCCAGCAATGATTTTACAAATTTTTGTACCAGATATCGCAACACAAACAGGATTCTGGCATGGTGTATATCAATTCTCGTTGGCAACATCTACATCAACAGGAATACCAATGGGATATTCAGTTGCTAATGCAGTTGTATACTTACTATTAATTGTTGGATTTACATTTTTCTATACTTTTGCTACATTTAATCCAGCAGAAGTATCAAGTAATATTAAGAAAAATGGTGGATTTATACCAGGAATTAGAGCAGGAAAACCAACAACAGAATATTTGTCATCTATCATGACAAAATTAACATGGTTTGGTTCAGTGTTCCTAGCTTTAATTGCAGTATTGCCAATGCTTGTTAGATTTACAAATCTAAACATTGCTTTTGGTGGAACGACAATATTAATTGTTGTTGGTGTAGCTTTGGAAGTTGTACAACAATTAGAATCACAATTAGTAATGAGACATTACAAAGGATTTCTAGATTAATAAATAAATTAATAATAGGGCAAACAAGTATGTTTGCCCTAGCTAATTTTTCTATTTGTAACTTTCATTAAAAGTGATAAATAGAAGAATTAGAAAATATCAAATGAAAAAAGGAGTGTATGTTAGGTGATTATCGTAATGTTAGGTGCACCAGGAGCTGGTAAGGGAACTATAGGAAAAAGATTATCAAATGAGTTAGGGATAAAGCATTTATCAAGTGGTGATATTTTTAGAAAATTGATAGAAGGTAATACAAAAATTGGAAAAGAAATAGAAGAGTGTATAAATAATGGAAAATTAATACCTGATGAGTTAGCCATGAAAATCTTTGAAGAGAAGCTAGTGGAATATAACTTAAAAAATGGAATTATCTTAGATGGTTATCCAAGAACTGAGAAACAGGCTAGTCATCTAGATCAAATGCTTAATAAAATAAAGCTAAAGATTGATGTTGTTGTAAATATAGATGTTTCAGAGCAATTGATAATAGATCGAATTATAAATAGAAGAATATGCTCTGCTTGTGGTGAAATTTACAATTTAAAATATGGAAAAAGACCACAAAACTATGAAGTGTGCGATAAATGTGGTTCTAAACTAATCCAAAGAAGTGATGATAATGAAAAAACTGTTAGGGGTAGATTAGAAACATATAATAATACAACTAAAGATTTATTAAAATACTACGAACAAAAGGGAGTTTTATTTAATTTACATTCTGACCAGAATACAACAGTTGATGAAGCAGTTGAACATGCAATGACATATATTTCAGATATAAATTAAGAAAGGAGAGAAAAATGGTAGATATAAAATCATCAAAAGAAATTGAACAAATGAAGATTGCTTGCAAATTAGCATATCAAACGCATGAAGAATTAAGAAAGGCAATAAAGCCAGGAATTAGTACTATGCAATTAGACAGAATAGCAGAAAATTTTATAAGAGCAAATGGTGGGATTCCAGCGCAAAAAAATTATCCTAGTGGAATGAGGGGTGTGCCTAATTTCCCAGCAACTTTGTGTATATCTGTTAATGATGAGGTAATACATGGTATTCCATCTGAAAAAGTAATATTAAAAGAAGGAGATGTTGTTAGCATCGATTTAGTTGTTTTAAAGGATGGATTTCACGGAGATGCAGCAAGAACACATATTGTAGGAAAAGGTTCAAAGGAAGCATATAGTTTAGTTGACGTAACTGAGCAAGCTTTTTATGAGGGAATAAAATATGCTGTAAAAGGAAATAGAATTGGTGATGTATGTCATGCAATAGGTGAATTTGTACATAAAAATGGATATTCTGTAGTAAGAGAATTTCAAGGACACGGTATAGGACGTCAAATGCATGAGGATCCGGGAATTCCTAATTATGGCAAAGCAGGCCGTGGGATAAGATTAGAACCTGGAATGACATTGGCAATAGAACCAATGGTAATTGCAGGAAAACCTAATATTTTGGAGCTTGAAGATGGATGGACAATAGTTACAGAGGATGGTTCTTTATCAGCTCATTATGAAAATACAATTTTAATTACAGAAAAAGAGCCAGAAATATTGACAATGTAGGAAAAATATTATATACTATATGAGCTATATGTAAAATTGGGCAAAGAAAATATGTCTTTATACCCAGTGATATAGAAAATCTCTTTATTGGGGGAGGGGAAAATTTTGGCAAAAGAGGATGTTATAGAAATCGAAGGTACTGTTGTAGAAGCATTACCAAATACAAATTTCAAAGTTGAATTAGAAAATGGACATCAAGTATTAGCTCATATTTCAGGAAAATTAAGAATGAATTATATTAAAATTCTTCCTGGAGACAAAGTAAAATTAGAACTTTCGCCGTATGACCTATCTAGAGGCCGTATTGTATGGAGAGATAAATAGTATGAAAGTTAGAAAAAATTCTAATTTGGAGGTGTAAAGAATGAAAGTAAGACCATCAGTAAAGAAAATTTGCGAAAAATGTAAAGTAATCAAAAGAAAAGGTGTTATTAGGGTTATTTGCGAAAATCCAAAACACAAACAAAGACAAGGTTAGTTTTTTGATATTAACACAAATTGGTAGCGGCTGATAAACTTTTGAATTAAAGTTTACATATCTAATTTGTGTTTATATATACTATTTCGGCCTTTTTAAAATACTATTTTTGAATAAAAAATACATTTCAATTTAAAAAGAAAGAATAAAATTAATAAAAATATTTTTGGAGGTGCTAACATATATGGCTCGTATAGCAGGAGTAGATTTACCTAGAGAAAAGAGAGTTGAAATAGGTCTTACCTATATTTATGGAATTGGCTTATCAAGTTCTCAAAAAATACTAGCAGAGGCTGGAGTGAATCCAGATACTAGAGTAAAAGACTTAACAGATGACCAAGTTAACAGCATTCGTAAGGCAATGGCTGACTATAAAGTTGAAGGTGACTTAAGAAGAGAAGTTGCATTAAACATCAAAAGACTTACAGAAATTGGATGCTACCGTGGATTAAGACATAGAAGAGGCTTACCAGTAAGAGGTCAAAGAACAAAAACAAATGCTAGAACTAGAAAAGGTCCTAGAAAATTAGTAAGCAAAAGTAAAAAATAGAGAAAATAAATAGGTATTATTTAGTTTTCTATCAATACCAACTATTTTATATTAAGGAGGGAAATAGAAATAATGGCTATAAAGGGTGCAAAAAAAACAACTACTAGAAGAAGAGATAGAAAGAATATTGAAAAGGGTTCTGCTCATATTCATTCTAGTTTTAACAATACAATTGTTACTATCGCAGATGTTCAAGGTAATGTAATATCATGGGCAAGTGCTGGTGGATTAGGATTTAAAGGTTCAAGAAAGAGTACACCATTTGCAGCAGGACAAGCGGCAGAAACAGCTGCTAAAGCTGCTATGGAACACGGCTTGAAAACAGTTGAGGTATACGTTAAAGGACCAGGTTCTGGACGTGAAGCTGCTATTCGTTCTTTACAAACAGCAGGATTAGAGATTAGCATGATTAAAGATGTTACTCCAATTCCTCATAACGGTTGTAGACCACCAAAAAGAAGAAGAGTATAGAATAAAAAGTAAAAAATGTAGAAGGAGAATATATAGGTTCTCAAATCTAATTTGAAAGAGGTGTAATTATTACATGGCAAGATATAAAGACGAACAATGCCGTATATGCCGTAGAGAAGGCCAAAAATTGTTCTTAAAAGGAGAAAGATGTTATACAGATAAATGTAGTATTACAAGAAGAAATTATGCTCCAGGACAACATGGCCAAAAGAAAAAGAAACTTTCTGAATACGGTACACAGTTAAGAGAAAAACAAAAAACAAAAGCATATTATGGAGTGCTTGAAAAACAATTTAGAAAATATTTTGAAATGGCTTCTAATAAAAAAGGTGTTACAGGTGAAGAATTATTAACAATATTAGAGAGTAGATTAGATAATGTTGTTTATCGTTTAGGTTTTGGTAGCTCAAGAGCACAAGCTAGACAACTTGTAAACCATGGTCAATTTGAGGTAAATGGTAAGAAAGTTAATATTCCTTCTTACTTAGTAAAAGCTGGAGATGTTATTGCTGTTAGAGAAATTAGAAAAGACAACAAAACAATTAAGGAAAATGTTGAAGCAAATAGTGCTAGACCAATTCCAGCATGGTTAGAAAAAGATAATGAAAAATTATCAGGAAAAGTAATTAGATTAGCAAGTAGAGAAGATATTGATATTCCAGTTGAAGAGCACTTAATTGTTGAATTATACTCTAAATAAAATCTACAAATTAATGTTAATATATATTATCTTATATATTGCTAAGAATAGGAGATAAAAAATGATTGAATTCGAAAAACCAAATATAGAGTGCGTAGAGGCAGATACAGAGAATAACTATGCTAAATTTGAATGTCAACCATTAGAACGTGGATATGGTATGACGATAGGAAATTCTTTAAGAAGAATTTTACTATCTTCTCTTCCAGGAACAGCTATAACAAGCGTTAAAATTGAAGGTGTTGTACATGAATTTGCAACAGTACCTAATGTTGTTGAAGATGTTCCAGAGATAATAGTAAATTTAAAAGGTGTAAGACTAAAATCTTCAGATAATGAGGAAAAAGTAATGCACATTGATTTTAAAGGCCCAGGAGAAGTAACTGCTAAAGACATAATTACAGATGGTACTGTAGAAATTTTGAATGGTGATTTACATATTGCTACAGTTGAAGAAGGCGGACGTTTCCAAGTGGAACTTACAGCAGATAAAGGTAGAGGGTACAATACTGCTGATAAAAATAAGAAACAAAATCAAGCTTTAAATGTACTTCCAATAGATTCAATTTTTACTCCAGTTAAAAAAGTAAATTATGCAGTAGAAAATACTAGAGTTGGACAAATGGTAGACTATGATAAATTAACAATAGAAGTTTGGACAGATGGTAGTTTAAAGCCATTTGAAGCATTAAGTCTTGCAGCAAAGGTTATGACAGGACATCTAGAATTATTTATTGACTTATCAGAGACTGCAAAGCATACACAAGTAATGGTAGAAAAAGAAGAGTCAAAGAAAGAAAAAATATTAGAGATGCCAATCGAAGAGTTAGAGTTATCTGTAAGATCTTATAATTGTTTAAAAAGAGCTGGAATTACAACTGTTGAAGATTTAGCAAATAAATCAGAAGCAGATATGATGAAAGTTAGAAATTTAGGCAAAAAATCTTTAGATGAAGTAATTAACAAATTGCATTCATTAGAGTTAGATTTTGCAAAAGATGATGAATAAGATTGCGTAAATAAAATAGAGGAAGGTGAAAAAATTGGCTAAAAATAGAAAACTTGGTAAAACAACTGACCAAAGATTAGCTATGTTAAAGTGCCAAACAACTGATTTATTACTTCATGGTAAAATAGTTACAACTGAAGCTAGAGCAAAAGAAGTAAAAGCAATTGCTGATAGTATTATAGCATTAGCTGTAAAAGAAAAAGATAACTTTGAAACAGTAGATGTTAAAGTTGTTAGGGCAAAAGTTGATAGCAATGGTAGAAAAGTAACAGAATTAACAAAAAGCAAGAACGGAAATGAATTCCTAAAGGTAGTTAAAGAAGAAGTAACAGAATCTAGACAAAAGGATAATCCATCTAGATTAAATGCTAGAAGAAAAATTATGACAAAAGTAAATAAAGTTAAAGATGAAAATGGAAATAATATTGATATACCATCTAAATTGTTTAACGAAATTGCACCAAAATACGAGGGTAGAGTAGGTGGATATACTAGAATTATGAAAGCTGGACCTAGAAAAGGTGATGGAGCTGAAGTAGCAATTCTAGAATTATTATAAAATAATGTAATATTCTTATTAAGTATTGGAATATATTATTTCAAAGGAGTTATGGACTTAAATGTTCATAGCTCTTTTTTTATATTATATGTGAAATATATGTGAAAATTAAATAAATAGTATTGACAATTTATAAAATAAGGTATAAATTATTAGCAGTCAAGAAAATAGAGTGCTAATAATAAAGGAGGAATATATATGATTAAACCATTAGCAGACAGAGTGTTAATTAAAATGTTGGAAAGTGAGGAAACTACAAAAAGTGGAATTATACTTTCAGCAGGTTCAAAAGAAAAACCACAGGTTGCAGAGGTATTAGAAGTTGGTCCTGGAGGTATGGTAGATGGAAAAGAGATTCAAATGACAATAAAAAAAGGCGATAAAGTAATTGTAAGTAAATATGCTGGAACAGAAGTTAAATACGAAGGAGAAGATTATATTATAGTAAAACAAGGTGATATTTTAGCTATAGTATGTTAATGAAAATTTAATAAATCAAATAGGAGGAAGTTAAAATGGCAAAAGATATTAAATTTGGAGAAGAGGCTAGAAAAGCCTTATTAGATGGTGTAAATAAATTAGCTGATACAGTAAAGGTTACTATAGGACCTAAGGGTAGAAATGTAGTTTTAGATAAAAGTTATGGAGCTCCATTAATAACTAATGATGGTGTTACAATTGCAAAGGAAATAGAGTTAGAAGACCCATACGAAAATGTTGGTGCAAGATTAGTAAAAGAGGTTTCAACAAAAACTAATGATATTGCAGGAGATGGAACAACAACAGCTACATTATTAGCTCAAACATTAATAAGAGAAGGTGTAAAAAATGTTGCAGCAGGTGGTGACCCAATGGCAATTAAGAGAGGGATGGATAAGGCTGTTAATGTTGCAGTAGAAGGATTAAAAGAAATTAGTTCCGATATTAACGGCAAAGAAGATATTGCAAGAGTTGCAAGTATTTCAGCTAATAATACAGAAGTTGGAGAATTAATTGCTGAAGCAATGGAAAAAGTATCAAAAGATGGTGTTATCACAATTGAAGAATCTAAAACAGCTAATACAGAATTAGAAGTTGTTGAAGGTATGCAATTTGATAAAGGATATATTTCACCATATATGGTAACAGATACAGAAAAAATGGAAGCTATAATTGATAATCCATATATATTAATTACAGATAAGAAAATAAGCAATATACAAGAAATATTACCATTATTAGAAGCATTAATGCAACAATCAGGTAAATTAGTTATAGTTGCAGATGATATTGAAGGAGAAGCATTATCTACATTAATCTTAAATAAATTAAGAGGTGTATTAAACGTTGTAGCCGTAAAAGCTCCTGGATATGGTGATAAGAGAAAAGCAATGTTAGAAGATATGGCTATATTAACAGGTGGCGAAGTTATTTCAAGTGATTTAGGAATGGATTTAAAAGATACTACAATTGAGCAATTAGGTAGAGCTAGACAAGTAAAAATACAAAAAGAAAATACTATAATTGTTGATGGTAGTGGAGATAAGACTAAAATCGAAGCAAGAGTAAACCAAATAAGAAATCAAATTGAGGAAACAACAAGTGAATATGATAAAGAAACATTACATGAAAGACTTGCTAAAATAGCTGGTGGAGTTGCTGTAATTGGTGTTGGAGCTGCTACAGAAGTTGAAATGAAAGATAAAAAATTAAGAATTGAGGATGCATTGTCTGCAACAAAAGCTGCTGTTGAAGAAGGTATTGTTGCTGGTGGTGGAACAGCTTATGTAAATATAATTCCAAAGGTTGAAAAGTTATTAAAAGAAGTTAATGATGATGAAAAATTAGGGGTAAAAATTATATTAAAAGCTCTTGAGGAACCAGTTAAACAAATCGCAACAAATGCTGGTTTAGAAGGTTCAGTTATACTTGATAAAGTAAAATCAAGCCCAGCTGGAGTTGGATTTGATGCTTTAAATGAACAATATGTTGATATGAAAAAAGCAGGAATTGTTGACCCAACAAAAGTAACACGTTCAGCATTACAAAACGCAGCAAGTGTAGCTTCAATGGTATTAACAACAGAGAGTGTTGTAACAACAAAACCAGAACCAAAGAGTGGATGCAATCATGATTCAACTGCTGGAATGGAAGGTATGTATTAAAATAAAAAACGTTGCCATATGGTGAAGTGGCAGCGTTTTTTTACTAACATAGACATTTACATAAAAAAGTGCTATAATATAGATATGAAAAATTTTATTATAAATGTCAATAATTTGGCATTAGAAAGGGTGTTTTATTATGAAACGGACAGCAACAATAATTTTAGCAGTATTTTTATTAGTATGCGCATTAGCTACTAGTGTATCTGCAAAGGGAAGAGAATATGTAACAGATGCCAAAGGCTTAGTAATGCAGATGGCAAGACGTAACCCTGTACCAAATATTGTTTTTGTAGAAAACATAGATGGTAATTATAAAGCAATTAGTATGAAAACACAGCCTGATGCCATATTACATGGTATTCCAAGCAATATGGTGTTAGCTGCATTTACTGTTGATGAATCTGCATATGTATCTGTTAAAAAGCATTTTGAAATGGCAGATTACATGGAAGAGGATTCTTGCAGATGGTTAATTACTGAAGCAACTCCATGTATTGACTTAAACCTTAGAGATGCAGAAGGAAACATGGTTGCTTTTGAATTTGTTAGCTTTAACGAGAATTGGGAGGCAGAGATTGAAAAGTATTTGAAGGCACAGTATGCTTCTAATGGAGTATTAAAGTTTGATTGGAGAATTATTTATCCAATGGCTTTGTGTAAGTTAACTGCAAATAGTCAGATGCACAAAATGCTTGACTATAACGAGGACATTATTACTACTAAAATGCTGCTTAAGAGCATGACTGGAGAAAGAACCTTGGACGATTTCTTAGACGAATATTATGTTCATCATCCATACAATGCTCCAAAGCAGTGGCTTGATGATTATTATGATGAACTGGACAACGAAAGGGTGAGCATTATTAATAAAATAAACTATCGTCGTTTGCAACATTAAACACCAAAAAAAGAGGATTCGCATGAATCCTCTTTTTCAGTGCTATTTTATTCTTTTTTCTTAGCTTTCTTTTCTTCTTTAAACATTTCACTAGCAGCACCTAAACCACTTAAAGCAGCAGTTGCTTCGAACGGAATAAATACTTTATTTGCTTCGCCTTTAGCAACTTGTTCTAATGCTTCTAAAGATTTTAATTGTACTAATTTTTCATCAGGGTCAGCCTTCTTAATAGCTTCATAAACCATTTGAACTTCTTTTGCTTTAGCAACAGCAACTTTTTCAATAGCAGCTGCGTCACCGGCAGCTCTACGAATTTTAGCTTCTTTATCAGCTTCAGCTTCTAAGATAGCAGCTTCTTTTTTACCTTCAGCAATAGTTATAGCAGATTGTCTTTCAGCTTCAGCTTGTAAAATTAAGGCTCTTTTATTTCTTTCTGCATTCATTTGTTTTTCCATTGCATCACGAATATCAGCAGGAGGGTTAATATCTTTGATTTCAACACGGTCAACTCTACAACCCCATTTATCTGTTGCTTCATCAAGAATTACTCTTAATTTTTGATTTATTGCATCTCTAGAACTAAATGTTTCATCTAGATCCATTTTACCAACAATATCACGAATAGTTGTGATAGCTAAATATTCAATACCTTTTTTCAAAGATTGAATTTCATATACAGCTTTTGCTGGGTCTGTAATTTGATAAAATACAACAGTATCAATTGTAATAGTAACATTATCTTTTGTAATAACTCCTTGAGGTGGGATATCCATTGTTTGTTGCTTTAAACTAACAACAGAACGAACACGGTCAAAGAATGGAATAATTATAGTAAGACCTGCATCAGCTATTTTATGAAATTTACCCAATCTTTCAATAATGTATACTTCAGCTTGTCTAACTACTTTAATTGACTTAAATGCAATTACTAAAATGATAATTAATAATAAAATTAAAAACCACATAAGTAAAATACCCCCTTTTTAAATTAATTTTTTTCTACTTCTACTTTTTCTGTTTCTTCCTCTGGTTTAACTACAACCTTAACACCATCTATATCTAAAATTTCGACTTTAGTTCCTGCTGGAATTAATTCTTGAGTTCCAGATATTGCAGACCAAACTTCTTCGCCAACCTTAACTAGGCCAACGCTCTTTAGTGGATCAATATCTTCTGTAACAACGGCTTTTCGACCTATAATTGACTTTGCATTTGTTACAACGTCATCTTGGTCTTTGTCAACGTATTTATTTACAAATGGTCTAGTTAAAAATAGAAGTAGGCCAGAAGAAATGACAAATATAGTAGTTTGTATAATAATGTTGTCGGTAAAGAATGCAGATGCCATAGCTAAAAGGGCACCAACTCCTACCCAAAATATGAGAAAACCTGCAGTAAAAATTTCGCCGATAAAGAAAATACCGGCTACAATCAACCAAAATTGCCACATAAGCATAAATAAACTCCTATTCTGACAATAAAATGTCTTAAAAAATATTTTCCTACAACATTATTATACTATAAAAGATACTAAAAAGAAAGGTGTTTTTCTATTTCTAGCCAAATTTCTTCTTTGTATATTTTGCGCTCAGAAGAAAAGGGAAGAAAGCAAATATCTTTTAAAGGGTTTAATGTGTTTTGTATATCTTCAACATATGAATCAACTTTTGTAACAGCTATTTTATCTGCTTTATTGCAAAGTACAACAAAAGGAAGACCTGCTTGAATACAGTAGTCATACATTAATTTATCATTAGCAGTTGGTGAATGACGAATATCTATAAGAAATATTACTAATACAATATTCTTACGTTTAAATAAATATTCTTCAATAAATGCACCAACTTTTTGTTGCTCTACCTTTGACATTTTGCTGTAACCATAACCTGGTAAATCAACAAAGTAAAATTTTTCGTCCATATTATAAAAATTTAATTGTCTTGTTTTACCAGGTTCACTACTGGTTCTGGCTAAACTTTTGCGATTAGTCAAAGTGTTAATAAATGATGATTTTCCTACGTTGGATTTACCAACAAGAACAATCTCGGGTAAATTATTCTTTGGATATTGCTTTGGACTAACTGCTGAAATTTCAAATTTTGGATTTTTAATAAGCATTTTTTTATTTCCTTTTACTATTTTTTTACTATCTTTTCTGTTCCGCCCATATAAGGTCTTAAAACTTCAGGAACAATAACGCTTCCATCTGGTTGATAGTTGTTTTCTAATATTGCAATTAGCATACGAGGTGGGGCAATAACAGTATTATTTAAGGTATGAGCAAAGTAATTACCATTTTCACCTTTAATACGAATGCCTAATCTTCTTGATTGTGCATCTGTAAGGTTAGAGCAACTTCCAACTTCAAAATATTTCTTTTGTCTTGGACTCCAAGCTTCTACATCAACACTTTTAGCTTTTAAGTCAGCTAAATCACCACTGCAACACTCTAAAGTACGTACTGGTATATTCATACTTCTAAATAGTTCTACAGTATAAGACCACATCTTATTATACCATTCATAACTGTCCTCAGGTTCACAAATAACAATCATTTCTTGTTTTTCAAATTGGTGTATACGATAAACACCACGTTCTTCAATACCATGCGCACCTTTTTCTTTTCTAAAACATGGAGAGTATGATGTCATTGTATAAGGTAAATCTTCTTTTTTTAGTATTTGGTCTTTGAATTTACCAATCATAGAATGCTCACTAGTACCAATTAAATATAAATCTTCACCTTCAATTTTGTACATCATAGCATCCATTTCTTCAAAACTCATAACTCCAGTTACAACGTCAGAACGAATCATATAAGGTGGGATACAATAAGTAAATCCTTTATTAATCATAAAATCTCTAGCATAGGCAAGAGCTGCAGAATGTAATCGAGCAATGTCTCCTACTAGATAGTAGAAACCGTTTCCAGCCACTCGTCTTGCAGAATCTAAGTCTAATCCATCTAAAGCTTCCATAATTTCACCGTGAAATGGTATTTCATAATCAGGAACAAGTGGTTCGCCATATTTTTGAACTTCAACATTTTGGCTGTCATCTTTACCAATAGGAACAGAAGGGTCCATCATATTTGGTATTTTCATCATACGATTTTTTAGTTCTTCTGCATAGTGTGCTTCTAATTTTTCAACTTCTGAAAGTTCATCATTGATTTTTTGTACTTGAGCTTTAATATTTTCTGCTTCTTCTTTTTTACCTTTACGCATTAAATTACCAATAGAATTACTTAAATTTTTACGTTCTGCACGAAGCTCATCTCCCTTGGACTTTACTTCTCTACTTTTTATATCTAATTCTAAAACTTCATCAACCAATACTAATTTGTGGTCTTGAAATTTCTTTTTAATATTTTCCTTTACTAAATCTGGGTTTTCTCTAACAAATTTAATGTCTAACATAATCATCCATCCTTTCAAATTGATATTGTAATAAATAATAACATTTATTACATACTACTGTACTATAAAATTAGCCTTTTGGCAAGGAAAACAGGAATATTTTTGAAAAATAGACATATACTAGTAATGATAAAAATACTATAATAAGAATGGAGAAATAGAATGGGTGATGTTTTTGTAAGAGAAAGTAAGGTAATCGAGAAAACTGAAGAACAAATTCAAATTGAATTGATTAAGGCAATTATTGATACTAAAAAAAAATTAGAACTTGCAAATAGAAATTTTGAATATGCAGAAGGAGATTTAATAGATTACTATACTTATGAAATAAAGGCTAATAGAGCTAAGTTAGATTACTTAGTTAAAAAAGCTAAAAGTAAATCTATAGCTTTAGATATGATTAACGAGTTAAAAATTAGATTATATGAAGACAAGGTGGTATAAAATAACATATTTGTCCAAGTCTCAACATAGAATGGATTAAATGGAGGGGATGGACTTGGATACAAATAGTTTAATAATTTATTTAGCTTGCATTATTATAATATTTTTGGTGGGCAAGGTTTTTATTGTTCCACTAAAGATAGTCGTAAAACTTGTTTTAAACTCTGTTTTAGGAGCTATATTAATTTATGGAATAAATTTTTTAGGAGAAGGAATTGGGTTTCATATAGGCTTGAATATATTTACTGCTATATTTGTTGGAATTCTTGGAATACCACGGAAGTATTTGTTTAATTATATTAAAAAGTATTTTAGGAGGGTGATAGTTAAAAGGAGTAGAAAACATTTTCTACTCCTTTTAACTATTCAACTGTTACAGATTTTGCTAAATTTCGTGGTTTATCTACATCTAATTTTTTTTCTTTTGCAACATAATATGCTAGCAGTTGAAGTGGAACAACGGCAAGAATTGGAGCAAGAAGCGGAGAAGTATCGGGAATAGGAATTACATAATTAAAATTACAATTTGATACATCTTGATTAGTTATAATAATTACTTGAGCACCACGGGTAACTGCTTCTTGAATATTGCTAATTGTTTTTTCTTTAAGAAGTGGATTTGTAATGACAGAAATAACTTTTACTCCATTTTCAATAAGTGCAATTGTTCCATGTTTTAATTCGCCGGCAGCATAGGCTTCTGAGTGTATATATGAAATTTCTTTTAATTTCAAAGAACCTTCTTGACAAACATGGTAATCTAGACCTCGACCGATATAATAAACATCAGATTCTTTAGCTATTATTTTAGCAATATCTTTTATATTATTTGAATTTTTAAGAATGTTTTGAACTTGCAATGGTAATTGTAAAATTTGTTGTTTCAATTTTTGTAATTGTTCCATAGGATATGTGTTTAATTGTTCTGCAAAATAAATTGCTAATTTTGTTAATAAAGCAACTTGAGATGTATATGCTTTAGTTGATGCAACTGCAATTTCAGGACCAGCCTTGGTGTAAAGGGCATAGTCAGCTTCTCTAGGAATACTACTTTCAATTACATTGCTAATTGCAATAGTTGTTGCGCCTTGGCTTTTTGCAAGTTTAAGTGCTGCTAAAGTGTCGGCAGTTTCACCAGACTGACTAATGAATATTGCTAGGGTATTTTTATTAATTAGTGGATTCCTGTATCTAAATTCTGATGCAATATCTACTTCTGTATCTATTTGACATAATTGCTCAATAAGGGATTTAGCTACTAAGCCAGCATGCATTGCTGTTCCACAAGCAATTAAGTAAATTTTTGAGAATTTTTTAATTTCTGATGCAGATAGTGGAAATTCTGAAATTGATAAAGTGTTTTTTATAGCTTTATCTTGTTCGTAGATTTCTTTAAGCATAAAATCATCAAAGCCATCTTTTTGTGCGGAGTTTGTATCCCAAGATATTTCTTTAGGTTCTTTTGAAATTTGATTTAGGTTTGAGTCATAAAAAGTAATTTTATCACTGTAAATTTCAGCAAATTCATTATCGTTTAAAAAGTAAAATTTATTTGTATAAGATAGGATAGCGGGTATATCTGAACTAATGTAGTTTTCATCTATTCCATGCCCAAGTACCAAGGGACTATCTTTTTTAGCTACAATAAGCTTATTTGTATTATTCTTATAAATAACAGCTATAGCATAGCTACCAATTAATTGCTTGCATGTTTGATGAACTGCATGCAAAATATTATTGCTTTGCTTATAGTGGTAGTGAATTAAGTTAGGTATAATTTCCGTATCTGTATCAGAAATAAAAGTGTATCCATTTTCTTCAAGAAAAGACCTAAGTATAGTATAATTTTCAATAATTCCATTATGAACTACAGCAAAGTTATGGCTGTTATCAAGATGAGGATGAGCATTTTCAAGTGATGGTTTACCATGAGTTGCCCATCTAGTATGAGCTATTCCAATAGAAGAAAAAGTATCTTCTGGTATAAGCTCTTTTAAATGTTTTACACGGCCTTTATCTTTAAATATAGTAATAGCATCATTATTTAATATGGCTATTCCGAGCTGAATCATATCCACGATATTCTAAATTTAAAAGACCATTTAATAATATGGGAGTAGCATTTTTGTTACCAATATATCCAACAATTCCACACATATATTTTCCTCCTTATATAGGTAAATTTTCTATGATATTATATTATATGAAAAATAAAATAGTGTAAAGTAAAAAGTAAGTAAATTCATAGTTAATTCGTAAATAATTGACATTAATTAACAATGATGATACAATTGATATAGAGTTTGGTAGAAATACCAGTCAAATTTTTTATATTATAAGAAGGAGTGTTATTTATGGGTGCTAAATGCCGGAGTTATATAGACTTAAGAGCTATGCACAGTGAGGTAAGTGGTTCGTGTTTCCATCTTACAATTAGATTACCAGACAGAGAAGTTGTTCAGGGAGTAATTGATTGTGGTGTTTTCCAAGAAAAAAAATATGAAAAGTATAACAATGATGTTTTGTTTAATCCGAAAGAATTAGATTTTGTTGCTATTACCCATAACCACATAGATCATGTCGGCAGGGTACCATTTTTAGTTGCTAATGGATACAATAAAGGTATCTATTGTACTAAAGATACAAAAGTTCTAATGAAGTATGCCTTGATGGATAGTCTTAAGACTTTGGGATTAAAGGCACGGAAAAATAATACCAAAACATTGTATACTGAGAAAAATGTAGAGGAAACATTAGAATTAGTAACAGGTGTAAGTTTTAACACAACTGTACAGGTTCATGAAAATGTAAGATTAACATTTTTGGCTAATGGACATTTGCCAGGAGCTGCGATGATTTTATTGCAAGTGGTGTACATGAATGAAATTTATGAGAATGTATTGTTTACAGGAGATTACAATAGTTATAATTTGTTTTTTAATGTAAATGCCATTCCTAAATGGATTAAAGGACTTCCGCTTACTATTGTTATTGAGTCAACTTATGGTGCAACAATGGAGAAAAATGATAGAGATACAAAACCTGTGATATTCTATAAGAATATAGTAATGGCAATGCAAAGTGGTAAGAGTGCTATTATTCCAGCTTTTGCTTTAGGCCGGTCACAAGAAGTATTGTATCATTTGAAATTGTTACAGCAAATGAGATGGCTTGATAGAAAAATTCCAATTTTTCTAGATGGAAAGTTAGCAATAGAGTATACCAAATTGTTTAAAAATGGTACAATCAATGTTAAACAAAGTATGAGAAATTTTTTGCCAGATAATTTTAGGTTTGTTAACAAAGAAAAAAGACAGGAGTTGTTGCATTCTGGATACAAAAAAATTATTGTCACAACATCTGGTATGGGAACGTATGGACCAGCAATGACATATATTCCATATTTTATTCAGCAACGTAGAGCTTTAATTCATTTTACAGGGTATTGTGCAGAAGGTACTTGGGGAAGAAAATTGAAGGATGCTTTAAGTGACAAATTCATAATGCTAGGAGAAGATGAAAGTGGGCTATTAGTGATGAAAAAGGCTGATGTTGAGTATACAACAGAATTTTCAGCACATAGTAAAGCTAACGATTTGCTAAAGCTTCTAAGTAAATTTAATAATATTCGAGGAGTAATAGTAAATCATGGTGAAAAGGAAAAAAAGATAATTTTTGCTGAGAAAATTTATACAAAAACAGGCATGAAAAATATTGGAATAATTGACCGTGAAACTATGTTTAGAATTGGAGAATACGGCATAGTAAAAACAATAAGCATCTAAGAATACACATGCTTCGAGTGCTCTCTTATATAAGGGGGCACTTTTCTTAATTATAAAAAATGGTACATATCAATTGGGAGGAGAATATGTTTAATATTCAGAAGGAATTGAAAAAATTGCCAGACAAGTCTGGTGTTTATATCATGAAAGATAAGGACAACAATATTTTATATATTGGAAAGGCAATTTCATTAAAAAAAAGAGTGAAACATTATTTTACTAAAAATAATAAAACGAATAGAATTATAAAAATGGTTTCGTTAATTGATCATTTTGAATATATTGTAACAGATAATGAAGCGGAAGCACTTATATTGGAGTGCAATTTAATAAAAAAGAATAGACCTAAATTTAATGTTCTTTTAAAGGATGATAAGACATATCCCTATATTAAAATAGATTTACAATCAGATTATCCAAATGTATTTATTACTAGAAAAATAATTAATGATGGTGCTAAATATTTTGGACCATATGCAAATCCGGGAAGCGCTAAGGAAATGGTTAATTTTATTCGTGAGCGTTTTCAAATTAGACAGTGTAAAAATTTTAAATCTACTAAGAGAGCATGTTTAAACTATCATATAAAAAGATGCCCTGCACCTTGTATGGGTTATATTTCAAAGGAAGAATATAAAAAACAAATAGAAGATATTATATTACTTTTGGAAGGAAAAACAGAAAGTATTATAAAAAAAATGGAAGAGGAAATTCAAGTATTATCAAGTAAATTAGAATTTGAGAAAGCAGCAGAACTGAGAGATAGAAAAATTGCAATAGAACGAATATCTGAAAAACAAAAGATGTCAAATATATCAGAAAACAATATTGATGTTATTGGTTTATACAAAAATGAACTTTCAGTATGCATAGAAGTTTTCTTTATACGTGGTAGCAAAATGATAGGTAGAGAGCATTATTTTTATGATGATTTAAGAGATGAGGAAAATAAAGAAATTTTATCGGAATTTGTAAAACAATATTATTTTGAAAGTCCACAAATTCCAAGTAAAATTATGATACAAGAGGAAATACAGGATAAGGATTTAATTGAAGAAGTATTGAGTGAAAAATCAGGACGAAAAGTATTATTGAAACATCCACAAAGGGGAGAAAAATTACGCCTAGTCGAAATGGCAGAAAAAAATGCAAAAATAACTTTAGAAAATAAAGCAAGAGACAAGACAGATATTTTGCTAGAATTAAAAGAAAAATTAAAATTAGATAAAATGCCAAGAAAAATTGAAGCATATGATATTTCAAATTTATCAGGTAATTTTATTGTGGCTGCTATGTGTGTATTGCAGGATGGAGAAATAAAAAGAAATTTATCAAGAAGATTCAGAATAAAAACTGTTATTGGGCAAGATGATCCTAAGTGTACAGAGGAAGTTGTTTCAAGAAGAATAAAACATTCAATTGAAAATTCAAAAGGAAGTTTTGGAACTTTGCCAGATATTTTCTTTGCTGATGGTGGAATTACTCAAATACGAGCAATAAAAAAAGCACAAGAAAAATATGGATTAAAAATACCTGTGTATGGAATGGTTAAAAATGATAAACATCAAACAAGAGCTTTAATTAATGAAACTAGAGAAGAAATAGAATTGTCTGAAAATTCAATGAATTTAATTACTGCATTTCAGGATGAAGTTCACAAAACTGCAATTGAATATCATAAAAAGCTTAGAGATAGAGAAATGACTAAATCAATTTTAGATATGGTAGATGGTATTGGAGAAAAAAAGAAACAAGAGCTTTTAAGATACTTTGGAAGCGTGGAAAAAATAAAGAATGCAAGTATAGAAGAAATTTGCAATGTAAAAGGTATTAATGAAGAACTGGCAAAGAAAATATTGGAAACAATAAAAAAATAATTTATTAGCTCGTTTATTACAAAATGATGTCTTGCGAAAGTTGAAAAAGTAGCTAATAAAGTGTAATAGTATGGACAAGATATGCATACATATAAAAATAAAGGGGGAATTGCAAATGGAAATTGCAAAAGATAGGTATGCAAACTTGGAGTTAAGCTATTCGAAAATAAAAAGAAGAGGAAACATGTTTAGGTGGATGGAAAGACATATGTTATTTACTGCTATTGTTGCATTCACATTGACTTTTAGTATTATTAACATTATACTAATAATGAAGTTTTTTAGTATTTTAGTAAATTTATAAAAGCTAAATGTATTATAAAAAGGAGAAAAAGATGAAACTTGCAAATAAATGGACTGAGTATGAAATAATTGACATGGCAAATGGAGAAAAGCTAGAGAAGTGGGGGAATGTTATTTTAACAAGACCAGACCCACAAATTATATGGAAAAAGAAAAGTATGCCTAAGGAATGGGATAAAACTAATGCTATTTATAGAAGAAGTAAAACTGGTGGAGGAGGCTGGGAATATAAAAAGAAAATACCACAAAATTGGCAAATTCATTATGATGATTTGACATTTAACATAAAACCAATGGGATTTAAACATACTGGTTTATTCCCAGAGCAAGCAGTAAACTGGGATTGGATGAGAGATAAGATAAGAGAATCACAAAGGGACATAAAGGTTTTAAATCTATTTGCATATACGGGTGGCGCTACAGTAGCATGTTTAAATGCAGGGGCTTCTGTGTGTCATGTTGATAGTTCAAAAGGGATGGTTACTTGGGCAAAAGAAAACGTTGTATCATCTGGGTTAAAGGATAAATCGGTAAGATATATAATAGATGATGTAGTAAAATTTGTTGAACGTGAAATAAGAAGAGGAAACCATTATGATGCTATAGTGATGGATCCACCTTCCTACGGAAGAGGTGCTAAGGGGGAAGTGTGGCAATTTGAAGAAAAAATTGCAGATTTAGTAAAGTTATGTACAAAAGTGTTAAGCGAAAAACCACTATTTTTTCTAATAAATTCATATACCACAGGAATTTCATCAGAGGTTCTAGCAAATATTTTAAAACTAGAAATCAAATATAATGGAAAAATAAGTAGCGGAGAAATTGGGCTTCCAATGAAGAATTCTAACTTAGTATTGCCTTGCGGAATTTATGGACGTTGGGAAAGTTAGGAGGAAAGATGCAGAAATTAAAAATATTGGAAGAAGATAATCATATTATTGTTGTAGAAAAACCAGTAAATGTTCCGTCACAGCAAGATAAAACTGGAGATATGGACATGCTTGAAATAATAAAGAAATATTTAAAGAGTACATATAATAAGCCAGGAAATGTATATTTAGGTTTAGTTCACAGATTGGACAGGCCTGTTGGTGGAGTTATGGTTTTTGCTAAAACTTCAAAGGCAGCATCAAGATTAAGTGAAGAGATAAGAAACAAAAAGTTTGAGAAAGTGTACCTAGCTATTATTGATGGTAAATTGAAAAAAAAACAAGGCGTTTTAGAGGATTATTTATTAAAAAATCAAAAAACAAATACTAGTAAAGTTGTTAATGAAAATGTTAAAAATTCAAAATATGCAAAACTAGAATATGAGGTTTTAATGTATCAGGATGAAATAGATTTATCAGTTGTAAAAATAAAGTTACACACAGGTAGACATCATCAAATTAGGGTTCAATTTGCAAGTAGAGGACATAGTTTATATGGTGATCAAAAGTATGGAACAAGAGGAAGAGGTAAACAAATTTGCCTTTGGGCATATCAGTTATCATTTGAGCATCCAACTAAAAAGCAATGGCTAAGCTATAAATGCTTGCCAGAAAAAATAGGGTCATGGAAAATATTAGAGAATATAGAAAATGCTGAATTATAGTTAATTCAGCATTTTTTATATCTAAAATATAACATATTATGTTTATTTTATAAAACTGATTAAAAATATTGTTAAAGTAAAAATATATAATTATATATAAAAAAATGAGCTATAAGTATAACATTTTTCCTATAAGAAAAAAATTGATGTAAAATAAGAACAAGTTAAGAGTGAGGTAACAAAATGATTGAAAAGATTTGTAATTTTTTAATTAGTAAAATGCGAAAACAGTTACCAGAAATAGACGATGAAAAAGCTGAGGTACTTAATTATGGATTGCAACTTTTAGTTGGAGAAGTACCAAAAATATTTTTGCTAATATTGATTGCTTTTTTGCTAGGTATAGGCCCATTAACTCTGTTAACGTTCTTATTAATATTGCCATACAAAATGGCATCAGGTGGTTTTCATTTAAAAACACATATAGGTTGTATTATTGGAACAACAACTTTTTACTGTGGAATTGTATTTTTAAGTAAAAACATAGTAATAAATCCTGAGTACATTAAATACATAATTATTGCGGGAGTATGGAGCTTTGGAATGTTAATGTGCAAATTATATGCACCAGCAGATACTGAAAATGTACCAATTGTAAGCAAAGAGGAAAGAAAAAAGAAACGTATTGCTTCTTATATTACATTAAGTATTACACTAATTATTGCAGTTATTATAAGAGATAATACAATATCTAATATATTAATATTTGGAAGTCTTTTTCAAAGTTTAATAATAACAAAATTTGCTTATCGCATTACAAATAACAAATATGGATATGAACTATATGATTGTTAAAAATTTAGTTTATTGTAGTATTTAAGCCGGCAAATACTATTATAATAAATAATTACCAAAATTATAAGGGGGAAAATAAAATGTTAAAATTATTAGCTAAAGTTGCAGAAAAATATGCGAAATCAACAAATACAGCATGTATAATATTTGGAGTGTTTCATCAACCAAAGATGCCAGCATCTTTAATAAAAAAAGATTAATAATAATTTAAAGACTATTAACAGTTGATTTCATAAAAAACAATATGTCCTTAAAGATAAAGATAAAAGAAGCTAATTGACATTAGCTTCTTTTTGGCATACAAATAGCCAGTATAAATGGTCTATTTATACTGGCAGAATAATTTACAAATAAATTTCTAATTGCTGTTTAAAGAATTTATCATCCTTTGTAGTATATAAATTTAAATTATTGTTTTTACTTAAAATTTTACGAACTTCCCATAATCCAAGTCCAGTATTATTAGCTTTTGTACTATAGGCTTTTTCATATATTTTTTCTGTATCAATATCCTTGTTTGCGTATGTATTCTCAATATAAAATATTTGCCTATTTGCTTTTGTATCAACACGCATACATACGTTAATAACTTTTTCGTCACATTCTTTAGCAGCTTCAATTGCATTATCTAATAAAATTCCTATAATTCTTGCAAATTCATATTCTTTCATGTTTAAAGTTTTTAAATCAAAGAAGAAGTCAACATGAAAAGAAATACCATTTTCTTCGGCTAAGTGATATTTAGAAGTTATCAAACTATATATAGCAGGGTTGTTAATAACTTCAGGGTTTAATACATTTAAATTACTAACCTTTTGACAATCGCCTAATAGCTGAGTGTAATATTTTTTTAAACCTATCATATCATCGGTTTGAATATAACCGCCAATTGCTTGAACAATATTGCTAAAGTCGTGTTTGAAACAGCGTATGTTATCATGCAAAATAGTCAATGTTTTATTATACAATTTAGATTCTTCCAAGTCTCTAGTTGTTATTGCCAATTGAGTTGTTTTGATTAAATTGTAAATGCTAATTAAGAAAAATGAAATTAGGGCAAGTACACTTAGAAGTGTAATCATTAATGGTAATTTGTTACTATAAAATGTAGTTAAATATAATTGAGCGCATATAAATACTATGGCTAATACAAAGTTTAATGATAGCAAAATTTTATCTCTTTTATTCATACTGTCTAATAAGGTGATATTTAATTTTAAATATTTAGCAAATAGATAAATTAAATAAATAACAAAATATATAGAAAGCATTATGATTAATCTATAAAGTGGTGTGTATAATGCTGTGTCATGACTTATATTAAATAAGGTTAAATATAGATTAACGAAAACTGATTCTAATAAAACAGTAACAGCAATAGGGAGTAATTCAGCAATTATACTTTTTAATATACTTGCCTTAAAAATGAAGTATATAAGTATAGGTGCACAAATTATATTAATGAATGTTCCGTAAGGGTTAGGAATTAAGTTTCTAGAGAAGAGACTTATAAATGATAGTAAGCATACATATAATAATCTTTGCTTTCTTGTGGATTTGATGTTTAAAATTGTGGTAAATAGTAACATTCCTAAATAAGCATCTAAAAAAGTTAGAGGACTACAGGTTACTATATTTGTTAATTGCTCATTCGGTGTAATCAGTGAAGTCCAAATGTTTTGAAAAAATTCTATCATTGTTTAATACCTCCAATAAATTATTTTTATATTTAGGTCCTATGGCACAGGACTTATTATTATCAAATGAAATAGTTGTATTGTTTTTAATGCAGGATATTTTATTTATATTAACAATATATGATTTATGGCATCGAATAAAGTTATCAGGTAGAAGTGATTGCAGTTTTGCAAATGAAGAATAAATTTCATAATTTCTAGAAATGGTAGAAAATACAATTTTCATACCATCACGCTTTATATAACAAATGTCATCTTGTTTAATAATCGTATTTTTATTATCGAGTCGAATATATTCCTTGGTATTATTTTCAGCGTCGTTAAAAAGTCTAACTATCGTTTCTTCTAATCTTTCATATGTAATTGGTTTAGGAAGATAGTCGAATGTTTTTACTTTATAGGCTAGCATAGCATATTCCAAATGCGCTGTTGTAAAGATGATATAGGCATGCTTATTAGTTTTTCTAAGAGCTTTGGCAATATCAAGTCCTGTTATATTAGACTTAAAGTTAATGTCTAATATTAATACGTCCACAGAATTTGAATTAATAAAATCCATTATTTGTATGGTATCGACTCCTTGATAAATAACTTGTGCTTTAAAATCGTGTTTTAAAAAAATTTTATCTAACATAGTAGAAAGTTTATCTAAAATATTTGGATTGTCATCACAAACGACAAAATTCAACATAAGAAAACCTCCTTATTTATCTTTGGTTCAGTATATTTCTACAAAAAAGTATAAATTACCTTATATTTCCAATAATTACATTAATATAATGCATAAATTAAATATTGTCAAGTATAAAAAAGAAAAAAATACCAAATTATATATATTAAATAGGAAGAAAAATAGAGTTTTTATACATAATAAAAATAGTTGAGAAAAGTCATAATATTATTAAAAAATGACATGTAAGCTATAGTTCCCTAATATAAATTAATAAAAGGGGGGAAGAAAATGAAGAGTGAGTATATTGTTTTGCCAATTCTATTTGTAACAATGCTAGTATTTGGTTATAGTGTGTTAAACTTAAATAATAATACAATTACAGCAAGTGCAAATGCTGCTATTGATAACACTAAAATTGGTTGGGGAATAAAAAGAGAAAAAGATCATAAACAGCCAGATTTGGGAAAAAGAAACAAGGAGCTTATAGATCAATATCAAGGGATTGCTATGGGAAATGCAAATAGCAAGAAGATATATTTAACATTTGATGAAGGGTATGAAGCTGGTTATACGTCCAAAATTTTAGAAACATTAAAAAATAATAACGTAACAGCTACATTTTTTATTACAGCACATTTTTTCAATACACAACAGGATTTGGTTAAACAGATGATAGATAATGGAAATACTATTGGGAACCACACTGTGAATCATTATAGCATGCCAGAATTAAGTGACGAAAAATTAAAAAAGGAGGTAATGGATTTACATACAGCTATATATCAAAAATTTGGTTATGAAATGAAATATATTAGACCACCAAAAGGTGAATATAGTCAGAGAACACTTGAACTTAGCAATTCCCTAGGGTATAAAACTGTTATGTGGTCTTTAGCTTATGATGATTGGGATGAGAAACATCAAAAAGGTGAAGAATATGCTAAGTCTAAAATTTTAGATAATATACACCCAGGAGCAGTAATTCTATTACACGGAAATTCTAAGGATAATACAAATGTGTTGGATAGTGTAATAAAGGAGGCAAAAAATATGGGATATGAATTTAAAAGTTTAGATGAGTTTGAAAGATAATTTACGGGAAAAAGCATTTGAGTGTAAAATAAGTGTGAAAAAATGAAAAGTGAAGAAAAACGATATAAATTGACAAAAATGAGTGAATTTATATCGTTTTTTTGTATTAAAAATATTGCAAATATTGTTTTTTATTGTTATGATAGAGAGGAATAATTATATAACTCAAGCTACGAGAAGGAGAAAAAAATGATAGAATTTAAAAATGTTGGCAAAACATACGACACAGGTACTGTAGCCGTAAAGAATGCAAATTTTAGAATAGAAAAGGGAGATTTTGCTTTTTTAGTAGGTACGTCAGGTTCTGGAAAATCAACCTTAATTAAATTAATATTAAAAGAGGAAGAGCCGACAACTGGCAATATTATAATTAATGGAAAAGATACTACATTTTTAAAACAAAGCAAAATTCCATATTTAAGAAGAAGTATGGGAGTTGTATTTCAAGATTTCCGATTATTACCTGATAAAACAGTTTATGATAATGTAGCTTTTGCAATGCATGTTGTAAGGGCAACACCAAGACATATTAGAAGGCAAGTCCCAATGGTATTATCACTTGTTGGATTAAGTGCGAAAGCAAAAGTACACCCAGAAGAGTTATCTGGTGGAGAGCAACAAAGAGTTGCACTTGCTAGAGCATTGGTAAATAATCCATCTATGATTATTGCGGATGAACCTACAGGAAATTTAGACCCAGATACAGCTTGGGATATTATGACTTTATTAAATGACATTAATATGAGAGGAACAACGGTGGTAGTTGCAACTCATGCTAAGGATATTGTTGACAAAATGAAAAAAAGAGTTATTGAAATTCATAAAGGTGAAATTGTAAGAGATAGTAAAAAAGGTGGTTATAACAGTGAAATATAGTATGTTTGGATACCTTATGGGAGAGGGATTTAAAAATGTTTTTAAAAACAAAAAATCTACAGTAGCATGTTTAGCAATTATGTGTGCAACAATGTTAATTTTCGGAATATTTTTTATAATAAGTAAAAACATAAGCAATGCTGTAAATGAAATAGAAGCGGCTCAAGCTATACAAGTATTCATTAAAGATGATGCAAATGATGATCAAATAGAAGAGTTAGGTAAAAAGATAAATGCCATAAATGGTGTAAATTCAATTAAGTTTAAAAGTAAAGAGGAAGCACTAAACCAGATGAAGGAAACATTGAAAGATAAGCAATACTTACTGGAAGGTTTGGACATTTTTCCGGCATCTTATGTAGTAAAGTTAACTGATTTAACCTTAAGTAGTTCTGTTCAAGAACAAATAAGTAAATTAGATTATGTAAAAACGATAACAAGTAGAGATGATACAATGAATACTTTAGTTACGATTGGGAATGGAATTAAAATTGTAACTGGAGTTGTCTTAGTTTTACTTATATTAATATCAATATTCATTATAGCTAATACTATAAAATTAACGGTACATGCTAGAAGAAAAGAAATATCAATTATGAAGTATATTGGAGCAACTAATGGATTTATAAGAGCACCGTTTATAGTTGAAGGAATTATAATTGGAACGATTGCATCTATGTTATCTGTTTTACTGATTGGATTGGCATATAATACTATATCAAATAAAATTTTAAGCTCATCATTAAGTAAAGTAATTCAATTTAATTTATTAGGTTTCAATGATTTGTTTAATTTAATAATCATTGTATACTTGGCACTTGGAATAGGCGTAGGAATTTTAGGTAGTGCAATGTCAATGAGAAAATATTTAAAAGTGTAAAGGAGTAGAGAAGTGAAAAAAAGGGTAATTACAATAGAAATTATAGCAATAGTTTTGATAGTTTGTATTGTTCCCTGCCCAATTTTAGCACAAGATATACAAAATGCTATTTTGAATGATACAAATCAAAATAGTGCAAATAACAATAGTATAAATTTACAAACTAATGATATAAATGAATTGCAAACAATGCATAATGAAGTGCAAGGACATGTTATAGAAGCAAATGACCAACTAAGTGGAGTACAATCTGAACTTTCTGAAATTATGCAGCAGATACAAGCACTAAATGAAAGAATAGATGGATATCAAACAGAAATAGAAAAGTTGGGTAATGAAACAGATAAATTAAAAGTATCTATGGATAGATTAGAGGCAGAATTATCTGTTGCGGAGGAAAAATATGAAAAACAGAAAAAGACACTTGAAACAAGATTAGTTGTGTTGTATGAATCAGGGGAAACAACGTATCTAGATGTTTTATTGAATTCAAATGGAATAGAAGACTTTATATCGAAGTATTATTTAATATCTCAAATTGTTGCACATGATCAAAAATTGCTAGATGAGGCTGAAATTGAAAAGACAAAAATAGAGGTTGCAAAGACAACATTGACAGAACAGAGAAAACAATACAAAATAGCAAAGGATAATACTGAAAAAACAGCAATTATACTTGAAAATACGAAAGTGGTTAAAAATAATTATATGAGTCAGTTATCCGCAGAGGAACTTGAGCTACAGCAACAAATCGACACATATAATCAACAAATAAAAGATATAGAGGCTGAAATTCATTTGTTAACAACTGCAAATATCGGCAGTGATTATATAGGAGGCAGTATGAGTTGGCCAGTACCTGGATATACAAGAATATCATCAGCTTATGGAATGCGTGTCCATCCAATTACAGGAGTGTATAAACTTCATACAGGAACTGATATTGCAGCACCTATGGGAGTTAATTTTATAGCTGCAAACTCTGGAGTAGTTGTAAAAGCTGGACCTAATGCAGCATATGGTAATATGGTAATTATTGACCATGGGGGTGGAGTATCAACATTGTATGCACATGGGTCACAAATTTTAGTTACAGTTGGACAATATGTAAATAAGGGAGATCCTATTTTAAAAGTTGGTAGCACAGGATATTCAACAGGACCACATGCACATTTTGAGGTAAGAATAAATGGAGAATATGCAGATCCAATGAATTTTGTAAAACCAGATTAAGAATATAAATTTTATGGAGGATATATGAAGAATAAACGTATTATAAAATATTGTTGTACAATTGGAATTAGCACAGTAGTTTTGCTAAATTCTGTATTAGTATATGCTGCAAATACAAAATCTGAATTAAATAATCAAATGGGAGACATTAATGATCAAATTAGTGCAACCAAAACAGAAATAAATGGTGTTCAAAAAGAAATGTCAAACAAAATGAAGGAAATAGAAAACTTAAATGATGAAATTAACAATTATCAGGATCAAATCGATGAATTAGATGATCAAATTAATGCTTTGCAAGAGTCTATAAATAAACAAACAAAGGAACTAGAGAAAGAACAGGAAAATTATGAAGAACAAAATGAGAATTTAAAGCAAAGATTAATTGCTTTGTATGAAGCAGGGCAAACTTCATATATAGACGTACTATTAAGTTCTGAAGACCTAACAAGCTTTTTGTCACGTTATTATTTAATTACTGAAATTGCGGAATATGATACAGAATTATTACAAAAGATAGAGGATAATAAAAACTCAATAGAAAACAAGAAAAAAAGTCTAGAAACAACAAAGGAAAAAATAGAGGCAAATAAAGCAAGCAAAGAAAAAACAAGTAAGGCTTTGGAAAGTTCAAAAACATTAAAAAATAAGCAAGTAAATGAGTTGTCTGCAGAGGAAAAGGAATTACAAGCACAGTTAGATCAATTTGAAAAAGATAAAAAAGATATTCAAGCAAAATTAAAGAAAATTGCTGAGGAGGAAGCAAAGAAAAATACTACAAATGTTACATCAAATCCAAGTTCAGCAGGATACATAAGACCAGTTTCTGGATATCCTATTACAACAGGAATGTACTATTCAACTGGTAAATATCATGGAGCAGTTGATTTTAGTGGAAGTGGAATATCTGGAAAACCAGTAATGGCTGTTAAAAGTGGAACGGTTGTTATTTCAAAGGCATTAAAAAATGCTAATGGCAGTTATCGTAGTTATGGTGAATACATAGTTATTAACCATCATGATGGAACTATGACTTTATATGCGCATGGAGCGCCAGGTTCTAGAACTGTACAGGAAGGACAAAGTGTAAAACAGGGACAAACAATTATGAGTGTAGGTACAACAGGAAATTCAACTGGATATCACTTGCATTTTGAAGTAATCGTTAATGGAAAAACAGTTAACCCAGTTCCATACTTGCCGTAGAATATTAATGGGACAAATCTAATCTTAGGATTTGTCCCATAAAAAATTATATACTATTAACATGAATTTAGAGTATAATAGTAAAAGTGGAGGAAAAGAAAATATGGAATATAATAAAAAACAAAGAATATATAAAACAATAATGTTGGTTATTTTGACAATAATAATTACTGTGATAGCAACAACGATTGGTCTATATAGATATTGGGGTACAAACAAAAATATAAAATATGTTATGCTACCAACATCAGATAAGGGATTATCAGCAGAAATATCACGTTTAAGAACTGTTATTGATAAGTATTATTTAGGAGAAATTGATAATCAAAAGCTGGAAGATGGTGCATTAGTTGGATATATTAGTGGATTAGGAGATGAATATTCTGAGTATATTCCAAAAGAACAAATGGAAGATTTTAAGGCTGATACGACAGGAAATTATAATGGTATTGGAATTTATTATGGAAGATTGTCAGAAGATGGAAGGCTGGTTGTTATAGCACCAATAAAAGAATCACCTGCATATAAAGCTGGAATTTTACCAGGAGATATTATTGTAAAAATAAATAATGAAGAAATAGCAGAAGATACATCACTAACAGATATTTCTAATAAAATAAAAGGAGAAGTAGGGACTAGTGTTAATTTAACTATTCAGAGAGGCGAAGAAACAAAAGAATTTTCTATTAAAAGGGAAAATATTAAATTACATTATATTGATACAAAAATTTTAAATAATGAAATTGGATATATGGATATTCTTACATTTGATGAAGGTACATCAGAGGATTTTGCAAATAAATATGAAGAACTTAAATCACAAGGAATTAAATCACTAATTATAGATTTAAGAAATAATGGTGGTGGAATTGTGCAAGAGGCAACTGGGATTGCTGATAGAATATTAAAGAAGGATTCAACAATTTTAATAACAAAAGATAAAGATGGAAAAGAAGAAATTACAAAGGCTCAAACTGACAACAGTATTGACTTGCCAATTATTATATTAACTAACAACAATACTGCAAGTGCATCGGAAATTTTAACTGGAGCATTAAGGGATAATAATGTTGCAAAAGTTGTTGGAGAAACAACTTTTGGAAAGGGTGTTATTCAAAATGTATTTACATTATCGACTGGTGCTGGCTTAAAATTAACAACTAATGAGTATTTTACACCAAATAATAATAAAATTAATCATGTAGGAATTGAGCCAGATGAAAAAGTAGATGTAGCAGAAGAATATAGAAATAAAATGATTATACCAGAAGACCAAGATACTCAATTAAAAAGGGCAATTGAGATGTTACAAAATTAAAGCAAAAGTAGGAGAATGGTCGAATGAAAAAAGTTTTTAAATGTTGCTTTGCTGTTTTACTATTAGTAGTCACAATGTGTGGCTTATATAAATATAATAATCAACAAGAAATTGGGAATAATAAAATTGTAGAGGAAAATAATAAGAAAAATATATTTATTATTGATAAGATAATAGCATACAGCAATGCAAATGCAATGAAAAACGAAAATAATCAACGTGCAGATTGGGAACTTTCGATATATCAATATACTGATTTGGCAATTTACATAAAAATCAATCAAACTGATGATGATAGAGAAAGTAATATTAAATCAATTTCAATAGAGAATATGAAAATATTGCAAAATCCAAAACTAGGTACACCAGTTTTAGGTGCAAAAAAAATAAGAAACTTTGGAAAAGATGAGAATGAAATTAAAGAAAGTATTTCTAATATAAATTTTGAATTACTAGAAAAGCAAGATAGTATAGAAAATAGTGAGTATCCATTTAAAAAAGATGGTAGCATTCCTTTAACTATTACTTATTTTAATAATAATATAAAGGAAAAATATATTATATCAGATATAACTCAGGCACTAACTTTTGATGGAAGTCTTTTAAGGAGAGCAAGAATACCAATTGATTCTATTAAAAGTAAAATTGGACTAACAGTTAAAATTGTTAATGAGTTACAGGAAGAGTATACAGCGACAGTAGAATTTGATTTGCCCATAACAGAAGAATTGTATGAAGGCAGTCAAACAGTTATAATAGATAGTAAGCAAGAATTTGAAATTATTTAGTGAAACTTGTTACAAGAGGAGAGAAAAATATGGATGTTAAACCAGAATTAATTAAAAAATTAGAAGAGAAATATATTAAAACCTATGAGATAACAGATTTCAAGGATTTGTTAGAAAAAGCAGAAGCAAAGTACTCTAATGATATTGCATTTAGGATAAAGGAAAAGAATGGTAAAATAAGAGAAATTAGTTTTAAACAATTTAAATGTGATGTAGAAGCTCTTGCTACAGCGTTATTAGACAGAGGAGCGAAGTCTAAACCTATTTGTGTTATTGGAAAAAATAGTTATCAATGGGCAGTTTCATATATGGCTGTTGCAATTGTAGGAGTTGTTGTACCACTTGATAAGGAATTACATATTGATGACATTATAAATTTTATAAATATATCTGAAAGTGTAGCTGTTTTAGGTGATCTAAAATATATAGAACAGGTGAAAGAAAACAAGGAAAAAATCAAACAAAATGGAATACAATTTTGGGGATTACAAGACGAAGAGGACATGCTATCATTTTCAAAATTAATATCAGAAGGAATGAAGAGCATAGAAACTGGCAATACTAAATTTCAGGAAATAAAAATCGATCCAGATGAAATGCGAATTTTGCTTTTTACTTCAGGTACAACAGGTAGCGCTAAGGCTGTATGTCTTTCACAAAAAAATATATGTTCAGATATTATGTCTGTGTCTGGTATTATAGATTTAAGCTTTAGACCAAAAGTACTTTCTATATTGCCATTACATCATACTTACGAGTGCACATTAGGATATTTACTTGTAATATATTCAGGAGGTTGTATAGCCTATTGTGATGGCTTAAGATATATAGTAAATAATATGCAAGAATATAAACCTAATGTAATTTTATGTGTTCCACTATTATTAGAAAACATGCATAAAAGAATAATGAAAACTCTAGAAAAATCATTAGATAAAAAGTATTTTAAAAAAGACAAACACATTATAGACAGTTTGCCTATATTTATGAGACCTATTGTAAAAAATAGAATTAAAAAGAGCCTAGGTGGAAAAGTAAAAATGTTTATTGTGGGAGCTGCTGCAATGAATCCTGAAATAACAAGTTCATTTAGAAAATTTGGTTTAAGAGTTGTTCAAGGGTATGGTCTTACTGAATGTTCTCCATTGGTTGCAGGAAATACAGATTTCTTTTCTAAAGATGATGCTGTGGGTTTGCCTATTCCAAATGTAGAATATAAAATTATTAATCCAAATGATGAAGGTGTAGGAGAAATAGCCGTTAAGGGTCCAAATGTAATGCTTGGATATTATAAAGACGAAGAAGCGACAAGAAGGGCAATTAGAGATGGATGGTTTTATACTGGCGATTTAGGAAAAGTTGACGAAAATGGTTATCTATATGTAACAGGAAGAAGTAAAAGTGTAATTGTAACTAAAAATGGAAAAAATATATATCCAGAAGAGTTAGAATACTATTTAAATGAAAATCCTCTAATTTCAGAGGCCATTGTTTTGGGAATAGAGGATAAAGAAAAAAATGAAACTTACGTAAAAGCAAAAATTTTTCCAAATATGGATGCAATAAAAAGCTTTTTAAAGGTGGAAATACCAACTAAGGAGCAAATTATGAAGGTAATAAGTAGTGCTGTACAAAGCGTAAATAAGAAGATACCAAATTATAAACATATTAAAGGGTTTAAAATCGTTGACAAAGAACTAGAAAAAACAACTACACAAAAAGTAAAAAGATATGGAGAAAACACTAAAATAGACTAGTAGGTGACACTTTTTTAAAAAAAATCAAAAAAAATTTTAAAAAAGTGTTGACAACTTATTAGAAACATAGTATACTAGTCAATGTCAAAGGAAATGGGCGCATAGCTCAGCTGGGAGAGCATCTGCCTTACAAGCAGGAGGTCATAGGTTCGAGCCCTATTGCGCCCACCATTTTCTTAAAAGATATTTAGTATAAACTAAATATTTTTTAATTTATGGCCTGGTAGTTCAGTTGGTTAGAACGCTAGCCTGTCACGCTAGAGGTCGACGGTTCGAGCCCGTTCCAGGTCGCCATTATTTTTAAATGGCTTTTTTTTATTCATAAAAGAAAATGGCTCGATAGCTCAGTTGGTAGAGCAGGGGACTGAAAATCCCCGTGTCAGTGGTTCGATTCCACTTCGAGCCACCAACTATATTGAAGTAGTTATTTTTTAACTGCTTCTTTTTTTGCTTACTTTTTTCTTAATCAACAGTATGAATAATCAAAACAGAGCTATCAAAATTAAGTGAATCAACATCTAAATCAAGTAATGAGGAAGGAGCATTTTCAATTGCTCCAGAATAAAGCTCCTCATTATTTTTATTGCATATTTTAACATTTTCCAAACGAATTTCTTTTATTTTCATTATAGCCTCCTAAAAACTATTCAATAGACATTTTCTTTAATTCTGCATATCTTTTAATCTTATTTGTAGTAGTTTTCAATAAAGGTATATCTGTAATAATATAGTGCCTAATATATTTGTATGTTGGTAAGGTCTTATTGATAGATTTAATTTCATTGCCAATAAAAGAATAAATTTCCTCTTCAGACATTTTGCCTTGTCTTTCGGTAAGAAAGTCTGGGTCATAAACGACTTCCGCACAAAGTTCTATACGATTATTTTTTTCAACAGAATATACAAAAGACTCGGTAATATAGTCAGACTTATTTAAAACAACTTCAATTTCTTCAGGAAAAACATTTTTTCCATTATCTAATACGATAACATTTTTTTGACGTCCAGAAATGTAAAGAAATCCATCTTCGTCAAAATATCCCAAATCACCAGTATGTAGCCATCCATCCATAATAACGGACTTAGTAGCTTCGTCGTTTTGATAGTATCCACACATTACATTATCGCCTTTAGCAATAATTTCTCCAATGCCATCTCTATCTGGATTATAAATTTGAATTTGAATACCAGGTAAAGGTTTACCTATAGAGCCAGGTCGTCTATCTTGGTCATTTTCAACGGATAGAACAGGAGATGATTCTGTTAAACCGTAACCTTGTAAACAACGAATATTAAATTCATTAAATCCAACAACAGTATCTTTACTTATAGAAGCGGCACCAACGATAGACAAACGATAATTTGGAAATATTGTCTTAATAAAGTCAGGCGATGTAATATTGTTAGCTTTCATCATTTTTTGTAATCTTGCATATAAATTTTCTAAAATTGCAGGCACACAAATGAAAATAGAAATGTTATATTCCTTTAAATTCTCAGCAATATGTTTTAGACCATCACAAAAGGCGATACAAGAACCAGAATATGTACCTAAAAGAAAAGTTGCTAAACATTCAAATGTGTGGTGGATTGGCAAAAATGATAGTAAGATATCATCAGGTCTAAAATGAACTACTTGTGCAGAAGACATTACATTTGAGCATACATTTTTATTTGATAATAATACTGCCTTAGGAGCAGAAGTAGTACCAGAAGTAAATATCATAATTCTTGCTTCATTATCATCTGGAAATGTTTTAAGAAATTTAGTATTGCCATTAGCTATTAGTTCTTTTCCTTGCTCTAAAAGCCTATCAAATGAAAGAATTTTATTAGAATCTTTAATTCCTTCCATAACAATAATATATTTAATATTTGCATTAATGTTTTCAAAAATTGATAAATATTTTTCCTCACATATAACACAGGCTGGATTTGCTTGTAGTGTCAAGTTTTCAATTTCTTTAGTTGGAAGAGCTTTGTCTAGAGGTACAATTGTTCCAACTCCGCCAGCAACAGCCATATAAGAAAGACACCAGCGATAGCTATTATTACCAATAACAACAACTTTTTGATTTTGAAGTTGTAGATCAAGAAGTGCTGTGCCTAAAGCATCTATATCTTCTTTATATTCTTTATAAGTTTTAGATATAATTTGTTTTTCAGCATTTTTGAAAAGAAATGCTTTGTTATTACCATATAATTCAGCAGAAGAGTCAATAAGTTCTCTTAAATTATTTATTCTTCTTACATCATAAAGTGGTTTTGTTTCTTCTTTTGGTCTTGTAAATCTTGTTTGATTCATATATTACCTCCTAAGTAAATTTGAAATAATTATATATCAATAATAAAATAAAGACAATAAAAAATTGTATAAGCTAAGTTTATCTGATATAATTATAAAAAGTTGGAAGGATATACTAGAATATCCATTAATTTATTTTGACAAATACAAGACTAACAAATACAATAAATATAGGTGGTAACGAATGAAGAAAGCAAAAAGAATTTTAGAAAATAAAACCAAATACCAAGTTGAGAATAGTAAAGCCTTTTTTGCAATATTAGTGACGATTATAATAACTTTAGTTGTGTTTATACTAAGTTATATGAAACTAAATATTGGACTTGCAAAGCCGGTATATGCTATGGAATACATAGAAGAGACAATTGATGAACCAAAAAAAATGAAAGCAAATGAAGAAACGGTAGCTGAACAATTGGATATTACCCAAATAATAGGCGAAAACACTAAAACAATAAAAAAAGAAGAGATATTTCATGAAGAAGAAGATTTAGAGTATAATACAACATACAAAACAAATAAAGACCTTCCAAAGGGAACAATACAAGTAATTCAAGAAGGTAGAGATGGTACACAACAAGTTATTACAAAAAAGTATTATGAGGGAGAAAATTTAGTAAATGAAACTATTGAAACTAATATTACAAAGGCATCTTTAGACAAGATAGTGGAAATAGGTGGAGCATCTTATAGTAGTAATTACAAAGTAAAAGTAGGAGATACTTTATATGTAACTTCTAGCACACTGGCCGTAAGAGTCGCACCAGAAAATACTGCAGATAAAATTATTACCATTGATAAAAATGAACAGGTTAGACTATTGGATATACAGGAAAGTTGGTACAAAATTAAGTATAACAGTTATGAGGGATATGTGCCAAAGGACTGTGTAACATACATAGACCCTAATGTTGGTGGATATGCATATTCTTCAGAAAAATCTAAAGCAGAAATTTTAGCTGGTTTAAGCCAAAATATGAGTTTAAATAAACCTAGTGGCTTGTCACTTGAACAGTTCAAAAAGGTCTTATCTGGAAATAGTCAAGATAAAAATAAGATTTTTGAACAAAATGCTGAATATTTTTATTATGTAGAAAAACAATATAATATAAATGGAATATTTGTGGCATCCGTTGGAATTCATGAAAGCAGTTGGGCAAGTTCGAAAATATCACTAAACAAAAAGAATTTATTTGGCTATGGTGCAAATGATAATAATCCTTATGCTAATGCAAAGAATTTTTCAACTTATGCAGAAGGTATTGACTTAGTAGCTCGTGTATTTGTTAAATATTATATTAATGCACCTGGTACTAACATATATGACGGAAGTAGTGCAAGTGGAAAATATTATAGTGGTTCTACTTTAGCAGATGTTAATAAGCGCTATGCATCAGATAAAAATTGGCACAATGGTGTGTATAAATGGATGTCTTATTTATATAATAGATTGTAAACAAGACCATTACAGAAAATATTAGATTTCTTGTTAGATAGAGTAAGTTTGTAGTTAGCAAGCACTAAACTTATAGTGAGATATACAAGTTTAGTGCTTGTTTTGTGCCCAAAAATTCACAAAAAATTGCTTGACATAACAAAAAACCGTAGTATAATAGTTAGCAGTCTAACAATTCGAACTTTTTTGGAGGGATAAATATGGTAGAAAGAAAAGCAGAATTTGATGAACTATTTAAACAATTAATTAGCCTAAGTAAAAAACACATACATATAAAAGAAGATGGAACAACCATATACCCTGGTCAACCTGCGTTAATTAAAGCAGTTATAAACAAAGAAGGAATAAGTCAAAGAGAATTGGCGAATTGTTGCTATAAAAAACCAGCAACTATTACTACTATGTTACAAAAATTAGAAAAGCAAGGTTTGATTAGAAGAGTTCAAGACGAAAAAGATAAGCGAAAAATTCATTTATATATTACGGAAAAGGGAAAACAATTTAATGCTAATTATGAAAGAGCAATTAATGAATTTTTTAAACAAGGCTTGGAAGGTATTACTCAAGAGGAGGTTGATACAATCATAAATGTATTAAAGAAAATAAGAAACAACCTAGAAAAATAAGAAAGAGAGGAAATTTTGTGTTAAAACTAAGAAAATATTTAAAACCATATATATTTACAATTATTTTGGCAATATGTTTGTTGTTTGTTCAAGCTATTTGTGATTTGAATTTACCTAATTTAATGTCTGAAATAGTTAATGTTGGAATTCAATCAAGTGGAGTTGAAAGAGCAACACCAGAAGCAATTAGTGAAGATGGAATGAAGCTTTTACAAATATTCATGAATGATGAAGAAAAAAGTTTAATAGAAGCTAATTTTACTAAAATAGAAAAAGGAGATAAAAATTACGAGCAAAAATATCCTACTGTAAGCCAGAAAAATATATATGTTATAAATGATGGAATAGAAGATGATACATTAAGTAAAATGAATAGGGCATTTGAAATTGCAACTAGAACATTTATAAATGTAATGTCTGAAATGGCAGAACAAAATGGCTCTTCACAAGACGAAATGAAAGATAAGACAAATATAGATGTAGAGCAAATGTATGCTATGATCCCATATTTTGAACATATAGATAATAATACAATGAACAGTGCTAGAATTGATGCTGAAAACATGGAAGAAAGCATGTTGTCTCAAACAGCTATTGCTATTACTAAAATAATGTACAAGGAACTTGGAATGGATTTAGCAAAAATTCAAACTATGTATATATTAAAAACTGGAGCAAAAATGCTTGGAATGACAATAATTGTTATTTTAACGGCTATTAGTGTTAGTTTTATTGCAACAAGAGTTGCAACAAAGACTGGTAAAAATTTAAGAAAAGATGTATTTGAAAAGGTACAGGAGTTTTCAGATACAGAATATGATAAGTTTTCAACATCATCTTTAATTACAAGAACAACAAATGATGTTACACAGATACAAAATTTAATTGTTATGTTAATAAGAATAATGGCATATGCACCAATAATGGGAATTGGTGGAATAATAATGATGTTACAAAGAAATTCAGATATGAGCTGGATTTTAGGAATAGCATGTATTGCTATAATATGCTTAATAGCAGTTATATTTGCATTTGCAATGCCTAAATTCAAATTATTGCAAAGATTAACTGATAAAATTAACTTGGTATCAAGAGAAAGTTTAAGTGGAATTATGGTATCAAGAGCATTTAGAACCCAAAAACACGAGGAAGCGCGTTTTGATGAAGTTAATAAAAAAATTGCCAAAACAAACCTATTTGTTAATAGAATAATGTCGGTTATGATGCCAGCAATGACTTTAATTATGAATGCAGTTACTGTGTTAGTTGTATGGGTGGGAGCACATCAAATTGCAGAATCTAACTTAATGGTTGGTGATATGATGGCTTTTATGCAATATGCAATGCAAGTAATTATGTCATTCCTTATGATTTCTATGATGTTTATTATGGTTCCAAGAGCATCTGTATCAGCAAAGCGTATATTTGAGGTTTTAGAAACTGAACCAATTATAAAAGAACCAAAAAAAACTGAAGAATTTGATAAAGATAAAATTGGATATGTTGAATTTAGAAATGTAAGTTTTAAATATCATGATGCAGAGGAAAACGTATTAGAGGACATTACATTTACTGCTAAGCCAGGAGAAACAACAGCATTTATTGGCTCAACTGGTTCTGGAAAATCAACATTAATTAAATTAGTTCCTAGGTTTTACGATGTAACAGAAGGAGAAATTTTAGTAAACGGCGTAAATGTAAAAAATATTGAAAGTAAAAAGTTACAAGAGCAAATTGGATATGTGCCACAAAAAGGAAGTTTGCTTACAGGAACTATAGAATCTAATTTAAAATACGGAAAATTAGATGCAAGTGATGAGCTAATGGCAGAATGTGCAAGAGTTGCACAGGCTACAGAATTTATTAATGAAAAGGAAGAAAAGTATAAAAGTGAAATATCACAAGGAGGGAAAAATGTATCTGGTGGTCAAAAACAGAGACTATCAATTGCTAGAGCCCTTGTGAAAGAAGCACCAATATATATTTTTGATGATAGCTTTTCAGCATTAGACTTTAAGACAGATAGTGCATTAAGACAGTCTTTAAAGGATTATGCAAAAAACAGTACAATATTAATTGTTGCACAGCGTGTTAGCACGATTATGAATGCAGAACAAATTATAGTGCTAGAAGAAGGCAAAATAGTAGGTAAGGGAACACATAAAGATTTATTAAAAAATTGTAAAACCTATTATGAAATAGCTACTTCTCAGCTAGAAAAGGAGGAGTTATAATGGATAATAACAACTCTCGAAAACCAAGGAAAGGTCCAATGGGAGGAGGACCTAGATCAGTTGAAAAGGCAAAAGATTTTAAGGGAACAGTAAAAAAATTAGGACAGTATTTAGGTAAACATAAAATTCCAATTGCAATTGGAGTTATATTTTCTATAGTATCTACTATATTAGATATTATAGGACCAAAAGTATTAGGAGATGCAACTACAGTTATTTATCAAGGTGTAATGAATATAATTGCAGATAATGGATTGGGAATTGATTTTAATGAAATCGGAAGAATACTATTAATCTTAATAGGTTTATATCTTGGAAGTGGAGTGATTTGGTATCTTGAGAATTTTATTTTAACAAAGGTAACAATAAGTGTAACATACAGATTAAGAAGAGAAATATCACAAAAAATAAATAGATTACCATTAAAGTATTTTGATAAAAAAACACAAGGAGAGGTATTATCATATATAACAAATGATGTTGATACAATTTCTCAAAGCTTGGGGCAAAGTATATCACAAATTGTAACATCTGTGGTATCAATAGTAGGTATAGTAATAATGATGTTGTCAATAAGTTGGCAAATGACGTTAGTAGCTTTGCTAATATTACCAGCAGCACTATTCCTTGTTAGTAGAGTAATTAAACATTCACAAAAATACTTCATTGGACAACAAGAATATTTAGGAAAAGTAAATGGACATATTGAAGAAATGTATGCAAACCATACTTTAGTAAAATCATTTAATGGACAAAAAAATGCAAGAAGACAATTTGATGAATATAATGAAAAACTATATAATTCAGCTTGGAAATCTCAGTTTTTATCAAGTTTAATGCAACCGTTAATGAATTTTGTTGGAAACTTAGGATATGTTATAATTTGTATTCTAGGTGGATATTATGCTTCTACAGGAGCAATAACTGTTGGAAATATCCAATCATTTATTCAATATATGAGAAGATTTATGCAACCAATTACACAAATGGCGAACATATCAAATGTATTGCAATCAACGATAGCTGCAGCAGAAAGAGTGTTTGAATTCCTAGCAGAGGAAGAAGAAATACCAGACCCTTTAAACCCAGTTTCAATTGAGGGAATAAATGGAAATGTAGAATTTAAAAATGTAAGTTTTGGATACAATGAGGATAAAATTATTATTAATAATTTTTCTGCAAATATAAAAGACGGACAAAAAGTTGCTATTGTTGGACCAACAGGAGCAGGAAAAACGACTATTGTAAAATTATTAATGCGTTACTATGATGTTAATGGCGGTGAAATTTTATTAGATGGAAAAAATATACAAGAATTTAGAAGAGATGACTTGCGTTCTGTGTTTGGAATGGTATTACAAGATACTTGGAGTTTTAGTGATACTATAATGGAAAATATACGTTATGGTAAATTAAGTGCAACAGATGAAGAAGTAATACAAGCTGCCAAAAATGCACAAGTACATCACTTTATAAAAACATTGCCAGAAGGATATAATATGATACTAAATGAAGATTCAAATAATATATCTCAAGGACAAAAACAGCTATTAACAATAGCTAGAGCATTTTTGGCAGATCCTAAAATATTAATTTTGGATGAGGCAACATCTTCTGTAGATACAAGAACAGAACTTTTAATACAAAAAGCAATGGATAATTTAATGAAAGGAAGAACAAGCTTTGTTATTGCGCATAGACTATCAACTATAAGAGATGCAGATTGTATTTTGGTAATAAATGAGGGAGATATTATAGAACAGGGAACACATGAAGAATTATTAAAAAAATGTGGTTTTTATGCCAAACTGTATAATAGTCAATTTGAAAGAGAAGAAACAGCATAGAATAAAAAGAGTTATGAAATTTATTTTCATAACTCTTTTTATCTTGTTTTAATGGAATAGCTATGATAAAATACAGTGAAAAGCATTTTAGATTATTGGAGGAAGATATATGAATAGCCAGGATAAAATTCGAAATTTTAGTATAATTGCACATATTGACCACGGGAAATCAACACTTGCAGATAGATTAATAGAGAAAACAGGAGTGCTTTCTGAAAGGGAAATGGAAAGTCAGGTTTTAGATAATATGGAGCTTGAAAGGGAAAGAGGTATTACAATAAAAGCACAGGCTGTTAGAATGTTATATAAGGCTAAAGATGGACAGGAATACATACTTAACTTAATAGATACACCGGGACATGTAGATTTTAACTATGAAGTGTCTAGAAGCTTAGCTGCATGTGAAGGTGCTATTTTAGTAGTAGATAGTAGCCAAGGTATTGAGGCACAAACATTGGCAAATGTATATCTTGCTTTGGATAATAATTTAGAAATACTACCAGTAATAAATAAAGTAGACTTGCCGAATGCTAGACCAGATGAGGTGAAAAATGAAATTGAAGAGGTAATTGGAATTCCAGCTCAGGATGCACCATGCATATCTGCTAAATCTGGACTTAATGTAGAACAAGTTTTAGAAAGAATTGTATCAGATTTTCCTGCACCTTCTGGAGATATAAATGCACCATTGCAATGTTTAATATTTGATTCTTTCTATGATAACTATAAAGGAGCTGTAAGTTATGTTAGAGTAAAAAATGGTAAAGTAAAAACAGGAGAAGAAATTTTATTTATGGCAACAGGGAAAAAATTTGTTGTTACAGAAGTAGGATATTTTGGAGCTGGTAGATATATACCATCAACAGAGCTTTCAGCAGGGGAAGTTGGATATATAGCAGCAAGTGTAAAGGTAGTTGCAGATGTTCATGTAGGAGATACCATTACTAAAGTAGAAAGACCAGCAAAAGAGGCATTGCCAGGATATAAAAAGGCTAATCCAATGGTATATTGTGGAATTTATCCATTAGATGGTAGTGAATATGAAAATTTGAAAACTGCCTTAGAAAAATTAAAACTAAATGATGCTGCCTTAGAATATGAGGCTGAAACATCATTAGCCTTAGGATTTGGATTTCGTTGTGGATTTTTAGGTCTACTGCATTTAGAAATTATACAGGAAAGATTAGATAGAGAATTTGATTTGGGTATTATTACAACAGCACCATCTGTTATATATAAAGTATATAAAACAAATGGAGAGATAATAGAGCTATATAATCCAACAGATTTGCCACCTACAGCAGAAGTAAGCTACATAGAAGAACCTATAGTAAAGGCAGAAATTATGCTACCGAAAGAATTTGTAGGAAATGTAATGGAAGTATGCCAACAAAGAAGAGGCACATATATTGATATGAAGTACCTAGATGAAAAAAGAGTAATATTAGAATATGATTTGCCATTAAACGAAATTATTTATGACTTTTTTGATACATTAAAATCAAAAACAAAGGGATATGCTTCGTTTGACTATAGTTTTAAAGAATATAGAAAAGCTACTTTGGTAAAATTGGATATACATATTAATGGAGAAGCAGTAGACGCTTTATCATTTATAGTACATAAGGATATGGCTTATAGTAGAGGCAAAAAAATGATTGAAAAATTAAAAACTGTTATTCCAAGACAATTATTTGAAATACCTTTACAAGCTGTTATTGGAGGAAAAATAATAGCAAGAGAAACAATTTCAGCTATGAGAAAAGATGTACTTGCAAAATGTTATGGTGGAGATATTACAAGAAAGAAAAAATTGCTTGAAAAACAGAAAAAAGGAAAGAAGAAAATGAGACAAATAGGAAGTGTTGAAATACCGCAGGAGGCATTTTTATCTGTATTAAAATTAGATGATGAAAACTAGGAAAAGAGGAATAGAATGAAAGAAGAAAAAGTATATGATGATGTAATTGAAGGAAGAAATGCTGTTTTAGAATTACTAAATTCTAAACAGGATATTAATAAATTATATATTCAAAAAGGAGAAAGACATGGATCTATATATGCAATTATTGCAAAGGCAAAAGAAAAGAAGGTACCTATTTGCGAAGTAGAAAAAAGCAAATTAGATACTATGTCACAGACAAAAAAACATCAAGGAGTAATTGCTATTGTTCCTCCATTTGATTATTCTTCAATAGAAGATATATTAGAATATGCAAAAAATAAAAATGAGGCACCATTTATTTTGTTACTAGATGGAATAGAAGATGGACATAATTTAGGTTCAATAATTAGGACTGCTGAGACTGCAGGTGTACACGGAATTGTTATACCAAAAAGAAGAGCTGTTAGTGTAAATGCAACTGTAAGTAAAACATCAGCAGGTGCAGTGAATTTTATGAAGGTTGCACGAGTAAATAATTTAACTGAAACAATAAAGACATTAAAAGAAGAGGGATTATGGGTTGTTGGAACAGATATGAAAGCAGATAAATATTACTATGAGCAAGATTTAACAGGACCATTGGCGTTAGTAATAGGAAGTGAAGGGTTTGGAATAAGTAGATTAGTAAAAGAAAATTGTGATTTTTTTGTAAAAATACCTATGAATGGTAAAATTACTTCACTAAATGCTTCTGTTTCAGCTGGAATTGTAATGTACGAGGCAGTAAAACAAAGACAATAAAAAAAGTGGCTTAGCCACTTTTTTTATGCTTTATTTCAATTCTAATTTATGATAACTTTTCTTTCCTTTTTTTATAATAGCAAAACCATCTACAAAATCCTTATCAGATAAGATATAAGAAATATCATTAATTTTATTATCATTTAAGCTAATACCACCTTGGTTTACTAGAATTTTAGCCTGACCTTTAGAAGGGACAAGACCAGTAACAACAAGGGCATCCAAAATTGATATTGTGCTTGAGTCTATTTGAGTGGAAGGCATATTTTCGGCAACACCATTTCCACTAAATAGGTTTTCGGCAGCTTCAGCAGCTTTTATAGCTTCTTCCTCACCATGAATTAACTTGGTAATTTCAAGAGCTGCTACTTTTTTAGCTTCATTAATTTCAGCATCTTTTAAATTACTTAAACGATTTACTTCTTCCATAGGAATGAAGGTTAATAATGATAAAACTTTTTTTACATCGGCATCATCAATATTTCTCCAGTATTGATAAAATTCATAAGGAGAAGTCTTTTCAGCGTCTAACCAAAGAGCTCCTTTTTCTGTTTTTCCCATTTTTTTGCCTTCCTTGGTTGTTAAAAGCTTAAATGTTAAACCAAATGAATCATCTTTTCCAATTTTTCGAATAAGTTCAACACCACCAATAATGTTAGACCATTGATCATTTCCGCCCATTTCAAGTTTACAGCCATAATGGTCATGCAAATATAGAAAGTCGTAAGATTGCATTAGCATATAGCTAAGTTCAAAAAACGTAAGTCCCTTTTCCATTCTTTGTTTGTAACATTCAGCAGCTAGCATTTTATTAACCGAAAAGTGAACTCCAATTTCACGCATAAAATCAACAAAATTAAGTTTTAATAACCAATCTGCATTATCAACAATAATAGCCGCATTGTCACCTTCAAAACTTAAAAATCTTGCAAATTGTTTTTTAAATTTTTCAACATTGTAATTTATTTCTTCTCGTGTCATCATTCTACGCATGTCTGATTTGCCAGATGGGTCACCAATAGTAGCTGTTCCACCGCCAATAAGAATGATAGGCTTATGACCAGCTTTTTGCATATGAGAAGCAACCATAAGAGATATAAAATGACCAACGTGCAAACTATCTGCTGTAGGGTCAAAACCAATATAAAAAGGTACACTTCCTTTGGCAAATAATTCTTTTACTTCTTTTTCATGTGTAATTTGTTCAATAAAACCACGTTCTTCCAATGTGTCAAAAACACTTGTCATTGATTTACCTCCTTAAATTATAAATTAATACTTATATTATTGAAACCATCGCTAGCACCTTTTTTATAAAAAGGTTTTGCAATATTTTTAAATTCATCTGTTTGCATATATCTATCTAGGTTTTTTACAGTAATTCCTGTGCTTTTAGATATTTCTTCTAATGAAGATGCTGAAATATTATCCTCTAAATAATTTTTTAATGTAGTTATATCATATTCATCCCTTGTATTACATTTGCAACATATATCATTATTTGATACAAAAAAACAACCACAACGTTTACATTTTTTAAATTCCATTTCTATTACCTCCGCGATTACAATTTATTTAGGCTATTGTATCATAATAAAACGAAAAATGAAACAAAAAAATGAAAAATGTTGTAGTTTCTGTGAAGAATGTTTTAGTTTACTTATTTTTGGTGGTATTTTTCATATTTTTCTTTAGCGGTATCAGGATTATAAATACCTGTAAAGTCCTTGATAGGGGCAAACTCTTCATCTGGATTAGCACGAAGGACTAGTAAATCATCAAAAAACATAAAAGCATCAAAAATAAAGTTTTCAAACTTAAATGAGTTAGGTTTGTCAGGAACTTGTTTCATGCCTTCAGTATTAACAAAGGCATTTTTCTTATACGCTCTATGATAAGGAAGATTAATTTCAGCAATTTTTTTGATTGCATCAATGTTCATTATGTGTGAAAGCATATTAGCTTCTCTGTATAAATATAAACCATTAGAATCTTTAGATTGAGAAAGTTCCAAATCAATATCATTATAATTTAAAATTGATGGTTTATTATTATTTTTACAAAAAACTGCAGTTTTTTCTAGAGGTTCTTGCTTAAAAATAGATTTAGTTGCAATAGAATAATTATTATATGAAGTTAAACCTAAGAAGAATGGATCAATATTTTTTAATAAAATATTGTCAATTCCGCCAAAAAACAACCATTTTATATGGTTTTCTTCAAGTTCATCAATAATTCCATGCTTTTTCATTGCTTTAAAGACGTTACCATTACCATTTGAAGCTTCTTTTATCATATAAGTTTCTTTTAAAATCAAATTACCGTCAACTGAAATTATAGGGAGCTTATCCTGAGTAAAGAATGTCACTTTATTTTTAGGATAGCCAAAATAGTTCTTTTCTTCAAAATATTTTTTGGTTTGCAAATCATTTTCATTGCTTGTCATAATGTACCAGGGAATAGTTACGTCATATTCTGAATTTATTTTTTGTATATCTTCACACATAATTTGAAATAAGGATTTTTTTTCAGTTTCAAATTCTAATTCATAAGTTCCCTTTGGACCACTATATCCAAGTCTACTACCTTGACCACCAGCCATTGTAACAACTGCAACAGAATTGCTTTTTATAAAATCTATTCCTATATTAGAATAAAAGTGTATGTCATAATTCGAAAAAGTATTTTTTTCATAATGCTTAAGAGGAGAAATGCAATCCCTTTCAATAACAGAATCTTTCATAGAGTTATGATACAAAGTAAAAATTTTATTAAAATCAATACTTAAAATTTGATTTAATAAAAGAGCTTGTTGTTCAGTTGAAAGCTCATTATAAAAATAAACTAAATGTTCTTGATTATATTTTTTTAAAATTTCATTTACTTTTTGTAATTTATTGTTCATTAAATTCACCTCTAATTTACTTTGTATACTGTAGGGAGAGCTCCTTTTAAACTTCTAATAATCATATCCTTGTTAGGCATATCTGAAGCTTCTAAATCATCAATTTCTTTTTTTATATCATAAGGAAGTCTTACAATGTTAAAAGAAATAGCATCTAAATTATGACTTCCATAATTTCCCTCTAATACTATATAAGATGCTAGAGTTGAAAATTTGTTACTACTGTCGTTAATATTAGAATTCAACATTTCAACAGAAATACCAACACTACCAGGGTTAAATAAAGTCTTATTCTTATATTTTGAGATGAATGGGGTATGAATGTGACCATATCCAACAATATCTGGCTCAGGGTCGTTTAAAGTTTTACCAAGAAATTCTGTATTTTTAAACAATTCTTCAGCAGATGAAAGTTCTTTTCCGGCAAAATGAGTTCCTTTATTAGAAAACATTGGATTGAATAAATAGTCTAGCCCATAAGGTGAAGAATGGAAAAGTCTAACTAATTGTCCACTCATATAAAATTCATAAAAAATAGGTAAATTGCAAATAAAATTAGCCCTTTCTTCACCAATCTTGTCTCTAGACCAAAAATTCTTCTGCTTAGCTTCTGGTGAACATATTGCGTAATCGGAGTTGCCTAAAAGAATTACTTCACAGTTTTCTTTTAATTTATCAATGACTAAATCAGGATGAACGCATTTAATAATGCTATCACCTAGACAAAAAATTCTTTTTATGTTTCTTTTTTTTATGTCTTCTAAAACAGCATTTAAAGCTGTAATATTTCCATGAACGTCAGATATAATTGCTATTTTTTCCATAAATTTTTCCTTTCAGTGTGTTTTAATAATTGTATCATTATGGAAAAGAAAATACAATGGAAATTTTTGAAATAAACATCTAGATAATATCTATAAATAAAAACATCGATTTTCAATAAATATAATACAGATAAAATAAAGAAGCGATAAAGGTTAACGGATAAAAGCTGTATTGCTAAAAATAATATTTTATGTTAAAATTTAAAGTAAAATAATAAGAGAAGAGGGATACAGATGAAAAATGTTGCAAGTTGGTTAATAACTATATTTATTATTGCTTTTTGGATATTTAGATTAGTAATTGCTTATCTATATTCTATTGGAATAGAAATTGTGGCTAAACCTTTAGATTTAACAACCGAAATTTTAGTATTATTTATAAGCTTTTTTGGAATATTGTTATTTATTTCAAGAAAAAAAGTGGGAGGTATATTATACTTTATTTCATATGTGTATTATTTTGGAATGGATGCATACAAGGGGATAACAAGTTCTATTGATGGTGGAGGTAGTATAGATAGCTATACTAGTACCTTAATATCATGCATAGCTATAATATTAGCTGTATGTACATTATTTGATGTACTATTTAATAGTGATAGACATGAAGGAAAAGATAATAAAGATACATATTGGTTTTACAAGAATAAAAAGTATGAAAGAAAATTAGATGAGAGAGCAGATAAAAATCAATACCGCATTAGATAGGGGGAAGAATAAATGATGAAAATTATTTTGGCTTCTTCATCAAAGCAAAGACAAGATATATTTAAGATGATAGGCGTAAAGTATGAAGTTGTGACTAGTGATGTTGATGAAGAAAGTTGTGCAAAGCAACCTAGTAAATATGTTGAAGAACTTTCAAAAAACAAAGCTTTATCAGTAAAAAGGCAAATAGCTGATAGAGCTATTATTATTGCAGCAGATACAATTATATATTGCAACGGGAAGAAATATGAAAAACCTAAATCAAAAGATGAAGCATATAGCAATTTAAAAGAATTATCAGGGAAAAAGAATTCGGCATACACAGGAGTAACAATATTAGATTTATATAAAAACAAAACCATAACGTTTTATTCAAAGGTTGATGTATATTTTAAAGATATAACAGATAGTGAAATTGAGTGGTATGTGAATAATGAAATGAAAATCTTTAAATGTTGTGGTTATGTTCCTTTAGGAAAAGCATCAATATTTATAGATAAAATTAATGGAGATTATAATACATTACTTGGAATATCACCAAGTGTTTTATATGAAAACTTTAAAAAATTAGGTTATACAGCTAAAGATATACCGATAGAGTAGGGAAAGAAGAGTATGTCGAAAATACTATTAAAAATGGCTGGAGCCAAAAACAAGTATTGTCGTTCAAAATATATTAGCAAATTTATTAATGTTTGTCCCAATGGGAATGGCATTGCCTGTGCTATTTAAAGATAAATTTAACAAACTATGGAAAATAGTAGTATTTATAGTATGTTTCGTTTTTGTAGTTGAAACGATACAATTTTTAACATTCCGTGGTTCAGCAGATATTGATGATTTAGTTTTAAATACTATTGGATGTATGATTGGTTATGGAATTGTACAAATCAAATTTATGAGAAAATTACTCAAATTAGATTAATGATAAATTATAATTTGAATTGATAAGTGTATGACTTGTGAAAAACTAAAGGAAAGGAGAATAATAAATGGACAATAAAAACTTACAAATAACTAATCATGACTTTTTAATATATAGAGATTCAAACA
>CAKOTZ010000008.1 GCA_934120395.1 uncultured Clostridia bacterium
TTACCAAAATCAATAATATATGTAATTTTATTTATGTCTTTGGTACTTATAATATCTTTAGTGTTATCATCTATAAGTAGTTTAAAAAAGAACCCAAAGGAATTGTTAATTGATACAAAGTAGATGACATAGTTTACAGATAATTAAATAATAAATAGTGTAAAAGCTAATAAGGATTTAGTTATGAATAAAGAAGAAATAATAAAATATTGTTTAACATTAGAAAATACATATAAGGATTGTCCTTTTCCAGATGATTTTGAATCTGTAACGATATTTGCATTGTACTGATATGTATTATTATTCAAAGGATTTAAGGAAAAAATGAAAGGAAGAAAAAGATGAAGGATTTTCTAAAAAATGCAATGAGAGGACTATCAATGGCACTAGCAGATAGTGTACCAGGAGTATCAGGAGGAACAGTGGCATTTATATTGGGATTTTATGACAAATTTATAAATTCATTAAATACGTTAATTAGCAAAACAGGAGAAAAGAAAGAAGCCATCCAATTTATTATCAAATTAGGAATTGGATGGATTATAGGAATGGCAACAGCATCACTAATATTGTCAAGCCTATTCGAAACACATATATACCAAGTAAGTTCACTATTTATTGGATTTATTATTTTTGCAATTCCTTTAATAATAAAGGAAGAAAAAGAAACCGTAAAGGGTAAATACAAAAATTTAATATTTACAATTCTAGGTATAGTTGTAGTATCTGCAATAACATATTTTAATCCACAAACAGGAAGTGGTGCAAATGTAGATATAACTAATTTAAATTTAGGATTAGCTTTATATGTATTTGTAGCAGGAATGGTAGCAATATCTGCAATGATACTACCAGGAATTTCAGGCTCAACGTTATTGTTAATTTTTGGATTATATATGCCAATAATAACAGGGATTAAGGAAACGTTACACCTTAATCTAGCATACATACCAGTGTTATTTGTATTTGGCTTGGGAGTTATTGCAGGAATTGCACTTATTATAAAGGCAGTAAAAAAAGCTTTAGAAAAATATAGAACTCAAACAATTTATTTAATAATAGGACTAATGATAGGCTCAATATATGCAATAATAATGGGGGCTACAACACTAAAAGAACCACAAGCTCCACTATCTTTGGAAACATTAAATATTGTTTGTTTTGCAATTGGTGGATTAATAATTGGTGCAATGGAATTTATAAAAAGAAAATTAGAAAATAAATAACAAGAAATTAATAAAAAAATGGGTAATTGTGGAAATTTTGCAATAAATATGATATAGTAATAAAAGGTATTTTAATATACTAAAATTCAAAAGAAAAAATAAGGAGAATAAAAATGTTAGAGAATGTTGAGGTTTTATATCATAGTAGTGTAAAAATAAAAGATGAAAAGGTTATTTATATTGATCCATTTAAGATAAATAAGTCTTATAATGATGCCGATATAATTTTTATAACACATGACCATTATGATCACTATTCTGAAGAAGATATAGATAAAATAATTAAAACTAATACAACAATAGTAGTACCAGACGAATTACTTACGAAACTGTTGAAAAAAGGAATAAAAAGAGAGTTAATTCTTGTTGTGGAGCCAGAAAAAGAATATTTGGTACAAGGAGTAAAATTTAAAACAATACCTGCATACAATACAAACAAGCAGTTTCATCCAAAAGAAAATGGTTGGGTTGGATATGTTATAGAAAGTAAAGGAATTAAGTATTACTTTGCAGGTGATACAGATATTACGACAGAAAATAAAAAAGTAAAATGTGATGTTGCATTTGTTCCAGTAGGCGGAACGTATACAATGGATTTTAAAGAAGCGGCACAATTAGTTAATGAAATAAAGCCTAAAGTGGCAGTACCTATTCATTATGGAAGTATAGTTGGAGAAAATCAGGATGCAACAGACTTTATTAAATTATTGCACCCAACAACTAAGGGAATTATTTTAATGAAGTGAAAAATTTGCACTTGCTAAAAAAGCTTACAAGGCCATGATGCAAAATAAAGCTGTATATGTTGTAGGCTTGCAAAATAAGGTGTTAACATTTATGACAAGATTTGGATCACTAAAATTAAGCAGAAGAATAGCAAAAAATAAACATAGGAGATGCAAAATGTCAAACATTACCAAAAGAGCATTAGCACAATCACTAAAAAAAATTATGCTAATAAAAGAATTGGATAAAATAACAATAACGGATATAACAAATGATTGCGGTATGAACAGACAAACTTTTTATTATCATTTCAAAGATATATATGATTTGCTTGAATGGATTTTTGCAAATGAAGTAATTGATAAAGTAGAAAAAGAAACTACTATAGAAAATTGGCAGGAGAATTTTAAGTATGTTTTAGATTATATGTTGCAAAATAAAAGAATTGTTATAAAAATATATAATTCATTAAAGAGAAAGACACTATTAGATTTTCTTTTTAAGCAATACAATAACATATTTATACAGATAATAGAAAACCTTGCTAAAAACTATAACATAACACAAGAAAATAAGGTTTTTATTGCTAATTTCTATAAATATGGTTTCGCAGGGATAATAGAAAATTGGATAAATACAGAAATGAAAGAAGAACCAAATAATATAATAAGTAAATTAGATGTTATGATATCTGGTAGTTTTGAAGAGGCGGTCAAAAAAATGTCAACCTAATTAGACAAAAAACATATTATGACAAAAAAACATACAAATTTACAAATTTGTTTATTGAAATCTGAAATTTGTATGTATAGTATATGGATACATAGTAAATAAGGAGGTTGATAAACTATGTATTATAGTAGTGGAAATTATGAAGCTTTTGTAAGACCAAAAAAGCCAGTAGATGTAGATAAAAAATCTGCATATATAGTAGGTTCGGGATTAGCTGCCTTGTCTGCAGCATGCTTTTTAGTAAGAGATGGACAAATGCAAGGGAAAAATATTCACGTTTTAGAAAAAGATTCTATACCAGGTGGTGCTTGTGATGGATATCTTTACGATGGACTTGGATATGTAATGCGTGGTGGAAGAGAAATGGACAATCACTTTGAATGTATGTGGGACTTATTCCATTCAATTCCATCAATTGAAACTGAAGGTGTAAGCGTTTTAGATGAATATTATTGGTTAAATAAAGAGGATCCAAATTATTCATTAATGAGAGCTACAATGAATCGAGGCGAAGATGCGCATACAGATAGAAAATTTGGTGTGTCTGATAAGGGTGCAATGGAAATAATGAAATTGTTTTTTACACCAGATGAGCAATTATATGATAAAAAAATAACTGACTTCTTTTCAGATGAAGTATTAAATTCAAACTTCTGGTTATATTGGAGAACAATGTTTGCATTTGAAAATTGGCATAGTGCCTTGGAAATGAAATTATATATAAAAAGATATATACATCATATTGGAGGATTACCAGACTTCACAGCATTAAGATTTACAAAATATAATCAATATGAATCAATGATATTACCAATGATTGAATACTTGAAAAAACATGATGTACAATTCCATTATGGAACAAAGGTTGAAAATGTAGAATTTGAAATAAGTGATTACAAAAAAGTTGCCAAAAATATAATAATTACTAAAGATGGAGAAGAATCAAGTATTGGTTTAACTGAAAATGATTTAGTATTTATAACAAATGGAGGCTGTGTAGAAAATTCTAGTATGGGTAGTCAAAACACTCCAGCAGAAATGAATACAGAAATTAAACCTGGAGGTGGCTGGGATTTATGGCGTAAAATTGCTGCTCAAGATTCAGAATTTGGTAATCCAGACAAATTCTGTTCAGACCCAGAATTAACAAATTGGATGAGTGCTACAGTTACTACACTTGACGATAGAATTCCACCTTATGTTGAAAAAATATGTAAGAGAGACCCATTTAGCGGAAAGGTTGTTACGGGTGGTATTGTTACAGTTAAGGATTCAAATTGGTTATTAAGTTGGACATTTAACCGTCAACCACAATTTAGAAGTCAACCTAAAAATCAACTAGTGGGTTGGATTTATGGTTTATTTAGTAATGTACATGGAAATTACGTTAAAAAGCCAATGAGAGATTGTACTGGTAAAGAAATTTGTATGGAATGGTTATACCATTTAGGCGTGCCAGAAAATCAAATAGAAGATATGGCTGAAAATAGTGCAAACACAATACCAGTAATGATGCCTTATATTGATGCTTTCTTTATGCCTAGAAATGGAACAGATAGACCAAAGGTTGTTCCAAAGCAAGCAGTAAATTTTGCATTTTTGGGTCAATTTGCAGAAACAGAAAGAGATACTATATTTACAACTGAGTATTCAATAAGAACAGCTATGGTTGCGGTATATACTTTATTAGATATAGACCGTGGTGTGCCAGAAGTTTGGGGAAGTACGTATGATATTAGAGACTTATTAAATGCAACAGTAAAATTAAGAGACGGAAAACCAATAACTGAAATGGAATTAGGATTAAAAGAGAAAATTGCATTAAAAGAAGTACTAAAACAAATAAGAGGAACAGATATAGAAAAAATTCTTAAGGAATATCATGTAATTAAAGATAACGATATTTAATCTTATAGCCTCCTAGTCTTGAAAATAAAAAAATGGTATAGTATAATAACAATATCATTTTTTTACATAAAGATAGGAGGCATAATTATGTTTATATCAAAACCTTTTATGATTGAATTTTCAGGAACACCAGAAGCGGGAAAAACTACAACAATTTACAAGCTGGCAAATATGTTACGGAATGAGAATTATAATGTAGAGGTTTTAAGGGAATCTGCAGAATTGTTACCAGCTGAAATACCTAAGGGAACATTTGAAGCTAATATGTGGATGCACTTAACAACGCAAGCGGGAATATTGAGGGCTGTTTATTCAAAAGCAAATATTGTTCTTATTGATAGAGGGCTTATTGATAGTGAATTTTATGGACAAAAGTATTTAACTGAAAAAACTTGTTCAAAAACTCAATACGATAAATTTAAGAATATGTTTTTGAAAGAATTAATGCCGGATTTATTTATTGCAATGATGGTAACGCCAGAAGAGGCAATTAAACGCAGAGGCGGAGAAGGAAAATTGGTAAACAAGAAATATATTCAAATGTATAATAAATTATATTTGGGTTTCTTTAGTAAAATTGAAACACCAAAAGAATTGATTATTACAAATAAACTTTTGCCATGTGAGATGAGTAAAAAAGTATTGGATGTTATTTCTAAATATTTGCCATGAAATTAAGAAAAGTAGCACAAAAGCATAAATGCTTTGTGCTATTTTTCAGAAAATAAAGGAGTGTTTTATGAAAAAGTTTGTAGAAAAAATAAAAAAAATATGCGAAGGAAATAAAAAGGTTGCTATGTTTATAGATATGGATGGAACAATTAATGAATATGAAGTGTATTCAGAAAGTAATGTAGCGAAGCAAATGGAAGATAATTACAGCAAAGTGGAACCTGTTATGCCAATAATTGAGGTGCTAAAAGAAATAAATAATATTAAAAATTTAGATTTATATATATTATCATTATCAAAAACGAATAAAATATCAGATGAAAAGGATATTTGGTTAAATAAATATATTGATTTTGTTCCAAAAGAAAATAGAATTGTACTTACGAAAGAAAATGGCGGATATAGTAGCGAAAACAGAGACATTATTAAAGCACTAAAGATGCAAGAAAAATTGGATGAGTATGACCGTGTAATTTTGCTAGACGACGACCATAAAATTTTGAAAAAAGTAGGAGAGATATTAGGAGATAAGGCAAATGCTTTTCATATTACATCAGCACTTATATAAAATAAATTAAAAAAATAAAAAGAAGTAAATATGATATTTTCTTCTTTTTTATGGAAAAATAATAGTATTTATGATAGTATATGAATGGAATAGGTTTCAAATAAAAATGGAGGGAAATATGAAAACATTAATAATAATACCTGCCTATAATGAAGAAGGGGCTATATTAAACACAATAGAAAATTTAAAAAGAAATAATGAAAATGTAGATTATATTATTATAGATGACTGTTCAAAGGATAGTACATTGAAAATATGTAGGGAAAACAATTTAAATGTAATTCATTTGCCAGTAAATTTGGGAATAGGAGGAGCTGTCCAAACAGGATATAAATATGCATATGAAAATGACTATGATATAGCAATACAAATGGATGCTGATGGACAACACGATGCAAAATATATTAAAGAACTAGTAGCTAAAATTGAAGAAGGATATGATTTGGTAATAGGTTCGAGATTTATTGAGAAACAAGGTTTTCAATCAACTTTTGTTAGAAGAATGGGAATTAATTTATATTCTTTTATAATAAAGCTTTTTACAGGAAAAATAATAAAGGATACAACATCAGGATATAGAGCTGTAAATAGAAGAATAATTAAAATGTTTGCTAGAAATTATCCTGTAGATTATCCAGAACCTGAAACAAATGCTTACATAGCTAAAAATAATTTTAAAGTTGCAGAAATACCAATGGAAATGAAAAGTAGAGATACAGGAACATCTTCTATAACACCTATAAAATCAATTTATTATGCTGCTAAAGTGGGACTAGCTGTAATGCTAGCTTGCATTTTTAAAAATGAGGAGGTATAGGTAATGAATATAGTATTACAATTAACGTTAATAATAGCTACAATTTTGTTTTGTATTTTTATATTAGCTGTAACAAGAAAAAAGAAATTAGCATATAAATACACTTTACTATGGTTAAGCTTTGGTGCAATTACCTTATTATGTGCAATTTTCCCAGAAATTACAAAATGGATATCTAGTGTGATTCATATTGCAGAGCCAACAAATGCTATATTTTTAGTATATATATTTTTACTAATTGTCATAATATTCTATATTAGTATTGCATTTTCAAAATTACATGAAAAAGTAACGGCTTTAGTACAAGATAATGCCATGTTAGCACGTAGAATAGAAAAATTAGAAAAACAAATGGGAGAAAGTCAAAGAGATGAGTAAAGAAATAAAAAAGAATTGGAAATTTTTTACCATTTTAGCAATAGCTATTTTAGCAATTTGGCTATTGGCAGTGTATACAGTTACGATTAATCAGAAATTATATGTAAAAGGAACTTTGCCAGAAACTACAGGAGTTATAGAAAATGTAACAGAAAATGAAATAATTGAGCAAAATTTTTGGGCTAAAGAAAATAATTTACAGAAAGTAAAAATTAATTTTGAATCATATGCGGATAGCAACAATGTTGGGGGCAAAGTAAAAGTTGGTATCAAAGATGAAAATGGTAATATTATAAAAGAAAAAGAAATAACAAGAAACTATATTAGAACTGACAGTTTATATGAGTTAAATTTTAACAGACAAAACAATTCAAAAGACAAGATATATACTATTTATATTAAGTTTGAAAATTTAGATGGAAATGAGAAATTTTATACAGTAAAAATTGCCGATAACTCGGAAAATATAGGAGAGCTTATTGTAAATGGAAATGCAATGCAGAATAGTCAATTAGTATTCCAAGAATTTTATAAAAGTACAGTAAGAACATGGATTTTTATAGGAATATTATTGCTTTTAACGATTATAGTAATTGCAATATCAATATTTATTTACTATAAAAAAGATATAAAAGAAGAAAACTTATTTCTAATGGTTGTACCTGTTGTATGTTTATTCTTTTTAATAACTATGCCAACATTCAAAAATCATGATGAATATTATCATTGGTTAAAAGCTTATGAAGTATCTACCGGTAATTTAATGACACCAATTGAAAACAATGTGCAAGGTTCAATGATGCCAGAAGGGGTTTCAGCAGTTTTTCCTAATAGCGAATGGGTTAATATGGACTACAAAATGGTACAAGAGAAATTAAAAGTATCATTAGAAAGAGAAAAACAGGGAATTTTAGATCCAGAAACAGCAGCATTGTATTCATTTATACAATATATCCCGCAGGCAACAGGAATTGCAATTGCTAGATTAGTTACAGACAATGTATATTTAATTACCTATGCTGGTAGACTAGTGAATTTACTAGTTGCATTAATATTATTATATCTTGCTATAAAAATTATTCCTTTTGGGAAAAAATTAATATTAATACCGGCAATGATACCAATTGCATTAGAAGGATTTACATCTTTATCGCCTGATGCAATGACAATTTCCATGTCTTTTCTGTATTTATCATATATTTTATATTTGGCATTTGGAGAAAAGAAACAAATTGATTTAAAAGACAAGGGCCTTTTATTGCTCATGTCAGTTGTAATTGCTTTATGCAAGATTGTATATATTCCACTTGTAGGATTAATTTTATTAATTCCAAAAGAAAAATTTAAGAATGGAACTAATAAAAGTAAGACAATTAATTTCATAGTTATTGCAGGAATAGCTTTAGCAGTTAATTTAATATGGCTAGGAATATCAAGTATGTATTTAAGTAACTTTAGGGAAGGAGATTCACAAGTACAAGTTGCATTACTTTTCCAAAATCCAATAAGATATATTCAAGAACTATTATATACGGTTAATTTGTATGGAAATAAATATGTAATGTCTTTATTTGGAATGGAAATTGGCTGGGGAGAATTAGTAAAAATAAATTCTATAGTACCATATACATTAATGGGAATTTATTTAATAGTGGCAATAACAGATAACGAAATAAAAGGGAAATTTAAAACATATCAACTAGTTTGGGCGTCTTTAGTTGTTTTAGCAATTATTGCACTTGTTTTCACAAGTTTATATGTTCAATGGACTACTGTTGGAAGTACTAGTATTGAAGGTGTGCAGGGAAGATATTTCTTGCCAATTTTACCACTTATAATGTTTTTAATTGGAAGTACTATCAAAGTAAATTCGTCGTATTCAAAAGATGGGGTAAATAAATTTGCAGTAATTTCAATGTTAGTTTTACAAATTTATACTATTTCACAAATTATAGTAGTTCATTTGTAAGGAGGATACACAGTATGTATGGTTTGTCAGATGAATTACTTTGTAAATTAAAACAAATACAAGAAAAGTACAATATAAAAATGTTATTATTTGGTTCTAGAGCTAGAAATAATTATAAATACAATTCCGATATTGATATTGCTGTTTTAGACAAGGTATCTAAAGAAATAAAATATAAAATATTGGATGAAATAGATAAAATAGACACGGCATATAAAATAGATGTAGTATTTATACAAAATATTGAAAATGAAAGCTTTTTAAATTCAATATATAGTGAAGGAGTGAAAATATGAAAAGAATAGAGCAACGATATGAATACTATTGCAAGCCCAAGAGGCGTTATTCAACAAGCATATCAAGCAGAAATCATAAAAGATGGAGAAATGTGGATACAAATGATGCTAGATAGAAATGTCATGTCACATTTATATGATGAAGAAAAATCAAGGGGAATTTATGACAATATAAAAGAAAAGTATATACAGCAGTTTGAAAACTTACAGGAATTTTTATTAAATGAAATGTAAAAGTTAGAAAGAGGAGAAGTAGTTTGGAAAAATTATTGGTGATTGATGGAAATAGTATTATAAATAGAGCATTTTATGGCATTATGGGAAATAAAATGTTAATGACAGCAGATGGAACATACACTAATGCTGTGTATGGTTTCTTGGCAATTTTATTTAAAACATTAGACGAAATAAACCCAGATTATATGGCAATAGCATTTGACCTAAAGGCACCAACTCAAAGACACAAAATGTATGAAGGGTACAAAGCTACGAGAAAGGGAATGCCAAATGAATTAGCAAGTCAAATGCCAATATTGAAAAATGTTTTAAATGCAATGAACATTACCATTTTAGAAAAAGAAGGATATGAAGCGGATGATATTTTAGGGACTTTATCTAGAATGGGAGAAGCGAGTAATTTAAAAGTAACAATTCTATCTGGAGATAGAGATACTTTTCAATTAATAACACCTAACATAAATGTTAGAATTCCAAGAACAAAGGGAGGAAAAACGGAAACAGAAGATTTTACAGTAGATAAAATTAATGAAGTTTATGGATTGAAACCACTTGATTTAATTGAAGTTAAAGGACTTATGGGAGATACAGCAGACAATATACCAGGAATTCCTAGGGTAGGAGAGAAAACAGCATTAAGTCTTGTAAAGCAATACCAAACTATAGAAAAACTATATGAAGCAATAGACACAGAAACTGACGAATTAAAGGGAGCACTAAAAAAGAAAGTTGTAGAAAATAGGGAATTAGCATTTTTATCAAAAAAGTTGGGTACAATAAATAAAGAAGTGCCTTTAGATGTTACAATAGAAGATATAAAGCTAAAAGAATGGAATAAAGATGAAGTATTAAAAATTTTCAAAGAATTAAGGTTTCAAAGATTCATTGACAGATTTGACTTAGCAGATACACTAAAACAAGAGGAAAAAGACAATGTAAAAGATATGTTCAAATTAGAATGGTACAACGACAATAGCGAGCTATGGAGTGAAATAGTAAAAGATAAAAAAATGTATTATAATATGTGCACTGAAAAAGACAGCAAAATTGAAAGTATATCTAAAAAGAAAATTTGCCAATTTAGTATTTATAATAAAGAAGATAATACAGTTTATGAACTAAAAGAAAAAGATATAAATAACTTTCCAAATGAATTAAAAGAAATATTCGAAGATAAAGATATAGAAAAAATTAGTTATGGTCAAAAGGATGACTATGTAATTTTAAAAGAGAAAGGCATAAACATTCAAAATATGGCTTTTGACGTTAAAATTGCAGCATATTTATTAAACTCAACATCAAATCAGTATAGTGTGGCAGAACTTGCTAACGACTATTTAAATATAAATTTTGATGCTTATTTAAGTAAAATAGGGGGAAAAGAACAAAACCAAATGAGTTTATTTGCTCAGTCAAACGAGGAAAGCTTGAATGAAGAAAATGCACTCAAAACTTATTGTATATATAAATTAAAAGAAATACTTGAGAAAGAATTAGAAAAAATAAACGCAGTAGATTTATTTAATAATATAGAAATGCCATTAGTTCAGGTATTAGCTCAAATGCAATACACAGGTATATATTTAGATAAAGAAGAATTAATGGAATATGGAAAAGAACTACAAAGAGACATGAAAAAATTAGAACAAGAAATTTATAATCTTTGTGGAGAAACTTTTAATATAAATTCGCCAAAGCAACTTGGAGAAGTATTATTTGAGAAATTGAAATTACCAGTATATAAAAAGAAAAAAACTGGATATTCGACAGATGTAGATACACTAGAAAAATTAAAAGATATGCATCCATCAATAAATAAAATATTGGAATATAGGCAAGTATCTAAATTAAATTCAACTTTTGTAGAGGGAATGATACAATGTATTAACGAAAAAACAAAACGTGTACATTCAAATTTTCACCAAACAGTTACAACAACAGGAAGAATCAGTAGTACAGAGCCAAATATGCAAAATATACCAACACGTATGGAAATTGGAAAACCATTAAGAAAAGCATTTAAGCCAAAAGAAGGATGCATTTTTGTAGATGCTGACTATTCGCAAATAGAATTAAGAATTTTTGCACATATCTCACAAGATGAAGAAATGATAAAAGCATTTAACAATGGAGAAGATATACATGCACAAGCAGCTGCTAAAGTATTTAATGTTCAGCTTGAAGAAGTTGACAGTAGTATGCGTTCAAAAGCAAAAGCTGTAAACTTTGGAATAGTATATGGTATAAGCGATTATGGGTTAGCTGAGCAAATAGGTGTTAGTAAAAAAGAGGCAAAACAGTATATTGAACAATATCTAGAAAAATACAGCGGTATAAAAGAATACATGGAAAAGGTTCCTGAAATTGCAAAAGATAAAGGCTATGTAGAAACCTTGTTTAATAGACGAAGATACATTCCAGAATTAAGCTCAAATAATTATATGGTAAGACAATTTGGAATAAGAGCAGCAATGAATACACCAATTCAGGGAACAGCTGCGGATATAATGAAAATAGCTATGATAAATGTATATAGAGAGTTAAAAGAAAAACAATTAGATGCACAAATAGTTTTACAAGTGCATGATGAATTATTAATAGAAGTAAAGAAAGAACAAAAAGAAGAAGCAAAGAATATATTGAAAAACTGTATGGAAAATGTTATAAAATTAAGTGTACCGTTAAATGTAGATGTAAATGAAGGGGAAAATTGGCAAGAGGCAAAGTAGTCAAAACAAAAGAATAATAGGGAGAGATTGTGCTTGAAGAAAGATAGAAAACGATTTATTATTATATTGATATTTATATTAATTTGTTTATTTATATTAGTTAAGGTTGTTAAATTACCAAGAATAATTTTAGAACAGATCTATCCACTACAATATGAAGAATATGTTGAAGAATATGCGAAGGAATATAAAGTGGATAAAGCATTGATATATGCGATGATAAAGGCTGAAAGCAACTTTGACCAAACGGCAAATTCCTCTAGTGGAGCTAAAGGTCTTATGCAAATAATGGATGGAACAGTACAAGAAATTATAACCTCTCTGGGATTGGACAATGATAAGACATACGATTTATATGACGCTCAAACCAATATTATGCTTGGAACTAAGTATTTTTCGAACTTATTAAAGGATTACGATAATAATCAATATTTAGCATTAGCTGCGTATAATGCAGGTAAGGGAAATGTAAGAAAATGGATTGAAAAAGGAGTAATAAAGGAAGACGGTTCTGACATTGAAAACATACCATTTAAGGAAACCAATATATATGTAAGAAAAATTTTACAAAATTATAGAATATATAAAGAATTATATATAGAAAAATGGAAAGAAAGGTGATTAATATGGCAGTATTAGTAACTGGAGGGGCTGGATATATAGGAAGTCATATAAGTGTAGAATTATTAAATGCAGGAAAGGAAATTGTAATTATAGATAATTTCAGCAATAGCAGTCCGGAGGTATTAGATAAAATAAAAGAAATAACAGGAAAAGATTTCAAGTTTTATGAATTAGACATGTTAGATGAAGAAAAAATGGAAACAGTATTTAGTCAAAATAATATAGATTCAGTTATTCATCTAGCAGGTTTAAAGGCAGTAGGTGAATCAGTAAAAAAACCAGTAGAATATTATCATAATAACTTGTCTAGTACTTTAATTCTGTTAAAGCTTATGAAAAAATATGATTGCAAAAAATTAGTATTTAGTTCATCAGCAACAGTATATGGTATGCCAAAAGAAGTGCCAATAAAAGAAGATGCAGAACTATCTACAACAAATCCATATGGAACAACAAAGTTAATGATTGAAAAAATATTAAAAGATGTAAATTATGCTGACTCAAGCTTAAGTATTGTTCTTTTAAGATATTTTAATCCGATTGGTGCTCATGAAAGTGGGAAAATAGGAGAAAAACCGGATGGAATACCAAACAACTTAATGCCATACATCACATCTGTAGCAACAGGAAAACTACAATGTTTAAGCGTGTTTGGAAACGATTATCCAACTCATGATGGCACAGGAGTTAGAGATTATATTCATGTTGTTGATTTGGCAAAAGGGCACTTAAAAGCCTTAGAAAAAATAGAAAATGAAAGTGGACTATTTATATATAATTTAGGAACTGGCAAAGGCTATTCTGTGTTAGATTTGGTAAAAACTTTTGAAAAAGTAAACAATTTAACAATAAATTATAAAATAGTAGATAGAAGACCTGGTGATATTGCAGAATGCTATGCAGATGCCAGTAAAGCTGAAAGAGAATTGCATTGGAAAGCAGAAAAAACACTAGAAGATATGTGCAGAGATTCATGGAATTTTGCTAAACAAAACATATAGAGAGGAAAAATAAAATATGAAAAGTGTTTTTAGAAAAATGCTCTCATTAATGCTTTTAATACTTACTATTATTGTACTTGTAAAAGTATTTGGAATATATAAGTCAAAAGATTATAATGACTTTGTTAGAGCAGAAAAAACGCCATATACATCCCAATTTACAAGAGATAATGAAATAACAGTTGAAAATAATGCAAGTTATAAAATAAAATCAGAAAAGTTTAATGATGCAATGTTCTATGAAACTGTAAAAGTTGACCCACAAACACCATATAAAGTTACTTGCATGGTAAAAACAGAAAATATAGAAAAACAAGAAAATAATTTTGGTGGTGGCGCACAAATTTCAATTGAGGGAACCACGGAAAGGTCAAATGCAATTAGTGGAACTAACGATTGGCAAAAGTTAACGCTATATTTTGATTCAAAAGATAGAACAGAGGTAAATATTGGATTCCGATTAGGTGGATATGACAACAAGTGCACAGGTACGGCTTGGTTTTCGGATATTACTTTTGAATCTGGAATTGCTGATAAAAGTAATACCTGGAAGTTTGTTTGTTTTATTTTTAAAAATTTAGATGTTAATTTGCAAGAAAATGGAGCGAATAAACAGTATAAAATATCAATGAGTCAAAATGACATTAGTTTAGCAAAAGAAAATATGAAACGTTTTAAAAACACTTGTGAGGAATTATCAAGAAATAAGATGCAAGTCAACTATGATATAATAGAAATTGATACACCAATTACAAGTATTTCATATGATGAAAAAAATGCATATTACATAAATCCAACAGATATAGAAGCTATAATTGAACCATATATGCAAAAAAAAGAATATGACCACATATATGCAGTTGTAAGATTAGGAGATCTGGCGAAGAATATTGAAATACCAGTAAATGATTGGATTGGGCTTGGCGGAATGGATTACCATAATATAGGCTTTTCAAATATAAGATTTCCAAATGATGCAACTAGCTATATGTATCGTTATGATGCGAGTATAAATCAATTTCCTGAGGAAGTTTTTTTACATGAATTTTTACATTCGTTAGAAAGAAATTTAACTGAATATGGTTATGAGATACCAGCTTTGCATGATAACGAAAAATATGGATACAAAAGTGAAAAGTTAATAAGTTTAAAAAATTGGTATAAAGACTATATGCAAAAAAATATTGATGCTAATGGAACAAAAATTGGTTTAGATGATGTGGCATACACAATAAAACCAGTTCATGAAAGTAATTTTAAGTATTCATATAAAATGGATATAGAAAATGAGCCACAAAATATAATTGAGGAAATACGTTCAATTGTAAATAATCTAATTAATGTATTTTCCAGAATAAAGGCAGGAGAGTCTATTTCAATAAATATACAATAAAGAAGGGAATTAATATGAAATTAGAAGAATTTGATTATGAATTGCCAGAAGAACTAATTGCACAACATCCTAGTGAAAAAAGAGATGAAGCAAGATTGATGGTGTTAAACAGAAAAGATAAAAGCATAGAACATAAGCTTTTTAAAGATATTATAGACTATTTAAATCCTGGTGATTGCTTAGTAATAAATAATACAAAGGTATTGCCAGCACGACTATATGGAATTAAGGAAGATACAAAAGTTCCAGTAGAATTTTTATTACTAAAGCGAATAGAAAATGACATTTGGGAAGTAATGGTTAGACCAGGAAGAAGAATAAAAGAAGGCACACAAATTAATTTTGGAGATGGATTATTAAGGGCAAATGTTTTAGAAGTAATGGAAAATGGAAACAGAAAGGTAGAATTCATTTATGATGGCATTTTTAATGAAATATTAGATAAAATAGGATTAATGCCTTTACCACCGTATATAAAAGAGAGCTTGAAAGAAAAAGACAGATATCAAACTGTATATGCAAAGTATGAGGGAAGTGCAGCAGCTCCAACAGCTGGATTGCACTTTACAAAAGAGTTATTAAAGAAAATTGAAGAAAAAGGAATTGTTATTGCAAATGTAACTTTACATGTTGGAATAGGAACATTCAGACCTGTAAAGGTAGATGATATTGAAAAACATCAAATGCACTCAGAGCATTATTATATAAAACAAGAAGACGCAGAAAAAATAAATAAAGCAAAAAAAGATGGTAAAAGGGTAATTGCATGTGGGACAACCTCTTGTAGAGTATTGGAATCTGTTGCAGATGAAAATGGATTTGTTAGGGAAACAGAAGGAGATACAAGCATATTCATATATCCAGGATATACATATAAATGCGTAGATGCATTAATTACAAATTTTCATTTGCCAAAATCAACATTAGTAATGCTTGTTTCAGCACTTGCAGGAAAGGATTATATAATGGAAGCATACAATTTAGCAGTAAAAGAGAAATATCAATTTTTCAGCTTTGGAGATGCAATGTTTATTTATTAAAAATCAAGAAAGGAAAGAAAAAATGTCAGCAATAGAATATGAATTAATACATGAATGTAAACAAACAGGTGCAAGAAGAGGAAGAATACATACACCACATGGTACTATAGAAACACCAGTATTTATGCCTGTTGGAACTCAAGCAACTGTAAAATCAATGACACCAGAGGAATTAAAAGATGAGGTAAAGGCACAAATTATTTTATCAAATACATATCATCTTTATTTAAGACCTGGACATGAATTAGTAAAAAAAGCTGGAGGCTTGCACAAATTTATGAACTGGGATAGGGCAATTTTGACAGATAGTGGCGGATTTCAAGTTTTTAGTTTAGGTGATTTAAGAAAAATTACGGAAGATGGAGTAGAATTTAAGTCACATTTGGATGGCAGTAAACATTTTCTATCTCCAGAAAAAGTTATGGAAATAGAAAATGCCCTAGGTGCAGATATTATAATGGCATTTGATGAATGTGTAGAGTATCCTGCAACTTATGAATATACAAAACAGTCTATGGAAAGAACAACTAGATGGGCTAAACGATGCAAAGAGGCACACAAAAACACAGACAAACAAGGACTATTTGGAATCGTACAAGGCGGAATGTATAAGGATTTAAGACAAAAATCAGCCGAAGACTTAGTCGCTTTGGATTTTCCAGGTTATGCAGTTGGAGGTTTAAGTGTAGGTGAACCTAAAGAATTGATGTGTGAAATGTTAGAATTTACAACACAATTTTTGCCTAAAAATAAACCGAGGTATTTAATGGGGGTAGGAACTCCAGATTATTTGATAGAAGCGGTTTTGAGAGGAATTGATATGTGCGACTGTGTATTGCCAACAAGAATTGCAAGAAATGGTACAGCACTAACATCACATGGAAAAGTTGTAGTAAGAAACCAAACTTATGAAGAAGATTTTACTACACTAGATGACGAATGTGACTGCTACACATGTAAAAATTATACAAAGGCATATATTAGACACTTAATAAAAACAAAAGAAATTTTAGGAGTACGTTTACTTTCTATTCATAATTTACGATTCTTGACGAAATTAATGGAAAGAGTTAAAATAGAAATAGAAAATGATAATTTAGCAACGTTTAAAAATGAATTCTATAAAAAATATGGTTATACCAAAGAATAGGAGGCAAAAATGAATTTAATGGAACAAGAAAACAATGAAAAAGATAAAAAGGTAAAGAAAATTATTCTGACATCTTTAATTATTGTTGTGGTAATCTTTTTTATTGTATTAGCAGTTATGCTATACTGCTCATATCAAGAATCTAAACAACTAAAATTGTATGTAGATAAAACTAGAACCGCAATTAAGGATGATTTGTTAGTATTTGATAATACTTCAAATAAAATATATTTATCAATTAAAGAAATGGCTTCGATTGCTGGTTATGAATACTATAATGGAGATTATAAAAATTTAACAGAAGAGCAAAATAAGTGCTATTTAAACAATAAAAAGGAAGTAGCTGGTTTTGAATTGGGGTCAAATCAATTATATAAAACCGACCCAACAGAAAATACGCAAGATTATGATTGGTATACTTTAGATGAACCAGTAAAAATTATTAATGGTGAACTATATGCATCATCAAGTGCGATTGAGTTAGCTTGTAATGTATCGTTCACATATAATCAAGAAAAAAATCGTATAGAAATTATGACTTTACCATATTTGGTTTCTGCTTATCAAGCTATAGTAATAAATAATTATGGATATGCAGGATTAGATGAAGCATATCAAAATCAAAAAGCAATATTATATAACATGTTGGTTATAAAAAAACAAGAAGATAAGAAAACATTTAAATATGGCGTAATTTCGCTTGATAATAAACAAATAATAGGTACAAAATACGATGCAATAAAATTCATGGAAATTTCTAGTGACTTCTTTGTTACAACAGACAAAAAAGTTGGAATATTATCTAGTGAGGGAGCACAAAAAATTGAGCCAAGCTATGATGAAATAAAAATACTAGACAATGATTCAAGATTATATTATGTAAAAAATAATAAACTAGCAGGTGTATTAGACAAAAATGGAAATAGGGTAGTGTACTTAGAATATGAAAAAATAGGTGTAACATCAAGTTCATTCCCAAGTAATGATATAAAAAACAGTATGCTTTTATTTGAAAATTGCATACCTGTTATGAAAAATAATAAATGGGGAGTGTTTGATAAAGAAGGAAATTTAATAATTGATACTGTGTACGACGGATTAGGATATATAGGAAGCACAAAAAAGGACAATGCGGTTAACAATTTATTAATAATACCATCAATCGAAGGAATTGTAGTATGTCAAAATGAAAAATATGGAATTATAAATTCAAGAGGAAAATTTGTAGCTCCAGTTTCATTCGATAGAATTTATTCAGTTACTAACTTAGGTTCAGATAAAGTTTATCTTGAATATGGAGATCAAACAATTGAATTAGAAGACTATTTGAAATTAAATGGACAAAGCACAGGTTCTACAGAGGATGCAGATACTAATAACACTGTAGATACAACAAATACTACTGTTGATAATACAAATGTGGTAGAAAACAGCACTGTTGATACAAACGTTATGGTAAATCAATAGAATAGCAATAAAAATGGCATGCAAAAAGTTTGCATGTCATTTTTTCATCCGATTTTATGATGATATGTATTCACAATAAACACAATCTCTGATATAATCAAAAAAATAGCAAAAATGTAGAGAATTGGTTTATAATAAAGGGGGATGTAGTAGTGAAAGTAGTAATTTTAGCAGGAGGATTTGGAACTAGAATTTCAGAAGAAAGTTATTTAAAACCAAAACCAATGATTGAAATAGGTGAACAACCTATATTGTGGCATATTATGAAAGAATACTCAAAATATGGCTTTAATGAATTTATTATATGTTTGGGTTACAAAGCATATTGCATAAAAGAATATTTTGCAGATTATTTCTTACATACATCAGATGTAACATTTGATTTAGCAAAAAACGAAATGACAGTGCATGATAATTTTGCAGAACCATGGAAGGTAACATTAATAGATACAGGTTTATATACCATGACAGGAGGACGTATAAAAAGAATACAAAAATACGTTGGAAATGAAACATTTATGCTGACCTACGGAGATGGTGTTAGCAATGTAAATATAAATGAATTAGTAGAATTTCATAACAAACATGGTAAAATAGCAACAATGACAGCCGTAAATACAGGACAAAGATTTGGAGTTTTAATAACAGATAGCGAAAACAATATTAAGTCGTTTAGAGAAAAAAGAAAAACTGATGGCTCTTGGATAAATGCAGGATATATGGTATTAAATCCAGAAGTTTTTGACTATATACAAAATGGTGATGAAACCGTGTTTGAACAAGAACCGTTAGAAAAATTAGCAAAAGATAATCAACTGGTAGCATATAAACATGAAGGATTTTGGCAATGTATGGATACGCAAAAAGATAAAATGAAATTAGAAGAATTATGGCAAAGAGGAAATGCGCCATGGAAAGTGTGGTAAATAATGATAGACTTAGATTTTTATAGAGAAAAACGAGTTTTTATAACTGGACATACGGGTTTTAAGGGGAGTTGGTTATGCAAAATTTTAGCAGATGCAGGAGCAATTGTAACAGGATATGCACTGGAAGCACCAACAACACCAAATTTATTTGAAACAGCTAAAATTGAAAAAAATATAAAAAGCATAAAGGGAGATGTCAGAGATTTAGAGGCATTAGAAAAAGCATTTAATTTAGCAAAACCAGAAATTGTATTTCACTTAGCAGCACAACCAATAGTTAGAACATCATACGAAAAACCAGCATATACTTATGAAACCAATGTAATGGGAACAGTTAATATTTTAGAATGTATTAGAAAATCAAATACAGTTATATCATTTTTAAATATAACAACAGACAAAGTGTATAAAAATAATGAATGGGAATGGGGATATAGAGAAAATGAGGAATTAGATGGATACGATCCATATTCAAATAGTAAGTCATGTTCAGAATTAGTAACACACAGCTATAAAAATTCTTTCTTTAATGATGATAGAGTTAGAATTTCAACTGCTAGAGCTGGAAATGTAATTGGTGGCGGAGACTATGCAAAAGATAGAATTGTACCAGATTGCATTAGAGCAGCGGAGAAAAAAGAAACAATAAATGTTAGAAATCCATATTCTATAAGACCATTTCAACATGTACTTGAGCCATTATTTGCATATTTAATGATAGCTCAAAAACAATACGAAAATGCAAATTTTGCTGGATATTACAATGTAGGACCAAATGAGGAAGATTGCATTGAAACAGGAAAATTAGCAGATTTATTTTGCAAGTATTGGGGTGAAAATCAAAGCTGGGAAACGCACTATGTTGACGGACCACATGAAGCAAATTTCTTGAAATTAGATTGTTCGAAAATAAAAAGAACATTTGGCTGGAAGGCAACGTGGAATATTGAAAAAGCAATAGAGAAAACAGTAGAATTTGCAAAAGCAAGCGATAAAGTAAAATGTATGGAAGAACAGATAAAAGAATTTATAAAGGACCAGAATGTTTAAAGAAATATATAGGAGGAAACAAAGTGAATAAAATAACAGATTCAAAAGAATTAGCTTGGAGAATTAGAAGAGACGCTTTAGAAATGACACACATTTCTAGAGGATCACATATAGCATCTGTATTATCTATTGCAGATATAGTAGCGGTATTATATGCAAACATATTAAATTATGATCCCAAAAATCCAAAAATGGAAGCAAGAGACAGAGTTATACTAAGCAAAGGACATGCAGGAGCAGCAATATATTCAGCCTTAGCAGAGGAAGGCTTTTTTGATGTAGAAGAATTAAAAACCCATTATGCAAATGGTAGTAGATTATCTGGGCACGTTTCACATAAAACTGTACCAGGAGTAGAAATATCTACAGGTTCTTTAGGACATGGCTTGCCAATTGGAGCAGGAATGGCAATGACTGCTAAAATGCAAAACAAAAAACATAGAATATTTGTACTAATGGGAGATGGAGAATGTGACGAAGGTTCTGTATGGGAATGCGCATTATTTGCGAATCAATATAAACTAGAGAATTTGGTGGCAGTTATAGACCATAATAAAATGCAAAGTTTAGACTTTTGTGAGAATACAATTAGCTTGAGACCGTTTGCAGAAAAATGGAGAGACTTTGGTTGGAATGTAATAGAAATAGATGGACATAATCACAGCGAATTAAGAAAATCCTTAGAAAATACTAATAATGCAAATCATAAACCTACGGTAATTATTGCAAATACTGTAAAAGGAAAAGGAATATCTTTTATGGAAAACAATATTGTGTGGCATTATAGAGATCCACAAGGTGAAGATTATGAAAATGCATTAAAAGAATTGGAGGAAGCAAGATAATGAGAAATACTTTTGTAAAAACATTAATAGAATGTGCGGAAATAGATAATGATATTTGTTTAGTTACAGGAGACTTGGGATTTGGAGTTTTAACACCATTTGCTGAAAAATATCCAGATAGATTTATAAATGCAGGAATTGCAGAACAAAACATGACAGGTGTGGCAGCAGGAATGGCACTTGAAGGTAAAAAGGTGCTTACATATTCAATTGCTAATTTCCCAACATTAAGATGTTTAGAGCAGATAAGAAACGATTGTGCTTATCATAAGGCCAATGTGAAAGTTGTATGCGTGGGAGGAGGAATGGCTTATGGAGCACAAGGAATAACACATCATGCAACAGAAGATATTGCAATTATGAGAGCAATACCAGACATATTAGTATTTGCTCCAGGCGATTTAAAAGAAGCAGAAGAAGTAACAAAGGCAATGCTAGAATATAATGGACCTTGTTATTTAAGGCTTGGAAGAGGAGGAGAAAAACAAATACATGATAGTATTGAACATTTTGAAATTGGAAAAGCTATTGAGATAACTGAAGGAGAAGATATTGCAATATTTTCAGCAGGAGCAATATTAGATGAAGCAAGTGAGGCTAGAAAACAATTAGAAGAAAAGGGATACAAAGTTGCACAATGTAGTTTTCCAACGGTTAAACCGATTGACAAAGAAACGATATTAAAATATGCTAATAAGTGCAAATTAATTGTTACAGTTGAGGAACATAATATTGTAGGTGGGTTTGGAGGTGCTGTGGCAGAAGTTATAGCAGAAAATCAAACAAAAGCAAGATTAGTTAGAATAGGTTTAAATGATACATTTGCATCAATAATAGGAAATCAGCAGTATTTAAGAGAACAGTACGGATTATCATCAGATAAAATTGTAGATAGAATTTTAAAAGAGATGGAGTAATACAATGAAGAAAGTTATTATTACAGGAGCAACAGGCTCAATTGGTGTAAATTTTATAAATTTACTTTTAAAAGACAATATTGAAATTACGGCTATAATTAGAAAAAATTCAGCTAATAAAAATTTATTAAAATGTAGTGAAAAGATAAAGATAATAGAATGTGATTTAAAAGATTTAGACAAATTAGATAATATAGATAAAGATTATGATGTGTTTTATCATTTAGCGTGGGACGGAACAAGAGGAGGCACAAGAGATGAAGTAGATAGACAACTAGCAAATGTTGACTATACATTAAAAGCAATTAGGTTAGCTAAAAGAGTAAATTGTAAAAAATTTATTGGAGTTGGTTCGCAGGCAGAATATGGAAGAGTAGAAGGAAAAATATCTCCAGATACTGTGGCAAGACCTGAAACATCTTATGGTATTACTAAGTTGTGTGCATCTCAATTAGGTAAAATTTTAGCAAGTCAATTAGAAATTGACTATATTTGGGTTAGAATTTTAAGTATATATGGTCCTTATGATGGACAAAACACAATGATAATGAGTAGCATTAGAGAAATGCTAAAAGGAGTATCACCAGCATATACCAAGGCAGAACAAAAATGGGATTACTTGTATGTTGAAGATATGGTAAAAGCGTTAGAATTAATTGGAATGTACGGAAAAAATGGATCAATATATTGTGTGGGTAGTGGTGAGCAACATGCTTTGTATGAATATATTGAAGAAATAAGAAAACAAATAAATCCAGATATAAAACTAAGAATTGGAGAAAAGGAATATTCAACAAATCAAGTAATGAACCTATGTGCAGATATATCTAATCTAGTAGAGGATACAGGATTTAAACCAGAAATTAATTTTAAGGAAGGAATAAAAAGGACAATAAATTGGTATAAGGAGAATAGTGAAAATGAAGAAAATTAGTGTAGTGGTACCCTGTTATAATGAGGAGAAAAATGTAGAACCAATGAGTATAGCTCTAATTGAACAATTAGAGAAAGTAGGAAAATATGACTATGAAATAATTTTTATTGATAACTGTTCTAAAGATGACACAAGAGGTGAAATTGAAAAAGTATGTAAAAAAAATAAAAAAGTAAAGGCTATTTTTAATACAAAAAATTTTGGACAGTTTAATTCACCATATTATGCTTTGCTACAAACAAGTGGAGATGGCGTAATTTTAATAGATGCAGATTTTCAAGAACCAGTTGATATGATACCAAAATTTATTGAAGAATGGGAAAATGGATATAAAATTGTAATTGCTATTAAGAACAAGAGTAAAGAAAATAAATTAATGTATTTTTTAAGAAGCTGTTATTATAAATTAATTAAAAAAATATCAGATGTTGAGCAAATTGAACATTTTACAGGATTTGGGTTATATGATAAAGAATTTATAGAAGTATTAAGAAATTTAGATGACCCTACACCGTTTTTAAGAGGTATAGTAGCTGAATTAGGGTATGAAAGAAAAGAAATTTTGTATACTCAGCAAAAAAGAAGAGCAGGTAAAACACACAACAATTTTTATAAGCTATACGATGCTGCGATGTTATCATTTACTTCATATACAAAAATTGGTTTGCGCTTGGGTACGTTTTTAGGAGGAATTGTGGCTGTATGTAGTTTTATAATAGGAATTATATATTTAATATTAAAACTAATATATTGGGATAGATTCCCAGCAGGTACAACTCCAATTCTAATAGGAATATTTTTCTTAAGTGCAATACAAATTTGTTTTATTGGTTTTATAGGAGAATATATTTTAGCTATAAATACTAGGGTTATGAAAAGACCTTTAGTGGTTGAAGAAAGAAGAATTAACTTTGAAGAAGAGGAGAAACATGAGTGAAAGAATATAAAGACATTTTTGTAGATTTTATAAAAAATCCAAAATATATTGTACCGTTAATAATTGTTGCAATAGCTGGATTTGGATATTTATTAATGCACTCAACTATAAATGTAGATGTATTATCTGCAGAAAGATATTTTGAAGGAACTGAACTAATAGCACAGTCTAGACTAATGGGACCAATAATAGAAAAAATATTTAATGTAATGAATTACAGTCCGTTTTTTGTAGACTTTTTAGCAGTATTATTTTTAATTAGTGCAACCACACTATTTTGTACATTATTTAAAAAAATAGCTGGAAAGAAAATAAATATAGTTGCTTATACTATTTTTTCATGTCTGTTTATATCATATCCACTTATGATGGAAGCTTTTACGTATACACCAATGAGCTTAAGCCTTGCGTTAGCCTTTAATTTTACAGTGATAAGTTTAATTTTGGCACTAGAGTATGTTAATTATAATAAGATAAAGAATCTAATTATATCAACAATTTTTATTTGGATGGCAATCTCGCTATACGAATCTTTTGCAACAGTATATTTAATGGGAGTAGCATCAGTTATTTTAATAAAAATATTATATGCAGATAAAGAGAAATTAAAATTAAAAGAACATATTATATTTGGAATTAAATATATAATTCCATTAGCTATAGCGATTGTTTTTAATTTTTTGATTACTAGTGCAATATTATCAATTTTTAATATAAAGCAAAGTAGCAACTCAGCTAAAGAGATATCATATACTATAATAGGATTAATAAGAGGCATAAAGTATTTAATAAGTACTGTAATAATAGATTATGATATAAGTGCTTTAGCATATTTACCCATTACAATTTTGCTTGCTTGTAGAGTTATATCGCTTATTATGGGAACTGTGCTATCTGTAAAAAGAAAAGATAGCAGTATTATTCTAATAATGATAGCAATGAATTTAACAATACTATCATTATCTATAATTCAGGGTCAATCTGCCAGATATAGAACTTGTCAACAATTTCAATTGTTTGTGGCTGTAATTTTTATGATAATAATACAAATTACATTAGGTTTAAACGTAAAAAAATGGATAAAAAATAGTATTATAGCCCTTACTTGCCTAGTAATTTTTTATCAGGTAAAAGACATGTACAAATGGGAATACGTAAATGATCTAAGATATCAAAAAGAAAAACAAGATGCTATTTTAATTGGAAATGAAATTGAATCGAAATATGACTATAAAAATAAGCCTATAGTTTTTGTTGGTGATTATGATATGCCATCAAATGTAAAGCAATATATTTGTGTAGATACAAATTCATTGCATTTTAAGGTGTTGAAATATTTTGTTGATAATTTTAGTATAAAAAAGATTAAAGATATAGAAAATTATCAATATACGCAGACAAATGTTCAATCATATATTGAATGGGGGATTACAGCGTTTATAAATGAACGTACACCGAATGTGGAGCTTATTAAATTTTTTAATTGGCTTGGATATGATTTTAAGTTAGCTGATTGTTCAGCATTTACAAAAGAGTGTAAAACAAAAGATGAGAACCCACAGTGGCCACAAGAAGGGGCAATATATGAAACCGAAGAATATATTGTAGTTAATTTTTAATAGAGATTTTAATGCCTAGCAAAATGCTAGGTGTATTTTTTTGTCGTTTTTTTCTCAAAATACGGCAAAACTTCTATTTTTTCTTCAAAGGAAAAAATTACCAAAAGTAGAATAATTTAATAAGTACGAAGGAGGAGAAAAAATGGATATTAATTATAGCAATAAGGACAAGCTCCTAACAATAAAAATTTCAAAAGAAATCGACCATCATGAGGCCGAAAAAATAAGGAGGAGGATGGACAATGAAATTCAAAGATATATGCCAAAAAGAGTTGTATTTGATTTTAGTAATGTTTCTTTTATGGATAGTTCAGGAATAGGATTGGTCGTAGGAAGATACAAGTTAGTTGCTATGCTTGGTGGAAGTTTAATAATGAAAAATGTGAAGCCAAACTTAGAGAAAGTATTTAAAATGTCTGGAATATTAAAAATTATACCAATAGAGCATGAAGCAAATGTTGGTTAGGAGGGAAAAATGAATAAGTTATATGAAAATGAAATGAAGCTAGAATTTTTAAGTAAATCTAATAATGAGGCGTTTGCAAGAATTACAGTGGCAGCTTTTGCCTCACAATTAGACCCAACAATAGAGGAATTAGCAGATATAAAAACAGCTGTATCTGAGGCGGTAACTAATTGCATTATACATGGCTATGAAGATAGAGAAGGCGTTGTAAAAATAAGAGCAAAAATACTTGGCAATACATTGCAAATAGAAATTTCAGATAATGGTAAAGGAATTGCAAATATAGATTTAGCAAGAGAGCCGTTGTATACATCAAAACCAAAACTTGAAAGGTCTGGTATGGGCTTTACTATTATGGAAAGCTTTATGGACGATGTAAAAATAGAGTCAATTGTTGGCTTAGGTACAAAAATTACAATGAGTAAAACTATAAATTCATCGTTACAAGCTGAGGAAACTTTAGAACAAAGACTTTCAAATTAATATTGATACATATTACAAAAGAGAGGAGCTATTATGTATGAAACTAATTTAGAGGATATCATGCAAGCTCAATCTGGAGATAAACAAGCCTTAGAAAGAATATTAAGTATTAATAATGGATTAACATGGAGCATAGTAAAAAGATTTAGTGGTAGAGGATATGAAATGGAAGACCTATACCAAATAGGTTGTATGGGATTTATAAAGGCTATTAAGCGATTTGATACAAGTTATGATGTTAAAATTTCAACTTATGCGGTACCATACATATTAGGAGAAATAAAAAGATTTATAAGAGATGATGGACCAATTAGAGTAAGTAGAAGCATTAAAGAATTAGCAATTAAAATAAAAGAAGTTCAAAGAGAATATTTAAAAAAAGAGGGAAAAGAAATTGGAATAATAGAGTTAGCTCAAATATTAGGAGTAAGTAAAGAAGAAATTGCAGTAGCTTTAGATTCTGAAAGACAAATTGAATCTATACACGAAGATGCGTATAATTCAGAAAAAGGCGAACAGAAAATGAGCAAATTAGAAAGGATAAGTACAGGGAAAGATGAAGCTAGCATGATAGTAGATAAAATTTGTATAAAGCAACTAATAGAAAGGCTAGATAATAGAGAAAAGGAAATTATTTTACTTCGATACTACAAAGAAAAAACACAAACAGAAGTTGCTAAAATACTAGGAATTACGCAAGTACAAGTTTCAAGAATAGAAAAAAAGATTTTGACAAATATGAAAATGAAATTAATTGTTTAAAAAGAGAGGTAAGCTATGAGAAAAATAATAATATATAGTTTGCTCTTAGTTATTTTATGTTTTGCAATTCCTGCAATATTTACAAAGGTATTTACAAGTAAAGAGGCAAGTGAGCCTGTTAATGAAAATGAAGAGATACAGTCTAGTATTGTTGAATACAATTATAAAAATTATGATACAATTTCACTATTGCATGTAAAAACAGGAGAAATAGAAAGTCTTAAGTTAGATGAGTATTTACTAGGTGTTGTTTCAGCAGAAATGCCAGCAGATTTTGAAATGGAGGCACTAAAGGCACAGGCTGTTGTTGCTAGAACGTATACTATGTATAAAATTATTAATGGAAATAGAAAACATGGAGATGCTGATATTTGTGACGATTCTACATGTTGTCAAGCTTGGATTTCAAAAGATGATAGGTTAGCTAGATGGGATGAGCAAAAACGTGAGGAAAATTGGAATAGAATAGTAGTAGCAGTAAATAGTACTGCAGGCAAAATAATAACTTACAATAATCAACCAATTAATGCTTTTTTTCATTCAAATAGTGGAGGAAAAACGGAAATGCCAATTAATGTATGGGGAGGAAGCGGATACCCATATTTGCAAAGTGTAGCGACATCAGGAGAAGAAAATTACTCTCAATATGCATCTGAAGTGGAAATAAGCAAGGAAGAGCTCATAGAAAAAATAAAGAAAAGGCATAGCGATATTCAAATTGATTGGAGTAAAACAGACGAAGTAAAAATTTTAGAGTATACGGATTCTGGAAGAGTTAAAACCATAAAATTTGGTAATACTAATTTGTCAGGAGTTGAGGCAAGAAGCTTGTTTGGATTAAAGTCAACAAATTTTAAAGTAAAGGTGGAAGAAAATAAAATTAAGTTTAGTGTGTTAGGATATGGACATGGAGTAGGACTTAGTCAAACTGGTAGCGACAGTCTAGCGAAACAAGGACAAAATTATGAAGAAATTATAAAACACTTTTATCAAGGAGTAGAAGTAATAAATTATTAAAATTATGTATAATCTTCAAAAATAAGGAAATACTTTGGATAAAGACTAATTTTTGAGGAGGAAGGTAATGAGAAGAGATAATAGAATTCAAGAAAAAAATAATGTAAAAACAATTTTATATGTAGGAGGAAGTTTGGTTGGAATAGCTATTTTAGCATTTATTGCTATTTCAATGTTATTTGGTGGAACAAGTAAAGAAAATGATGGAAGTCAATTTAGTACAGCTAAAGTATCAAATTTAGTTCCAAATAATACAACAACTAATAGTACAGTAAAAGCAGAGACAGCAAGTACATCAATTGGGAAAAGTGTAAATGAAATGAAAAACGAAGCAAATACAGTAGGAACTACAACTGTTAAAAAGGAAAGTGCTGAATCTACAACAAAATCGAATACTACAACAAACATAACGAAAGCGACTAATACAACAAAGTCGGATGCTGCAAAACAGGAGAATAGTACAGAGGAAAGAAAGGTAGATGAAACTAAAACGGAAGAGAAGAAAGAGAAAGAAAAAGACCCAGTTTTCATAAAACCAGTAGAAGGGGAAACTTTAAGAGAATATGCTAAAGATAAGTTAGTATATTCAGAAACTTTAAAAGAATGGATTACACACTTTGGAGTAGATATAAAGGCAGACAAAACAAGTGTAGTAAAATGTGCGGCAGATGGTAGAGTTGCATCAATAAAAAATGATCCTAGATATGGGTTAACAGTTGTGGTAGAACATGCAAATAATTTTAAGACGGTGTATTCAAATTTACTAACAGCTGAATTTGTAACAGAGGGAGAAGAAATAACTAGTGGACAAACTATAGGAACAATTGGTAACACCTCTACTTTTGAAGTATTAGATGCAGACCATTTACATTTTGAAATATTAAAAGACAATGAAAATGTAGACCCTAATATATATATTCCGTAGATAAAAGGCGAGCAATGCTCGTCTTTTGAGTTAGCGATTGATTTTGTGGTTTTTTTCGTTAGATATCAGACTTGATTTGTGTCTTTACCGCCTGCACAAAAATATATGAAAATTTAGCCGTTCCGTTCTCCAAGGCGCTTGAACGACAGCTTTTTCAATTTTTATTGAACACATTCTAAACTTGTGGAGTGAATGACTGCTTCAAGGTCGAACTCACTATTAAATTTTATATATTTTTGCTTTCGGCTAGTGATAGATTAATTCTAATATTTTAAAATTATTGCAGTTTACTAGCGCGAACGCAATTATATATTTTGCGTTTGAACGACTCCGGGGTGACCGCTTTAGAATATGTAATGAACGTTAGTGAATGTACATATTCTTAAGATGGGGCAGTGAAAGAGCAAAATATATAATTCAGTGGGAGCGGATTAATGGAGAAAAACTAAAGAAGCAAAAAACTTACCATAGAAAGGTAAGTTTTTTGTTATTTATACTTTACAAGTTCAAAAAAATAGTATAAAATGCGGTTAACTAATTAACATAGAATTACATAATATTGCTTGAAGACGGATAGGCTAAAATAGTAATTCTGTTAGAAATACAAAGGAAAGAGGGATAAAAATGAACTTGAAAAGTAACAAGGCAATCACATTGGTAGCATTGATAATTACAATAATTATTTTACTAATACTAGCGGGTGTAAGTTTATCAATGGTGTTGCGGAGATAATGGATTAATAAATAAGGCACAATCAAGCGTAAATAAATATCAAGAAAGAGCAGTAAATGAACAAAATTTATTAAATAATATTGAAAAAAATATAAAAACTGCAGATATAATTAGTTATACTGGATTAACAGTAAAAACAGGAGAAAAAGCAATGCCTGAACTTAACATTTCTGGATATTATACATCAAGAAAATTTGAAAGCAATAGCCCTGATATAGCAAAAATAGATGAAAGTACAGGAGAGGTTACTGGAGTAAAGAAAGGAAGTACAGATGTAACTGTAAGTATAACTGATAATGTTGGTAATGAAATGAGTGCAAGTTGTACAATAAATGTCGAATGGGGTACTTTAGAGGTTGGAACTGAAGTAATGGTAAAAGACAAAAGTTTTTATGTAATGTCAGATAGTGGGGAAAGCGTAAAACTATTATCTAAAACAGCTTGGGGAAATTTGCGTTATGATGCTGCAAGAAGTCAAGCTGCTTCTTATGGAAGCAGTTTGGGTGGAACAGGAAGGCTAATGACATTAGCAGAGGTTCAGGCATTGTCGAGTGAAATATGGAAATGGCCAAATACTTATTGGTTAAATGATTGGCATAGCAATAATGGAATTGATAATAGATACTGGGTAATTCAGGGTACAACCTATTTTTCTGTATATGATAATGGTGTCAATCTTGAGTGCGTCAGACCTGTTGTAGTTATTTCAAAAGATAAACTTACATGGCAATAAAAATATGAAAACACTATTAATTATGTAAATATTATGTTATAATAGAAAAGTATGGCAATAGCTGATTAGAAACCGTAAAGAGTAACTTAAGGAGGAAAACATTATGAAACGGTATGAAAAATTTGTGCAAGATGGAGAAAACAAGGTAACTCATATTCCGATTCCAGAGGGATATAGATATGAGTGGGGAGCGTTAGAAACAGGATGTGTAATCGAAAGAGAAATTGATAAAAGCCAGTTTGTATGGATTCCAGTATCTCTTTTAGATGAAAATGGAGTATTAGATGAAAAGCGTAGAAAAGAAAAATTTGGTATAAGATTGCCACAATTAGGTTCTCAAATTGAAATAAGTAAAATTTGGACGAATGAATTGGCAATGCAATATGAAAGCGTAAAAAAATATGGAGGATTTTATATTTCACGTTATAATATTTCAAAAAACGAAAAAACAGGAAGACCACAATCTGTAAAAAATGCTAATCCATATTCCGGGGTTAGCTTCAACTTCGCTAAAGCTACAGCTGCAAAATTAGAAAACGTTGAGTCTATAAAAAGTCATTTAGTTTATGGGGCAGAATATGATTCGGTACTAAATTGGTTTTACAAATCAGGAGCAAGAACATGCCATGAAATTTATTTTCAGTCTACATGGTGGGGACATCATGCAAAAAATTACACCATGGAAGATGCGGTAAGTGTTACTGGATACAATGAAAAGTGGTGTACGAATAATATTTATGACTTTGCTGGAAATGTGGCGGAGTGGACACAGGAACAGCAAAAAGATAGTAATAATCAGGCAATTAGAGGTGGAAGCAGTAAAGATTGTTTCCCAGTAGGAAAGCGAAGATATGGTAATCCAAATGAAAATTGTCATTATGCTGGTTTTAGAGCTGCACTTTGGTTGAGGTAAAAGGTTAATCTAAGCACAAATATTAAAAGGGACTTTGAAATTTCAAGGTCTCTTTTAATTATAGATAAGAGAATATAAAAATATTAATATAGATTATTTCCTTTTAATTTTTATAAAATTATGTTATACTTGTACGAGTAGAGGTGAGAATAATGGCACTAGATATAATATGGATTCTAGTAGGTTTTGTACTTTTAATAAAGGGTGCTGACTTTTTAGTAAATGGCTCAGTAAAAATAGCGAAACGTTTTCATGTATCAGAAATAATAATTGGACTAACAATAGTATCAATAGGAACGTCAATGCCAGAAATGATAGTAAGTGTAACTTCTGGAATGGGTGGACATAATGATATGGCAATAGGCAATATTATAGGTAGTAACTTATGCAACCTATTGCTCATTTTAGGAATCACTGCTTTGGTAAGACCAATTGTATTTCAAAAAGAAACAAAACATATAGAAATACCAATTGCATTAGTATCAACAATATTATTATTAATACTTTGTAATAATGCCGGAGGTGTAATTGGAAGAGCAGAAGGAATTATACTTTTAGCATGTTTTGTATGTTTTATTGTATACACAATTTATATGGGTGTAAAAGAAGCAAGAAAAAATAAAGAAGAGAGCACGGAACAAGAGGTTATATTAGAGAAATACGGCGTTTTAAAGGCAGTTATGTTAATAATAATTGGTATTGTTGCATTAAAAATAGGTGGCGATTTGGTAGTAAACAACGCAACAGATATTGCAAGATTATTGCATATTAGTGAAAAAACAATTAGTTTAACAATAATTGCAATTGGTACAAGCTTACCAGAACTAGTAACATCAATTGTTGCAGCAATTAGAAAAGAGAATGATATTGCAATAGGAAATATAATTGGATCAAATATTTTCAATATATTATTTATTTTGGGAATAAGTTCAGTTGTAACACCAATTAGTTATTCAACTGCATACAATATAGATTTTGCAGTTCTAATTGCATCAACAATATTATTAGCAGCATTTCCGTTTATTGGAAAAAAAGATACAATGACTAGAGCAAATGGAGCAATTTTTTTAATAGCATATATGGTATATATGGCAAGTTTATTTGTAAGATAAATAAAATGCAGACTGATTTTTTATACAGTCTGCATTTTATTACATTTTTTTAACCCACACAGAAACACTACCACCATTGGTATAAAAAATACCATTTCCATCGTTATCAACGTATACTGTTTCTTTCAAGTTATTTGTAATATCATATAAAACACAATTTGCTAAATTTTTACCAACATTCATTTGTTTAGAGCCTCCAATGTTATCAGACAAAATAACGGCACAGCCTGAATTTGGATGTTCATCATCTCCACTTAAGGTCCAGCCTATAATATTGGGATCATCTAAATAGTCAGTTTGAATACCATAGCATAAATTCTTGCGAACATTTAGAAAAATATTAAGTGTAGTGCTAATAGGATTTATATTGTCATGGATTATTCCATAATAGTCTCCGTAAAATACACAAGGATATCCTTGAACACGTAAAAGTGTTAGAGCATAAGCAATAGGTCTAAACCATGGTTGAATCCATGATTCCAATGCTTGTCCGGGGTTGAGTGTCGTGATTATCTATAAAGGTAACGGCCTTATCTGGATATGCTTGTACTAAGGTATTATCAAAAATAGTACTCATATCAAAATTTCCACTACTGCTAGATGCCTTATAAAGATTATAATGTAACGGAACATCAAACAAAGACATAGATTGATGTACATCATTTAAGTACTTAATAATAACATCTAAGCTTGTTGACCAATATTCTCCAACTGAAAAAATTTCTTTATGAAAATTATTTCTAAGCGTTAAAAGCCATTTTTCAAAAAAGTCGGCGCGTATATGTTTTACGGCATCTAAACGAAAGCCATCTACATTAGTAAAATTTAGATACCAATTCCCCCAATTTGTTAATTCGTTTACCACATCAACATTATTCATGTCAACATCTGCTCCCATAAGATAATCAAAGTTACCATTTTCTTTGTCAACACAATTGTCCCAATGCTTGCCGTAAAATTTATAAATTGAATTTTTGTTTTCTTTTTGATCCCAGTCAACTCCATGAAAATGTGTCCAATTCCATTTGAAATCAGAATATTTATTATTTCGTTCTGGGAAGTTATATTTGGTCCATGCTTGAATAGAAAGTGCTGTTCCAATGTCCTCATTCCTGTTATTTGGATTTTCTTGGACAGCTAAAACCTCTTCTGTTTCGTCTGCTCCCATACGGTGATTTAATACAACATCGGCTAAAACGTAAATTTGATTTTCCTGTAAAGAGCGAATAGCAGCTAAATATTCATCTTTTGTACCGTATTTTGTAGGAACAGAGCCTTTTTGATTAAATTCTCCTAAATCATATAAGTCATACACAGCATATCCTGTATCCGTTATGCCACCAGCACATTTATATGCAGGTGGAAGCCATACACTTGTAAAACCAGCTTCAGATAAATCTTTAGCTTGTCTTGCAACTTTTCGCCAAAGAGATGCATCATTAGGTAGATACCATTCAAAAAACTGTAGCATAACTCCGTTTAAATTTGAACTCAAAAAAATCACTCCTACAATAAATTTTATATTTCATATTATAACACTAAATAAAAAAAATAAAAGCCTATTAATGAAAGAAAAAGGTAACGGATTTATGTAAAAAATAATATTATATTAGTAGGACAGAGAAAAGGAGGTATGGCGTGAAAGAGGTATTAAGACTTGAAAAAATCACAAAAAAGTATCAAGCGAAAAATGGGGAAATTAATGCTCTAGATGAAATAAGCTTCTCACAGATGGAAGGAGAATTTGTTAGTATTATAGGTCCAAGTGGTTGCGGTAAATCGACACTCTTATCTGTTATTTCAGGTTTAGAAAAAAAGACATCGCGGAAATCTTTACATAGATGGGAAGAAGATAGAAGGAATTTCACCTAAAATTGGATATATGCTTCAAAAAGATAGTTTATTAGAATGGCGAACAATATATCAAAATGTCTTATTTGGACTAGAAGTGAGAAAAATGAAAACTAAAGAAAATATAGCTTATGTAGAAAATTTATTAATGAAATATAATTTGTATGAGTTTAAGGAAAAATATCCAGGACAGTTATCTGGAGGAATGAGACAAAGGGCAGCATTAATTAGAACACTTGCAATTAAGCCTAGAATTTTGCTGCTGGATGAGGCTTTTTCAGCATTAGACTATCAAACTAGAATAATGGTAACAAAAGACATATTTGAAATTCTAAAGCAGGAGCATATTACAGCCCTTATTGTGACACATGATATTTCTGAAGCTATTAGTATGTCTGACCGTGTTATAGTTCTAAGCAAGAGACCAGCAAAAATAAACAATATTTATAAAATAGATTTTGAAATGCCAAATAGAACACCTTTAAATTGTCGAGAAAGTCCGAAATTTAGTAAGTATTTTGATTGCTTATGGAAGGAGCTTGATGTGAATGCGTGAAAAGGATATATCCCCAGAACGAAAAAAATATTTAAGAAGCATTTTTTTAAATAAAATGGGAATTTTGCTTGTGCAGTTTTTATTAGTGGGTGGATTTATTGCAATTTGGGAATTGTTAGCTAATTTAAAGATTATTGATAGTTTTATAACAAGCCAGCCATCGCGAATATGGAATACACTAATGAATTTATCAAGCAATGATCTATTAAAGCATTTAGGAGTTACTTGTTTTGAAACTTTAGTGGGATTTTTATCGGGAGCTATTTTAGGTGTTGTTATTGCTATAATTCTGTGGTGGTCTGATTTCTTATCTAAAGTTTTTGAACCTTTTTTAGTAATCTTAAATAGTTTGCCTAAAATTGCTTTGCGGACCAGTTATAATAATTTGGGTTGGAGCAGGAATGCCGGCAATTATTGTAATGGCTCTTGCAATTTCTCTTATTGTTACAATTATGGAGAATTTAAATGGCTTTATGAATACCGATAAAGACAAAATAAAAATGGCAAGAACCTTTAATTGCACTAAGTTTCAAATATTAACAAAGATTGTTATTCCGTCTAATATTTCAACATTTACAAATTCGTTGAAAATCAATATAGGTTTATCGCTTGTTGGAGTAATTACAGGAGAATTTTTAGTATCAAAGGCTGGATTGGGATATTTAATTGTTTATGGTGGGCAGGTATTTCAGTTAGATTTGGTTATGACAAGTGTAATTATCTTGGCATTTGTTGCAGCTATTTTATATCAAGCTGTAGTATTATTGGAAAAAATAATATTGAAGTCACACAAATTTGGATAAAAGGATAAGATATATCAAGTAAAATTTTGAGCTTAATATTAGCTCAAGAGGAAGGGAGAATAATTTGAAAAAGTATTTAGTAATTGGATTAGTTGTAATACTTGTTATTATTGGAGTTGTATGCTATTTTGTTACAAACAATAATAATGAAGCTACGCAAATGAAAAAAATACGCTTAAATGAGGTAACACGTTCAGTATTTTATGCTCCACAATATGTAGCGATGAACAAGGGATATATGAAGGATGAAGGGTTAGATGTAGAAATAACAACAGGGCAAGGAGCAGACAAAGTAATGACAGCTGTATTATCAAATCAAAGTGATATAGGATTTGCTGGGCCAGAAGCTTCAATTTATGTATATAATGAAGGAAAAGAGGATTATACTGAGGTATTTGCACAGCTAACTAAGAAAGATGGTTCTTTTCTTGTTAGCAGAAAAGATGAAAGAGACAGTTTCAATTGGAAAAACCTAAAGGGTAGCACTATAATTCCTGGCAGAAAAGGTGGAGTACCATATATGACTTTTGAATATGTATTAAAGCAAAATGGATTAGACCCAAATAAGGATTTAGTTTTAGATGATAGTATTAAGTTTGATTTAATGGCTGGAGCGTTTAGTGGAGGTAATGCAGATTATGTTACTTTATTTGAACCAACAGCATCCTTAACACAAAACGCTGGGAAAGGATATGTTGTAGCATCTGTTGGCGAAGCTTCAGGAGAAATTCCATATACAGCGTATTTTGCAAAAAAGAGTTATATTGAAGAAAACAAAGATACTATACAGAAGTTTACAAATGCAATATACAAGGGGCAACTTTGGGTAAAGGAGCATAGTGCAAGTGAAATTGCACAAGAGGTAATAAGCTTTTTCCCAGATACTAATATTGATTTGCTAACAACAGCTATTCAGAGTTATAAGGATATTGATGCTTGGAATGATACACCTGTATTAAAACAAGAGTCATTTGAATTATTGCAAAGAGTAATGACAGAAGCGGGAGAATTAAAACAAAATGCTCCTTATGATAAGATTATAAATAATAAGTATGCCGAAGAGGCTATAAAAACTGTAAGATAAGAAATGGGCAATAAAGCCCATTTTTTATGAATAAAAACACATTTTTTGCCAATAATGTAAATGAGGTGTATCCATAAATGGATAAATTTTATTTTGGGAGGAGTATTAAAAATGGAATTAGTAAATGAATTGAATGTATTTTTATCAGATTTAAATGTGTTTTATAGAAAGTTACAAAATTATCATTGGAATGTATATGGGAGAGACTTTTTTACTGCACATGCTAAACTTGAAGAATATTACAACGAAATTAATGAGCAAATTGATGAAATAGCTGAGCATATTTTAATATTGGGAGGACAAGCTTTAGGTAGACTAACTGATTATTTAGCTAATAGTAAGATAGAAGAAGCGGAAAACAAAAAGGTAACAAGTGATATAATTTTTAGAGAATTAATTTGTGATTATAATACTTTGGAAGGTCAAGCAATTAAAATAAAAGAATTAGCGGACAAGGAAGATGAGTATAGTACATCTTCTATGATTGATGAATATATACAAAATTATACAAAGAAACTATGGATGCTAAATCAAACAATGATGTAGAGATTACTGTAATTTCAAGTGATTTTAAAGGTATTATTGAAGATGGAGCAAAATTGAATATACTAGAATAACAGTTACATGGCTGAATTAGGAAAGCCATTGCCTTAAGAAGGTAGATTTTAAATATAAACAGGGTATAGAAATATATCCTGTTTTGTTTATAAAAAAGAGCAAAATTACTTTACAAGTTCAAAATAATAATATAAAATGTATTCAAATAATTAACATAGAATTACATAATATTGCTTGAAGATGGATAAACTAAAATAGTAATTTTATTAGAAACACAAAGGAAAGAGGTATAAAAATGAACTTGAAAAGTAACAAAGCAATCACATTAGTAGCATTGATAATAACGATAATCATATTGCTAATACTAGCGGGCGTGAGTTTATCAATGATACTAGGAGAGAATGGCTTAATTAATAAAGCACAGTCAAGCGTGAATGCATATCAACAAGCAACGGTAAATGAACAAAATTTGTTAAAAAGTATAGAAGACTATATGGGTAATTTTGGATTACCAGAAAACACACCAGATACACCAGCAGGAACACATGTAAAACCACCAGTAAAATGGCTAGGAACAATAGTAGACGCAGTAGCAGATGGGAAGGGTAATACATTTCCAGTACCAAAGAGCTTTTACTATGTTGGAGGAGATTATACAAATGGAGTAATCATCTCAGACGACCCAGCAGATGCATACGATGGAACAACAGATAAAACAACATGGGAGTACACGACAAATTTAGTAGGAAATCAATTTGTATGGATACCATGTACAGAGCAAGAGTATCATAAAACAGATTGGGGTTCAGCCTATGTAGGTGGTGGTTCGTATGATAAAAATATATCAATTGGAGAGAGAATGCAAATTCAGAAATATAATGGTTTTTATGTGGCAAGATATGAAGCAGGATTAGCAGATACAATACCAGAATTTACAGCTTCATATGTGGTATCAAATAAATCAAATAGCCCTGGATATCAAACTGTTGCTGTTCCAAAGTCACAAGCCAATCAAATACCATGGAATTTTATTAATTATACAAATAGTAAATGTAGTGCAGAAAAAATGTATGAAAATAGCGATTATGTAACAAGCGGATTAATAACAGGAACACAATGGGATGTAATGTTAAATAGATTTATTGGGACAACAAATGTTAATGGAGTTACATTCACTTTAGCTGATATGACTGATTCAAGTAAATGGGGAAATTTTGGATATAATAGTATACAATATAGAGGAAGAGTGGCTAAAGCAAATTTAAGTGGAAGTTATTGGTATTTATATAAATTTGGAAACTATACAGAGGGAAACACTGAAAAAAATGTTGCAAATTTATTGACGACAGGAGCAAGCAAGACAACTGAAGCGTATCATACTTATGATGTTGCAGGAAATCTTTGGGAGTGGACAGATGAGTATGGAAATAGTTTAGGCTGTCAAACGCCGAGAGGAACGGCATGCTATTATTCAGCAACTGCATCAGCTTGTTCAAGAAGAAATCAAACTGGTATTTCAGAAACAGATTTTGATTATGGCTTTCGTGTTGTTCTTTATATAAAATAATAAAAAATTTAGTGGACATATGCCACTAAATTTTTTATTATTTTTTTATGCTTTTTCTTGTATATTTTGTTAGCTAGTAGTATGATAAAATAGATATTAGTAGATAATAAAAAAGGTGATAATTTTGGAAGAAATAATACAGCAAGTTATTGCTATAGATAAAGAAGCAACAAAGCTTATTGCGATGATTGAAGAAAAAGAAAAGAACATAGATATATATGCAGAAGCTGAGTTAAAAAATAAGCAAGAAAAAATAGAAAGTGAAATGAAACGTATCCTAGCAGAAAAAAAGCAAGAATATGATTACGAAATAAAGAAATATAGTCAAAAAATAACAACTAAACTAGATAAAGACCTAAAAAAAATGCAAGAGAACTACGAAAATCAAAAAGAACTTATGCTTAAACAAAGCTATGAAGCTATTATTTCACAATAAAACAAAAATAACGAGGTTAAAACATGAAATTTAAATTTGCAAATATAAATGCAAAGGTCAAGGGAATGTATGCAAAGACCTTAAAACAAAATGATTATGAAGAATTGTGCAAGCAAAAGACGGTAAAGGAAGCTTTAATTTGGTTGAAACAAGATTTAAGCGAGTTGCAGAGTATTGCTGATAACGCGAGAAGAAGAGAAATAGAAAAACAATTAGAAAATGGTTTGAAAAATGATATTAATAAAATTTACCGTTTGCTTGATAAAAAAAGCAAACACTTGCTAACAATATATATTCAAAAATTCAAACTTCAAGATTTAAAAGAAAAGATTGCTTTATTACCGAAAGATGAAAGCAGGCAAGCAGAGGTAGAAAGGTTATTAGAAATATGGCAAGGGACTGAATATCATAAAATTTTACAGCGCAATTTAATTGAAGAAGGTATAGATAAACTATCTATTTTTAAATTAGAAAATGAGCTAGACAAATGCTATTTTAGTAATTTGTATGTTCAAGTAAAAAAGCAAAACAATAATGCTCTATTAGATTTAATTCGGTAAGCAAATAGACTTACAAAATATTTTATGGAGTTATAGAGCTAAAAAATATTACAAAATAGATGAAAAGAACTTAAAAGATTATTTAATTCCAATACAATACAGAGTAAAAAAAGGCAATCTGGAAAGTATTGGAATGGAGCCAATAGAAAATATATTGGAACAAACTATTTACCAGGAAATTAAAGACGAGGAAAATATTGAATATACAATAAAACAATATTTATATAGAATGTATAAAAATTATTTTCGTTCTAAAGCTTTTGATATAACAATGGTAATTGCTTATATAGAATTAAGAAAAATACAAATTCAAAATACAATTGTAATTATTGAAGGAATACGATATGAACTAAATTATCAGCAAATACAAAAGAAATTAATACAAAATTAGGAGGTGCAAAAGAAACAATGGCAGTTGAACGAATGAAATTACTAAGCGTAGTTGGAAAAGAAGAAAATATTAATTCTTTTATTATAAATTACTTATTGGAAAGTGGTTTGCAACCAGAAAATGCCATTAAAGTTTTCGAAAAAGGCTGGAAATTATCATATTTTAATTATGATAACACAGCTAGAGAATTACAAAAGGAGTGCCAAGAGCTAGCAGAAAAGCTAGAAATACAAGATAAAGAATTGTCAGGTAAGACTATACTAGAACACAGCTTAGAAGATATAAAAAATATATTAGAGCAAAACAGTAACAATTTGGAAAATATAGAGATTGAACTAAAAGAAAAGAAAAAACGCATAGAAGAAATAGAAAATCAAAAGCAAATTCTTAAATATTGGGAAAATTTTCATGTAAAATTAGAAGATTTATATAATTTAAGATATATGCGTTTTAGATATGGAAAAGTTTCTAAGGAAAATTATGAAAAAATAGTCAATGACTTAGAAGATATAAATGCAATTGTTTTAAAACTGGGTGAAAAAGATGAAACGGTGTGGTTGTTGTATTTTACAACAACAAATTATAGCAAACAAGCAGATAGCTTTTTCAATATTGCTAAATTTGAAAGAGTTTGGATAGAAAAAACATTAATTGGAGAGCCGTTAGAAGCAGTAAAAAAATTAGATGAGGAAGAAAAAATATTAACAAAGCAAATACAAGAATTAGAAACACAGAAGATACAACAAAAAAGTGAATTAGAACAATTAATACCAAAAATAAATCAAGAATTAGAATTATATTTAAAAATTAATACTGTAAAAAGATATATGGCACATGATACAAAAGGGAATTTTTACGTTGTAGGATGGCTTCCACTTAGTAACTTGGAAGAAATGATACCACAGCTTGAAAAAGAAGATGAAATAGAATATGTTGTTAAGGCACACGATGAAGTTGCTAGTACGCCACCAACACATCTAAAAAACAACAGACTATTTAAGCCATTTGAAGTATTAGTGGAAATGTATGGCTTACCAAACTATACAGAAATAGATCCTACAAAATTTGTGGCTATAACAGCTTTCTTAATGTTTGGATTTATGTTTGGAGATGTTGGACAGGGACTTATAATACTATTGTTTGGATTATTTATGAAAAGAAAAAAATCAGCATTAGGTCCAGTATTTTGCTTTGGAGGTATTTCTTCAATGATTTTTGGAGTACTATATGGAAGTGTATTTGGAAAAGAAGACATTATACCACAGTTGCTAATTAGTCCTATGGATAATATACAAACTATGCTAATGGCGGGAATAGGTACAGGAGCAGTATTAATTATTATTGCCATGATATTAAATGTAATAAATGCGATAAAAAACAATGATAAGTCCAAAGTGCTGTTTGATAGTAATGGACTTGCTGGTATAGTATTTTATGTTACAGTATTAGTAGCAATAGTAGGTTTTGCTATAAAGGGAGAATGGATTATTTCAGCAGGAATTATAGGAGCACTTGTAGTTATTCCTTTAATTCTTATTTTTATGAAGGAACCACTAACTAAGTGGATAGATAAAAAGAAACAGGTTGAAAAAAGTTCATTTGTAGAGAAATTTTTTGAAATGTTTGAAATGCTACTATCTTTTGTAAGTAATACAATATCGTTTGTACGTTTAGCAGCATTTGCTATAAATCACGTTGGTTTATGTATGGCAATTTATATTTTAGCAGATATGGTTGGAGAAAGCGGAAATATAATTGTTGCAATTATAGGAAATGGTATTGTTATTGTATTAGAGGGGTTAATTGTTGCAATTCAAGTGCTAAGACTTGAGTATTATGAACTGTTTAGTCGTTTCTATACAGGAGATGGAAGAGAATATCAACCAATAAGTGTTAAAAAAGGAAAGGAAGAAATGTAATGTCAAAGAAAATAAGTAAAATAATATTAATTATAGCGTTTATAATAGGAGCAAGTTTCACAGCTGTATATGCTACAAATGTAGTAAAAAGTAATGAAAATGTAATAGTAAAAGAAGATGAAATTAGTACAGAACCAGGAATTGCTTATGTAGAAAATAAAGTGTCAGAAAATAATAACGTCGAAAGCACAACTAAGGCAAGTGATAATAGTAAAGGATTTGGATTAATTGCTGTTGCTTTAGCAACTGGGCTTGCTTGTATTGGCGCTGGTATAGCGGTTGCAACGGTTGGTTCTAGTGCTGTAGGTGCAATAAGTGAAAACCCAAAATTACTTGGTAAAACAATTATATTTGCGGGGCTTGCTGAAGGTATTGCAATTTATGGTTTAATTATTTCTATTATGATATTAAATAAAGTATAGTAGGGTAAAAAAATGAAAATTTTTTGTATTAGTGATAATGTTGATACTGCAATACGGGCTTAGATTAGCTGGTGTAGAATATGAAATTCTAGACAAAAAAGAAGAAATATTAAATAAAATTGAAGAATTATTGGCGGATTCTTCTCTTGGGGTATTGGTAGTATCTGAAAAAGTGTATGAAATGGCAAGCGAGCGATTAGAAGAAATAGAATTAAAAAGCAAATTGCCGTTAATACTAAAAATTCCAGATAGACATGGGAGTAAATAAAAATGGAAGAGATAGAGAAAAAATTTGCAAAATTTAAAGAGGATTGTTTTAAACAAGCAGAACAAGATGCAGATAATTTGCAATTAAAAATTAAAGAACAAATAGATGCTCAAGTATTAGAAGAATTAAAACAATACAATGAGAAACAGGAAGTAAAATTTGAAAGAGAAATGAATAAAATTGAAAAGGATTATTATGCTCAACGTTTTTCACTTGAAACAGAGGTGAAGCAGAAACTTATAGATAAAGAGAAAGAAATACAAGAAAAGTATAAATTAGAGTTAGAAAACATGATAAAAACATTTATTAACAGTAAGGATTATGAAAAATATTTGAAAAAAAACATTGAAAAAAGTTTAGAGCAAATACAAGAGAAAAAAGACTCTAAAGGTATAGTTATATATCTTACAAAAAATGACAAAAAAGAATATTCTGAAAATTTAAAAAAGGAGTATCCAAATATAAAGATAGAACTTATGGAAGAAGAAAATTTGGGTGGTTCACAATGTTATTGTAAAAAGAAAAATATTTTTATTGATAATACATTAAAACTTGCTGTGCAAGAGCAGGTAGAAGATAAAAGGTGGTAGAGAAAATGCAATATAAATATATTACACAAGTAAATGGACCAGTTATAATTGCAACAGGAAAAGCAGATTTTGCAATGCATGAAGTAGTATTAGTATCAAATTTAAAATTAATGGGTGAAGTTATTGCTTTAGATGGAGAAAATGCAATAATTCAAGTATATGAGGAAACTAGTGGAATAAGAATAGGAGAACCAGTTGAAGGAACGCAAAGTTCTTTATGCTTAAATCTAGGACCAGGACTAATTGGACAGGTATTTGATGGTATTCAAAGACCCTTATATCAATTAGAAAAAAAAGAAGGGGCTTTCTTGGAAAGAGGAAGTAATACGCAAGTACTAGATGAAGAAAAAAAGTGGCATTTTAAGCCCATTTTAAATGTAGGTGCAGAAGTAAAGAAAGGTACTATTTTAGGAGAGGTGCCAGAAAGTAGTAGTATCATACATAAAATTATGTATGCAGAAACAGAAGGGGCAGAAATAATTGAAATTGCAAAAGAAGGAACATATAGTGTAAACGATAAAATAGCTGAAGTTAGGACAAAAAAAGGCGAAAAAAAAGAAATAAGTATGATACAAAAATGGCCAGTAAGACAGATGAGAAGCTATAAAAAGAGATTGGTGTCTAAAGAGCCACTACTAACAGGACAAAGAATTGTAGATTCTATTTTTCCAATTGCTAAGGGAGGTACAGCTGCTTTACCAGGGGGATTTGGAACTGGGAAAACAATGCTACAACATCAGCTTGCAAAATGGTGCGATGCAGACCTTATCGTCTACATTGGATGTGGTGAAAGAGGAAACGAAATGACACAGGTTTTGGAAGATTTTCCTAAATTGATAGATCCAAGAACAGGTAAACCTTTAATGGAAAGGACAATTCTAATTGCAAACACTTCAAATATGCCAGTTGCAGCAAGAGAAACATCAATATATACTGGAATTACAATAGCTGAATATTATCGTGACATGGGTTATAATGTAGCTATAATGGCAGATTCTACCTCACGTTGGGCAGAAGCATTAAGGGAAATTTCAGGAAGACTAGAAGAAATGCCAGCTGAAGAAGGCTTTCCATCATATTTGCCATCTAGACTATCAGAATTTTATGGAAGAGCAGGAATGGTAGAAAACAATAACGGAACAAGAGGTTCTGTAACTATAATTGGTGCAGTTTCACCTCAAGGTTCAGATTTTTCAGAACCTGTAACACAAAACACAAAAAGATTTGTTCATGTATTTTGGGCATTAGATAGAAATTTGGCATATTCTAGACATTATCCAGCGGTAAATTGGAACTTAAGTTACAGTGAGTATTCAAGACAACTTGAAAATTGGTATGTAGACCATGTAAATGCTAATTTTTATGAAACAAGACAAAAAATAATAAAATTGTTGGAGGAAGAAAACAGTTTATTAGAAATTTCTAAAGTTGTAGGAAAAGATGTATTACAAGACAGCAAAAAATTATTATTAGAAGCTTGTCAAGCAATACGTGTTGGTTTCTTACAACAAAGTGCAATTAATGATATAGATACATCTGTTCCAGTAAAAAAACAGTATCAACTAATGAATACTATTATTTTACTTTATGAAAGAGCCTTAAAATTAGTTAATAAGGGAATACCAATGTCTAAAATAAAAGAACTTGGATACTTTGAAGAATATAAAAAATTAAAATATCATATAGGAAATCAAGATTTGGAACAATTCGAACAGATAAACAAAAAGTATAAAGATGGCTTGAAAAAGTTAGATGAAGAATATAAAGAACATATCTAATAGAGGAGGAAATATACTTGAAAACAGAATATATTGGTTTAGAAAAAATTAATGGACCAGTTGTATTTTTAAAAACACCAAAAGAATTAAGTTATAATGAAGAAGTAGAACTAATTTTGCCAAGTGGTGAAGTTCGAATTGGCAATGTAATTACGTTAGGTGAAGAAATAACAGCAATACAGGTTTATGAGGGGAGCAATGATATTAGTTTGGCTGATACAAAAACAGTGCTAAAGGGAAAACCATTAACACTAAGATTATCAGAAGAGATGCTTGGCAGAGTTTTTGATGGAACAGGCAAGCCAATTGATGGATTAGGTGAGCTTAGGACGAACGTAGAAAGGGATATAAATGGAAGCCCAATTAATCCAGTTTCTAGAGAATATCCAAGAAATTATATAGAAACTGGTGTATCAGCAATTGATGGATTAATGACTTTAATCAGGGGACAAAAGTTACCTATATTTTCAGGAAGTGGTATGCCACATAATGAATTGGCTGAAAAGATTATAAGAGAATCAACTATTACAGACTCAAATAAATTTGCTGTAGTTTTTGGCATGATGGGAGTGGAATATGAAACAGCAGAATTTTTCAAAAACAGTTTTAAAGAAAATGGTGTTTTGTCAAAGGTAGTAATTTTTGAAAATTTATCAAACGACCCAGCTATTGAAAGAATATTAACACCAAAAGTAGCTCTAACTTGTGCTGAATATTTAGCATTTGATTTAGACTACCAAGTTTTGGTAGTATTAACAGATATGACAGCTTATGCAGAAAGTTTACGAGAAGTTTCTGCTTTAAAAGGTGAGATACCAAGTAGAAAAGGTTATCCAGGCTATTTATATAGTGATTTGGCTTCGATATATGAAAGAGCTGGCATGTTAAAAGGGAAAAAAGGGTCTATTACACAAATACCTATTTTAACTATGCCAAATGATGATATTTCTCATCCAATTCCAGATATTACTGGCTATATTACCGAAGGACAGATTGTTTTATCTAGAGAATTAACTCAAAAAGGTATTGATCCACCAATAGATATTTTAAATTCACTATCTAGATTAATGAAAGATGGAATTGGAGAAAAATATACGAGGGCAGAACATGCAAGTATTGCAGATCAATTATTTGCGTCTTATTCAAAAGTGCAAGAAGTAAGGGCTTTAGCTAAAGTATTAGGAGAAAATGATTTAACTACCTTAGATAGAAAGTACTTAGAATTTGGAGAGGCTTTTGAACGTAATTTTATTCATCAAGAAAAGCATGAAAGAAGAAGTATAGAGGAAACACTAAATTTAGCTTTAGAAACTTTAGGAATACTTCCAAAAGAAGAATGGGATAAAATGAAATAAAGGAGTGCTCAAAAATGAATGAATATCTTCCAACAAAAACAAATTTGATGAGAATACAAGATACGATTAGACTTTCTAAACAGGGACAAAGTTTACTTGAAAGAAAACGTATTATTCTTGTAAAGGAAAAAGAGAAATATGCTGAAAGAGCTATTGAATTACGAAATCAGATGGAAAATTTATTTAAGGAAGCATATTTATTATTGCAAGAAGCTAGTCTTGACATGGGAATGGAAAGAATAAGCAATTTGGCGAATGGTATAAAGAAGGAAAATAGTATAGATATAAAGTATAAGACAATTATGGGAGTAGAAATTCCATCTGTAATTTGGGAAACACAAGAAAATAATAAGCTAAATTACGGGTTTTATGAAACTGCTATTTCGTTAGATAAAGCTGTATTAAAATTTAATGAAATAAAAGAAAAGATGCTTATATTAGCAGAATTGGAGAATACAGTTAAAAGATTAGAATTAAGTATTACAAAAGTACAAACTCGTTCTAATGCTTTGGAAAATATCATCATTCCAGAAAATCAAAAAATAGAAAAAAGCATACAAAATGCTTTAGATGAAAAGGAAAGAGAAGATTTCTCTAGGTTAAAGGTTGTGAAAAGGAGAAGATTATAATATATGAGTAAATGGGATTTAACTACAATTTTTAAAACTTTAGATGAGTGGCAAATTGAGAAGGAAGAAATAGAAAACCTGACAGAGCAAATAGGAAAATATCAGGGGAAACTAGAAGAAAGCTCTAACAATATTTTAGAATGTTATACATTGTATGAAAAAATATTAGAGAAATTTGAAAAAGTATATGCTTATGCCATGTTAAATTATCATCAAAACATGGCAGATACATCAAGAATTGCTTTATATAAAGACGTAGAAAGTTTAGGAACAAGAATTTCTATGGAAACTTCATTTATAACTCCAGAATTAAGTCAAATAGATAAAGAAAAACTAATACAATACGTAAACGAAAATAAGAATTTGCAAAGATATAAAAGAATTATAGATGAAATAATAGAAAATAAAAAGCATGTTTTAAGTAGAGAAGGAGAAAAAATAATTGCAAGTTTTGGGGAGGTATTTAGTGCAAGCGAAAACAGTTATGACATTTTTACTGAAACTGAGTTTGAGTTTCCAGAAATTATTGGCGAAAATGGAGAAAAAGTAAAAATAACACATGCAAACTATTCAAAATATTTAATGAGTAAAAATCAAGAAGTAAGAAAACAGGCATTTAATTCAATGTATTCTTTATATAAAAAACATATAAATACAATAACAGAGCTATATTTGGCAAGGGTAAAGGAAAGAGTTGTAGAAAGTAAGCTTCGCAAGTATGACTCATCTTTAGATTCTGCTGTTCATGCGGACGATGCAACTAAAGCTGTATATGATAGCTTGGTAAAGGTTGTAGACGACAAATTATATTTAAATCATAGATATTTAAAATTAAAGAAAAAGTTATTAGCTAATAATGAAATCCATCTATATGATGTATATGTAAATGTTTTAGAAGTAGAAAACAAAGAAATAAAATATGAAGATGCACAAACGGTGGTATTAGATGCATTAAAACCATTAGGAGAGCAATACCAAAATTTATTAAAACAAGCTTTTGCAGAAAGTTGGCTTGATGTATATCCAGCAGAGAATAAAAAAAGTGGTGCATATAGCCTAGGTGTATATGGCTGTCATCCATATGTCTTGTTAAATTATACAAATCAAGAGGAAGATGTTAGTACCATTGCACATGAATTAGGTCATGCAATACATTCATACTATTCTAACAGTAATCAAAATGTAATTGATGCAAACTATACAATTATGGTAGCAGAAGTTGCCTCTACTGTTAATGAAATTATTTTAGGGCAATATTTAATTAATAAAGAAGATGATAAGCATAAAAAAGCAGCACTGATTAATAATCAATTAGATAGAATACGAGCTACTTTAATAAGACAAACAATGTTTGCAGAATTTGAAAAGATAGTCCATGAAAAAATAGAAAAACAAGAAAGCTTAACATCAGATGACTTATGCGAAATTTATTATGAACTTAACAAAAAATATTTTGGCGATGATACAGTTATAGATGAACCTATAAAATATGAATGGGCTAGAATACCTCACTTTTACAGTTGTTTCTATGTTTATAAATATGCAACAGGAATATCATCAGCAATAGCAATAGCAAAAAAGGTATTAGAACAAGGAGAAACTTTTGTAAATAGATATATAGACATGCTAAAACAAGGATGTAGCAAAAAATCAATTGATTTATTAAAAATGGTTGATGTAGACTTAGAAAGTACAAAGCCATATGAAGAAGCATTTGAATTTTTTGAGAAAAATTTGGAAGAATTGGAAAAATTAATAGACTAGGAATGGTGAGCAAAATGAAAGAAACATTATATTATAAAGATAATTATAAGACAGACTTTGAATCAGTAGTTGTTGAGTGTATAGAAGATAATGGGGTGTACAAAATTGTTTTAGAAAATACAGCATTTTACCCAGAAGGTGGAGGACAAAAAGCTGATATAGGAAAAATTAATGGAATTTTAGTAAAAGATGTACAAATAAAAAATGATATTATTTATCATACTCTTGAAAAGCCAATAGCAGTTGGAGAAACTGTTATTGGAAAAGTTGATTTTGAAAGTAGATTTTCTAACATGCAACACCATACTGCAGAACATATTGTTTCGGGCTTAGTTTGCAAAGAATATACTGCTGAAAATGTTGGATTTCATATGGGGCAGGATGCAGTAACGATGGATTTTAATGTAATTCTTACGAAAGAACAAATAGAAAAAATTGAACAGAAAGCAAATGAAGCTGTTTTTCAAAATATTGAAATTAAAATAAATAATTACACTAAAGAACAAGTAAAAGATATGCAATATAGGAGCAAAAAAGAACTAGAAGGGATTATACGTATTGTAGAAATACCAGGATACGATATTTGTGCTTGCTGTGGTTTGCATGTAGAAAAAACTGGTGAAATAGGAATGATAAAACTATTGTCAGTAGAAAAATATAAGTCTGGTTGTAGGGTTTCAATGATTTGTGGCAAAAAAGCCATTCAGAATTATAATGATATATACAACCAAGTAAATAGCACATCAACATTGTTATCATGTAAGCATGATGAGGTGTACAATAAAGTAGAAGAATTACAGGAAAAAGTAAAGCAATTGCAACATCAAAATAGATGCTTAGAAGAGAAAATATTTGAAGCGGAAGTAAACAGCTTAGAGCCAAAGAAAGTACAATTATTATTTAAAGAAGCTTTAGATTCAAATGAAATGAAAAATTTATGCACGAAACTAAAAGAAAAAAGCTTAGAAATTTCTGCTGTATTTGCAAAGAATGGAGATAATTATCGTTTCCAAATCATGAGTGATAAAATAGATTTAAGACCTATTGCCAAAGAACTTACAACAATTTTCCGCGGAAGAGGAGGCGGAAAAGGCGAATACATACAAGGACAAATTACAGCAACTAAAGAAGAAATTGAAAAATATTTTTTACGGTTAATACTCTTTTTTTATGACATAAAATGCAGTATAATAGTATCCGATAAAACGAAGGGAGAATTGTAATGGATATTGATACAATGACTAATGTAATACTTAATAATCCCTATGATTTAAAGGAGAATGAAAAGAAAGGTAATAGTAAGAAACCTAAAAAGGAGAAAAAAAACAAAAAGGGTTTTAAGAAAACTTTAATTAAAATATTAAAAATTTTGCTTATTATTTTTATAGCGGGTGTTATTTTCTTATTCTTATTTTTTAAGACAAGTTTATTTCAAAAGTACAAAGAGTTATGGGTGCAAACTGCTATGAGCACAATGAATCATCAGTATTTAGCTACATGGTTTTTGTCTGATGACGAAATTGCGGAAATAATGCAGAAACTTTCAGTTGATAATAGCGAAAATTCTGACCCATCTAAAATAAAGATAACAAACAAGAAAAACGAAATAAAATATGAAAAAATAAGTGGTAAGAATTATGTTGGTTATGTTTTAATTATAGGAAATCCAAGTAGGGTTCAATTGGTAGATACAAGACAAAAAACAACGGGAACAAAATTAAGTCAGATTGTAAAGGAAAAAGGAGCAATTGCCGGAATTAATGCAGGTGGTTTTGCTGACGATGGTGGACATGGCAAGGGAAATAAATTAGTAGATGCGGTTATTATAGATAAAAAACTTGTAAATGGAGATGCTAAAACAAAATATAGTTTAATAGGTTTATCTAAGGAAGGCAAATTAATACTAGGTAAATATACTTATCAAGAAGCTATTAATGTAGGAATTAATTCAGCAGTAGAATTTGGTCCATTTATAATTGTAAATGGAAATAAACAAATAAAAAACGAAAATTCTGGTGGAATACAGCCAAGAATGGCTATTGGGCAAAAGAGAGATGGAACTTTAATTTTTGTTTCGATAGATGGAAGACAACCAGGTTATAGTTTAGGAGCAACTTTGCTTGAATTGCAAAATATTTTTGAAAAATATGGAGCCTATAATGCGGCAAACCTAGATGGAGGTTCTTCGGCAACCATGTATTATGAAAATAAGGTAGTTAACAAACCGTCAACACCTATGGGCGAAAGATATTTGCCCAATGCATTTATAGTGAAAAATGAATAATTTTATATTTTAAAAGGATACTAGTAATAGTATCTTTTTTTTGGAGGTTAAAATAATGAAAACGGAAAGATTGAGAAAGGAAATGGAGCAAGCTATAGAAAAAGAAGAGTTTATTGTATATTTGCAACCAAAGTTTTTTACAGAAAACGAAACATTGGCGGGGGCTGAGGCTTTAGTAAGGTGGCAACATCCTCAAAAAGGTTTTTTATTGCCAAATGCATTTATTCCTAATTTCGAAAAAAATGGATTAATAGAAGCTTTAGATACCTATGTTTTAGAACAAATATGTAAGAAACAAAAACAATGGAAAGAAAAAAACTATACAGAAGTTTCGATTGCTGTTAATGAATCAAAATTACATTTGTTTAACAGTAAACATACTGAAACTTTAATGGCAACTCTTAATAAATATGGAGTATCTCCTAATTTAATAGAGCTTGAAATGACAGAAAGCACGGTGGTTCATAATATAGAGGAAGCCAAACGAGCCGAAAAAAAAGTACATGAACTAGGCTTCTGTGTTTCGATGGATGATTTTGGAACAGGTTATTCGTCTTTTAGTATGTTAAAAGATATTCATATAGATATTTTAAAGATGGATAAAAGCTTTTTTGATGAAATCTTATCTAATGAACGAGCTAAAGCTATAGTAGAATCAGTTATCCAAATGGCTAAACGTTTAGAAATAAAAACTGTTGCAGAGGGTATCGAGACGAAAGAACAGGTTGAATATTTAAGGAAAATAGGATGTGACATTATTCAGGGATATTATTTTTCTAAGCCAATGACAATAGATGAATTTGAAAAAAAATATTTAAAAAAGAATAAGACGTAGTGTTATTTGTAGAAAAATGTGGTAAAATAATGTATTAAAGGTGGTAAAATGAAAAGTAACAAATCGAAGTATTTTAAAATTATATTAACTGTATTAGCAGTTTTATTTATAGCTGGTATAATATGGAAACTAGCACCGCTTATGACAAATTTATCAACACATGAAGGACAAGTACAGTTTAAAGAGCAAATCAATAATATGGGCGTTACAGGAGGATTGATGCTAATGGGGCTAGAATTGTTGCAAATTATTCTAGTTGTATTACCAGCAGAACCATTAGAGGTATTAGCAGGTATGTGCTATGGAACTTGGGGAGGATTTCTTTTTATAACTTTTGCATCTTTTATAAGTACTATAATGATTTATTTTTTGGTTGCAAAATTAGGCAAGAAGGTATTGGAAAATTTTATTTCAAAAGAGAAAATTGAAAAAATTGAAAATAGTAAATTTTTGCAAGATACTAGCAGATTGGAATTTATTATGGCTTTGCTATTCTTTATACCAGGAACTCCAAAGGATTTATTGGTATACATAGGTGCCTTGCTTCCAATTAAGCCAATGCATTTTATTTTAATTTCAACATTTGCTAGATTTCCTTCAATTATTTCATCAACAATGGTAGGAAATAGTTTGACAAAGGGAGAATGGATAATTTCCTTAATTATATATGGTATAACTTTTGTAATTACTGCTATTGGAATATACGTTTCTAAACGCAAGGGTGGAAAAGAAGCAAATGAAATTATGAATATAATAAAATAAAGATATGGTCAAAAATAATGACCATATCTTTATTTTAAATTTCAATTTTAGGCTTATATACCTCAAGCCACATGTTTACTTGAAGTAAATATGCAATAAGCTGTGGACCAGTCATAAGTTGACCGAACCAAGGTCTTGTAAATGCTCTGCCATCTGTTTGTAATATTTCATCAATATATTTTTGATTTAATAAATCAAAAATCGGAGCATTAGAATTTGACATTACTTGTTCTTGAAACAATTTTTTTACTGTTGCAAGATAATTTGGATTATGAGTTTTAGGATATGGGCTTTTTTTACGATACACAATTTCATCAGGTAAATAATCTTTCATAATATAACGTAATAAGCCTTTTTCTCTGCCATTCAAAGCTTTCATTTCCCAAGGAATATTCCAAACGTATTGAACCAGACGATAATCACAAAATGGAACACGAAGTTCAAAACCGTTAAACATAGACATTTTATCAGAACGTTCTAAAAGTGTTTGCATAAACCAATTTAGGTTTAAATAAAATATTTTTCTTTTTTCAGCTGTTTCATGACTATCGGTATCCAGAATATTAACTTCTTTTAGACTTTCATGATATTTAAAGTCAATGTAATTTTTTAACTCAATTTTATTACTAATGTCTGGATTCAAAAGCTTTTGTCTTTCAGAAATTGCAATTGACCAAGGGAAAGTATTGCTTTTTAGAGCATCTTCTCTAAAAAACCATGGATAGCCACCAAAAATTTCATCTGCACATTCTCCAGATAAAGCAACCGTAGCATCATTTTTTATTTGTTTGCAAAAAAGAAGGAAGGACGAGTCTACATCAGCCATTCCGGGAAAATCTCTTGCAATCATAGCACTTTTCAAAGCAGTGGCCAATTCTGGAGTATCAATTAGAACTGTATGGTGTTTTGTGTTGCAAGTTTTAGTCATTATATCAATGTAGTAATTATCTGAGTTAGGCTGAAAGTCACTTTTTACAAAATTTTTATCATTATCAATATAGTCTACAGAATATGTGTTTAGCTGTTTACCATGGTTATTATAGTAATCACTAGCAAATTTAGTAATTATGCTTGAATCTAAGCCGCCTGAAAGCATGGTACAAAGAGGAACATCCGATACTAGTTGACGATGAATAGCATCTTCTAATAAAAATTTAATTTTACCGCAAGTTTTATTAAAATTATCAGTATGCTCATAGTTTTCAAGTTTCCAGTATCTATGAATATGCATGCCAGAAACATTGAAAACAGCGAAATGTGCAGGTCTTATTTCATAAATATTCTTAAAAACTGTATTTCCAGGAGAATGAGATGGACCCAGACCAAACAGTTCACATAACCCAGTTTTGTCGATTTTTGTTTCTACTTCTGGATATTTTAAAATTGATTTTATTTCTGATGCAAATACAAGGGTATTATCAATTTGTGAATAATAAAGAGGCTTAATGCCAAAATGGTCTCTTGCTAAAAATAGTTCGTTTTTATTTGCATTCCAAATAGCAAAAGCAAAAATTCCATTTAGTTTTGATACCACTTCATTACCAAAGTGAATATATGCTTTTAATAGAACCTCTGTGTCACAGTGTCCGTTCAAAATTAAAACCAGCTAAAACCAACTCTTTTCTTAGTTCATCAGTATTATAAATTTGACCATTATAAACTATTGTATAAGTATTTCCTTCATAGCTAACTTGCATTGGTTGTTTTCCGCCTTTTGGATCAATAACGATTAATCGTCGATGCCCAAGGCAAATATGTTTTTCTACGTAGATTCCTCTTTCGTCAGGACCACGTTTAGAAAGTTCGTCAGTCATTTGATTTAAAACATTTTTATAGCTTGAAATATCCTTTGTGAAGTTTATAAAACCAGTAATTCCACACATAATATTCCTCCTGAAAATTTAATTTGTTATTTATTATATGTAAATTTTGCAGAAGTATTGACAAAAATTAAAAATCCTTGTATACTTTTATAAGTATTAAAAAGTGCAATATATACTCATTTATATATAATTGAGATTCAAGGAGGGAATAAGAATGGCACAACCAAAAAGAAGATGGTCAAAAGCAAGAACAGGTCACAAAAGATCTACTTGGAAATTAGAAAATCAAAATTTATCAACTTGTAAACATTGTCATGAACCAGTATTACAACACAGAGTATGTGGTAATTGCGGATATTACAATGGAAAAGAAGTTGTAGCAAAAAAAGCTGAATAATTAGAAGAAGACGTCATTTAGGAGCATTTAAATAAGTATTATCCTTATTTAAATGCTCCTAATGCTTTTTTAAACAAATTGTGAAAATTTGTAAATACTGTAGACAAATAAAAAATAAACCATTCTACTTTTGACGGAGATGAATGGTTTATTTAAATCTATTCCGGCAAAACCGTATCTAACGGAATTGTCATTTCCTTTTTTTATTATACTCTAATTGGAGTGATAAAGTCAATAAAATATTAAAATTAATTTTTGACAATATAAATACAAATTACAATTTATAGTTAAAGAAAAGTAGGACTCCTATAGAAGTCCTACTAGAAATTAATGAAAACGAATACGATAATAAAAATTATTGTTCTGGTCTCTAACCTTAACCTGCTGAATGATTACCATTCCTTTTTCTTCAAGTACAGTCTGAACAGTCTGCAAATCAGCTTCAGGAATGAAAAGCATTTTTGTGCCGGTAGAGGCTTTTTCAACTGCAGTAGTAATTTCCTGCTTAGTATAAGCTTCAGATACTTCTGGAGAAGCAAAGCCAAAGCTAAAAACAGTGATAGCCAGTAACATAGTTGCAAATACCTTTTTCATTTTTTTTCATCCTTTCTCTACATCGCAATTGTGATGTAAAACAAAATAATATTAAACATAAATAAATTATACTACATTTTGCCAATATAAGCAAGAAATATAGAAAAAGCAGGGTTACGGGAGTAACTCTGCTTTTGAAAAAGGATGCCTTATTAATATGAAATACTAAAAAAAACATCTGGAGTATTGTTAGATGGAATACGACATATTTTTGTTACTCTATGCCCCTTATCATACAATACCTCGAGGAAGATTAGAAGGTCTTCTTCTCGAACAAGTAATTTGCCATTAATTGAATCAACAGAATCAACGGCAGATATAGCTTGTTCTTTCGACATTGCGGCTTCAGTAGTTGAAAAATTGAAAGTGCAAAATACAGTTGCAACAATCATTAAACTTGCAAAAAACCGTTTCATTTTAATTCATCCTTTCTCATACATTGCAATTGCAATGCAAACAAAAATAAAAAATTAACTTAATTTATTGTATCATATATTTGTAGAATAAGCAACAGTATGAAAATGTCGATATTAAGTATATTTTAAATATAAAATGCACATAACAAAAGAAACATAATTGGGAGGAAAAATAAAAAAATGTATAATTTTTGTAAAGAAGAAAGTAAAGATCAAACTATGTTTGGAGAATTTATTTGCTCTTATTATAAATGGTTACCTCTAGATAAGCAAAAAGAAAACTCAAAGAAATTAGATAGCATAACCAAGAGAAAATTTAATTAGCATTTTATTGACAATAAAGTGCATAAGAGATAAAATATTAACAAATATTTTAAATAACAAGGGAGGAATTTAGATGCTTTCAAAATCTGGCATGAAAGATGAAAAAGGAATAAGTAAAGTTGCTATTATCATAATTGTAGTTGTGCTTTTATTATTAGTAGTAGCTGGTATTTTGTATTTTGTTTTAACTGCAAATAAAAATGCAAGTGAACAACAAAATAATGAAAATACAATAAATCAAGAAGCATTATTAGATACTAACGATGAAATAACCGTTGATGAAAAGAAAAATTTAAAGGAAAATTATTTAGGTGTATTTGCAATACTTACATCTGATAAATATCAAACAGATGAGCAAAAGCTTGTAGCAGTTGCAGAACAAATTGTTTCAATGAAGGAACAAAAGAACGGAAGTGTAACAGGAACAAGTACTAATACAAATAACAGCAATGTAATTAACACTACCCAGAATGCAATTGAGAATACTTCAAATACAACAATTACAAATGAAACTATGGTAAATAACACTATTGTTGTTAGTGACGACAATGCAATGCTAGCAAATACAATTAATAATGGAAATACACAATCGTCTTTAAACAGTGGTTCAATAAACATGAATATTGGAGAAAGTAGTTCTGTATCAAATAGTGGTGCCAATAAAGAAGCAGAAATGGAAGTTGCTTTAAATGAAATTAAGGGAGAAAAAATAGATAATTTATCTAATGTTTTAGCGCAGACAAGTCAAGCAAGTCAGCTTACAGGATTTGTTACAGATATAATATCTATAGAAAAAGTAAAAGGAGTATACGATATTACTTACAAAGTATGTTGGCCAACTCAAGCTCAAATGATTAAATATGGTACTATGGATAAAATTAATACTGCTGCAATAGATAGATTAGAATCAACAACAGTAAAAATTACTCTAACAAAAAATTTAGATTATGAATATAGCGAATACAAAATAAAATCAATTCAAGAAATAGAAAAGAATACACCAAAGTGTTATTATGCAACTTACGTAAACAATAAATTTGGAGTTATAGATCAAAGTGGAAATACTATTTTGGAAAATGCTTATGATTGGATAGATATTCCAAACAATTATAAAGATATATTTGTTTGTAAAACAGGAGATAATGTTGTAGTTTTAAATAGCGTAAAAGAGCAATTGTATGAAAATTATAAGAATATATCTGTAATTCAATCTACAGCTGGTGGAGAGACAAGATGGTATGAAAAAGATTTATTAGTTTATGAAGAAAATGGAAAATATGGAGCAATTGATTACGATGGTTTTGAAGTTTTTGAACCGATTTATGATAAAATTGAACCATTGTATTATATAGAAGGTAAATTAATTTTAACTGAAAATGGAAAACAAGCATTGGCCGATATTACTGGCAAAATAAATTCAAACTTTAAATATACTAAAATAGGAGTTTTAGGAGGTCAGTTTGAATTAAGTTCGTTAGTAAATTCTCAAAGAACACTAGAGCAGATACAAGCAATGGTTCAAAATGGGCTATATATTGTTGGACAGGATGTAAATGGAACTGTTGAGATTATAAAAAATATCACAAATGCAGAAGCAAATGTTGATTTTTCAAGTTTACCTCAAATAAATTATCCTACAGCAATAAATGAATGGCAACTTAGAAGTTTAGATGGAACTTATTTACTATATATAAAATAATAATTAGAAAGCTGAAAAGTTTTGAACTTTTTAGCTTTTTTTCGTAAAAAATAATAAAATTCCAAACATTTGTAAATAATACAAATAGAGACACATTAAAACAAAATGTTATATTGTATTTTAAAACATTATGTTATATAATGTTCATTAATTGAATATAAAATTGAATACAAATGAAAGGGAGTTTTTTATGAAATTTAAAAGTAACAAGGCAATCACATTGGTAGCATTGATAATCACAATTATTATATTGCTAATATTAGCAGGAGTGAGTTTATCAATGGTGCTAGGAGAAAATGGATTAATTAACAAGGTACAGTCAAGCGTGAATAAGTATCAGGAAAGCTATGTAAATGAGCAGAATTTATTAAATAAGGTAGAAGAATACTTTGACTTACTAAATAGAAAAGATGGAGAAATAGAACTTTCAGCAACAAGTGGAGAATGTACTTATCCGAATACAATAACATTTGACGTAATAAAAAATGCAAGCGGAGGAGAGTTAAGCGTAAAAACATCAAGCGAAGATATTGCAACAGCTACTATAAGCGGAAACACAATAACAGTAACGCCAAAGAATGTAGATGAAACAACAACAATAACTGTAACAAGTGCAGGAACAAAAGAATATAAAGAAAAATCAGTTGAGTATACATTAAAGGTAAAGAAACAAAAGGTGTATTCAAATGGAGAAACAGTAAGCCTTGGAGGATATGAATTTTATGTAATAGGAGATGACGGAACAAATGTAACATTGCTATGCAAAACAAGTATAGGTGAAGCAGATTGGTATAGCGCAAAAAGTCAAGCAAGTACATTTGGAAGCAACTTAGGAGGAAGTGGGAGACTTTTAACAAAAGCAGAAGCAGGTGGTGTTGCTGCAAATTATAGGGCGAATAACACTGACTATTGGCTTTTGGACACGAATAAACACTACGGCGGCGACCTCTACGCCTCGTTAGTTTTAAGCGATGGCACCATCTACGAGATATGCATCAACAGAGCCAAGAAGGACAGCGATAACACCGTTCACCCCGGTCCGACCAACTGGACCTCTGGGGTACGACCAGTTGTAGTTATCTCTAAATCTAAATTGTAGTTTTTTTTGAACTTTTTGAGAGACTGTAAAACAACAATGCATTTTGTGTAAATTGTATAATAAAACTAGTCAAAAATTCTCAAGTAAAATTGAGCAAATTTGACTAGTTTTTTCTTTGGCTTTTTTAGGTATAATTAACCTATCTTGTTTATGAGATAATAAAAATGTCGAAAATTACAAAACAAAAATGTCATTTTTTCTACATTTTTTTGTTAACTGCCGTGTTACCGTCTACACAAAAATATATGAAAATTTAGCCGTTCCGTTCTCCAAGGCGCTTGAACGACAGCCTTTTCACGCAGTATTGAACACATTCTAAACTTGTGGAGTGAATGACTGCTTCAAGGTCGAACTCACTTTTAAATTTTATATATTTTTCTTACGGCTAGTAAGAGGCTTATGCTAGTTTTTTTAGTTAGCATCTCATTAGCGAGAAGAACAAATATATTTATGATAAATTGCAGAAAAGAAAGCGAAGAACAAAAGCAAAAAATTTACCTTTGTATGAAGGTAGGTTTATTATTATTTAATACTAGAAAAAATGAATTTTAAAATATATTTGACATATAATATAAATGGTGTTATAATTAAGTTAGCTTAAAGAGACTGATCCGGTCATCGAAAGCAACACTAGATATGTGTATAGAGGCGCATATCTTTTTTTATTGTTTTTTACAATAAAAAAAACAGAGTGGATAGAGGACCACTCTGAACTGAAAAATCAGTTTTTGTTTGTGTTGTTTTTATAGGCTTCTAATTCTTTTTCCAATTCTTGGATTTTTTGAAGTAGAATCCATATAAGACTGTATCCGGTCATTTTGATACAACACCTCCCTTCTTTAGGGATCGTCCTTTGTGGGACTTTGCATATTATATAATATTTTTACTATAAAAACAATAATAATCAATATTTTTCGAGCTATAATTTTTTAATTAAAGTTATAGCTCTTTTTAACTTTAGCGTTAACCACCCAGCTATGCTGGGGAGTCCTATAGAACTTATAGTTGTGATTAATGTAACAAAAAAATCACTCTCAATGTTATAATAATTTTAAGTTTGACGGCTTAAAAATTAAAATAATAGAGGAGTGATTCGTATGAAAAGTTCATACACAGATAGTTTAGCACATACAACATTTGAATACAAATATCATATAGTATTTGCACCAAAATTTAGAAGAAAAGAGATATATGGGATATTTAAAAGGGAAAAGTACATTAATAATATTTGAGAGACATGCAAATTTAAAATACAAATATGGAAATAGAGTATTTTGGTGTAGAGAATATTATGTAAGTATGGTAGAAAATAACAAGGCAGCAGTATATAATTATGTAGAAAATCAATTAAAAGAAGATATGATGTCTGACCAAGTAACAATAAAAGAATATAAAGACCCTTTTAAAGGGTAGTAAGTAACAAAAGCACAAGAGAAGGTGGCTGAAAGCTGTCAAACTGTACCACTTAAGTGGTGGCTAGTAACAGAGCCTTATAGGCTCATATGAAAATTTAGCCGTTCCGTTCTCCAAGGCGCTTGAACGACAGCCTCTTCAAATTCTATTGAACACATTCTAAACCTGTGTAATGAATGACTGCTTCAAGGTCGAACTCACTTTTAAATTTTATATATTTTTCTTACGGCTAGTAAAAGGCAGTTTAGCAACTTAAACTTAGCAATGCATTAGCGAGAAGAACAAATATATTTGTGATAAATCGCAGAAAAGAAAGCAAAGAACAAAAACTTACTAAACAATGAAGGTAAGTTTTTTCAATTTTACTGTTTGCACTTTACAAGTTCAAAAATATAATATAAAATGTATTAAAAATATGAATAATACACGTCTACATAAAATATGAAAATGAGAACATAATAGAATTATAATTTTATGTAGAAATACAAAGGAAAGAGGTATAAAAATGAACTTGAGAAGTAACAAAGCAATTACGTTAGTAGCATTAATAATAACAATAATTATACTTTTAATACTTGCAGGAGTAAGTTTATCAATGGTGCTAGGAGAAAATGGCTTGATTAACAAGGCACAGGCTGGTGTAAATAAATATCAAGAAAGTGCTATAAAAGAAGAAGCAGAAATAGCTATAGTAGAAGTAAAAATAAAAATGGTAAATGAACAAGAAACGCGAACAATGGCTGAATATGTTAAATCATTTGAAGGCGGAGTAGACACAGGAAATGGAGTAGTCTATGAAGAAAACGATAGTTATTTTTTTATGGATAATGAGAATAATGTAGTTGAATTGAAAAATATAAATGGTAATTTAGAAGTAGAAAAGGTAATAGGAAAAAGAGAAAATATAGTAAGAAAAGCATTAACATACGATTTAAATGGAGGAACAGGAACATTACCAGAAAGTAGATTAAGAGTAAGCGGAACAAACGTAAATATATATTTTGACAAACAAATTAAAAGAGATGGATATAGGTTTATAGGCTATTCAGATACAATAGACGGAGAGGCTAAATATACTGCTGATGGAGAAAAAACATTTATAATGCCTACAAATGATGTAACATTATATGCAGTATGGAAAGCAGAAGAAAGAATAAAATTTGATAGTAATTACAAAGGAAATTATACGGTTACATCTGGCACAGTTGGAATAAATGATGCAAATGGAATATATCCTACATCATATCCAGGTGGTAGTAGTTGGAGAAGTGCAGTAGTAAAAATTGAAAATAAGCCGATAGATGTGGGTTCAAAATTTGAAATTGTAGCAAATGCTTTTTTTAATAATAATACAGCTTCAAGATTAGGCATTTTAACAATTGAGTTATTAAATGGAGAAACAGCAGTCGCTGTTATTGAAATTTCAGACTCATGGTCAGCTAATTTGGTAATGAATCTTGAATATGGATATTTAGGTAAGACTTTGGTAAATTACAGGGGCGATAATAAATATGCTTATGGGTCTTCAATGGATGGAAATTTAAAAATAGTAGGAGATGGAACAAAGGTTAGTGCATACATTAGAAACACACTTATAAATTCAATAAACTGTTCAGATGGATTTTCCTTTGATAGTATAGTAGTTAAATTTAGTTGCTATCAAACATATCCAGCAATAGGCATGGGAGTAAGGGATATATATGTTCACGAATTAGAATAAATATTTGATCAAGAGTTTAAAAAACAATGCATTTTGTGGATTTATTTGATATAAAATGAAAAGCGTGGTATAATAATAATGAAAAGGAATGACGAAAATGTCAAAAAAATTCAATGGAGGCATTTATGAAAGAAATAAAGAGATATATATATTTAGAAAAATTAATAGATAGAAAAGAAAATGGGCTTATTAAAATTGTAACAGGAATAAGAAGATGTGGCAAATCATATTTGTTAGACCCTATGTATAAAAATTATTTACTTGGTAATGGAGTAAAAGAAGACCATATAATAAAAATTGATTTAGATGAACGAAAAAACAATAAATATTTAGATCCTGATGTTCTAGATGAATATATACGTTCTTTAATACTAGATAGAGATATGTATTATGTTATTTTAGATGAAATTCAAAAAGTAGAAGATTTCGAATCTGTATTAAATGGTTTTTTACACATAGAAAATTTAGATATATATGTAACAGGTAGTAATTCGAAGTTCTTGTCATCAGATATAAAAACGGAATTTCGTGGTAGAGGAGACGAGGTTAGAGTATTACCACTAACATTTGGCGAATTTTTATCAGCTTATGAAGGAAGTATTGATGAAGCATGGGATGAATATAAAACTTATGGAGGATTACCAAGAATATTATCACAAAAAACTGATGAGCAAAAAAGTAAATATTTGCAGGATTTATTTGAAAGAACCTATTTAAGTGATATTATTGAAAGACATCAAGTTCAAAGAGTGGACGTTTTAGATACAGTGGTTAATATATTGGCATCGTCAATAGGCTCGCTAACAAATCCAAAAAAATTATCGGATACTTTTACAAGTAGTTCCATGAAAGAGGTTTCAATAAATACAATTACATCATACATAAAATATTTGGAAAATTCATTTTTAGTTGAAAAAGTTGAAAGATATGATGTTAAAGGCAAGCAGTATATATCGACACCATCTAAATATTATTTTGCTGATATAGGCTTAAGAAATGCAAGGTTAAATTTTAGACAACAAGAGGAAGACCATATTATGGAAAATATTATATATAATGAATTGATATATAGAGGGTATAATGTTGATGTTGGAGTTGTTGAAATTAGAGAAAATAATAAAAGAAAACAGACTGAAGTTGATTTTATATGCAATCAAGCCGACAGAAGATATTATGTACAGGTTGCATTGAGTTTGCCTACACGAGAAAAAACGTTACAAGAAGAAAGACCGTTAATGAATATTGGAGATAATTTCAAAAAGATAATTGTTGTAAAAGATAATAAAAAAAGCTGGATGACCGAAGAAGGTATTTTAATCATTGGTCTACAGGAATTTCTATTAAATAAAAATAGCTTATTAAGCTAAAAAATGATATTTGTGATAAATCGCGGAAAATAAAGCGAAGAACAAAAAACTTACCTTTGTAGGAAGGTAGGTTTTTTTGTTTTTTATACTTTACAAGTTCAAAAATATAATATAAAATGTATTAAAAATATGAATAACACACGTCTACATAAAATATGAAAATCAGAATATAATAGAATTATAATTTTATATAGAAATACAAAGGAAAGAGGTATAAAAATGAACTTGAGAAGTAACAAGGCAATTACATTGGTGGCATTAATAATAACAATAATTATACTTTTAATACTTGCAGGAGTAAGTTTATCAATGGTGCTAGGAGAAAATGGCTTAATTAACAAGGCACAGTCAAGCGTAAATAAATATCAGAAAAGTAGTGAAAATGAACAAAAGCTATTAAATAGCATAGAAAATTATATGGATTTACAACTAAAGTCACCAGGCACAAAAGTAGATTTACCAGATGGATGGAATAAAGATACAGTATATGCTGTGTTGGATGATAAGAAAAATATAATACCAGTACCAAAAGATTTTTATTATGTAGGAGGAAATTTAGATAATGGAGTAATAATTTCAGATGCTCAAGAGGATGAGTATGATGGAAAAGTAGATAAAACAACATGGGAATATACAACAAGTTTAGTAGGCAATCAATTTGTATGGATACCTTGTACAGAGGAAGAATATCACAAAACAGATTGGGGAAGCCAATATGTTTATGGTGGATATGATAAATCAGGACCAAGCCAAGAAGAAATAGATAAAGTAAAAAGATATAAGGGGTTTTACGTAGCAAGATATGAAGCTGGGTTAGCAGATGGAATAAAAGAATATAGTGGGAATCAATTATATAATAGTTCAAGCTATAATATAGCAGGTGTACCCAAATCAAAGGCAGGAATATTGCCATGGATATTTATAACTCAACCCAATAGTAAAAAAAGTGCAGAAAAAATGTATGAAAATAATAATTGTGTAACAAGTGGATTAATAACAGGAACACAATGGGATGTGATGTTAAACAGATTTACTGGAACAACGAATACTAATAAAGTCATATTTACAGAAAATGATATGAAAAATTCAAGTAGATGGGGGAATTATACTGATAATAGTTTAATGTATACAGGAAGAGCTGCAACGCTATTTCAAAGTGGTGGTTATATAAGTTCATGGGGAGAAAAACAGACAGAAGTATCTACGAAAATAAATACATCGACAGAATATACAACAGGAGCGAGTAAAATAACAGAAGCTTATCATGTTTATGATATAGCTGGGAATGTATGGGAATGGACAGAGGAAATAGGACAGGGCACAAATTATTGTACGATTCGTGGGGGGTCTTGCAATAATACTTCTATTTTTGGCTCAGCATGTTCAAGAGGAGGAAATGATCCGATTTCTACGACGAATAGTACTTTTGGATTTCGTGTAGTACTTTATATAAAATAACATGAGGGACTGGAAAAAATTTTGTGTAAAATGGAAATACTGTAAATGGTATAAAATGTGTAGAAAAATGACAAACAAAAATGTAGTTTTTCCTACATATTCTTTTGCTAACTGCTATGGTTACCGCCTACACAAAAATATATGAAAATTTAGCCGTTCCGTTCTCCAAGGCGCTTGAACGACAGCCTTTTCAAATTCTATTGAACACATTCTAAACCTGTGGGGTGAATGACTGCTTCAAGGTCGAACTCACTTTTAAATTTTATATATTTTTCTTACGGCTAGGAAGAACCGAATGGAAAAAATGATATTTGTGATAAATCGCGGAAAAGAAAGCGAAGAACAAAAAGCTTACCACATAAAGGTAAGTTTTTTTATTTTTTTGTTAGTTTCTCCTTTACAAGTTCAAAATAATAGTATAAAATACTGTTAACTAATTAACATAGGATTACATAATATTGCTTGAAGATGGATAAGCTAAAATTGTAATTCTGTTAGAAATACAAAGGAAAGAGGTATAAAAATGAACTTGAAAAGTAACAAAGCAATTACATTAGTAGCATTGATAATAACAATAATTATACTTTTAATACTAGCAGGAGTGATCTTGTCGATGGTGCTAGGAGAAAATGGTTTAATAAACAAGGCACAGGCTGGTGTAAATAAATATCAAGAAAGCAGTAAGAATGAACAGGATTTTCTAAATAAAGTGGAAGATTATATAAAAAAAATGCCTGTACATATAACAACTTATAACGGAGGACAAATTAAAGTTGGAGGAAGTATAATTCCAAAATTAATTTTAGAAGGTGGAGAATATAAAAATATAAAATTTGAAAGTAGTAATTCAAATATAATTGATGTAAATATTAATACGCGGAGAAGTTAAGGGGAAAAAAGAAGGAAATGCAAAAGTAACCGTAACCATAACCAATTATAACGATACTGTAATAACTGAAACATGCAATATTATAGTAGTTGGGTATGAAGTTGGTGCTGAAGTAATTTATGTTAATAAAAAATTCAATGTAATATCTGATAATGGTGATACATTAACTTTATTGCATAGTACAACTATAGGTAATGGAAATTATAATGAGGCTGTATCACAAGCGCAATCATTTGGAAGGAGTGTAGGAGGTACTGGTAGGTTAATGTATTATGATGAATATAATATATTATCTACTAATATACGTGCATGTAATGCAGCATATTGGTTAGGAACATGGAGGGATGGTTCAACGGTATGGTATATACCTTCGGGTGGAGGATTTGGAGAATATTTGTGGTATGGAAATAATTCAGGTACTAGACCTGTTGTTGTAATTTCAAGAGATAAATTAATATCATAGATATAGTATATAATAAATTTTAAATTTACATTAAAAATCAATAAAATACAAGATAACAAGCCATAATTGTTTTAAATCAACAAATATGGCTTAAAATATGTGTTGACTAAAATAAAAAACGTAATATAATAAAAGTCAAAGAAAGTTAAAGTCAAGAAAATGGAGGCGATGATATGCGAATGTCAGATGTAATAGAAGAATTTATAAAAAATCTATTTCAGGACGATGATTATATAGAAATAAGAAGAAATGAACTAGCTGAGCAATTTAATTGTGTACCTTCTCAAATAAACTATGTAATATCTACAAGGTTTAGCCCTGCACAGGGATATTATGTAGAAAGTAGAAGAGGAGGAGGGGGCTCTATAAAAATAAAAAAAGTTAATATTACAAAAAGCAATTATCTAATGCATATAATTGCCAGTATAGGAGATAAAATAAGTAGTAATGAAGTAGATATTTTTATAAGTAATTTTATTTCGTATGAGATTATTAATGAAAAAGAAGCAAGACTTTTAAAGGTGGCAACAAGTGATAATGTATTAATAGTACCACCAGCAATAAGAGATAATTTAAGAGCAAACATTTTTAAAAATATGCTATTAAATTTAGTAGAAGATTAAAGGAGTTGATTATTATGTTGTGTGAACATTGTAAAAAAAGAGAAGCAAATGTTAGATATACTCAAGTTGTAAATGGAGTAAAAAAAGAAATGCTACTTTGCGATAAATGTAGCAAAGAATTGGGAATAGGCAATATGGGATTTAATATGCCAATAAATTTTTCTAGTTTATTTGGGGATTTTTTAAATGAATATAATGATGGATTTATGCCATTATTAACTCAGACAAAACCTTTAGTATGTGATAAATGTAAAATGACTTATGATGAATTTGTAAATCAAGGTAAATTTGGTTGTAGTAATTGTTATGAAGTCTTTGCAGACAAAATTGATCCAATTTTAAAACGTTTACATGGTAGCAATAGATATATTGGAAGAAAATTAAATAAAAAGAATGAGCAAGATGAGATTTTGAAGGAAAATAATAATGTAGACGATGCAAAGAATGAAAAAGAAGAAAAAATAAAAAAATTGAAAGCAGAAATTAAGAAAATGATTAAGGAAGAAAAATACGAAGAAGCAGCTAAAATTAGAGATGAAATCAAGAAAATGGAAGAAAAATAGGAGGGAAAAGTATGTTGAATTGGTATTTACAAAGTGGAAAAAATTCAGATGTTGTAATTAGTTCAAGAATTAGAATGGCGAGAAACCTAGAAGATATTCCTTTTGTTAATAGGGGTAATACAAAACAATTAGAACAGGTACTAGAAAGAATAGAAAATATTACGCCTAATATTGGATATGGATTGAAATTTTTAAGACTTAAAGATATGGATGATATTACAAAACTAGGCTTAATAGAAAAACACATTATTAGCCCTGACTTTGCAGTAAACAATAATGATATTGGAGCTATTTTATTAAATGAGGAAGAGAATATTTGTATAATGCTTAATGAAGAAGACCACCTAAGAATACAGGTATTTGCATCTGGGCTAGATTTGGAACATTTACTTGATTTGGCAATTGAAATAGATTGCGCAATCAATGGACTTACAAATTATGCATATAATGAAAAATATGGCTTTTTAACAGCATGCCCAACAAATGTTGGAACTGGGATGAGGGCATCTGTTATGGTTCATTTGCCTGCACTTACAGCAACAGGAAATATTAATAAAGTGTTGGATGTTGTAAATAGTTTCGGAATGAATATTCGTGGACTATATGGCGAAGGCAGTGATACACAAGGCAACTTATATCAGATATCAAATAAACAATCACTAGGAATATCTGAAAAAGAAATAGTTAAAAATTTAAAATTAATAACAGAAAAGATAATTGAACAAGAAAGAATGGCAAGAAAATATTTAGTAAAGAATTCAATAGAATTGGAAGATCAAATATATCGTGCTTATGGCTTACTATACCATTGCAGAAAAATGTCTGCTGATGAATGTAAGAAATTACTTTCTTATGTAAAATTAGGAACAGATTTGGGAATATTAAAAGAGTTGACAGATTTAAAAATAAATGAATTAGAGTTATATACAAAACCAGCTAACTTGCAAAAATATTTGGGAAAAATATTGGAACCTCAGGAAAGAGATATTGCAAGAGCTGACGTGATAAAACAAATTATTAATAAAGATTAAAGGAGGGATTAATTATGCCATATAAATTTACAAATAGAGCAAGCATTGCACTTGAAAGTGCAAATCAAATAGCAATAGAGTTAGGACACAATTATGTTGGAACAGAACATTTACTTTATGGGCTTGCAAAAGAAGGTATGGGAGTTGCTAGCCAAGTATTAGAAGAGCAGGGAATCCATGCCGAAGATATTTTAGAAAAAATAGAAGAATTAATTGGAAGAAATGAGAATACAAGTGAAACAACCATTGGACTTACTCCTAGAACAAAAAGGGTAATTGAAAATGCTTTTTTAGAGGCAAGAAAATTAGGAAACGATACAATAGGAACAGAACATTTGTTAGTTGGACTTATGAGAGAAGGCGATAGCGTTGCAATGCGAATATTGCTTGATTTGAATTTAAATCCTCAAAAAATGTACAATGAAATCATTAAAATTTTAAATGAAAATGAGGATGATGATACAAATTCAAATGGATTAAATAGAACTGGCAAGAGCAATAGCTTTAATTCTACGCCTACATTAAATCAATTTGGAAATGATTTAACTAAAGTAGCTCGAGAAGGAAAGTTGGATCCAGTTATAGGAAGAAAAAACGAAACTGAAAGAGTTATACAGATTTTATCTAGAAGGACAAAAAATAATCCTTGTTTAATAGGTGAGCCAGGTGTAGGAAAAACAGCTGTTGTAGAAGGATTGGCAGAAAAAATTATTTCTGGTGATGTGCCTGAAATATTGAAAAACAAAAGGGTGGTTAGTATCGATATTTCATCAATGGTTGCAGGAGCAAAATACAGAGGAGATTTTGAAGAAAGAATAAAAAAATCATTAAATGAAGTGAAAAAAGCAGGCGATATTATACTATTTATTGACGAAATTCATACCATAGTTGGCGCAGGAGCTGCTGAAGGTGCTATTGATGCTGCAAACATTTTAAAACCATTACTTGCTAGAGGTGAGATTCAGGTTATTGGTGCTACTACTTTAAATGAATATAGAAAATATATTGAAAAAGATAGTGCACTTGAAAGAAGATTTCAACCAATTACAGTAAATGAACCTTCTAAAGAGGATACTATAGCCATTTTGAAGGGAATTAGAGACAAATATGAAGCACATCATAATGTTAAAATTACAGATGAAGCGATAGATTCAGCGGTAAATTTATCAATTAGATATGTAAATGATAGATTTTTACCAGATAAAGCAATTGATTTAATTGATGAAGCATCTTCTAAGGCAAGACTTACAACTTATACTGAACCAGAAAAATTGAAAAAGTTGGAAGAGGAAATTGAAAAAATCGATAAAGAAAAAGAAGAAGCTATTTCGTTACAGAATTTTGAAAAAGCAGCAAGTTTAAGGGATAAAGAAAAAGAAAGTAAACAAACACTAGAAAAAGAAAGAGAAAAATGGAAAAATAAAAATGCAAAAAATTTAGTATATATTAAAGGAGAGGATATTGCAAAGACAATTGCAAGTTGGACAGGAATTCCAGTAGAAAAAATAACTCAAAGTGAAAATGAAAGATTAAAAAATTTAGAGAAAATCTTACATGAAAGAGTGATTGGACAGGATGAGGCTGTAACAGCTGTAGCAAAGGCAATTAGAAGAGGCAGGGTAGGATTAAAGGACCCTAAAAGACCAATTGGTTCGTTTCTATTTTTAGGCCCTACAGGTGTAGGAAAAACAGAACTTTCAAAGGCTGTAGCAGAAGCATTATTTGGTAATGAAGATGCAATGATTCGTGTAGATATGTCAGAATTTATGGAAGGACATTCTGTATCTAAATTAATTGGTTCTCCTCCTGGTTATGTTGGCTTTGATGAAGGTGGAGGTCTAACAGAAAAAATTAGGAGAAAACCATATTCAGTTTTATTATTTGATGAAATTGAAAAGGCCCACCCAGATGTAATGAATCTACTATTACAAATTCTAGAAGATGGACGTTTAACAGATTCAACAGGTAGAACAGTTGATTTTAAAAACTGTGTTATAATTATGACATCAAATGTTGGTGCTAGATTTATTGCTGAAAATAAATCACTTGGATTTGGAATAGAACATTCAGATAATAAAAAAGAAGATGAAAAAAAATATGAAGAGACAAAAAAAGAGGTAATTGCAGAATTAAAAAGACAGTTTAGACCAGAGTTTATAAATCGTATTGATGAAATTATAGTCTTCCATAAATTATCAGATGAAGATATTGGTAAAATTATTGATATTATGCTAAAAGATGTTAATACAAGATTGAAAGAACAAGGAATTGAAATGACTATAGATAAAACAGCAAAGGCATTAATTGCTAAAAAAGGTACAGATACAGCATACGGAGCAAGACCACTTAGAAGAGCAATACAGAATTTATTAGAGGATAAACTTGCAGAAGAAATATTAGATGGAAACTTGCAAAATGGAAGTAAGGCTAAAATAAGTGCAAAAGATGAAGAAATAGTTATATCTGTAAAATAAAAATTGCCTAAAAGAAAAAACCAGCATGAGCTGGTTTTTTTGTGCCTTATAACTTCCAAATATTATCGAAATCCTCAATTTTTTTAGCATAATACTTGCTAACAATGAAATATGCAATTGCAAGCGCTAAGAGAAAAAGAATTAAGTCAATTAACATTGTTGTCACTCCTTTTAAGGCATAAATAATGATAATGGCTTAATTATAACACTAACTAAAAAATAAAACAAGAAAAACAAAAAAATATATTTACGAAAATTTGTTCTATACACTTGTAATATAAATTATAATGTTGTATAGTTATATACGTAGAAAATGAGATTAGCAGTGTGGGTGCTACCACTTTACATACACAGAATAAACTGTGAGAATGGAGGTGGTGCTATATGTTAGAAATAATACATTTATTATTTTACGGATTAGTTGCAGTAACTATTATAGCATTTGCCGCAATTATTACAATAGTAGTGATTTTAAGCAAATAAAAAAGCACCACATTATGCTTCCGCCAAGCTTATGTGGTGTTTTATCCAAATATATGGTAGCACACATGATTGTGGCTCTCATTTTCTATATTTATTATATAGCTATTTTGTATATTTTGTCAAATAAATTAAGAAAATCTTAAAAAATATTTCCAAATTAAAGCAATATATGATAGAATAAAAAGCAAGTATAAATAAGGAGAGTGTGAAAGTGTCAGAAAAAATAGCATATAAGCGTATTTTACTGAAATTAAGCGGAGAAGCATTGGCAGGAGAAAGCAAAAATGGAATCGATGCAGATGTTTTGGGTAAAATATGTAATCAAATAAAAAATATAACTGAATTAGGCGTAGAGGTATTAATTGTTGTAGGTGGAGGAAATTTTTGGAGAGGCAGATATAGCGATGAAATTGAAAGGACAACTTCAGATTATATGGGAATGTTAGCTACAAGTATTAACGCTTTAGCAGTACAGTCTGCTTTAGAGGCAAGAGGAATGGACACAAGAGTACAAACAGCCATAGAAATGAAAGAAATTGCAGAACCGTATATAAAAAGAAGAGCTATGCAACATTTGAAAAAAGGGCGTGTTGTAATTTTTGCTTGTGGAACAGGAAATCCATTCTTTTCTACTGATACTGCGGCTGCACTAAGAGCTGCTGAAACTGAAGCAGATGTAATATTATTCGCTAAAACAATAGATGGCATTTATTCAGATGACCCTAAATTAAACCCAAATGCTCAAAAATATGAGCAAATTTCATATTTAGACATTATTAATAAAAAACTTAAGGTTGTTGATTCAACTGCAACTTCGTTATGTATGGACAATAAAATTCCATTTATAATTTTTGGAATTGATAAACCAGAGAATATGGTCAAAATTGTTAAAGGTGACCGTTCGATAGGTACAATTGTTAATTAATAAAAATATATAAAAAAATAAGGAGGACTTTTTATGTCAGATTATAAAAATTTAGAAGAAAAAATGGGAAAAACTATTAGTGTGTTTGAGGAAAATTTAGCTGAAATTAGAGCTGGAAGAGCAAATCCTGCTATTTTAAACAAAATAAAGGTTGATTATTATGGGGTACCAACACCAATAAATCAAGTTGCTGGTATTTCAGTTCCAGAGGCTAGATTAATTGTTATTCAACCATGGGATGCTAGTATTTTAAAGGAAATAGAAAAAGAAATACTAAAGGCAGATATTGGAATAAACCCAAATAATGATGGAAAAGTTATTCGTTTATCTTTCCCAGAACTAACTGAGGAAAGAAGAAAAGAATTAGTAAAGGATATTAAAAAGATTGCAGAAGAAGCTAAAGTGTCAATTCGCTCAATTAGAAGAGAAGGAATTGATGAATATAAATCAATGCAAAAAGAAAGCATAATTACAGAGGATGATTTAAAACGTGCAGAAGATGATATACAAGAAATTACAGACAAAAAAATTGAGGAAATAGAAAAAATATTAGATAACAAAGAAAAAGAAATTATGTCAGTATAATAAAATTATAGCTTACATAAATATATAGTAAAATAAGGGTGATATAATGAGCTACGAAATTGATTATAATAATTTGCCAAAACACATTGCAATTATAATGGATGGAAACAGAAGGTGGGCAAAACAAAAAGGTTTAAATACTAAACTCGGACATAAAGAAGGTGCTGATAATTTAGACAAATTAGCACATTTTGCAAATAAAATTGGACTAAAATATTTAACTGTCTATGCTTTTTCAACAGAAAATTGGAAGAGAACAGAGGAAGAAGTAGGAGCGCTAATGATTCTGTTAGAAAATTATTTAGATGATTTTAGTAAGAGAGCGAATACAGATAACATAAAAATTAAAATATTAGGTGATATTACAAGACTTAATGAAAGATTACAAAAAAAAATCATAGATGCAATAGAGAGAACAAAAAATAATACAGGACTTACTATAAATATTGCTTTTAACTATGGTGGTAGAGCTGAAATTTTACATGCTGTAAAGCAAATTGCTAAGGCTGTAAAAAATAATGATATTACAATAGAAGATATTGATGAAAATCTTTTCTCAAATAATTTATATACAGCAGGAGAACCTGAACCGGATTTGCTTATTAGAACCGGAGGTGAACTTAGAACAAGTAATTTTTTACCATGGCAGTTAGTATATGCGGAATTTTATTTCACTCAAAAATATTGGCCAGATTTCAAGGAAAATGATTTGCTAGAGGCAATTCAGGAATATCAAAACAGAAATAGAAGGTTTGGCGCTAAATAATTAAATGAAAGGGAGGAGAATATTTGTGGATATAAAAAGATGGATATCTGGACTTTTAGGTTTCCCTTGTATAGCAGTTTTGCTGATTTTTGGAAACAAATATGTAGTTGATATTGCATGTACAATATTTGCATTTATTGCATTAAATGAATACTTTAATTGCTTTAAGGGAAAGGCAAAACCAATCATAGAGATTGGGTATTTGTCTGTTTTACCTATTGCATTTATGCATGTTGCAAACCCTAAAATATGGCTGGTGTTTCTTCCAACCATTATTGTATTAATGTTTTTAAAAGTTATTCTAACTAAAATGAAAGTAAATATTAATGATTTAGCAATTACCTTATTGGGTATTATGTATATAGTTGGGTCTATTAGTTTTATTTCGCTTATTAATGGATTAGAAAATGGAAAATTGCTAATATGGTATATTTTCTTTGCTGCATGGGGAACAGATATATTTGCTTATTTAGTTGGTAAGACAATTGGAAAACATAAAATAAGCCCAATAAGTCCAAAGAAAAGTTGGGAAGGTGCAATTGGAGGAATAATTGGAGCATTAATTGTAATTTTAATATACACTATATTTATCAATCAAACTTATGGTTTAAATATTTCATACATATACATAGCATTAGTAGCGGTAATTCTTAGCGTAATTGGCCAAATAGGAGATTTTGCTGCATCAACAATAAAAAGATATGCTGGAGTAAAAGATTTTAGTAATCTTATTCCTGGACATGGTGGAATTTTAGATAGAATTGATAGCATTATGTTTGTAGCACCTTTTGTTTATCTATTTTTAGTATTATAAATATAGGAGGCAAGTTTGATTAATTTTTTAATTATTGCTATAAAATTTATTTTTTTGTTAGGATTTCTAGTGTTAATTCATGAAGGTGGACACTTTATTGTAGCTAAACTTTGTAAAGTTAGAGTTCATGATTTTGCCATTGGATTTGGTCCAATTATTTTAAAAAAACGTATTGGAGAAACATTATATTCTTTAAGGCTTGTACCATTAGGTGGTTTTGTACGAATGGAAGGGGAAGAAGAAGCGTCAGAAGATGAGGCTTCTTTTAGCCAAAAAAGTATTCCGAAAAGAATTGCAATAGTTATGGCTGGAGGAGCAGTAAATATTGTATTTGGTTTAATTATATACTTTATCTTGGCAACGAGTTCAGGCAACTATGTTTCAATGAATATTGCAAAAGTTGAGGATGGATACGGAGCACAAGTTGCAGGAATAATGCAGGGAGATAAAATTGTTAGAGTTAACGGAAAAAGCATTCATTTAAAATCAGACTTAGAGAGCGTTCTTGCGAAGTCAAATGGTGAGGCTTTAAATGTAGAAATTGAACGTAATGGAGAATTAATTACTTTTGAAATTACACCTAGAGAAAAGATAAGTAAAAATACAGGAATATATTTTGGAACTAGTGGAAGTGAACTTAGTGCGAAAATAAAATCAATTTATCCAAACAGTCCGGCAGAAAAGGCAGGCGTGAAGAAAAACGATATCATTATTGCTGTGAATGGTCAAAATGTAAGTAACAATCCATATACTGTTATAGAACTTACACAAAAATCAGATGATGAAGTTAGATATACAATTGAGAGGGGAACAGAAAAAATAGAAATTGTCGTTGTTCCAACAAAAGTTTCTACATATTACTTGGGAGTTGAGCTTGCAAGAACAAGTGGAACATTTTTGGAAAATATAAGTTATGGATATTGGGATACATTAGACTTTTCTATGTCAATTATAGATAATTTAAAACAACTGTTTACAGGTAAGGTGTCGGCAAATCAATTAATGGGACCTATAGGAATTTCTGGAATGGTTGCAGATACAAACGGATGGTTCGAGTTTGTATATTTGCTTGCACTAATCTCTTTATCTTTAGGTGTTACAAATTTATTGCCTATACCACCACTTGATGGATGGAAAGTTGTTTTATATATAATTGAAGCAATTAGGCGAAAACCAATGGATGAAAGAACTCAAATGAATATTGAAGCACTTGGATTTGTATTTATGATTTTATTGTCAATATATGTGGCTTACAATGATGTGTTGAGGTTATAAAGATAAAAAGAGAATAGCACCAAATTAGGTGTTATCCTCTTTTTTACTGTGTAGAAATGTTTCTAAATCTTCACAATTTCCATCCATATCTATTTCAATACCGTGCTTCTTTTAAATTTTTTGATAATTCTAATTCATCGTAGGTATCATTCTTTTTTAGTAACATTAAATGCACCAGCCTTTCTCTATAAAACTAAAATTATTATAGCACAAAATTCAAACTAGTACAATTAAAAGTAATATTTAATAATTGACACCTATTTTAATTTAGTATATTATAAACTTAACGTTTTAAGAGTAACACAAAAGAAAAATAAGGGGGAAAGAAAATGGAAAAAAAGAAATTTAGGATGGAAACATTTGTTGGAATTGTAGTTGCAATAATTTTAATACTTATTATTGTTTTTATTGGAATTAATTTATGGGCAAAAAGTGAAAAGAAAAATAATGAAAAAGATGCATCAAATGATACTACAAAATCGAATGAGATAGCTCAAGATATGACACCAAAACTTACAGAAAGTGATATAAAGCAGTTGTTTAATATAGCTCAAGATATTTACTTAGAAGGAGATATATTTATTGTTGATGAAGAACCATCATTAGAAAGAGAAGATGAGGATGGGCTGTCTTGGTCCTATAATAAGGTAAGAAATTATGATGAAATTATGAATAAGTATTTTACATCTAATGGGATAAAAAACATGGAGAAAGATAAAGAAAGAACAGGTTTATTTACAAAAATAGATGGTGTAACATATTGTGGTGAAGGCGGAAGAGAAATGATAACTTCATATGAAAGCATTAATGTAGGAAATATAGTATATGAAGGAAATAAAATCAATGCAGAAATTAATGCTGATTTATACGAGTATTTGGGAATAGAGCGTACTTCAGAAATAGACAATATAAAAACTAATATTATATTTGTAAAAGAAGGAGATAGCTGGAAAATAGACCGATATGAAACACCAGATGCATGCTATGAAAGAAATAAAGATTTGGCCATAAACTATGATATTTTTTAAAAACAGAAAACATAAAAAATTGTTGCAAAAGTATAGAGATAGATTTTTGAAATCTAGTTGACAAATTATGCAAAAGGTTGTAATATAGTAAAAGATGTTGAAGAGACAAAGTAAAATAGAAGTTATTTATAGAGAAGATTGGTCATCGGCTGAAAGCTAATCTAAAGCAACCTATTTGAAAAACTAGCTCGGAGTCTTCTATGAAAATGGACGTTGATTACGTTATAATCGCTAATGAAGTTAAAATTAGGGTGGAACCGTGAGTTATACTTACCCCTAAGAAATAAAAGTAATTTTGTTTCTTAGGGGTATTTTTTCTTAAGAAACAGTAAGGGAGGAATATATATGATAAAAGTAACATTGAAAGATGGCTCTAGTATGGAAGTTGAAAAAGGATCATCTATATTAGAAGTAGCAAAAAAAATTAGTGAAGGTTTAGCTAGAAATGCAACAGCAGGAATGGTAAATGGAGAAGTAAAAGACCTTAGATATGTATTAGAAGATGACTGCGAATTAAACATATTAACATTTGATGCAATCGAAGGTAAAAAAGCATATTGGCATACAACATCTCATATATTAGCGCAAGCAGTTAAAAGGCTATATCCAGATGTTAAGTTAACAATAGGACCTGCAATTGAAAATGGTTTCTATTATGATTTTGATTCAGAACTTACATTTACACCAGAAATATTAGAAAAACTTGAAGAGGAAATGAAAAAAATTATAAAAGAAGATTTAGAAATTAAGAGATTTACTTTAAGTCGTGAAGAAGCAATAAAATTAATGAAAGAAAGAAAAGAAGATTATAAAGTAGAATTAATCGAAGAATTACCAGATGAAGAGGAAATTTCTTTCTATGAGCAAGGAGAGTTTGTAGACTTATGTGCAGGACCACACTTGCTTTCAACAGGAAAGGTTAAAGCAATAAAATTACAAAATGTTTCAGGAGCTTATTGGAGAGGCGACGAAAAAAATAAGATGCTTCAAAGAATTTATGGAATTGCATTTCCTAAAAAATCAGAATTAGATGAATATTTGACTATGCTTGAAGAAGCTAAAAAAAGAGACCATCGTAAATTAGGTAAAGAATTAGATTTATTCATGTTAGCTGAAGAAGGCCCAGGATTTCCATTTTTCTTACCAAAAGGAATGATACTAAGAAATATATTGGAAGATTTCTGGAGAAAAAAACACATGGAAAATGGTTATCAAGAAATAAAAACTCCAATAATGTTAAATGAAGATTTATGGCACCGTTCAGGACATTGGGATCACTATAAAGATAATATGTATACTACAAAAATTGACGATGTTGATTTTGCGTTAAAGCCAATGAACTGTCCAGGAGGAATGTTAGTATATAAAAGAAAAATTCATTCATATCGTGATTTACCAGAAAGAGTTGGTGAATTAGGTTTAGTACATAGACATGAATTATCAGGTACATTACACGGATTAATGAGAGTTAGATGCTTTACACAAGATGATGCACATATTTTCTGTTTACCAGAACAAGTTGAAGACGAAATTGTTCGTTTAATGAAACTGATTGATTCTATTTATAAAATGTTTGGTTTTACATATACAATGGAATTATCAACTAGACCAGAAGATTCTATGGGAAGTGATGAACAATGGGATGCTGCGATTAATGGCTTAAAGCATGCTCTTGAGGTTCAAGGCTTAGAGTATAGCATTAATGAGGGAGATGGAGCATTCTATGGACCTAAAATTGATTTTCACTTAAAGGATTCTATTGGTCGAACATGGCAATGTGGTACTATTCAATTAGATTTCCAAATGCCAGAAAAGTTTGATTTAGTTTATATTGGAGCTGATGGAGAAAAGCATAGACCAGTAATGTTACACCGTGTTATTTTTGGAAGTATTGAAAGATTTATAGGAATATTAATTGAACATTATGCAGGAGCCTTCCCAACATGGCTTGCACCAGTACAAGTAAAAATAATGTCTATTGCAGAACCACATGTAGAATACGCTAAAAAGTTAGAAGAAGAGTTCAGAAAAAATGGTATTAGAGTTGAAATAGATGATAGACCAGAAAAAATTGGTTATAAAATACGTGAGGCACAACTTCAGAAGGTTCCATATATGGTTGTTGTTGGAGATAAGGAAATGGAAGCTGGAACTGTTGGTGTTCGTTCTAGAAAAGACGGAGATATTGGTCAAATGAAGATTGAAGACTTTATAAATAAACTAAAAATTGAAATTGAAAACTATGTAAATTAGTCTTTCATAAAGATAAAAAAATGTCACTTTCATATTTGACAAATGTCGGAATATATGATAGAATAGCAAACTGTAAGCCGCATAATTAAGGTAACAAAATGTTAATGAAATAAATAACTGCCTAAGAGTGTAAGGTTAGCGAGTATACGAAAAGGGAGGTGTACATAGTATGTACGCAATTATTGAAGCTTGTGGAAAGCAATACAAAGTAGCACAAGGAGATGTTGTATTTTTTGAAAAATTAGATACTGAAGAAGGTAAAAAGGTTACTTTTGATAAAGTAATTCTTGTATCTGATGAAGGAAAAGTACAAGTAGGTAGTCCTTATGTAAAAGGTGTTAAAGTTGAAGGAAAGGTAGTTTCTCATGGTAAAGACAAAAAAATTATAGTTTATAAAATGAAACCTAAGAAGAACTATAGAAGAAAACAAGGACATAGACAACCATATACAAAGGTAGAAATTACTAACATAAAAACTGCTGCAACAAGATCAACAGCATCTAAAACTGCAAAAACAGCAGAGAAAAAAGAAAAAGTAGAAGCTTAGGTAAAAGCTTGTTGTAAATAAACTTAATATGCGAAGGGAGTGAAGGAAAATGGCACATAAAAAAGGGCAAGGTAGTGTTAAGAACGGTAGAGATAGTGAGTCTAAACGTCTTGGTTTAAAAAGAGCTGATGGACAATTTGTTTTAGCTGGAAATATTCTAGTAAGACAAAGAGGAACAAAAATGTATCCAGGTAAAAATGTTGGAATTGGAAGCGACGATACATTATATTCTTTAGTTGATGGAACTGTAAAGTTTGAAAGAAAAGGTAGAGATAAAAAACAAGTTAGTGTATATCCAGTTGAAGCGTAAAAAAAGGCTATGCTAAAATATTTATTTTGGCATGGCTTTTTTTGCATATTGGGAGGTTTTAAAGTGAGAAAATATTTTGGTACAGATGGAATAAGAAGAATTGCAAATACAGAACTAACTCCAGAATTGGTTTTTAGAGTTGCGAAGGCAGGAGCTTGTGTGTTGGCAAAACATAGTAATCATACACCTACAATTTTAATTGGTAGGGACACAAGAATTTCTGGAACACTTATAGAAAGCGCTATGACAGCAGGCTTTTTAAGTTATGGTGCAAATGTAAAATCGTTGGGAGTAATGCCAACACCAGCAGTTGCATATTTAACAAGAAAATTGGGCGCGGATGCTAGCGTTGTTATTTCTGCATCACATAATACTTATGAGTTTAATGGTGTAAAGTATTTTAGTAATAAGGGAATGAAAATATCTGATGATATGGAAGCAGAAATTGAAGAAATAATGGATTCAGATAAAATAAGTGAATTAACAGCTGTTAATGATAAAATTGGTGTTGCTGAAATTGCAACAGATTTGGAAGATAAGTATATACATTTTTTTGTTGAATTATTTGGAGACTATTTTAAAAATAAGAATTTTACTGTTGGCATTGATACAGCAAATGGTGCTACATATAAAATTGCAGAAAGGGTATTTACAAAGCTAGGAATTAAATATAAAATAATAAATAATACTCCAAATGGAATAAATATTAATCAGAATTGTGGTTCTACACATCTAGATGGTTTAAAAAAATTTGTATTAGATAATAAGCTAAATTTAGGAATTGCTTATGATGGAGATGGAGATAGGTGTTTAGCAATTGATGAAAAGGGTAATATTATAGATGGAGATATGTTGCTTGCTATAATTGCTAAAAAGCTAAAAAAAGATGGAAAACTGAAAAAAGATACAATTGTTGCAACTGTTATGAGTAATCTTGGACTAAACAAATATGCTGAGAATAATAACATACAACTAAAACAAACAAAAGTGGGCGATCGCTATGTTTTAGAAGAATTACTTAAAAATGGTGAAAACTTCGGAGGAGAGCAGTCAGGTCATATTATTTTATTGGACTATAATCCTACTGGAGATGGAATATTAACATCCTTAATGCTAATTCAGGCTATTCAAGAAGAAGGATTGCCAGCATCGGAAGTTAGCAGTATTATGACAGCATATCCTCAAATTTTAATTAATGCTAAAGTTAATGCAAACAAAAAACACGACTATGAGAAAAATGACGAAATAAGAAAAGCAATTACAAAATTGGAGCAGGAATTTTCAGGAAATGGAAGAGTTCTAATAAGACCTTCTGGAACTGAACCGCTTGTTAGAGTTATGATTGAAGGTAAGGACAAGGAGTATATTACAAAAAAAGCACAGGAATTAGCAGAATTAATTGAAAGATATCTGCAATAATTTTCTAGCTATAAAAAATAAATAAAAAGGGGGTATATTTAATGTTCGTCTTTAATACAGCAGATCCATTTAACTGTATAATGTTACTTGCGGCTACTATACTATTAATTTTTCTAGGAAAAGAAACTAAGCAAAGTTTAATACCACAGGTTGTATTATTAGTATATTTATTATTAATTGTAATACATGCCATTCAACTTGCAACTGTAGAGCCACAATACTTAGATACCATTAAGATGATAAGTCAGTCATTAGCAGTTGATTTTGGTTTGATTTTAATATCATTCTTTGCTTACTTATGGGTAGATGACATAGAAGCTAAAGTTAAGAAAAAGAAAAGTATTGATGACAGTTTAGATTGGTTTTGGAAAAAAGTATAAAAGAGACCTCGTTAAATATGCATATTTAATACAGCAGATAAAAATATAATGAGGTAATTTACAAAATTCGTTTTGAAAAAATATTCAAAGCGAATTTTATTTTATGTAAAGTATTGAAATATACTTTAATATGTTATATAATACCAATGTATAAGATTATTAGCTAACCGTGCCAAAAATTTGGAGGTGTCTAAAATGAAAGTCAAATATAAGAAAAATCGGAGGAGCTATTCTAAGAAACAAAATGTAAATAATACTAATGTTTCAAAGCAAAATGGCGAAGCTAAGAATTTAGCTAAACCCGAATCACACGCTGTTAAGAATAATGAAGACGAATTGATAGTGAATATACATATACCTATTAGAAAAGATATAGAAGCATATCTTAAACGTCGAATAATTGGACAAGATGAGTATATTAGAAGGTTAACAGTTGCATTGTATAGGCGTTTTATGTATGGAATACCAACTCGTGTTCTAATTGTTGGAAGTAGTGGATGTGGTAAAACAGAAACAATTTCACAGTTAGCTGAAGCGCTTGGACTTCCATATACTATCGAAGATGCAACTGCATATACTGAGGAGGGATATGTTGGAAATAGTGTTGAAGATATGGTGTATAATTTGCTGGAAAAGGCAGAAGCTGAGAATACGTATAAGGGCATTGCACTTGGGATTATTGCAATAGATGAAATTGATAAAAAGGCGTCTGTTGCCGAGAGTGGCTCTTTGGATGTATCAGGTAGAGCAGTACAGCAGGGCTTATTGAAAATGATGGATGGAAAGCAAATTGCAATTTCGTTCGGTAAAGATATGGCATATTTTGATACTAAGAATCTAATCTTCATTTGTATGGGGGCTTTTGAAGGCCTGGACAAGATTAGAGCTGATAGGTTAGGCAAGAAAAGAATTGGATTTAAGGCTAATGAGAAAAGTGAACAGATTCTGGAGTATACCGAGGAAGATTTTGTTAAATACGGTATGACAAAGGAATTTATTGGCCGTTTTGATTGTATTATTGAGGTGAATAAGTTAGAACAGAATGATTTAGAGAACATTATAAGGAAATCAGAAATTTCAGCCTTTAATAGCTACAAGGCAATTTGCAAGAAAGAAAATATAGAATTAGTTTACTCAGATAGGTTTATTCATAATTTGGCTAAAAAAGCAAGCTCATTGAAAATTGGCGCACGCGGGATTAAAAACGTTTCTAATTATGTATTTGAACGCATTTTGGAAGAGATTATGGAAAAGCATAGTTTTACCAAATGCACACTAGATGATGATATTGTAAATGATAATACCAAGTACGTTATTGAATGAGAAAAGGAAAAACTTCACAATTTTTTGTGAAGTTTTTCTGCTATAATATTATTAATTTTCAAAATTTTGATTATTTATGGCATATTTTTTTAATTTTTCATAAGCTAAGTAATTGATTGTTCCTGCTGGAAATTTTCCGTCTTTATTACGTTTACCTGCAGGTACACCTGTCAATATTTCAATACCTTCATCTAAGCTACTAACTGCATAGATATGAAAATTTCCGGCTTTTACAGATTCGATAATTTCATCTGAAAGATGTAAATTTCTAATATTTTGTACTGGAATAATTACACCTTGTTTAGTATTAAATCCACGCATTTTACAAATTTGATAAAAACCTTCTATCTTTTCATTAACTCCACCAATTGGCTGGATTTCGCCTTTTTGATTAACAGAGCCAGTAACAGCAATTGATTGGTTAATTGGTATTTCAGATAAACTAGAAAGTAGGGCATATGCTTCTGTACTAGAAGCGCTATCACCATCAACTCCACTATATAGCTGTTCGAAACATAAACTAGCTGTAAGTGATAAAGGAAAGTCTTGAGCAAATGTTTGTCCAAGATAGCCTGATAATATTAATACACCTTTAGAATGAGAAGAACCAGAAAGTTCTACTTCACGTTCTATATTTGTAATACCACTTTTTCCCATATAAGTGTTGGCTGTAATTTTAGAAGGCTTACCAAATGAATATTCTCCAATTGTCATAATTGTAAGACCGTTAATTTGTCCAACTTCAAATCCTTCTGTGCTAATAAGTAAGGTGTTTTCTTTTATCATTTCTATATAACGAGAGTCATATTTTTTTATTCTTTCAACTCTTTGATCAAGAGCTTTTTGTACATAATCCTTTGTAATTAATTTTTTCTTATCCATTTTTGCCCATGTTGATGCTTCAGCAACAATTTGACTTATTTCATTAAACTTAGTAGATATTTTGTCGCGGTCATCTGCCAGTCGTGATGCAAATTCGACAATTTTTGCCATAGCTTCTTTATCCAAATCTAAAATTTCTGTATTTTTACAATAGTTACCAACAAATTGAGCAAGTTTTTGAATGTTATCATCTGTTTTAGGAGCATCTTCTTCGAATTCTACTTTTACTTTAAATAATTTAGCAAAGTCTTCATCTAAAGAGAGTAAGGTGTAATAGGTATTTGCATCTCCAACTAAAATAACTTTTACGTTTAGTGGTATAGATTCTGGTTTTAGTGAAATTAGAACCATAGAAGAGCGTTGGTCTACAGCATTTTCAATATTAACCTGTTTAACACTAAGAGCCTTTTTTAGGGAATCATAGCATGCAGGATTTGCAATTAAATCTTTTGCCTGAAATATAATATATCCACCGTTAGCTTTATGCAAAAGACCAGGTTTAAGCATAGTATAGTCTGTTTTTAAAGCTCCGTATTGATTTTCATATTCTAATTTACCAAAAATGTTATGATATGAGTAATTAGAATCCATAATTACAGGAGCACCTTCTAAATTGCTATTATCTATAAACAAATTAACTCTGTAATTATTCCATGGTTGCTTTTGTTCATTTCGCTGAGGATGAACTTGCTTATTGTCAGTAGGTTCATCGGCTACGAAACAAGAGATATTTTTTAAAATATCTTTTTTAATATTTTCTAAAAATTTATTAATTTTTTTATTTCTTTTATAGTTAGATTTAATATTATTAATATGAAGATTTATTGTTAAAAGAGCAACATTTGACTGCCATTCTTCAATTTTTTGTTCGGCTGCCTTTTCTATAGATTTTATTTCGTTAATAGCTTCAAAAATTTGTTGTTGAACAATGTTTGATTTATCCTCAAACTCTTTTTTAATTGATTCATCTAGTTGGTCAAATTCTTCTTCAGCAAGAGCCTTGCCGTTAATAACAGGCATCATATATATGCCATTTTGTGCTGCTTTTACTTGAAAACCATGCTGACCAGCCTTCGTATTTAGCTTTTCTAAAAGTATTGTTCTTTTTTCGTCAAATTCATGTCTTATTAATTTTTTTTCTTTTTCAAAATCGTCATTAGCGAAAGTATTTTTAATGTCTGATTTTATATCCTTTATGAAGGTATCCATTGCTTTTTTGAATATTTTACCTTGACCTGCTGGTAAAGAAAGAGCAATTGGTTCGTTAGGGTCGTCAAAATTATAGATGTAGCACCAGTCAACTGGGACTTTTTTCTTCTTTGATATGGACTCTAAATAGTTTTTTGTGTACATTGTTTTGCCAACTCCTGTTGGACCTTCAACAAAAATGTTATATCCTTTAACTTCAACTTGTACACCAAATTCAAGTGCTTTTATTCCTCTGTCCTGACCATATATGGTATTGTATTCTTTAATATCTGCTGTAGTATCAAATTTAAAGATATTTGGATTGCAGATATCTTTTAAATCCTTATACTCTAATTCCTTTGAATTTTTCATTTGTTTTCCTCCTTAAAATTTTTTATCTATGTATTATTTTCAAAAAATAAAGTCATTATAATGGCATTTTCGTTTATACCATAATAATTTTTTCGTATGCCAAGAGTTGTAAATCCATATTTTTGATATAACTTTTGTGCATTAACATTTGATTCTTTTACTTCTAGTGTAAGTGATCCAGTTTCATTTAGTAATTGCTTACTTTTAGTAATAAGATGCTCTATTAGTTGACTTCCTATACCTGAATGTCTAAAATCTTTTTTTACTACAATATCTGTAATGTGAACGTCATCTACTGCCTTCCAAATTCCAGCAAATCCAACAATCTGATCTGAAATTTTAGCTACAAAATAATAAGAATTAGGATTTGCAAGTTCAGATTTTAGGATTGAAACACTCCAAAAATTATCAAAGTCGCTTGATAAGGTAGGGGAAATTTCTTCTAAATCTGCTTGAGTCATTGGAAATATATTAATTTTTTTCATTTTTTTGTTCTGCCAACCTTTCTGCCTGTGATTTTCTAAGGTAAAGTGGCAATAGGGTGTCAGCATTACAAAGTTCGTTTGATTTAATTCTATTTAGTGCAATTTTAGCAATGCAGGTTGCATTCAACTCAGTTTCATTAGAAAAAACAGAAGTAGGGAAGTGATGTTTCAATTTTGCTTGATGTAAAATGCTTGCATTGCCTACAAACGTTAAATTTTCACCGTTTATCTTTTAATATTTCTATTATATTGTCTATTGAATCTGCTATAAAATTACTTTCCTTAGAGTAATCATTATGAAATATACCACAATATGCTTGGTCATTTCGAGCGTCAATTAGGCTAACAATTAAGCCAGAGTTTGTATTTACTAAACTTGCTAATCCTTCTAATGAAGAAACAGCACAAATTGGTACATTGGAAATTTCAGCTAAAGCTTTTATACTGGCAATGCCTATACGTATACCAGTAAATGAACCTGGTCCAATGTCACAGGCTAAATAATCAATATCTGATAAAAATAAATTTGTTTCATCTAAAACTTGTTTTATAATAGGCATTAAATTTTCAGAATGCGTTTTAGCATTATTAATGTTTATTTGTTTTAATATATTATTGTCTTCTAGAATTGCTGCAGAGCAAATATTGCTTGATGTAGATATACTAAGTATTTGCATGATTAAGTATCCTTTCTATAATATGTGTTAAATTTTTACCATGTGGTTCGATGTTTAAAATACGAGTATTTTCATCTGATGTATCTCGTGAAAATGAGATTTTTAGATAGTTATGTGGCAATATATCTTCAATTATTTCGCCCCATTCTATAATGCAAATACCATTAGAAAAGTATTCTTCTCCACCAATAGCATAAAATTCGTCAATATCAGCTAGGCGGTAAACATCAAAGTGGTAAATAGTAAGTCCTGAATTTGAAATGTATTCATTGACAATTGTAAATGTGGGACTGGAAATATCATTTTCTAAATTAAAGTAGCGCAAGATGCCTTGAGTAAATTTTGTTTTTCCAGAGCCTAAATCTCCTGTAAGAACTATAATGTCCCCTTTATGTAATTCTTTAGCTAATGTATTTGCAAAAGAAATTGTATCATTTTCAGAATGAGATATAAATTTAAACATAAATAACTCCTATTAAAATAATTTGATAAGCTAATTTTATCCTAGTAAAACGTATTTGTAAACAAGATTTACAAAGAATTTGAAAAAAAATAAAAAAAATTTTAAAAAAGTGTTGACAAAGCAAATAACATAGTTTATAATTTATAACTGTCAGGGGGATACAAAAAGAAAACAATTAAATATGCGGGTGTAGTTCAATGGTAGAATTCCAGCCTTCCAAGCTGGCTACGTGGGTTCGATTCCCACTACCCGCTCCATTTGAAATCAACTTACGAACTTAAAAGTTCGTAAGTTTTTATTTTATATAAAACTTAAAAAGTTCTCTTAATTTCAATTATAAATTGTAATTTTTTGTTTATACCCATATAATCATTATTAGTAATATAATACCAATACCTAGAAAACCATATCCCA
>CAKOTZ010000009.1 GCA_934120395.1 uncultured Clostridia bacterium
GGAATTACAAAAATTGTTATTATACAATCAAGTGTAGGAGTGGCATCAATAGTAACCTTTATAGCAATATATTTAGGAATAATATTCTTAATTGCAAGTGCAGCTATTTTAGCACTAAAACAATTGACAGAAAGTTCAGACAACAAACAGAGATATTTGGTTTTAAGGAAAATTGGTTGTGATGAAAAAATGATAAATAAAGCATTATTTAGTCAAATAGCAATATTCTTTGGATTACCATTAATTTTAGCAATTATTCACTCAATATTTGGAATACAATTTGCCATGACAATAATGGCAGGACTAGCAAAATCAGAAGATTTATTACCATCTATTATAGCAACAGTTATTATTATTGGCATAATTTATGGTGCATATTTCTTGGCTACATACTTGGGTAGCAAAAATATCATTAAAGAGGAGGAATAGCCTATGTTTATATTCGGATTCTTTAAATGGATTATAATTGGAATTATAGCATTTATCATAGTTATAATGTCAAGTATTCGTACAAGCGATTGGAACTTTCCAAAAGATGAAATTATAAATGCTTATAATACATTTTTACAAAGTTTTTGTGTAGCAGGATTATCAAAAGACAAAGATATAGAAGGAAAAAGAGTTTTTGGAACAGACAAATATATTGGAACATATAAAGCAGAATATGATAATATAACATCCGAAGAAACTATATTTGGAGGAACAGCATTAAACCGAAAAAATGGAGATCATATAAGATTAAAAATAAAAGTAGAAAAACAAAGTGGTAACATCAATGTAATTGCTAAACTAGGAGATAATGAAAAAACTTTAATAGATGATACAGGAGAATATGAAGATAATATTTATATTGAAGGTGTGAGCTATTATTTAACTATAAAATTAGATGATTTCAATGGAAATATTGATATTATATCAGAATAGGAGAAAATGATATGGAAAGTTTAAAAGAAAAAATACCTAAAAAAAACGACGCACGAGAATCGATTTTAAGCCGTTTTTATTTTTAAGGCTTATAAGTTTGTTGTTGGTAAAATACGGCAAATATAGAGAAATAAGTATTTTGAAGATTTTATGAAATAAAAATTATTAAGTAATAAAATTAAATTTTAAATAGAAAAATTATAAGGATAAATTATAAAACTGATTTAAAATTGATTTTAGAAATAAATATCTGGGACTAGACTAACATTATTACAAGGAATAAATTATAAAGTAATAATGTTAGTCAAACGATAGCTAATAAATAGCTAGTAAAGCCGTTAAGGTTAATAGTTACAAGAACTTGTAGGTAGGACTCTAAAAGGGGTTCTATTATTTTGCTCCTATCTCTTATTGCGCAAAACTTTTCTTTTGTGCAATGTTGTATATTCCTTTTTTTATATGTTGTTATTGCCATTCCCATTTTGAATAATACTTATTTGAGGAAAAGACAATATACTCTTTTTCAGTGCCATTACGATATACTAATATTGCTCCCATTTGTTCTTCAGGTACGAATCTAAATCTCTTACTTTCCATATATTCATCCAATAATTGTCCACCACTTTTATTTGAAGTATCTGATGTTTTACTAAATATTACTCTATTAGGAATATTTTGTACTATTGTATATTCTTTATTTGTAAATAATATTTCTAGCATTCCAAGACAAGATGAAAATGGATTCCAAACATTGAATTTTACTATTGAAAATATTGTAGCACCTAGTAAAACCACAACACATATTACAATTCCTATAATAATTCTTTTTCTTTTCATAGAATACATATTCTCTTCCACAACTTACTATTTTTTATTATCTGCTTTTAACTAATTTATTTAATATTGTTGAGGTAGTTGTCTTTATCTATTTTTTCTGTATAATTTTCTTTAAATTCTATTGATTCATTCTCATTCATGCTACTTACCTCCATATACAAATACATAAAGCATTCTTTATCGTGAGAATAAATAATTCCTATTGCTTGTAAATAAGAATATATAATTGTACTTCCCACAAATTTCATTCCACTTTTTTGTAAATCTTTTGACAAATCGTCTGATAATTTATTGGTCGTTTTATCTATTTCATAAATAATTACATCATTGGTAAAAGTCTTTAAGTAGTTATGGAATGTACCATATTCGTTTTGTATTTTCCTAAAAATTTTACTATTATTTATAGTAGCATTTATTTTTAGTTTATTTCTTATGATTTTTTCATTTCTTAATAATTCTTGAATTTTTTCATCATTGTAATTACATATCTTCTCTACATCAAAATTATCAAATGCTTTCCTAAAATCTTCCCTTTTATTTAAAACACATTCCCAAGAAAGCCCTGCTTGAAAAGATTCCAGTATTAGCATTTCAAATAAGTATTTATCATCAAAGTTAGGTTTACACCATTCTTTATCGTGATATTCTATATATTTTTCATTTTTTAAATTACACCATTTACACCTTATCATAATGCATTACCTCGTTTTGGAATATATTAAATTTCCATTATCATCATATCCAAATAATTTTTAGTTTTTTCTTTCTTCAATTAAATTATCCTTTACAATCTTAAATAAAGCAGATAATGTTTCCATTATCATTTTTTTATTTTCTGGAGAAATCTGTTTATATGAACTAAACACAGTCTTAGCATTTAAAAACCAATGCTTTTTTAATTCAGCCATAGTTTCTACTTTTGTAGTATTTATTACTTGAAATACAATATCAATTACTTGCTCACGTGTATTCATATCTATTTGGCTAAGCCAATCCGTTATGGACTTATCAATAAATTTACTACCATTAGTTACTTCTTTTAAACATTCTAATTTATTTCCAAACAATTGCCAACTATATATGTCGTGTTGCATAACACCTTTTTGAGTACTTCTAACAACCTTATAATTTTCTTCATGTGTTAGTAATCTACCAAATATTGAATCTTGTGGTATATAAGTATTTACTTTAGATATCATTTTTTTATATTCTGGGCTATTAACTATATTATCATTAAAACCTGGTCCGTCATCATTATAAACATCAATTATTTTATTTTGTATATCATTATTGGCAAAAACGGCAGCATAAACGGCAAGATTCCCACCTTTTGAATGTCCACCCAATCTGATATTGCATTGCTTGTATTTTTCACCAACATTCTCTAAATATTTTACAGCATCAATTTGAGAAGGAACATGGCTCTTAAATGTCATATTTAAATCTTCCTTCCAACCAACTACAGTATTATCTGTTCCCCTATAAGATACATATATAGTATCATCTGGTAGTAGAATGGTTATAGCAGAAAATTGTTTTTCTTGTTCTGCACTTATTTTATTTACAAACATGGTAGCTTTCATTTCACCAAACCTAATTGAATCTCCCATAGCAGGAAATAAATTTGCATCATCATCCCACAATATACGCATTGTGTTCATATCCTTTTTCATAAATCTCTTACTTAAATCTTTTATTGTTACTATTTCATTTTCTTCTATAATATCATCAAATGGAAAATATGAAAATCTATTTAAAATTAGACTATCTATCTCATTAAATCTAGATTGATCTATCGTTAAATCTCCTCTCCATTTAACATATTCAATAATATTTGCCATCTTTTTTCCTCCAATTATGCAACATTTAATTTCATATTTATAATATATAATATTATGAAAAAAAAGTCTAGTCAATAAAATATTATTCATGTATAATATTATTTGGAGGTAATTTTTGAATGATTACTAAAATCGAAACTAATTTGAAAGATAATAAATTTTTCTCTACAATAACAAACATTTCATTTACAGGCAAACTACAGTCAGAAGAATTTGAGTTGTTAATACTATATCCAGACATTACATATCAAACTTTATTAGGATTTGGTGGTGCATTTACGGAATCTTCTGCTTATGCTTTATCACAATTGAAGGCTAGTATGCAAGAACAAATTTTGAATGATTACTTTTCTCAAAACGGAATTTGCTATAATTTTGGAAGATTGCATATTAATAGTTGTGATTTCTCATTAGGCAACTATGCTTATCTAGATAAGCCTAATTTATCTGACTTTACAATTGAACACGATAAAAAATACCTAATACCAACTATTAAACAAGCATTGAAAATTAATCCATCTATAGAATTTTTAGCTTCACCATGGAGCCCTCCCGCATTTATGAAGGACAATAACAATATGAACAACGGAGGTAAATTACTAAATACATACAAACAATTATGGGCAGATTATTTAGTAAATTATGTACGAGAATATAAAAAAGAAGGTATAAATATTTCATATATGACAATTCAAAATGAGCCAAATGCAATACAATCTTGGGAATCTTGCAATTATACTGCAATTGAAGAAGCTAACTTATTAAAACAGTATCTCTTCCCTACCTTTAGATTTTATAATATACCAATGAAATTTTTAGTTTGGGATCAAAATAAGGAAAGAATTTTATATAGAATTAATGCTATTTATAAAGATAAAGAAATAGCTAAGTTGATTTCCGGCATTGCATATCACTATTATACAGGTGACCATTTTAATAATTTAGCTATTACCAAACAATTATGCCCTGAACTGTTATTAATTCACTCTGAAGGTTGTACTGGCTATTCTAAAAATAACAAGCAATCAGAGCTTAGAAACGCAGAAATATATGCTCATGATATAATTGGTGATTTAAACCACGGTTGTAATGCCTACATAGATTGGAATATTGTACTAGACTATTATGGAGGTCCAAATCACAAAAAAAATTATTGCAACTCGCCTATAATGATTAATAAAAAGAAAACCGGTTACACACGTATGCTTACATTTTACTATATTGGTCATTTTAGTAAGTACATTCAACCGGGTGCTAAAAGAATTGCATATAGTTCATATACAGATAAAGTTGAAATAACAGCTTTTATTAATCCTGATGAAAGTATTATAGTTGTATTTTTAAATACAACTAATGACCAAGTAAATTATAAATTAAACATACAAGAAGATGTATTAAACGTAACAATAAAAAAACATTCAATTGTTACATATGTAATAGAAAGAAAGTGAAAAAATGATAGATGCAGATAATAACCCTGATTTTCTAAATTCGTTTTTAGATTATATTGAAACAATATTAAATAAATCTCCTAACACAATTAAAGAATATAACTATGACCTAAACCTCTTTCTAAAGTTTATAAAACTACATTTTAAATTAACAGATGAAAAAGAAATTCAAAATATTACAATAAAAGATTTAACGATAGATACTTTAAAACGTATTGAATTAAATGATTTACATGCATATCTTGCTTATCTTACCAGAAATAAAAATAGTAAAGCTGCAACACGTGCCAGAAAAGTATCAAGCATTAAAACTTTTTTTAACTATCTTTGTTCGAAAGCAAATTTACTTGAAAAAAATCCTGCTCAAAATTTAGAATCTCCTAAATTAGATAGGCGAATTCCTAAATATTTATCATTAGAAGATAGTCAAAAATTATTGGGAGTTGTTGCTAGCGAAGAGAATAGAAATATGCAAAGAGATTATGCCATTATCACCTTATTTTTGAATTGTGGTATGCGTCTTTCAGAATTAGTCAATATTGATATAAGGGATATTGATTTTTCAGAAGAAAAATTAAATGTAATTGGTAAAGGAAATAAAGAAAGGACTATTTATTTAAATAAAGCTTGTATTCAAGCATTAAATGACTATCTAAATGTTAGGTCAAAATCTAAAATCCAAAAAGGATCTGAAGATGCCCTTTTTCTAAGTGAAAGGCACGAACGAATTAGTAATAGGACAGTTCAACATGTCGTAAAAAAGGAACTTGAAAATGCTGGATTAGATACAAAAAAGTATTCTGTACATAAATTAAGACACACAGCTGCAACATTAATGTATCGTTATGGCAATGTTGATATAAGAGCATTACAAGAACTTTTGGGACATGAAAGTATTTCTACAACAGAAATTTATACTCATGTTGATAATAGTCAAATTAGAGCAGCTGTTGAGAGTAACCCCCTATCTACTATAACAATGAAAAAAACTAAAAAAGAAGAAACAATGTTAAAAGAATGATATTGCTTCTTCTTTTTTTACTATAACAATATTGGCTGAATTTGCTTATTTTGAAACGCCAATTCAATTGTTGGTATAATTGAATTAGGATCAAAAACAATAGAACATGGTTTAGTAATTGGATTATCTTGTCTAAAAGGTACAAAGTAGTAATTTTTTCGATTTAGTAATGTCCCTATATTTGCTGCACTTCCCGCCAATCCATCATTTGTTGATATAGCTACAACAACATTATTACCATTTCTAAGATGTGATTTTGTTGCCATTAAAACAGGTGTATCTGTAATACCTGCTGTAAGTTTTGCTAAAGTATTTCCTGTGCAAGGAACTATAACCATTAAATCTGTTAAAGCCCTTGGGCCTATTGGTTCAGCCTCTTTAATTGAATGAATAATTTTATGAGATGTAATATCTTCTATTTGCTTAATAAATGTATCTGCTTCTCCAAATTTTGTATCCAAATCATAACTATTAAAGGACATGATTGGTAGCACTTCTGCACCAGCTTCGACTATTTTTTTTATTTGAGGTATAACTTTATGAAACGTACAAAATGAGCCAGTCATACATAAACCAATTTTTTTATCTTTTAACATCTATTTTCCTCCCTTCCTTTCTATTTATTTTATTACATTATGTTAAGTTTGGTGCTAATCATGGATAACATAATATATTTATTGCTTTATACTCTATTTAATAGTATAATAAGTTAAAGTTAGGAGAAAAAATGAAATTAGAATATATAAATAAAGACAATGAATATACAACAATTCGTCAGGTATTAATGCAGGAATTTAAACTTCCAAGCCGATTAATTTCTAAATTAAAACAAAAAAAAGCAATTTTGCTTAATGGATATCCAATGTATATAGATAAGAAAATACTTAAGGATGATAAAATTACAATATATCTAGATGCCATAGAAGAATTAAGTAACAACATTGTTGCAACACCTATTCCCTTATCAATTATCTATGAAGACAATTCCATATTGGTTGTTAACAAACAACCGTTTACTCCAGTTCATCCCTCTTCTTCACATTATAGCGATACCTTAGCAAATGGAGTTCAATATTATTATTCAACAAATAATATAAATAACAAAATTCATCTAGTAAATCGTTTAGATAAAGATACTTCTGGAATTGTTATATTTGCCAAAAATGCTTATATTCAAGAAATGCTAATCAGACAAATGAAATCAAAAATATTTAAGAAAAGATACATTGCTATATTAGAGGGAACTTTAGAAAAAGAAAATGGTACCATTGTAGCACCTATAGCGCGTAAAGATGGAAGTATTATTGAAAGATGCGTAAATTCAAATGGAGATACTGCAGTAACACATTATAAGGTTGTAAAACAATATGAGAATTATGCTGTAGTTGAATTTTTGCTTGAAACAGGAAGAACACATCAAATTAGAGTTCATAGCCAACATATTGGTCATTCAATTATTCGGAGATACCTTATATGGTAAAAAGTCAGATTTAATTAATCGTCAAGCTTTACATGCGTATCAAGTTAGTTTTATTCATCCTATTTTAAACAATGAGATAAGCTTTAATGCACCAATTCCTACAGATATGTTAGCATTAATACGAACAAAATGAAAAAAGCAGAAAAGAATATTAATTCTCTTCTGCTTTTTAGAATAGCAATATTACAAGTTTCTTCTAGTCCACATTGGTTTCAAAGTTACACCGCAGTTCTTGCATTCATAGAATCTAACTTCGCGATGAGATTTAAAGAGTATCTTTTCCCCGCATACAGGACACTTAGTTGAATATGTAAGACGATATTCATCTCCGCCCTCAGCCTTTAAATGCAACCGGTCTAGGCGCTGAACTACTTTAAAATGGTCACGATAATCAACCACAAAAAGTATATCTGCCTCATGGTCATTCAATTTAGAGCCAAAATACTCTTCAATCTGCTTTTCCCAAATGTTCTTCCTCATAATACTTCCTCCTGTCAAAAAACTAAAAAAACACTATAATTATTATATCATCTAGCATAAAAAGATGTCAATACAGTTCACATAATTTTTACCATACTTTTACATAAGTGAAAGTATTATCTAAATATTATCATTTCTTATAGTCTCGATTACGTTTTGTTTATTAATCTTGCCTATAGAATATCTCATAATAATTCCGATAATAACAGCCACAAATATTATAGCAATTATAATCGATTTATATGGTAAAATATATTGCATTTCCATATTATTTCTGAAAACTGTATACATGCCATATGATAATATTATTCCTATTGGTATTCCTATAATTAGTGATTTTAATCCATAAAAAATACTTTCTAATCTAATCATTCTGTTAAATTCTTTTTTTGTCATTCCTATTGATTTAAGCATAGCAAATTCTTTTTTCCTTAGATTCATATTTGTTGTTATGGTATTAAAGATATTTGTTATTCCTATTAAAGTAATTACACCTATAAACCCATATAGGAATATTGATATTACTAGCACAACTGCATTTTCTGCTTTTGCAGATTCTTCCATATTAACAGTTTGAATGCTATTATCTGTTATATTATTTTCTTGTTTATATTGTTTGATTTCTTCATCTAATTTATAAGCATCATTAGAATTTGAATATAATGTAATTGTTGTATATCCAACTTTATTTATAAAGTCATCACTTACAATAATGGAAGCCTCAGTATTATATAAAGTATTTACTCCAGCTGGTATTTCTTCTGTTCTATTTAGAATTTCAATATTATACTGAATATCGTTTATTTTTCCAGTAATAATATCTCCTTTTTCCCATTTATACATATTGCCTTGAACCCTTTTTCCTTCTTTATTTGTATTAATATTATTGTCAATTAAAATAGCTCCATTTTTATATTTTTCATAATTTCCTCCTAATTTACTTACATATCTCTCATATGCTTCTTTGTTTAACGAAATCACATTAACTGCATCTATTCTTACTTCATTTTCTTCATCGTAAAATCTTTCTTTTATATCTTTTCCATATTCAGTTAATTCTGATTGATGTTTTTCATCCATATTTATTTTTAATACATTTCTTTTAGTTATTGAATATTCACCTATATCAGGTAATTTTGATATATCTTCTAAAATCTTGTATTTTTCTAATTGTTCTTTTTGATATTCTTCTACATCATCTTCATTTGCATTTTCTCCTCGCATAGACACCACATAATTACAATTCATTTCTGTATAATAAGCTTCTGACATTTTAAATCCATATTGTATAAAACTTGATATTGAAATAAAAATCACAATGCTAACTATTATGGAAATTACAGTTGTTCTATATTTTTTCTTGCTTCTTTTTAAATTCTTATATGCAATTTCTCCACCTGTTTTAAATATTTTAGTTATAATTTTAGGACATTTTATCTTTTTTTCTTTTAATTTTACATCTTCAGAACTCTTTATTGCTTCAATTGGTGAAATTTTTGATGCCTTTTTTGCTGATTTTCTACATGATAACCATATTGTTATTATAGATACAAAAACACTTATTACAATAGCTATCCAAGACATACTATATGTTAATAAAGTTCCTTTTGATATATAATCTTTCAAAATAAAATTTACTACATTAACTAATATATAAATTGCCAATACTCCACTTAAAATACCTAAAGGTATTCCTATAAGACCTAATATAAATCCTTCAAAATATACACTTTTCTTAATTTGTTTTTTAGTTGCACCAATACTTGAAAGCATTCCATATTGTTTTAATCTCTCTGTTATGGATATTTCAAAACCATTCCTAATAACAAATACACTAGACACTAAAACAATTCCAATTATAAATGCTCCTAATCCATATATTGTTTTTAATGTTGCATCATCTAAATTGGCTCCTTCATAAGCTAATAATTCTTTATTAACCTTTAGATTATATTTATAACTTTTATAGCTATCCATTAATCCTGAAAAATTAGTACCTTCTACATTTTCATTACTATTAGTTTTTATCATATTATTTATAGATTCTGTATTTTTTACATAATCCTTAGGTTCATTATATAAAACTGCTATATTAGCCTTTTTACTTACATTTTGCATTTTTGTAATAACAGTAAACCAGTCAACATCATAAGATTCTATAGCAAGAGTAGGTCTTTCAATTATTCCTACAATCTTATATGTTTTTGGAGTTCCATTTTCCATATTTTGTTCTGTCTCATTGACGTTTAGCGTAATTGTATCTCCCACTTTATAATTAGTATTAAACTTTTCGTTTATCCTTGTTGAAATTGCAAGTTCAGTATCATTTTCTGGCAATCTTCCTTCCTTAACTTTTACAGACATGTTTTCAATAAATTTATCATTCATTGAAATAATATTAACAATTGGTTTTTCTTCTGTATTTTTAGAATTAGGAAGATAGCTATAGCCTAATTCTTCTGATAAAAAATAATCTTTTACTTCTCTATTTTCCTCTATATATTTAAGTTCATCTTTGGGAACATGATAAAAAATAGTATGATAATTCCCTTGACTTTCTTTTACTGTATCAATAAAAGTTTGTTGGAAACTTGTTATTAGTCCTGCAACTCCGCAAATCAAAGCTGTTGATAAAATAATACCTATTATAATTACAATTGATCTTTTTTTATTTAGCTTTAAATCTTGTATACTCAAACTATTTAGAACTTTCATTATTTTCCATTCCTTTCATCTTTTATTATTTTCCCATCATCAATTGTTATAATTCTATCAGCTTCTAATGCAATTTTTTCATCATGTGTAATAACAATAACAGTCTGATTATACTTCTTATTTGAAAATTTCAATAATGAAATAATTTCTTCACTTGCTTTTGAATCTAAATTGCCAGTTGGCTCATCTGCTAACATTAATGCAGGCTCATTCATCATTGCTCTTCCTATAGAAACTCTTTGCTGTTGTCCTCCTGATAATTGATTTGGCAAATTATTTTTTCTTTTTTCAAGTCCAAGCGTCTTTAATAGCTCATTTAGCCTTTTTTCATCAACATCTCTCCCATCTAATTTTGTTGGTAATGTTATATTTTCTGCCACAGTTAAAACAGGAATTAAATTATAAAATTGATAAATCAATCCAACTTGTCTTCTTCTAAAAATAGCAAGATTGTCATCATTTAAAGAATAAATATCTTTACCATCTATAAAAACTTTTCCAGATGTTGGTCTATCTACTCCACCAATTAAATGTAGTAAAGTAGATTTTCCGCTTCCACTTGCTCCTATTATAGCAACAAATTCTCCTTTCTCTACTGAAAATGATGCATTGTCAACAGCTTTTACTTGATTATCTCCTTTTCCATAAACTTTATTTAAATTTTCAATTCTTAATATTTCCATAAATTCCTCCCCTAAGCCAATTTGAAACTTTTCCCATATTTTCAATCAAGCTCTAATATTTTTAACTGTATTTAGTATAATTGTTAAAAGTGACTTTTAAGTGACAATAATACTATAAATTTTGTCACTTTCATATCAAAAAAAGATTGGTACCTTATTAAGTATCAATCTTCAATATCATATATTCTTGATTTTCTCATTTATTTCATATATTTAACAATGAATTCTGTGCCTTTCCCAATTTCTGATTTACAATTTATCATACCATTATCTTTTTCAATAATATTCTTAGCTAATGATAAACCAATACCAACGCTATTGTCTGAAGAGTTTTTTGCCTTATAAAATCTGTCAAAAATATGTTTAAGATCTTCCTTTTCAATTCCTTGGCCTTCATCTATCACTACAATTTTCGTAAACAATACATTTTCTTCAAATTTAATATATATATTTCCATTTTCTTTATTATGTTCTACAGCATTCTTAATTATATTGGTAATTGCCTCTTGTTGCCATTTATAATCACCAATAAATGACACATCATCATTTCCTTCTATAATAATTTTTTGATTTTTTATTTCTATTGGAATTTCTAAATTCTTAATTATTTCATCAATAAATTTCTTCACCTTAATTTTCTCTTTTGAAAACTGAACAACATCAGCTTCTAACTTGGACAACTTTAAAATTGATATAACCAGCCAATTTATCCAGTCAACCTGTTTACTAATTTCAAATATAAATTTTTGTTTAGTTTCTTCAGACATATTGGAATTGCCTTTTAAATTATCTAGCATTATCATTATTGAAGTTAATGGTGTCTTTAATTGATGTGAAATATCCTCAACAGACATTTTAATATTTTCCTTATCCTTTTTTGATACTTCACATTCTTCCTTTAACATTACCGTAATTTTATATAATTCATTTTTTAAATTACTAAGTTCATCCTCACTGTTTTCCTTTATATTTAAATCATATTTTCTATTTTTAATTTCATTTATATATTGTGTTATCTGACTTATTTTCTTATCTCTTTGTTTTAAGTATATTAATATAATAAACATATATAAAATACTAAACAGGATTATTAATAGAATATTTAACTCAATGTTATTCTTCATCTGCTTTTGAACAGAAACTATAGCATTAACTTCATCTATATTTAATCCATATTTTTCAAGTTCTTCTTGTCCTTTTTTATATTCACCAGAATTTAATATTTTTATTATCTCTTTAGTATCAATTTGTGGTTCTTCTTTTATTATGCTTCCTATTATTTCTGCTATCTTTTCATTTGTTATCACTGATATCTCTTTGTATTGAACATATGTTTGTATTGCTATTATAATGCACGATAAAATCGTTAGTATTATTATTGGGATAATTACTAGCTTAATATTTTTATTTTTCATTTTAGCCTCCTATTCTATACCCAAGCCCCCTAACAGTTTTTATAATTGAGTCATCTCCTAATTTTTCTCTTATTCTCTTTATATATACTGTTAAAGTGTTATCATTAACAAAATTACCTGCAATATCCCATATCTTTTCTAATAACTGTTCTCTGGATATCAATTTATTTTGATTAGTAAACAGCATCAATAATATTCTATATTCTAAACTAGTAAAAATAATTTCTTTATCGTTTTTATATACTTTTGCAGACAGTGTATCAATTTTTATGTCTTTATATTGAATTATATTATTTTCTTCCTTTTTTCCATATCTTCTTAGTACCGACTTTATCCTTGAAATTAACTCTCGTGTTCTAAAAGGTTTTACAATATAATCATCTGCACCTAAATCCAATCCATACACAATACTTGTTTCTTCATCCTGTGCTGTTAAGAATATCACAGGAATATCATTTTTTTCTTTTATTTGCTTACAAATTTCAAATCCATTTCCATCCGGTAATGAAATATCTAATAAAGCTATATCAATATTTTCGCTTTCTAACTTTTCCTTGCTTTCATATACTGTTTTTGCAGATATAACTTGAAATCCTTCTTGTTCTAAAGAATATTTTAATCCCATAATTATTGTTTCATTATCTTCTACTAATAATATTTGCTTCATGTATCTCCTTTCATGTATCAAAATCTGATTATTCAATTACTATTGTTTCAATTTATAACTTTTTTCTTTCCTCACGTAATTATAACATAAATAATGAAAAATATAAATAAAAAGTAACCAACCGCCTTATTAAACATTGGTCAAACAAAGAAATTTCATCTCACTATTAGATTGGCATAAAAAAAACACTAGCAATTTTGCTAGTGATATAAATTAAGTAAATCTATAAGCCGGGTTCTGTCGTGAATAGCCATTTATCTAGAATATATATTACTATATATTTCAAGCCACCTAGGTGAAAGGCAGCGAGCAGCTTTAATCTTTCATTTAAGGTGTTGCTCCAAATGGGGTTTACACAAAATGATATATCACTATACCACTAGTGAGCTCTTACCTCACTTTTTCATCCTTACCTAATAAAATTAGGCGGTTATTTTCTGTTGCACTTTCCTTAAGGTTTCCCTCACTGGACGTTATCCAGCATTATTGCTCTGTGGAGCCCGGACTTTCCTCTTGTACAACCTCACAGTTTATACAAGCGACTATTCAATTTACTCTATTACTATTTTAATGTTTTTAGGTTCAAAAGTCAATATAATTACATTATAATAATGTAATCTCCTCCATAAAATTTTTATACTTGATATAGAATATATCTATATCATTTACTGCAATGGAATTTTGTAATTCCTTCAAAGCAACATAGGTTTTGTTAGAATTATAACTTTTTTGATTAACAAAATTTATATCAGTCAAAACTGCATTGTAGGCTTGTTCTGCTTGATCAATTTCACTTGCAATATTATTCCAATCTCCTCTATTTATTAAACTATATGCTTTTAAAATGTGAGCTTTTGTCCATTTTAAATTAATATTTGTTCTTTGGTCAGAATATGCATCCATAAAAACAGGAATTATATCATATAAATTAGTTATAGATATTAGTGATTCTGCTTTTTTTTCCTGCTTTATATTCATTATCATTTCATCAAGATTAGAACTAAATTTTAATATATCATCATTATTGGCACCCAATTTATATAAATCAATTAAAATAGTATTCCAGGTTGAATATAAATTTTCCGTTGTTGTTTTTATACTATCCCAATCTATATCATTTCTATCACCTAACAAAACATTTTTTGACTTCATTTTACTAACAGTAATATCTTGACTTGATTCATTGTTATTTTCTTTCGAAGAATTATTTTTATCATTTTGTGTTGAATTAGAACTGCTTTGTAATGTAGAATTTAATTTTACCTTTTCAGTTGCGACATAATAAGTTTCAAAGGAAATATTATTAATTTTGTTAGCTAAAGAAGTTAAGGTTGTATCTAAATATTGAATCTCTTCATCTGCCTTTTGTTTTAATAAAGTTTCAGTATTGTTGTCATTATTATTTTTACATCCGGTAATACCAAATAATATTACAAGTAAGAGTAAAATAATAAAAATTTTTTTAACATTCATTCATTTCACCTCAAAATATTATTTGTGAAAAAATTTCTTTTATACTTATTGTTGCAAAATAGGTATAAAAAAAGATTTTTTTTATACAATAAGGACATACTTGTAAAGAAAAAGGTGAAAAAAATTGAATGCAATTGTAAGTTTATATAGTATGAATCATTATGATATAAAAAATTTCTTAGATGAGTTCTACAACAAAGATATTACATTAAATAATAATTTAGAATATAGTATAAATTTTGAAAATCCTATAGAAATTGCCGAAATAATTGGCACTTTTATTGATAACAATGACAAATATCAAATTAATATGTGGATAAGTCTAGATAAGGGAATGTACATCAATGTGACAGATGATAATGCTGACACAATAATAAGGTATCTCTACGAGAGATACCCCTATTAATTATATTTTTTTATTAGCAATCAACTTCTTTTTTTGGAGTTCTTGTCATTAACATGTTAACCGCTTTCTTTGGATCCAAATTGTTGTATAAAACATCATATACTGCATTTACAATTGGCATATCTATATTATATTTCTTAGCTAATTTATATGCTACCTCAATATTATCAACGCTTTCAATTGTCATACCAACCTCTTTTTTAGTTTCATCTAGTGTTTTACCACTTCCTATTAATAAACCAGCTTTACGATTTCTACTATGTTCACTTAAACAAGTTACAATTAAGTCTCCAAGTCCTGTTAGTCCATAAAAAGTTTCTTGTTTTCCTCCCATAGCAATACCAAGTCTACATATTTCAGCAAGTCCCCTTGTAATTAATGCGGCAAAAGTGTTATCACCTAATTTTAATGCAGCAGAAATTCCTGCACAAAATGCAATAATATTTTTTAATGCTCCTCCTAATTCTACACCTCTAACATCTGACGAAGTATAAACACGAACTGTATCAGACATAAAGGTATTTTGTAGTAAATCTACTACATCATTATGCTTAGATGCCGCAACAAGTGCAGTTGGTACTCCAATAGAAACTTCCTCAGCATGACTTGGTCCTGATAATACACCTATTTTCTTGCCAGGTAATTCTTCTTCCAATACTTGATCAAGTGTATATAAAGTATCTGCTTCAAATCCCTTAGAACACATAATAACTGGTTGTTCTTTTACAAATTCTTTATATTTTTTAACATTTTCCCTTGTAAATTTTGAAGGAGTAACATGTAATATAAAATCACTGCCTTCGATAGCTTCCTGATAACTTAGAGTAGCAGTAATATTTTTGCTTATAACAGCATTAGGTAAAAATTTGCATTTTCTTTCATTATTAATTAAATTTAATTCTTCCTCTAAAAATGTCCATAATCTAATTTCGTTTCCCAAATTTGCCAAGTGTATTGCTAAAGCGCATCCCCAGCTTCCACTTCCAATAATAGCTATTTTTTTCATTTATATATCTCCTATTCCTATTATTTTTTTGCTCCTATTCTATTTTCAGTTCCACTCAATATTCTTTTTATATTGCTTCTATGATTATATGCAATAAATACTGCTAATATAATTGAAAATATTAAATAATTTCCTGGCACTAAATAATTTGTATGTAAAAATAAAGCTAGAACAGGAAATAGTATTGCAGATGTTACAGAACCTACCGATACCATTCTAGTTACAAGTATTAGCACTAAAGCAAATACTAAGCAAATAAGTGCAATTTGCCAATTTATCATAAATAAAACGCCAAGAGAAGTTGCCACTCCCTTTCCTCCTTTAAAATTAAAGAAAATTGGGAATGTATGTCCTATAACCACTGCAAGTCCAGCAATTTCAAGAAGCAAGGCTTTATCAAGTCCAGATACAACTATTCCTGCTATCCATGCAATAAATATTGCTACAACTCCCTTTAAAACATCACAAATTAAAGTAAGAATAGCAGCTTTTTTCCCAACAGTTCTTAATACATTTGTAGAACCTGCATTTTTACTTCCTTGTTCACGAACATCAAATCCTGCCATTTTTTTACTTATAATAACAGAAAAACTAATGCTTCCAATGCAATAAGCTAATATTGCAATAATAATATATGTTGCCATTTTATATTCCTCCCTTTACATTTCCTCTTCGCCTTTTTGACGAATAATTAATCTAATTGGTGTTCCCCTTAAACCAAACGTGTTACGAATTTGATTTATCAAGTATCTTTGATAAGAAAAATGAAATAAATCCTTATTATTTACAAAAATAACAAAAGTAGGTGGCTTAGTAGAAGCTTGTGTTGCATAAAATATTTTTAATCTTTTTCCCTTATCTGTAGGTGGTTGAGTAATTGCAATGGCTTCATTGATTACATCATTTAGCATAGCTGTTGTAACACGCATTGCATTTTGATTTGCCACCTCGTTAATTAATTCGAATAATTTATTTACCCTTTGTCCTGTTTGAGCTGATATAAAAATTATTGGAGCATAGGTTAAATAGCTTAGTTTATTATATATATCTTTCTTAAATTTTTCTATTGTATGTGTATCTTTGTCAATGCAATCCCATTTGTTAACAACTAATATAATTCCCTTTCCAGCTTCATGAGCTTCACCTGCAATTTTTGCATCTTGTTCTGAAACTCCTTCAGTAGCGTCAATTAGCATAAGGCAAACATCAGATCTCTCAATAGCTAAAAGAGTTCTCATAATACTGAATTTTTCAATTGATTCCGTGACCTTACTTTTTCTGCGTAATCCAGCTGTATCAATAAAAATATATTTTCCCTTATCATTTTCAAAATATGAGTCAATAGCATCTCTTGTAGTTCCTGCAATTTCACTTACAATAGCTCTGTTTTCACCTAGAATGTTATTTAGCAAAGATGATTTTCCTACATTGGGTTTTCCTATAAGTGCTACTTTAATTATTTCGTCTTCATTTTTTGTTTCACTTTCTTCTGGAAAATGCTCATAAATCGCATCTAACACATCTCCTATACCTAGAGCATTTGTACTAGAAACAGGATAAGGGGTTCCTAGTCCTAAATTATAAAATTCATAAATATCATCAGAAGTTTTACCAAAATTATCAGCTTTATTGCAAACCAATATAATTGGTTTACCAGATTTTTTCAATAAAACAGCTATTTCATTGTCTGCTGCTGTTATCCCTTGTTTAATGTCTGTTAAAAACACAATAACATCAGCAATATTCATTGCTATTTTTGCTTGTTCCCTCATTTGATTTACAATAACATTTTCTCCATCTAACTCAATTCCTCCAGTATCAATTAAAGTAAAATCTCTTCCTCTCCAATTAGCATCAGCATAAACTCTATCTCTAGTTACTCCTGGTTTATCTTGTACAATTGAAATTCTTTTTCCAATTATATAATTGAAAAAAGTAGATTTTCCTACATTGGGTTTTCCTATAAGTGCTACGATTGGTTTCGACATTTAAACACCTCCTTTATCATTTTCCCTATTATATCAATAGCTAGTTCTCCTGACAAGCTGTTTTACATCTTTTCTGGCATTTCCATACCTAATAATTCAGCACCCTTTTTTAATACAATGCTTGTAGCATATGTTAAAAATAATCTTGCATCTTGAACATTTTTTTCTTCAACAATTATCTTGTTTTCGTTATAAAAATTGCTATAACTCTTTGCAAGATCTAATAAGAATCTAGCTATAATTGATGGTTCATTCTTTTCAGCAGAGTTTATTACTACATCTGTAAAATCTGCTATTTTTTTAATAACTGCAATAGATTCTTTATCTAGCAATACTTCTGTATTTATATCGCAATAACTTGGAATATATCCAGCCTTCTCAAGAACACTTTTTGTACGCACATAAATGTATTGAATGTATGGACCAGTTTCGCCATTAAAATTAAGTAATAAATCCCAATCAAAAATTTCATCTTTAATTCTAGAATTTGCCAAGTCATTGAAAATAATTGCACCAACACCAACTTTTCTTGCAATTTCTTCCTTTCCTTCTAAATTAGGATTTTTTTCTTCCATGATTTTTTGTACTTTTTCAATTGATTCATTTAAAATATCTTCTAAACATACTGAATTACCTTTACGAGAACCTATTTTTTGTCCATCTCTGCCTACAACTAAACCAAAAGGAACATGTTCACATTTTTTTGCATAATCTCCATATCCCATTAATTCTAGCACCTTAAAAATTTGTTTAAAATGTAATTGTTGCTCACTCCCAACAACATAAATAGCTTTTTCAAAATTATAACTTGCTATTCTATCCTTCAATGCAGCTAAATCTCTGGTTGCATAAATTGTAGTCCCCGCAGAAGTGATAATAATGCATGGAGGCATTCCATATTCATCTAAATCAACAACAAGCGCACCCTCGGACTCTTTTAATAAATTCTTTTCTTTTAACTCTTCAACAACAGACTCCATTTTATCATTATAATATGCTTCTCCATGGTAAGAATCAAATGTTACGTTTAACAAATTATACGTCCTTTGGTAATTTTCTAAACTAATTTTACGTAAATGCTCCCAAGTTTTTCTAGTTTCTTTATCTCCATCTTCTAATTTTTTTAGCCATTTTTTTGCAAGTATTGTAAGTTCTGGGTTTTCCTTTTCTTCTTTGCTAAATCTTACATAAATTTTTAATATAATATTTATTTCTTCTTCTTTTTCAAAATCATACTCATCCTTCCATAATGAAAGTCCAGCCATTACCTTTCCAAACTGTACTCCCCAGTCTCCTAAGAAGTTAATACCAACACTATTATACCCTAAAAATTTATATATTTTGTAAAGTGATCCTCCTATTACAGTTGATCGTAAATGACCTATATGAAAAGGCTTTGCAATATTAGGTGAAGAGTAATCTATAACAACATTCTTTCCTTTTCCAATATTTATTTTGCCATAATTCTCTTTTTTTTCTCCTACTTCTCCCATAACATCCCTAACAAAGCTGTTCTTGTTTGTGAAGAAATTAAGATATCCACCAGCTACTTCGACTTTTTCTAAAACATCTTCATCAAGCTCAATTTTTTCTTTTAATTCTTGGGCAATTACCGGAGGTGCCTTTCTTAACTCCTTTGCAAGTCTAAAACACGGAAATGCAAAATCTCCCATGTTACTATCTGGTGGTATTTCAATAAACTTTTTTAATTCACTTAATTCAATATTTACATGCTTAGCAATTAATTCTGCTATTTTTTCTTTAAAATCTACCATTTATTTCTATCCCTTTCTAGCTAAAATACAACTTACAATTTATCGCTATTATAGCAAATTTTGACTATTATTGCAATAGAAAACTTAGGCATTTTAAGTAACGATTTATTGAAAAAACAGACATATTATGTTATACTTAACATAGTTTAAATTTTAAAGGAGGGTTTTTATAATGAACCGGAATCAAACATTTAAAGTAAAGATTGTTAAAGTTTCTGACTATCGTAACAATCAAAGGTTACTTTCAGAATTTTTCCCGTCATCTTACAAACTTATTCGTCGGTCGTGTAACCTTTATCCAAAATCTTTTGTATGGTATTGGGAAAATATTTTGAATGGAAACAACCACGAAATGTGCTTAGCTTTAGTAAATGACAACATTGTCGGTGTTTCAATTCTAGAAAAATGTGAAGATAAGGAAAAAATTTGTGCTTTTACTGTTGATGAAGATTGCTGTGATATGTGTGATAGCATTGCCGAAAAACTATTTTTGGCATCATTTGAATATTTGGGAACAACTACTCCATTAATTATAATTCCAGAGTACAAACTTCCAGAATTTGAATCCTTTGTTAAACAGTATGATTGGAAACAAACTCAAATTTTAGATCATGATTATGGTTACGGTTATTATCATTATGTTCTCCACGAAATTGTGTTTAATGGCATTATTTCGTAATAATCAAAAAAACTTACGAACAATTAGTCCGTAAGTTTTTTCAAATTTTGGAGCGATTACGGAGCAGGTATGCGAAAATTTTAAAAAATGTAATTGCTCACTTTTTATATAAAATGAAATTCCTTATTATGATAGTGATAAAAGACAAAACATAATTGATGGAATCAAGAATGATTGGCAATATTATGATATTTTATCTTTTATTGAAGAAATTGTTATATGGTATAATAAATCTTTCTATCAAGATTTGACAGGAATATTTAATGAATTATTTGAAATAGAATGTGTAGGATATAGATTTGTTAATATGCAAATAACTGATATAATTAATGATGAAGAAATAAAAGAAATAGAAGAAGCATTAAATACTAAATATTCTGCTTGTAGCGAAAGCATAAATAAGGCATTAAACTTGCTTTATAATAGAGATACCCCTCTGATTATTCAAATTCAGTTAAAGAATCTATTTCCGCAATTGAAGCTATATGCAACATTATATTAGGTACAAATAATGCTACTTTAGGTGAGGCATTAAAAAGTCTAGAAAAAAATGGATTTATATGAATATTTTTCTATATTCTTTAATGCTTGTTCTTTATTAGCTATTGTTACATTTTTAGATATTAAATATTCAATTAGCTGTTCATTATTCTTATATTCCTTCAATGTTACCTCCAAATTATATAAAAAATGACTCAAGGCTTCGAAAGTTTCTTGAGTACCACTCAATATATTTATAACGTATTTTTTAGTAAGTTTCAAGAGATTTTCAGAAAAAACTGGAAATTTTATGTAAAATATGTTAAGATATAAATGTCAGTATTGTTTAGAAACCAATAAGTCAACAACTTGGAGGTTTCTAACCTCCAAGAAAATTTAAGGAGGTTACACTTATGAAAACTGAAAAAAAGCAATTTGGAAAGTACGATGGTGGTATATTAAAGGATCCTTCTTGCGTAACCACTTGTACTGAACAGGAACTCTATTTTTACATCAATACCTTTGGAGGGATGATTTGGCGGTTAAATCATGATATGGCTGATGGTAGAATTGAAGAAAGATTAGACCTGACGCCTTATCAGTATGCACTTGAATACTGCGTTATGCATACTCCACGTTTTGGTGTAAAGATAGATGAACCTAAAGAAGGAGAACATGTCAAAGCCACTGATTCGTATTGGGCTTGGTTTCGTTGGTGGGATGAATATTTTCAGAGAACACTTACTAACGAAGAATACGTAGATTATCAGCGTAAAGCAGATAATGGAGAAGATATTTCTCAATTCCGCCCGACTGGCGATTGGCGTAGTAATGCATAACTTGATTTTTTTCAGATAACTTTGTCATTTCTATAATTTTAGCCATTGCAAACATTATAAGAGGATACCTAGCAAAATTTACTAAAGTAGTTCTATATTCTATGTTATTCTCTTTTAATAAACTATCAAAATATTTATACATTTCAGGTTTATCATATTTTAGATTAGTACAGCTACTATCGCTCATACATATTGCAAGTCTTAGTTTATTTGTTAAGTCCATATCATTTATCATATCTATTAAATATTTAACTTTGTTTGTTTTCATTTTCTATTACATCCATATTAAAATCTTGTATCATTTTTCTTTCTATTCAATTCTTTTATGAAAATGGCTGATAATACTATGCCAAAAGCCTTTGCTAACTAACACTTAAAATTCATCTTATTATTTAATTGTCATACTTGCTGATAAAAAGAAAACTTCTAGTTTTATCTTTGGTTCACAATTACTAAAAGTGCAAGCCCATTCAATCTTAAAACGTAATTCTTTTTCTATTGTTATTTCTCTTTTAACTGTAGATATCATATCACAAAACCTCATTTTTTCAATATTTTGAGGCTATTCCTTACTTTTTTTACCAATATTGGTAGTTAGAGTAAAAAAATAAGCCGACTAAATCGACTTATATATTGTGAAATGATATTCACTTTCTTGTTTTCTTTAAACTCACTTGTTGCAATACTTTCAAATGGTTCGACGAAAACGCATTTTGGAGCCCAAGGTCGGAATCGAACCGACGACTTTCACCTTACCATGGTGCTACTCTACCAACTGAGTTACAAGGGCATATACTTGCCATACATTTTATTAGTATAGCAATAATTTATATCATTATTCCTGTAAGATATTTTTAATAGCTTTTTTTCTAATTCTTTGAATAGCGTTATCAACCGACTTAACAGGTGTATCGAGTTTTTCAGCAATTTTAACGTAACTTTCACCTTTAGCATAGCGTTGTAACACTTCTTTCTCAAATCCACTTAAATTTTCTTCAATTTTTTTTTCTACCGTTTGGTAATACTCTTTTTTGGTAATAGTATCTAGTGGATCTTCTGTCACTTTAGAATTTAGCACATCAATTAAAGCTGTATCATCTTCATCATATGCATTTGCATTTAAAGATAAATATGAATTTAAAGGCATGTGCTTTTGTCTGTTGGAGGTTTTTATCGCAGTAATAAGTTGTCTCTCAATACATAAATTTGCAAAAGTTTTAAAAGAATTTTGTTTCTCAATATTGTATGATTTGATTGCCTTATATAAGCCAATCATTCCTTCCTGAAAAATATCTTCTTTTTCTGCACCAATTATAAAATACTTGCTTACCTTCATATTAACAAGTTCTTTATATTTGTTAATAAGCCTTTCAAGAGCATTATTATCACCTTTTTGAATTAATTTCAACAATTCTTCGTCATTTGTGGATTCATCATTTGAATAAAAAGATGCTTTATTCTTAGTCATTTATGCTTTAGTACCTCCTACCCACATTTTGCTAATATTGACATTATAAGTTAACAAAACCTATAATGTCAATACATTTCTTATATTTTACTTCAAAATTTCATTTTTAAAACTTTTTCCGCTTTTTAAAGCAGGTAAATTTAATATGTCCAAAATTGTCGCAGAGATATCAGCAAATGTTTCTCTTGTTCCAATATTCACATTTGCTTTTACATCAAAGCCATACACTAAAATTGGAATATGTTCGCGAGAATGATCTGTACTTGGTGTGCTTGGGTCACAGCCATGGTCTGCAGTAATAATTAAAATATCAGTTTCTTTCATGTTTCCAAGTATTTCTGGCAAGAATTGGTCAAGCTCCTCTAAAGCTTTTGCATAACCATCAATATTGTTTCTATGACCATATAACATATCAAAATCTACTAAATTAGTAAAAATTAATCCCTCGGTATCTTCCTTAATATGTTCTACAGTTTTACGAAGTCCATCCATATTACCTTCTGTGTGTTCTCCACGTGTAATTCCTCTCATAGAAAACAAATCTAGTATTTTTCCAACACCTATTACCTCTTTATTGTTTTCAGTTATAACATCTAACATAGTTTTTCCAAAAGTCTTAGACTCATAATCCCTTCGATTGTATGTTCTAACAAAATTATCTCTATTTTCGCCAACAAAAGGTCTAGCTATAACAGTTCCTACATTATATTTTGGTTTTTCAATTATACTTCCTGCAATTTCACATATTTCGTATAATTTTTCTACAGAAATTATATCCTCATGTGCAGCAATTTGAAAAACACTATCTGCTGAGGTGTATACTATAGGATATCCTGTTCTTAAATGTTCTTCTCCATATTCCTTTAATAATTCAGTTCCAGAACCTTTCTTATTACATAAAACACCCTTTAATCCAGTTTTCTCCATAAATTCTTTAATTAAATCTTCAGGGAAGCCATTTGGGTATGTTGTAAATGGCTTTTCTGTAATATATCCAGCAATTTCCCAATGACCAACTGGACTATTTTTTCCTTTTGATTGTTCTTTTGCTTTTCCAAAAGAAGCAATTGGACTTTCTTCTTTTTCATCAAATCCAATTCCATCAATATTATATAATCCTAATTTTTTCAAATTTGGAACATTTAGCTTTGCATTCTGGTATATATGTCCTAAAGTGTTACTTCCAACGTCTCCATAATTGTTAGCATCTGGAGTTTCTCCAACTCCAAAGCTATCCAAAACCATTACAATAGCACGCTTAATCATAATATCCTCCTCTATTTTTTTAATTTTAACTCATATTCACATAACATAATTGTCTTAACATTTGGAGTATCAATAACTTCATTTTCAGTGAAATCCTCACACATTCTAAAAGTAAACATATTCTTGGGTGAAAACTCAAATCTGGAAGCATCAATTGCCACCTTATCTGATACATTCATTCCTAAAGGTAATGTTTCATTAAAATTATCATAATAGATAATATTTGTATAATATAGCAATGGCATACCTTCTTTTAATTCCAACTTATACAAATTAATCTTATCTGATACAATATTTTCAACCTGCTCTAGTGCTTTATCTGGTATTATATGATAAATACTAAATCCCTTTTTATCTATCATTTCTTCATTTGATGTTGCAATATATATTGGCATATCATAACTTGTTGATATTTTTTCCATATTTTCACTAACTAATTGTTCTGCTTTTTCTAGCCTAGCCTTAAATTCTTCAACATCCGTATTTTTACTTATATTTAATATCTTTAACATGTTTTTCTCAGCTTCTCTATGTTTTTTATTAGCTAAAATACTTATACGATTTGAATTATCCGATATACTTCCAAAAATATCGAATTCTTCTATCTTGAAAAATTGTTGTTGCTCCTTTGCTACATCTTTTAAATTATTTAAAATTTCTCTTAATCTATCGAAATCAATTTCTATACTATTTTTAAGCATATTTATACTTTCTAGCACTTCTGTATCAAGTAAAAATATACTATCATGCCCCTCTTTAGTAATAGTCTTCCTCTGCAATTTATCCATTTGTATTCCTAAATCTAATAAATCTAGGTTATAATCGAATACTTTCTTTAGGCTAGCACTATTTTCATTTTTTTCTTGTATAGACCCCTCTTCCATAGCTTGCAATTCATCTTTATTAACAAATTTCCAAAATTCAAAAATACTCTTTTTATGATTATCAATCTCTTCTATGTATTTTGTTGCATTTTCGATTTTTTTATCTACGTTTTTTATTTTTAATTCTAATGCATGAATATCTGACTTCATATTTTTAATATATGTTGTTTCTTTATCAAGTTTTGCATACAAAGTAATAATATCCTCAATAGTATGATATTCACTGAACTCATTATCTGTTTCACTTTTTGTTACACGAACAATACTTTCACTATTTGATTTATCTTGTTCATCATTTTCATCTTTTATATCGCTAATATCTTTTTTCTTTTTAAACTTTAAAAACAACTTTATTTTGCCAAAAAAGGTCTTTTTATATTCTAGATACATAGCAATTTCTTTCTGCTTATTAAGATACTCTAAGTCTTTCATTGCAGATGTTTGTTTTAGTTCATCTAAATGTTTTTCTAATCCGCCAACATTTTGTTTTTCATTATCTATCTTTTCTTGTATTTTAGCATATTCTCTGTTAATAAACTCTGTCAAATTTGAAGAATCAATCTTTTCAAGTTCATGATAAAGTTCTAATTCACATTCTTCATTAATTAACGTATCAAATTTATAATGAAAAGATAATTCAGTTTGCAATATAAATAATGCCTTAAGTTCTTTATAATATTTCATTGCTTCCTCTTTTGAATTTAAGACAATTTTATATCCACTAGTAATAGTTTTATATACATTGGTGTTTCCTATAATTTCTAATTTTGCATTACCTTCTTTGTCATACACTTCATAAATATTCGGCCAGTTTTTAGTAAATAACCATAAGTAATTTTCTAAATCCGCTATTTCAGATTTTTTTAAATACTCTCCTGAATAATTTAATGAATTGATTGGCACATAAATTTGTTTTTCCTTTTTCTTCCTACTTTTTTGATATTTTATTTGCTCCTTCAAAATATAGAAAAATCCATTATAATCGTAATCTTCGCTTGTTACAAGCATAAAATATTTTTTTGTTATTTCGGAATAATAAATTTGCCAAGCATAATCCTTATCATACTGTATTGCAAATGGTGGCTTTTCGATAAATTCCTCTTGCTTTTTTTCAATTTTTTCAACTTCTTCTATAGATACAAGATTTATCATTTTTAAAAATGTAGCATATTCCTCTATATTATTTGGATCTAAATAGGCTGATAAGGGCTTAGCTAAACTATATTTCTCTTTAATATCAGTTAATCTATTAGTTGGTGATATTAAAATTTGTATCTCGTTTATTGGTATATATTTAAACACCCTATGTTCATTATCGCTAAATGAACTGGAAGTAGTAAATTCTAAAGGCTCAAAATCCATTAAAAATTTAGGCACCTTCTCTAAATTTAAGCCAATAAAATCTAGTTTTTCTTTAAAATTACTTTTATCAATATTAATACTTTTAGGCATGATTTTCTCCCTCTCTTTATTAGACCTTAGTATATCACAAATTTTTTGTCGATTCAAGCAAAAAAAGATAGACTTTAAGTCTACCTTTTCATTCATCATCTTCTGGTTCTTCATTTTCGAACTCAACTACTTTTTCTTCATACTTTTTCTCAATATCTTTTGTCAATTTTGATTCTTCTTTTCCCAACCTTATATCAATAAGAGTACTTGCTTTTTCAATTAAATCTGGTACATAATCTAGCAATTTATCAACAGTTGACTCATGTGTAACAGGCAATAATTTTACCTTTTCGTCTTGTACCACTAAAAATGCCACTGGGTTAATACTAACTCCTGCTCCACTTCCACCGCCAAACGGAAGCCTATACTGAATTTCTTCATCTTTATCCTTTTTTGAATATTCATCTATAGTTTCTCCTTTAAATTCACTACCCCCAGCAGCAAAACCAAAAGAAACCTTTGAAATTGGAATTATAACAATACCGTTTGACGTTTGAATTGGAGCACCAATTATTGTATCGACGTCTATCATATCTTGTATACTATTCATAGCTGTAGTCATAAGACCTTCTATGGGATGTTGGTTCATCTTTCATATCACTCCTTATTTTCGAAAACTTATAAATTACATATATAATATGTATCAGTTTTACCTTAATTATACAGCTAAATTTCATATCAACAATATTTTCGTTTTTATATAAAGGTCTAATTTTATAATCGTACAAGTTCTCATTATAATTTTTTATGAAATTTCCTATCAGTATACCTATGCTAGACGCAATAAATGCTACAATAAAAGAAGTAATAATTACATTCTCAGTTCCCAATGATAGATTAAAGCAAAACTTTTCTACATCTATTTTAAGCTCTTTTAGGTATCTAACTATTAACTTCACTTGCTTTAAACTCCAATTTTGTTTTTTATTTAATTGCTTTTTTAACTTGTTCCATCTTCTACTTTTTGCCAATTTAGCTTTGTAAATTGGCACTTGAAATATTTTTATTCTGTTACAAAAATACAGTTCTAACTTTATAGTATAGTCCCAAATAAATTTTCTTTCATTATTTAGGTTTGATACCTTTATAGAATTTACATTTATACATATTTGGGTAAAAAGCACTAGAAACAAGAATAATATAATAACCAAAACAAAGACTAATAGCATATGTTCCTCCTTTACTATTAGTCTTGCCAATCTATGTAATTCTAATCTTTTCTTTTTACCTTTTCTACTACAATGTCTCCAAACAACTCATTTTGAGCAACTGTAACCTTATTTCTCCTATTTAGTTCCAATAGCCCAGAAAAAGCTGTTATAATCTCCATTTTCGAACATTTCTTTAAAGGAAATAGATTACTAAATATGAATCTGGAATTTCTAATTAACTCTCGAAAAATTTCTTTAACCTTACTTGTTACACTTATAGTTTCAGTAATTGCTATTTTCTCAATGTTTTTAGCATTTTGATTAATTTTCTCTTTATTTTTTTGCAACAATTTTTTATATAGATTTTCCAACAATTCCTTAGGATATTGTTTTTCTATTTTTTGAGTTTTTAATTCTACTTTATCTGGACCTTTATATAAACGATTTTTATATAAATTATAGTTTTCCTTTAACAGCATACTTGCTTCCTTATATTTCTTATATTCAATAATTTTTTGTAGCAATTCTTCTTCTGTAAGTTCTGCTTCATCTTCAACTTCTTTAGGAAGCAAGCTTTTTGATTTTATTAAAACTAAATTTGAAGCCATTATTAAAAATTCACTTGCAATTTCTAAGTTCAATGTTTCATTAATTTTAATAAATTCTAAGTATTGATTTGTAATTTCTGAAATTCTCACATCAGATATGTCCATTTTATTTTTATCAATTAAATAGCATAATAAATCTAATGGCCCTTCAAAATTTTCTAATTTAATAGCATATTTATTTGTTTCTAATGTTAATACATTGTTCATGACTATTCTTCCTCAATTCCAAATTTTATACTTTCTTCTCTATAACCTTTCTTTTTTAGAAAAACTATAATATCTTTCTTTTCTAACGATACAGATTTTTTTATGAAAATTTTTCTCGCAGATTTCTTTTCATATTCTTCTAATTCAACTTGATGCTTATCAAAATAATTTTGAATAACTTTATCACTTAGTCCTTTACTATATAATTTAAAATAAAGTTCTTTAATTGAAAGTGCACGTAAATTTATAAATTCGTTAACCGCTCTTTCAATATAATTTGCGTCATTTATGTAGTTTTCTTCTTTTAAATATTCAATAACGTTATCCAGTAAACATTTTTCTTCAATACTAAATTTTTTTCTAACTTCTTGTTCTGTTCTTTTTTTATATAAAATATACTTTAAAACTTTTGTTTTCAATACATCAAATGCAACTATATCTTCCATTTACTTTATTCCTCTTGTTTTTCTGTATCATTTTCTTCTCCAAGACTTTTTTCAAAAGCTTGCGCAAAATTGTCTCTTATTTTTTCTTCCACTTCAATCATAAGCTCTGGATTATCCTTTAAATATTGTTTAACATTCTCTCTTCCTTGACCTAGACGATTGCCTTGATAGCTAAACCATGAGCCACTTTTTTCTATAATATTTAAATTAACAGCTATATCTAAAATATTTCCTTCTTTTGATATTCCCTTTCCATATACAATATCAAATTCAGCCTCTCTAAATGGAGGTGCAACCTTATTTTTAACAACCTTTACTCTAGCTCTACTTCCTACAATTTCCCCATCTTGTTTAATATTTTCTATTTTACGTATATCCATTCTAACTGAAGCATAAAATTTCAATGCACGTCCTCCAGTGGTTGTCTCAGGATTTCCAAACATTACACCAATTTTTTCTCTTAATTGATTTATAAATATAAGTACTGTTTTTGATTTATTAATAGCTCCTGCTAGCTTTCTTAATGCTTGAGACATTAATCTAGCTTGTAGTCCCATATGTGAATCACCCATATCTCCGTCAATTTCTGCTTTTGGAACCAAAGCAGCTACCGAATCAACAACAACAACATCCAAAGCACCACTTCTAATTAACGCTTCTGTAATTTCTAAGGCCTGCTCTCCCGTATCTGGTTGTGAAACTATTAAATTGTCTATATCTACTCCTAAATGTTTAGCATACACTGGATCTAAGGCATGTTCAGCATCAATAAACGCTGCTTCTCCCCCCATTTTTTGTGCTTCTGCAATAACATGCAATGCTAATGTTGTTTTACCTGATGATTCTGGTCCATATACTTCTATAATTCTACCTCTAGGAACACCACCAATACCTAGGGCAATATCTAGGCTTAATGCACCTGTTGGTATTGCCTCTACATTCATAGCATTAAATTCTCCTAATTTCATAATTGAACCTTTGCCAAACTGTTTTTCTATTTGTCCCATTGCCATTTCTAAAGCTTTTTTCTTTTCTGTATTTTCTGTACTCATAATTTCCTCCTATATAAACATCTGTTTGTTTTATTATATCCTATATATTTTATTTGTCAATACTTTTTATTTTAACTTTGTCTATACCAATTTTCAATATTGTAGAATATATTGTACCAATTTGGATTAACATCTCCTATCAAACTTTGACTATATACTAAATATTCTTTATCATGATATAGCGAAATATAAGGAACCTCTTCTAAATATATTTGCTGTAATTGCTTATAATTATCTTTAAGCATTTTTTTGTCACTAATATTGTTAATTGTATTCATAATATTTGTTACACGTTCGTCAGTAAAATTTGCTAAATTTCCCTCGCCAAAATATGTTGATAAATTTGGTGAAGTTGATACATTTGCCCCAGTTAAAATCAAGTCATAATTTTTGTTCTCTAAATAATATTTATATTGAGAATCCGACACTTTTCTTATAGATATTTCTATACCAATTTCTTTTAACTGATTTTTTATACTCTCTGCCACAGCAACTCTTGGTACATTTGAAGAATTAACAACTAAAGTAAAATATGTTCTAAGTGTTCTATAATTCTCAAATTTCTGCCACTGTCTATATTTTAGTGACCAGCCATTATCTTCTAATAATTTTTGTGCATATTCTGGATTGTACTCTTGTCTACCTAAATCATTTGCATATAAAAAATTTCCATAGTCTAGAGGATAATCACAAGTTGCATACGTATTATTGAATACAGTGGCTACAATATTGTTTTTATCAATTGCAGAAGCAATAGCTTGTCTTACCTCTTTTTTTTGCAAAACATTATTTTGTGTATTTATTACCAAGGTATCATATTTCCTTGAAGAATACTCTTTTACATTAAATCCAATTGTACCTATATATTGGTTAAAATTCGAATTACTTGTTGGTATAAGATCTATATTTCCAATTTTAAAAGCATTATATACTTCTCCCATAGATGTATATAAATTAACTGTTATAGTTTCTATTTTGCCATTTTTTTGTTCTAAATTCCACCAATTTTCATTTTTTCTTAATTCTATATATGAAGATTCTATTTTAACAATCTTATACATTCCTGTGCCAATTGGCATTCTTGTGCTTTGAGCAAAATCCTCACCTAGGTAATAATGATTTGGTAAAATAGGGAAAATTAAATTATATTCAAAAAACGGAACCTGTTTATCTAAAGTTATTTTTACAGTATGTTCATCAATAACTTCTACCTCTGATACATCGCGAACATTCTCTTGATATATAGAACTTATTTGTCCATCTTTTAATCTATCAATTGTAAATTGTACATCTTTTGCAACAAAAGGTTGTCCATCATGCCACTTTACATCATCACGCAACTTTATTAAATATGTATTATCGCCAGTCTTTGAATATTCTTTAGCCAAGCATGCATTTAAACTAAAATCCTCATTTACACTTAATAAAGGTTCAAATATTAATTTGTCAGTATACTGCACCATTTTATTGGTACTAAGTAGAGGATTTATATTATCATACTTTGAAATACCTATTCTTATATTTGATAAGTTTTGCTTCTCTACTGTTATTTCTTTACTAGGTTCAACTTCTTCTACTGTATCTTTTTTTTGATAAATTGAATATGCTGAAAATACTATCAAACCTATTACAATTATAATAAATATATATTTAAAGACATTTACCTTCATTTTTACACCTCATTTATAGTGTAATCATATACTATAATCCTTATTTTTTCAAGTAAGTATAAACAAAAAGAGAGTTAAATATATTAATTTAACCCCCTGTATTCTATCTATTTTCTGGATTCCACAATTAATTTTATTCCAGTTCTATCTTCTCCTTCGACTTGAACTTCTGCAAATGCTGGTATGCATACCAAATCTACTCCAGCCGGTGCAACAAATCCCCTAGCAATAGCAATTGCCTTTACAGCCTGATTTAATGCTCCTGCGCCAATCGCCTGCATTTCTGCTTTTTGTGTTTCCTTTACTAATCCAGCAATCGCTCCCGCAACTGAATTTGGATTTGATTTTGATGAGATTTTTAAAACTTCCATTTTATGCCTCCTATAATTTATTTTTTTGTTTCATTAACTATAGGTATATTTATATTATATTTTAATAAAAAAGTCCAGTATTTTTATGGCAAAAAAAGGAAAACTCATCGCGCATATTGCCTCTTTTTCGGCATCTTTTATAAATTTATCCTAGTAATATTTGTTGTTCGACAATCTTCGTCATTAATATCAAAAATACATGCATTAAACATTGCTTCTCCATCTGCAACCTTATATCTTTCTGGCAATGAAGTTGTAAAACGTTTTATAGATGCATTTAAATTCATTCCAATAACAGACTTTTTAGGACCAGTCATTCCAATGTCTGTAATATATGCTGTATGATTTTCTAAAATTTGTTCATCTGCTGTTTGAACATGAGTATGCGTGCCAAATATTGCATTCACACGGCCGTCCAAATAATAAGCCATTGCAATCTTCTCCGCTGTTGCTTCAGCATGGAAGTCAACAATTATTATATCAACATTATTTTTTATCTTGTTAATAATTTCATCTACAATAGTAAATGGATTCTCAGATAAAACATTTATATCTACTCTTCCAATTAAATTAATAACACCAATTTTTTTGCTTTTACATTCATATATTCCATAACGATTACCTGGTACATTTTTACTGTAATTTGCAGGCACCAATAATTGTTTATCATCAATAAAATTAAAAATATCTTTTTTACCCCAAGTATGATTTCCCATTGTTATAACATTAACACCTGAATTTAATAAACCTCTATAAATTTTTTCTGTAATCCCCATTCCATCTGCTGAGTTTTCGGCATTAACAATAATAAAATCTATCATTTCTTTCTCTTTTATTTGAGCTATTACCTCTTTAGCTTTTCTTACACCAGTTTCTCCAACTAAATCTCCAATCGCTAAAATTCTCATCTGTTCACATCCCTTCTTTCCTAATATACTATAATTCATATATTTTATCAATATATGCTAAATAAAAAAACCCCCTATAGGGAGTTTTTATTTATTTAGCATATTCAATCGCTCTTGTTTCACGAATAACATTTACTTTTATTTGTCCTGGATATTCCATTTCGCTTTCAACTTTTTTAGCTACATCTCTTGCCATAATAACCATTTCGCTGTCAGATACCTTATCTGGTTTTACAATAAGTCTTATCTCTCTACCTGCTTGTATTGCAAAAGATTTTTCTACACCATCAAAAGAGTCAGCAATTTCTTCCAATTTTTCTAATCTTTTTATGTATGTTTCTAAAGTTTCTCTCCTTGCACCAGGTCTAGATGCGGATATAGCATCAGCTGCTTGAACTAAAACAGCCTCTACTGTTAATGGTTCTACATCACCATGGTGAGCTTGCACTGCATTAATTACATTTGGATTTTCTTTAAATTTCTTTAATACATCAACACCAATTTCAACATGTGTTCCTTCCATATCATGGTCTAATGCCTTTCCAATATCGTGCAACAAACCGGCTCTTCTTGCAAGTCTAGAATCAGCTCCAATTTCATCTGCCATTATTCTAGCAAGATTTGATACTTCAATAGAATGATTTAAAACATTTTGGCCATAACTTGTCCTATATTTTAATTTTCCAATTAATTTAACAAGTTCTGGTTGCAATCCATTAACGCCTGTTTCTAACATTGCTCTTTCACCTTCAGACTTAATTACAGCCTGTACTTCCTCTTTCGCTTTTTCAACCATTTCCTCAATTTTAGCTGGATGAATTCTTCCATCATCAATTAACTTTTCTAAAGCAATCTTTGCCACTTCTCTACGTAAAGGGTCAAATCCAGATAAAATAACGGCTTCTGGAGTATCATCAATAATTAAATCAATTCCAGTTAATGTCTCTAGAGTTTTTATATTTCTACCTTCTCTTCCAATAATTCTTCCCTTCATGTCATCATTTGGAAGTGAAACAACTGAAACTGTTGTTTCTGAAGTGTGATCTGCCGCACACTTTTGAATTGCATATCCCAAAATTTCTCTAGCATTTTTATTAGCATCTTCTTTTGCCTTTTGCTCTAATTCTTTTATTAAAGATGCTTTTTCGTCTACAATTTGTTTTTTTACTTCATCTAATAAATATTGTTTAGCTTCTTGAGTTGTTAACCCAGAAATTTGTTGTAGCAACTCTGCTTGTTTATTTAAATCTTCCTCAATTTTTCTTCTCATGTCGTCATTTTCTTTATACTTATTTTCAAGTTCTTTTTCTTTTTTCTCCAAATTGTTAGAACGCTTTTCTAATGCTTCTTCCTTTTGAATAATTCGTTTTTCTTGTAACTGTACTTCGCCTCTTCTTTCTTTAATCTCTTGATCTAATTCATTTCTTGCTTTTAGCATTTCTTCTTTTACCTTAAATATTTCTTCTTTCCTCTTGTTTTCAGCTTCAATTCTAGCATTTTCCAGTAATCTTTCAGCTTCCATTTCGGCACTGCCAATTTTAGATTCTGTTATTCTTTTTCGTATCATTATACCTACTGGTATGCATATTACTGCAGAGATTAGAAAGGTGGCTACAATTATTAGGATTTCATTCATAAATCATTACACCTCTTCTTATTAATTTTTCAATGTACAAATTAAATATATCTATATTAATTGATTTTCGTCAATTAATTTTAATGATAAAATATTTTAACCTACTATATTATTTTATATGTATTATTGTAAACTGTCAAGATGATTTTATAAAATTACTAAATTTTCCATTACAAAAAACAGCCATAATAGAATAATTTTCTACTATGGCTGTTTTAAATTTATTTATTAACTCTAGTAATTGCCAAACCATCTCCAACCTCTAATAAAGTTGTATCTAATGCTGGATTTTCATGTACTTCCTTTAAATATTCTCTTAAATGTTTTACTGCAGTACGCTGTTTATGTTTATTATAGTCGCTTAAAACATAGCCTTTATATAGTACGTTATCAGCTAGTATAACTCCACCGTTTTTTAGTAAACGTATAGCTTCTTGCAGAAAAATAGGATATTTACCCTTTGCAGCATCTATAAAAATCACGTCATACTCATCTTGTAATGTAGGCAAAATTTCTACTGCGTTTCCTTGATATAGATGAATTCTTCCATCTAAATTAAGTTTTTTGAAATTATCCATTGCTTCTTTTGCTCTATTTTCATCTAGCTCAATAGTATCAATACAACTATCATCCTCCATGTTTTGTGCAAAGCAAATTGCTGAATAACCAACTGCAGTTCCAATTTCTAATAATTTTTTAGGTTTTTCCTTTTTTAATATATCTATAATTACTTCTAAAGTATCATCCATTAATATTGGAATATGCTCTTCTAGAGCCTTTTCTTTAATGGTTTTTAATGTGTCCATAAAAACCTCCATTTTAGTTTTGAGCTTTACTTCTTGACATTCTGTCTCTTGTTTTACTGTCTAATATTTTCTTTCTTAATCTAATATTTTGTGGTGTAACTTCTACTAATTCATCATCTTGAATAAATTCAATAGCTTTTTCAAGTGAAAATTGAATTGGTGGAACTAAACGCAAAGCATCATCTGAACCAGAAGCTCTAGTATTAGTTAAATGCTTTTCTTTACATACATTTATAGCAATGTCTTCTGCCCTTGAATTTAATCCTACTATCATACCCTCATATACTTCTGTTCCTGCTCCAATAAATAATTCTCCTCTTTCTTGAGCATTATATAATCCATATGTAACAGCTGTTCCTGCTTCAAATGCAACCAAAGTTCCTCTATTTCTAGCAGAAATTTCTCCTTTATATGGCTCGTAACAGTCAAATATACTGTTCATAGTTCCATTTCCTTTTGTATCTGTCATAAATTCTGTTCTATAACCAATAAGACCTCTCGCTGGTATTTTAAATTCTACTTTAGTGTGTCCTTCTTCAGCAGGTTCCATGTTTACCATTTCGCCTTTTCTTTTTCCTATTTTCTCAATAACATTACCAATGCAATCATCTGGAACATTAACAACAAGTCTTTCAACTGGTTCGCACTTTACCCCGTCAATCTCTTTAAAAATAACCTTAGGTCTTGATACTAGAAGCTCAAATCCTTCTCTTCTCATTGTTTCAATTAAAACTGACAAATGTAGTTCTCCACGTCCAGAAACTTCAAAACTCTCTGCTCTATCAGTTTCTTTTACACGCAAACTAACATTTCTTTCTAATTCTTTAAATAATCTATCTCTAATGTGTCTTGATGTAACAAACTTTCCTTCTTTTCCAGCAAAAGGTCCATCGTTAACACTAAAAGTCATAGAAACTGTTGGTTCATCAATATCTACAAAAGGTATTTTTTCAGGGTTATTAATGTCGCAAATTGTATCTCCAATATTAATATCACTAATTCCAGAAAGCGCTATAATATCTCCTGCTGAAATTTCATCAACTTCAACTTTTTTAAGTCCCATATATGTAAATAATTTAGCAACTTTTCCATTAGTAATTTTATCGTCTTTTTTGCAAACAGCAATTGGCATACCAACTTGTACTGTTCCTCTTTCAATTCTACCAACTGCAATTCTACCAAGATATTCATCATAATCGATATTTGAAACAAGCATTTGAACTGGTCCTTCTAACTCACAGTTTGGTGCACTAATATTATCAATTATTGTCTCAAAAATACAATGTACATTATCACTTTCTTCTTCTAGGCTCATTTTTGCTATTCCATTTTTTGCTGAAGCATAAATTACTGGAAAGTCAAGTTGTTCATCATTTGCACCTAACTCAATAAATAAATCTAAAACTTGGTCAACGACCTTGTTTGGATTTGAACCAGGTCTATCAATCTTATTTATAACAACAATTGGTTTCAAATTAAGAGATAATGCCTTTTTTAACACTTCTCTTGTTTGTGGCATTGGTCCTTCAAAAGCATCTACTAATAGTAAAACACCATCTACCATTTTCAAAACTCTTTCCACTTCTCCACCAAAATCAGCATGCCCTGGTGTATCAACAATATTTATTTTAATATTATTATACATAACAGAAGTATTCTTTGAAAGTATTGTTATACCTCTCTCTTTTTCTAGGTCATTTGAATCCATAACTCTCTCTTGAACCTGTTCATTCTCTCTAAACACATGACTTTGTTTTAACAAAGCATCTACTAACGTTGTTTTTCCATGGTCAACGTGAGCTATAATTGCTACATTTCTTATTTTTGTATTATTCATCTTATATTCCCCTTCTCTTAAAACATCTAGCTATATATTATAAACTAAATCTCTTGATTTGTCAATCTTACTACTTCTTCCATTACCTCATTTGTAATTTTATTTAAAACTTCCTTATCTGATTTTTTAGCTTCATATTCACTAAAATCCATTGGTTCACCATAATTTATGTACACTTTTCTAAATGGTTTAAAGCTTCCCTTAATCCCAACAGGTATTATTTTTGTATTTGTTTTTAAAGCAATTAATGCGGCTCCATTATGTAGCTTTACACCTTTTTTTATTCCATTGCGGGTGCCTTCTGGGAAAATTCCTAAAACCCCACCATTTTTTAAAACTTTAAAAGCTCTTTTCATTGCCTCAATATCGGCACTATCTCGTTTTATTGATATAACATCAAATACTTTTCCGTAACCATGCAAAAAAAGGATTTGCAAATAATTCTTCCTTAGCAATCATTGTAATGTCCCTATTTGAAGATGTAACCAATGCAACTGAATCAAATGCATGCACATGATTAGCACATATAATATATTTCCCGTTCCTTTGGCAAATTTTTAGCTCCAACCTTTTTTACTCTATAAACAATTCGACAGTATAAATACAATATTGCTTTTATAATTTTTCTCATATTATTTTCCCCTTTTCTTGTTAATTATTGAAATTGCCTTTTCTAGTACTTCGTCTATTGTTAAATTGGTACTATCAAGCAAAATTGCATCATCAGCCTTTTTAAGTGTACCAAATTTTCTTGTTCTATCTTTTTCATCTCTTTGTATAATGCTTTCCTTTACTTCATTAAAAGATACACTCATACCCTTTTCCAAATATTCTAAATATCTTCTGTTAACCCTCGCTTCCAAACTTGCATCTAAAAATATTTTTATATCTGCGTTTGGAAATACAACAGTTCCAATATCTCTGCCTTCCATCACAATATTCTTATCTTTTGCTAAATTACGTTGCCAAACAACAAGTTTTTGTCTTACTTTTTCAATGCCAGAAACATCCGAAACTATATTATTAACCTCATTCATTCTAATTTCGTCTGTTACAACCTCTCCATTCAACATAACAACTTGCTTACCATTTTCTTTACCAAGCTCAATTTTTATATTTTCTAACTCTGAAACTATTTTCTTTGTATCATGTATATCAATTTGATTTTTTATTGTATATAAAGCAATACAGCGATACATAGCTCCAGTATCAATATTTATAAAATTCAATTCATCTGCAATTTTTTTTGCAAGTGTACCCTTACCACTTCCTGCAGGGCCATCTACAGCAACAATAAATGCCATTTTCTTACCTCACTATTCTTTTTCTGGAATATGCAATCCTTTTGCAACTACTCTTATATTTTTAACATTCATAGACGTTAATTTTTCAATTTCTTTTCTGCATTTTTCTTTGAATTTTCTTAAGCTATCTATAACATTAAAACCATATACAACAATGACTTCCATATAAATGGATACACCGTCTTCTAGGCTTTCAATTCTTGTTCTTGTAACTCTATAAATTGCATCAGTTTTCATAGCTAAGTGCTCCGCAATTTGTCTAAATACTGTATCTGATATTTTAAAATTGCCCAAATAACTAAATGTTGGACGAATTATAGATTTCTCACTAATATACGGTTTTTCATTCTCTTTAGTTTTAAAAATTTGTAATGGGTCTAGTAAATATCCTGAAAAATCCTTTTTAATTTCAAATGTCGGCACAGGAATTACGTGTTTTCCTTCTGTTACTCTAATTCTTCTAGCAGTCTCCATTTCCTCTGGTGTTGCCACATCTTGAATATAAATTATTTCTTCTATTGGTGGTAATTCAAGATTTTCAGCAATCTTTTTAACCATATTATCTGACGTTCCTAATATTAGCATACTTTCAGGCTTATATTTTTTTATAGCCTTTCTTATTTCCTTTCGCTGTTCTGGTTTTGTAAATAAAGCATCTTTTACAGTCTCAATTTTGGTAGGTGCTTTCTTTGCGGACTTTCCAGCAATCACTTCATTGTCCTTTATCAATAATCCATCATCAATTATATAATTAATATTCCTTTTGCTTGCTACAAATTGAGCTCTATAACTTTTCCCTGTACCAGATGGTCCAACAAAAGCATACATTTTTATATTCGCCATACTTCTCAAGCTCCTTTTTTAAATATGTTAAATTATATACTAATTTTTTAAAAATATCTACACTATTTAAAATGTTTCAATTAAAAATGTAAAAACATATATTTCACAATAAAACACAGAAAGGCTGTCTATTCAAACTAGACAGCTTTTCTGTGTTGTTTTAAGCAACTTCATTTATTTTTACACTTCTAACGTGATTAATTTTCTCCCATTTAGTATCAGGTTTTACTATACACTTTAGATTAATTAAAATCCATGAACCCATGAAAATAGGATACATTATCAATCCCTTAATCATTGGTTTAATAGGTCTTTTATCTAATGCCATTATAAGAACTGCTGTAGCTATAGGCATTAAGAATGTTGCAAATAAATATCTACCGTAATTTCCCATTAAATCTCCAAAAGTCATACCATTTGCTAAATACATTACAAAATTAACACCTAATAGTAAAAATGTCAATAACATCATTGGAATTCCCATAATATATAAAAAGCCATCGAAATTCATTAAAGACTTCTTTTCTTTTACTCCATTTGCCAAATCTTTAGTATAATATTTCATACATTGTAGATGTCCTACAGTCCATCTTGAACGTTGTGACCAAGATTGATGAAATCCAATAGGTTGTTCATCATAAACTTTTGCATCTACTGCCCATCCTAACTTTCTACCTTTAGCAATACTTTTTAAAGAGAATTCTATATCCTCAGTTAATGTTTTAGTATTCCAACCTTCTTGTCTTATAATATCAAATTTAACCATAAAACCAGTTCCATTTATTAAAGGTGATAATCCTAAATTGTATCTTGCTAAATGATAAAAACGATTCATTGTCCAATAAAATATTGCATATCCAGCTGATATCCAACTATCAGTTGGATTTTTAATATCTCTATATCCTTGGACTATTTCTTCACCTTGACAAAGCTTTTTATTCATATTTTCAATAAAATCTGGCATTACTATATTGTCAGCATCAAATACACAAAAAGCATCATAATCTGCATTTTCTTCAACTTTTTTATTTAAAAACCATTGCATTGCATATCCTTTTGTTTTTTTATTTTCATCAAATCTTTCATATACAATAGCTCCAGCTTCTCTTGAAAGTTTTGCTGTGTTATCTGTGCAATTATCTGCAATCACATAAATATCTAATAAATCTTTGGGATAATCCTGTTTTTTTAAACTTTCAATTAAATTTGTTACAACAGCTTCTTCATTGTGAGCTGGTATAATTGCCATAAACTTATGCTTTTTGTTTACTAACATCGGCTTATCTTTTAACTTAATTAAAGAACATATACTTACCAATATTTGATAAAGCCAAAAAATAGTAACTATCCATATTAAGGCCTGTTGGAGTATATATAAATATTTCATTTTAAACCTCTTTTCTTTCTTCCAATATTGGGAATTATTTATCCCTTCATTTTTATTATATGATGTTTTCTACAATTTTTCAATACATTTTTTCATTTTCATACAAATTTCACAAAGCTATTCTTCTGTATTTTCTTCTTGTTCTTCCAAAGCCTTCTTGCTTAAATTAATTCTTCCTTGCTCATCTATTTCATACACTTTTACCTTAATCTTATCGCCAATCTTTAGTACATCCTCTACTTTTTCTACTCTTTTCTTAGAAATTTTTGAAATGTGAAGTAAACCTTCTTTTCCTCCTCCAACATCAACAAAAGCACCAAATGGCATAATTCTAACTACAACGCCATCATAAATTCCGCCAACTTCAATTTCTCTTGTAATATCCTCTACAATTTCTAATGCTCTGTTGGCATTTTCTTGATTTTCAGAATAAATAAATACTCGTCCATCATCTTCAATGTCCATTTTAACACCGGTCTCAGCAATAATTTTATTGATTACTTTTCCTCCAGAACCAATTACATCTTTGATTTTGTCTGGATTTATATTCGTATGAATAATTTTTGGAGCATACTTTGAAATTTCTTTTCTAGGCTCTGCTAATTCTTTTAACATAACTTCATTCAAAATGTATTTTCTAGCCTTATTAGTTCTTGCAAAAGCCTCTTCAATTACTTCATATGATAGCCCATCAACCTTTATATCAACTTGAATTGCAGTAATTCCATCTTTAGTTCCCGCAACCTTAAAGTCCATATCTCCAAAGAAATCTTCTAATCCTTGAATATCTGTAAGCATTACATAATCTTTATCGTTGTCTGGACTAGTTATCAAGCCTGTTGAAATTCCAGCAACCGGTTTTTTTATTGGTACACCTGCATCCATTAATGCTAGAGTGCTACCACATACACTTGCTTGTGATGTTGAACCATTTGAGCTTAACACTTCTGAAACAACACGAATTGAATATGGAAACTCATCTTCTGATGGAATAACTGGCTCCAATGCTCTTTCAGCTAAAGCTCCGTGTCCTATTTCTCTTCTTCCTGGTCCTCTAGATGGTCTTGCCTCTCCAACACTATATGACGGGAAATTATAATGATGCATATAACGCTTTGATTCTTCATTATCAAGTCCATCTAAAATTTGTTCTTCACTTACCATTCCAAGAGTTGCAACAGATAAAACCTGAGTTTGCCCTCTAGTAAATAATGCACTTCCATGTGTACGTGGCAATAAACCAACCTCGCATGATAACGGACGAATTTCATCTATTTCTCTTCCATCTGGTCTTTTGTGTTCTTTGAAAATCATTTCTCTAACACATTTCTTTTCTAATTTGTTTATACTATCTAATATATCTGTTTTTTTCTCTTCTAGAACTTCTTCACCTAATTTTTCTGTAAAATATTCTATTATATCTTCAGTTATTAATTCCATGTTTTTGTCTCTAATTGTTTTGTCAACAGCTTGTACATCTACATACATTCTATCTTTATATTTTTCTTCTATTTCATTATATATTTCTTCATCTACATTAAATGATGTATACTCAAATTTTTCTTTTCCTATTTCTTCTTTAATTTTTAAAATAAAATCACATATTTTTTTTATCTCAACATGAGCTTTTTTTATAGCTTCTAACATAATGTCATCTGGTATTTCATCTGCCCCAGCCTCAATCATTGCTATTTTCTCTTTTGTTCCAGCTACAGTTAAGTTTAATTTACTATTTTTTCTTTCCTCTTCTGAAGGATTTATAATAATATTGCCATTAACATATCCTACATTTACCGAACCTGTTGGACCTCCAAAAGGAATATCTGATATAGATAATGCCACAGAAGAACCAATCATAGCACATATTTCTGGCATATTGTCTTGGTCTACTGATAAAACCAATGCTGATACACATACGTCATTTCTAAAGTCCTTTGGAAACAAAGGTCTAATTGGTCTGTCTATTACTCTTGATGTTAAAATTGCTTTTTCAGACGGTCTACCTTCTCTCTTTTGAAAGCTTCCTGGTATCTTACCTACAGCATATAATCTTTCTTCATAATCCACTGATAGTGGAAAGAAATCGATTCCATCCCTTGGTTCTTTTGATGCAGTTACATTAACTAATACTGCAGTATCTCCATATTTTATTAAACAACTTCCGTTTGCAAGTCCTCCCATTTTGCCAGTTTCTACCGTAAGTGTTCTACCTGCCAACTCCATTTGATAACTTTTAAACATAAAAACCTCCTTGAATACATTCTATAAGTTTTTAAAATAAATTTTCCGTTTTCACTTCAAAAGAGCAGACTAACCTTGCAATAGGTACGCCTGCTCCTTCCCTACTATTTTCTTAAAGATAATTTTTTAGCTATTTCTCTATATCTTTCGATATCTTTCTTCGCTAAATAGTTTAGTAAATTTCTTCTTTTACCAACCATTTTTAAAAGTCCTCTTCTAGAATGATTGTCTTTCTTGTGAACCTTTAAATGTTCTGTTAATTCATTAATTCTTTCTGTTAAAAGAGCTATTTGAACTTCTGGAGAACCAGTATCATTTTCATCTCTTTTATAAGTATTAATAATTTCTTGTTTTCTTTCCTTTGTCATCAGGGTACACCTCCTAAATATTTTACTATGCCAAAAACTGAGTCTAAGTTGTGTTATTATCCTTAAACTAAGTAAATGGTATGCTTTAAAAGCATATTAATTTTACTATATATTTTAAATAAATGCAAGTGTTTTCGAACTAAATTTTATAATTATAAAAGAAAACTCCCTAGTAATAACTAGAGAGTCTCTTTGAAAAACGAAATTGATTTAGCAGTTCAGAGCCTTATTGCACAGCTCTAAAAGGACTTTCCTGTTTTCAGAAACAAAAGGAATGACCTTTTGCCTTGAAATTTGGTCAAGTGCGGTTTTATCCTCTTGTTTAATCCACCATGCAGCAGGATGTGTAAACAACCCACAAACATCTCCTAACCAAACATTGCTAAGACTTACCTCTTCCCCTTTCGAAGTCCGATTCATTCCAAATTCGTCTCGACCACACCTAAAGATTGCGAAATTCAATTCCTTGGAAGTCTTAAAATCACTAATTGTTACCTTTCCTTCATCTTCAAATGAAGAAACAATATTGAAAAATCTAATTAAATGTGCCAATGAGCCATAAGCATTTTTGGGCACATCGCCAAGATCTTCCAATTGGGTCCGAAGCCTTTCAATACGCATCGTATCCTTGCTAACACCAAAGATTGCATTTTTCCACATTTTCAAGATAGCCATAATTATGACGCCTCCTAATAAAATAATATAAAATTTACATAAATATATTATACACCATTTTTTTAAAAAAGTAAACAATCGTACATATACGGTATATGTACGATTGTTTACTTTTTTATTCATCCCAGTTGTGATATACTTCCATTACATCATCTAATTCGTCTAAATGGTCTAATAGCAATTGCATTTTTCTAGCTTTTTCTTCATCTAAGCTTACATATGTTGATGGTATTTGTTGAATTTCAGCTTGTTCAAAGCTTAATCCGTTTTTTTCTAATTCTTCTGTTGTTTTTGAAAAATCTTCTACACTTGTTGTTATTTCGTAATATTCTTCGTTTGCTTCAAAATTTTCAGCTCCAGCATCTATACTTAATAACATTAAATCATCTTCTGGTATATTGGTATTTTCCTTAGAAACAATGATAACACCTTTTTTTTCAAACATATACGAAACACAACCTGTTGTACCTAATTTTCCTCCAAATTTATCAAAAATATGTCTAACATCAGCTGCTGTTCTATTTTTGTTGTCTGTAGACGCATTTACAATAACTGCAACCCCAGCTGGTCCATATCCTTCATATGTTATTTCTTCGTAATTCTCTGTATTTCCTGCCCCTGCTGCTTTTTTTATTGCATTATTAATTGTATCATTGGGCATATTATTTGCTTTACATTTTGCAATTACATCTTTTAACTTGAAATTACCTGCAGGGTCTGGTCCTCCCAATTTTACTGCCATTAATAATTCTCTACCTAATTTCGTAAATATTTTACCTCTTGCAGCATCTACTTTACCTTTCTTTGCCTGTATATTATGCCATTTGCTATGTCCTGACATATTTCTTACCTCCTTTTTCATTTTCAAGCTATAGCTAGCTTTACCATTTTTTTAAAATTCGTTTTAATTGTAACATATTTTTTGCACTTTGTGTAGTATTTTTAAAAATATTAATTATTGAATATTTTTTCTACTCAATTAAATCCTTCACCACTTCTGATGCAATAATCAAGCCTGCTACAGATGGTACAAAAGAAACACTCCCTGGAACTTGCCTCTTATTCGTTTCCTCTGTTGTAGCGCTTGGCTTTATTGGTTCTTCTTTTGAATATACTACCTTTAATTTTTTTATATTTCTTTTTCTAAGCTCTCTTCTCATCACTTTCGCAAGTGGACAAACGCTTGTTTTGTTTATATCACAAACCTCTAATTCCATTGGGTTAAGTTTATTTCCTGTCCCCATAGATGACATAATTGGAATATCCAGTTTGTTTGCTTGTACAATTAGGTCTATTTTTGCTGTTACAGTATCAATAGCATCTACAATATAATCTATACTGTCATCTAAAATATTTGTTTTATTTTCTGGCAAATAAAACTCTTGATATGTTTTAATGTTAACATCAGGATTAATAGACAACATTCTTTCTTTCATAACTTCTACCTTTGGCTTGCCTATAGTATTTACATTAGCATGAATTTGCCTGTTTAAATTTGTAAGTGAAACCTCATCATCATCTACTAATATAAAGTTTCCAACTCCGGCATCTTATTAATCCTTCTGCTACAAAAGAGCCCACTCCTCCTATTCCGAATATAGCTACTTTAGCATTCTGCAATTTATTAAGCCCTTCTTCTCCTATTAATAATTCTGTTCTTGAAAATTGATTTAACATTGTATGTTCCTCTTTTCTATTCTTACATAACCGCAAATAATATACAAAAAAATTGTAACAAACTACCAAGTAATATAAATAAATGGAAAATTGAGTGCATATATTTCTTTTTTCTTCCAAAGCCATAAAATATAGCTCCTATTGTATATGCAAGTCCACCTAAAACTAATAAAACAAAACCTTTTGTTCCAAGTAATGAAGGCAATAGCGACACCTTAAAAATTATGCACCACCCCATTCCTAGGTAACAAATCATAGAAAAAACATTATATCGTTTCAAATCAATAGAATTTAGTACAATTCCTAAAATAGCAAGTCCCCATATAATTCCAAAAATAAGCCATCCTGTCAAAGCATCCTCTTCTCTTAGCGTACATAGAGCAAAAGGTGTATATGAACCTGCAATTAGCAGAAATATAGAACAATGGTCTAAAATTTGAAATACCTTTTTTGCTTTTAGTTTTGGACTTAATCCATGATAAATGCTAGACATAGTGTACAGAAGAATCATGGTTGCACCATAAATAGCTCCACTTACTATTCCATAAGTATTATGGTGACTAGCCGCTACTATAACACATAAAACTGTCGCAACAATTCCTAAAGCTACGCCAACAATATGTGAAACCATATTAAAAATTTCTTCTCCCTTTGTATAAACTGGCAATTTTCTATCTTCTAACTTAATTCTCTGCATTCCATACCTCCCTTGTTATTGTCATATTATAACCTCATTTAATATAAAATACAAGTTTAGTTTAATTTTACAATCTTGCCAGGAATTCCAACTACTGTACAATTATTTGGTATATCGTGCAAAATTACAGCATTAGCTCCTATTTTTACTCCATCTCCAACTTTTATCGGACCGCAATATTTTAGCACCAGCTCCTACAAAAACGTTATTTCCTATATCTGGGTGTCGTTTTCCTGTATCCTTGCCAGTTCCGCCTAGTGTTGAGCCATGATATATTGTGCAATCATTTCCAACTGTTGCAGTTTCACCAATTACCACTCCGCTTCCATGGTCAATAAACAAACGTCTACCAATCTTAGCACCTGGATGAATTTCAATACCAGTAAAAAATCTGCCAATCTGTGAAATTAATCTTGCTAGAAAAAACAGTTTATATTTATACAAAAAATGTGCTAACCTGTAAAAGACTAGCACATGAAAACCTTGGTATAAAAGTATAACATACCAAATATTTTTCGCAGCTGGGTCTTTCTTAGATATGTTTTTTGCATCTTCATACAATTCCTTACATACATTTCTCATAAAAATCACCTTAACATATATTATGAAAATATTTTAGTTTTGTTACCTATCCAATAATTTTTCCAGCTCTTTTATTTTATCTCTTAACTCTGCTGCTTTTTCAAATTCCATATTTGCAGCATGTTTCAACATTTCATCTGTTAATTTAACAATAATTTCTTCCATTGATTCATTTTCTTTTATGTCATACTCAGTTTGGATATCTTCAACAACTGTTGCCTTTATTGTATCTCTAATAGATTTTTTTATCGTTTTTGGAGTAATTCCATGTTCTTTATTATATGCTTGTTGAATTTCACGTCTACGATTTGTTTCTGTTATAGCTTTTTCCATAGACTCAGTTAACTCATCAGCATACATAATTACTAAACCATCTGTATTTCTAGCAGCACGTCCTATAGTCTGGATTAATGACCTTTCTGAACGTAAAAAGCCCTCCTTATCTGCATCTAAAATTGCAACTAATGAAACTTCTGGTATGTCAAGCCCTTCTCTTAATAAATTAATTCCCACTAAAACATCGAATTTACCAATACGCAAGTCACGAATAATTTCCATTCTTTCCAAAGCCTTTATTTCCGAATGCATGTATCTAACCTTTATGTCCATTCCTTTCAAATAATTTGTTAAATCCTCAGCCATTTTCTTTGTTAATGTTGTTACTAATATTCTTTCCTTCTTTTCTACTCTAATTCTAATTTGCTCAATTAAATCGTCAACTTGATTTGTAACAGGTTTAACAATTATTTTTGGGTCTAATAATCCAGTTGGTCTAATAATTTGCTCTACAATAGCAGCTCCCGAATTCTCTTTTTCATAATCTGCTGGTGTTGCACTAACAAAAATACATTGGTTAATTTTATCTTCAAATTCCTCAAATTTTAATGGTCTATTATCATAAGCAGATGGCAAACGAAACCCATAATCTATTAATGACTTTTTCCTTGCTCTATCTCCATTATACATTGCCCTGACCTGCGGAATTGTTACATGCGATTCATCTACAACTAATAAAAAGTCTTTTGGGAAATAATCAATCAGTGTAAAAGGTGCACTTCCAGGTGCTCTACCACTAATATGTCGCGAATAGTTTTCAATTCCTTGGCAAAATCCTGTTTCCTTTAACATTTCCATGTCGAAATTTGTTCTTTCCTCAATTCTTTGAGCCTCTATAAGTTTATTATTTTCCTTAAAATACTTTATTCTTTCTTCTAGCTCTTGCTCTATTGTTACAATAGCCGCTTCTCTCTTATCGTTTGTTGTAACATAATGCGAATTTGGAAATATAGTAACATGATTACGTATGCCTATTGATTTGCCTGTTAATGGATTAATTTCGGAAATCTTTTCAATTTCATCCCCCCAAAACTCAATTCTTATCGCACTTTCTCCTTTATCAGAAGGATATATCTCAACTACATCTCCCTTAGCTCTAAAAGTTCCTCTTTTAAAGTCTAATTCGTTTCTACTATATTGCATATTAATCAGTCTTTTTAAAACTTCATTTCTTTCTTTTTGCATTCCTGTTCTTAGCGAAATTACCATATTTTCATAGTCGATTGGATCACCTAAACCATATATACAAGAAACTGACGAAACTATTATTACATCTTTTCGTTCATACAAAGCAGCTGTAGCCGAATGTCTTAGCTTGTCTATTTCATCGTTAACAGAAGAATCTTTTTCTATATATGTGTCAGAAGAAGCTATATATGCTTCTGGTTGGTAATAATCATAATATGAAACAAAATATTCAACACAGTTTTCTGGGAAAAACTCTTTGAACTCTGAATAAAGCTGACCAGCTAGAGTTTTATTGTGTGCTAATACCAATGTTGGCTTTTGTACTTTTTCTATAACATTTGCAATGGTATATGTCTTTCCGTGAACCCGTAACTCCCAAAAGTGTCTGGAATTTTTCTCCTTTTTCTATTCCACTTGTTAATTCTTCTATAGCTTTTGGTTGGTCTCCTGTTGGCTTGTATTCTGAGTGAATTTTAAACATTTTTCCTCCTTTTGTGACCTAAAAAATAACAACTATCAACTAAAAAAATTCGTGTAATTTATCTTTTTTTGGTTTCTTTTTAGTCTTAAAAAATGTCCTTTTACGAATTAGGCCCCAAACTTCATTTTTTCTAACTAAATAACATTAAATTTTAAATAATATTAGATAATACTAATATATATTTATACCATTTTTTTCTCAAAAAAACAAGGTATTCTAAATATACCCTGTTTTCTGTTAATCTATTTAATTATGCTGACAAAATATCTTCAAAACTTTCTTTAGCCTATTTTCTCCCCATATATAATCTTTATAAATAGGAGCTAAAAAAATAATATCCATATTTTTTTCTTTCTTATTTTTACATAATACTGAATTAATTTATTGTTAGTCGGTAAAAGGGATAATAATTTATACTCACTCTCTAAAATTAAATGCTGAATATCAATAGTAGAGATGAAAAACTTTCAAAATTTTCCCCATACTATTGACATTTACCATTTATTTTTCTATTTCTAATTTTTGAACTTTTGATATATCCCTATACTTAATATTTTCCATATTAAATCCATTCAACACTAAATCAATTTGTAAAGCACTTTTTAGCTCACTTGGTACTAAATTTGTATTATATATTTCAGCTAATGGAATCAGTGTTGGAATATAATGTCCTCCTTTTTTAATATGCTGTGAATTTGTAAATTCTGGACCTGTTCCAGTTCCAAATTCTCCATCAACATATTTACAAAGAAAATAGTTATGTACATTTGTTTCATTTTCTTGAGTATACAATAATCGAATTGTTTCTGATTGTATTCCTAATTCTTCTTGTATTTCACGCACTGCTGTTTCTTCAACTTTTTCTCCTTCTTCTACACCACCACCAGGAACTACAAAGAAATCATCAATTATTTTTGGATTAGTTTTACTTGGTTTTAATCTGTGAACTAAAGCTAAACATTTTTTTCCATCTTCATCTGGTATAACTAGTAAACCTCTAGAAGTTATTCTTTTTTTATTACTTTCCATGCTTTCATTCTCCTTTACTTTATTTGAATTTGATATCATATCAACAATAATATTTGCATAATTAAATATTTGTGATTTGTTTTCCCCCTTAATAAATTGCTCTGTATTAAATTCTGGCAAATTATATAATGAAGCAAATTTTTTATATACATCATGATAATCTAAACAATCTATTCCATTTTGTATTAAAATATTTCTCATAATATGTGAAGCATTCTTAAAAATTACATCATAATTCTTTTCGTTTTCTTCATATAAACTTCTTCTTAGGACATGCAATTCACTTGGCATGCACTCTCTATATGCTAATTTTATATCATCAAATGTGTATTTTTTCAAATTTAATGCACGATCATATATTAATGGTTGGAAATCTCCTTGTTCCATTTTATATATTGCATATTTCGTTTTAGTATCTAATTCATCACCCTGCAATTCTCTTTCACTAAATACTGTTGTACCAATTTTTATAGGAATTTGTTTTACAATATCATTCAAATCTTTCCTAATATCTTTATCATAAGGTTCCATGACGATAATTGTATCTATGTCACTATACCCATCATGCACACATTCTCTTGCACAACTTCCTGTTAATGTTAATAATTTTACTTTATTTCCAAACTTAGCTAAGATTTCTTCTTTAAATATTTTTATAGCTTCTCTGTAACTATCTGGAATGTTTTTTTGATTTTCATCATACAATTCACCAGTATATTTAGTTTTAGCAGAAGCAATAGTGTCTAACTTACTATATAATTCATAACTTGTACCATTATTATCAATTACAAAGTCTGCAATTTCTTTAATCCTATCTGCTCCCATCGCTCTCTTTTCAACATCTTTTGCTTGTACTTGTTCCATTGATTGTTTTGCATCTATTCCTTCACTTAATGCATTTCTTATAACTCGTTTTTTCAAATTAGTATCTATATACATAATCGAAAATTGTTCCCCTAATTGAGCTTTTAACGCCTTCGCTAATTCAAAATCATGAAGACTTTCTAATGAAATTGCATCTTTATAATATTGCTTTTGAAATAACATAGCAATTTGATTTATTTCTAAAAGCGATACTAGAGCACTATTATTTCTGTAAAACTTCAACGGATCATCTACATCATATCTCTGAGCCATTTGTTCAAGAAAATATCTAAACTTTAAGTTCCATATATTATGCTTTTTACTCAAATATTTTCCAGTTCCACTTTTTCCACATTCACTTAGCCCTCCTAATGCATAAATCTTTTTATCTTGATTTGGAAAAAGAGTAGTCTTTTTTAATTCATCAAAAATAATACTATTTAATTTTTGATAAACTTCTTCAATCGAACCAGTTGCATCAAATTCATCATAATCACCATTTTCAATTTGCTCTTGAATAATTTCATTTTGATATTCCTGATATTCACTATATGTTCGAGCTTTGTCTAAAATTAATCCTGTAAATTTTCTCTGTCTTGTTAATTCTTTCCTTAATTTAATACTTTTAGCAATATTAAAAAACAAATCTTTATCTTCTAGAGAATCTACTCCAAAATTTAATTTTGCTTGTTCTACCACTTTTATTGCTTCATCTTTACTTATTCCTTTATACATAAGAGTAGCAATTACCCTAGCATCGAAATTTTTTATTCCTTTATCTACTATAACTATTGGTTTTTTAGAATGTATTATGTTCAAATTGCGATTTTTTAAACTTTCATAGATAACATCAACAAATTGCTGGGCAGTACTCTCATGAAACCACCATTCAAAACTGTCCTTCGGCAACTCTGAAAAAGGATAATATTTATCAAGTCCACCAATCTTTTCAATAATATCTAGATTATCTTTTGCTATCAAATCCAACTGTGTTGTTTTTCCGCTTCCATCGACACCATTAAAACTAATAACACTTTTCATTAAATATTATTTTCTCCTTTCCATATTATATAATCATTCAATATTAAATAATCCATAGGAGTATTACAAAACATAACAAGAGCATCTTTTGGACTTTCTACTATTGGCTCCCCTCCACGATTAAATGAAGTGTTTAACAATACTGGAACATTTGTAATATTATAAAATTCCACTAATAAATTATAAAATTTATCATTGTCTACTTTATTAACTGTTTGGACTCTACCTGTACTATCTACATGAAGAGTGGCTGGAATTTTTTTTGCATTTTCTTCTTTTGCTTGTCCAATATTTAACATATAAGGAGAAGGAATATTAAGTTCAAAGTATTCATTTACTTTTTCTTCTAAAATTACTGGAGCAAAAGGTCTAAACATCTCTCTATGTTTTATCTTTGCATTTATTTTATCTCTCATTTCATTTGGATATGGAGCACATAAAATACTTCTATGCCCCAAAGCTCTTGGACCAATTTCAGAGCCTCCTTGAAACCACCCTATAATATTTCCTTCTGCTAAGATTTTTGCAGTATCCATTTCTATATTTTTACTTTTTTTATAATTAAAATCAAAACTTTTAACTGAATATGGTAATACATATTTAATTTGTTTTTTTCCTAGCACATCTAAAATCTCATCTTCTGTATATTCTCTACCAAAATATGCATTTTTCAACTGAAATCTGTTAGAATAATTAAAATGATGATAATATCCATAAAGAGCATTACCTATTGATTGACCTGTATCATCACAGAATGGAGGAACAAATACATTTTCTATTTCAGTTTCTTTAAGAATTTTATTATTGATTACTCCATTTAGAAATACTCCACCTGCCAGACATAAATTTTTTATCTTATATTTATTATATAATCTTTTTACTAATTCAATAATTATTTTTTCTGTTCTATCTTGTACAAAATATGCAGCATCTTTATTATCAAATCCTAAACCCATTTTACCAAAATCAATATTATTTTCTTTACAGAAATTATAGGAACCATGATAATATTTCCCCTCACATTTACTGCTGATTTCAAAATTATCATTTATTTCATATAATTCAATATTAGGATATTTTTCTTTACCATATGGAGCTAGCCCCATTGTTTTACCAGCTTCTTGTGCACTCCAACCACAATAATTAGTAAATGTCTCATAAGTTCTTCCAATTCCTTTATATTTTGAGCGTTGTGAATTATTACCACCAATTTTTGTTATTGTTTTATTTTTGGCTATGTAATAGCTTTCAGTAGTATTCAAATTTCCCTGACCATCAACAATAATTATCATTGCTTCTTCAAATGGTGACATGAAATACGTACTATATGCGTGAGATAAATGATGATCTACTGATATAAATTTTTTGCTATCTAGTCCTAATATATCAAAATCTCCCATATACTCATTTGGTAAATACTCTCCATAATTACTTGATACAAATAGGTCAACATCTTTTGCTTCTATTCCTAACTCTTTTAAACAATATATAAAAGAATACATATATCCTTCTGAATGCTTTTTTCTGTTTAGTCTTTCTTCAGGAATTGATATGATATCATTCCCCTTTATAATTGTGCAACTTCCATTATGCCCAATGTTAAAACCCACAATAGTTTTTTTTGAATCTAAATTTGTTTTCATTATTCCTCCTTTAATAAATACTATTTAAAAATTTTTTAAAATCATCTATATTTTTCACATTATCTTTTTCATAAAATAAAATTAAATAAGCAAGAGATAATATTTTATCTTTATGTTCCATATTATTTAGGTTAAATACTGCTAAAATTTTCATTGACAAATAATTTTTAAATTCTTCATACCAATTTTCAAAATTTATTTTTTCAATAATAGGCTCCATTATTAAATCTATATACATATTTATGGCGTCTTTTCTAATTTGTCTTATATCAAAATTCAAACAATTATCAGATAAAAAGACATTCAGCATTTTTTTGTAGATTTTCTCATGCCTTTCAAAGGCTTTTTTATTATATTTTAATGATAAATATTCGCCTTGTGCGATATAATACCAAATAAAAGTAGCAAATTCAGCCATTAATGGGGTATCTCCACCACATAAATAATCCAATATCATTCCATCTTCACAAATATTTAAATCGTTTGGATCACATTGACTAATAACTGTATATGTCTGCCTTTGTTGACTATAAAAATTTTTTATATTTTGGATTATAATTTGTACCTCTTGAAAATTAATTGTTTTATTCTTAAACTCGACAGATTTTAAATTGTTTAAAGAATTATAGAAATCCTCATTATAGTATTTTTTTAATCTACTATTAACTCTATCTTTAAAGAAAATATCTACATTCTTTGTGTATTTAAATTTTAATGTTTTTTCAAATATATCTTTATATTGCTCTAGTATTATAATAAAATCTTTTGTTATTGTATTATTTCTAGCAAAATAATCTACTAATAGTCCATGATTGTCATAAATACTTTTGTTATATTCATATATAAGTATTCCACTATTATGTTCGGCATTTTGATATATAAGTTTTGGAACATTATAATATTTTTTCATTCTCTTATATCCATTTAGTTCTTTTTTGTAATCATAATATGAATTGATTTTATAGAAAAATTGATAATCACCTATATAAAAAGAACCATTAACATTATTATTATTAATGTTTTGATTATATATTTTAATAATATTGTTATTATTTATCATCTTAATAAACTTCTTCCTCCATCTATAGTAAATATATTTCCAGTAGTATAATCACTAAAATTCTCCAGAACGCTAATTACAAAATTTGAAATCTCTTTTGGCTCTGCAATCCATTTCATTGGTATATTTCCTAGTGTTTCATTTCTTTTTTCTTCTATATTTATCCAGTCTTTATTCATATCTGTATTACACGCTCCATAAGAAATTCCTAAGACATTAATATCTGAATCAATTAGTTCTAATGCCATTTCTTTTGTTAACATTTCAATGCCAGCTTTTGAAGCATCATAAGCATACTTATTTTTCCTGATAATTTCACTATGTATAGATAGCATATTTATAATTTTACCATTCTTACCCATTAACTCTCCAATTATTTTTGAACAGATAAAAGTTCCTACTAAATTTGTATTTATAACATCTTTAAAATCATCTATGCTTGTTTCAAAAAATGTTGATGATGTTTGCTTAGCGGCATTATTAATTAAAATGTCAACCTTTCCTTCTTTATCCAAAATAATGTTTTTAGCTCTTGATATATCAGTAACATTTGATATGTCCCCCTGTATATAGGTAAAATTTTTTGTTTCTTTTTCTAGTTTTTTTCCATTACTTTCATCAATATCAATACCATACACTTTGGCATTTTTGGTCAAGAAGTCTTCGACACATGCTCTGCCAATTCCATTGCTTGCACCTGTAACTACTATAATTTTATTTTTTAAATCCACAATATCCCCCTTATATTAAACCATTAGATTTCCAAACTTTTTTACATTTTTCGTATTCCTCTTGCATTTTTCTCCATATCTTATAATTAGAAATTCTATCTTTTGAAATATCTAAAAATAATTTATATTTATAATTATGTATATGAACAACTTTTTTATCAATTGAACATTTATAATATTGCATTTTGTCTTCAATATCATAGCATTTCAATATTAGGGCATTATCGCCATAATTTAAACATCTAGTATACATATCAACTAATACTTCTTTTTCATTTCCAACTGAATAATCTGCAGTAGTATTTAATATTAGTTCCACAATATTATTATATATTTTTTTAAACTCACTTTCTTTCACATTTGTATCCTCAAAAATATCATGTAAAAATCCTGCCTTTATCATATCAGTATCAAATCCATCTTGTTGAATATTTAACCCTACTCTAATACTGTGAATTAATGTGTTTGTATTATTACTTTCATGTAGTTTCTCTGCCAAAAAATAAATACATTCTTCGTATTCTTTATCAATTTCTTTCTTATTCATAAAATCATTCCTTTTAGATGTTCTGATTTAGCCTCCTCTATTAAGTAAAATTTTCCATCTTTATATTCTAAAATACTATATGCAGTATTTTCTTGTTGTTTTAATTTGTTACAGTCTTCAATATTTAATTTTTTTACAAAACATAAAAAACTACTAATAGCAATTCCATGGGATATAATCATAATTCTTTTCCCTAAATTGTCATTAGTAATTTTTAAAATACAATCTTTTATTCTTTTTTGTAATTCAACAAAACTCTCTTGATTTGGTATTTCAACAGGGTAATGATGTATTTCCTTCCATACTTTTTTTACTGTTGGATATTTTTGATTAATATCTATCCAACACATACCATCACATACACCGTAATTAATTTCATGCAAATCATTTACAATATTTAATGAATTTATATCACATTCTTTCATAATAGTTCTTGCAGTATCTACTGCTCTTGAAAGAGGACTAGAATATATTTTTGTTATTTTTAAATCTTTCAATTTACTTGCTAATAATCTTGCCTGTTTTTGTCCTTTTTCGGTTAATTTAAAGTCTGTTATCCCAGACAGTTTATTTTCTATATTGCCTTGACATTCTGCATGTCTTATTAAATAAATTGTTGTTACCATAAAAACTCCTACAATAGATTTACGTACATGATAGCATGTTTTACATAATTCATCAACTATTTTTGTAATATTTATGGTATAATAGAATTATATATATTTATAAATTTGTTCCGGATATATAATTTTTTTATTATTCTTAAATTCCTCAATATCAATCCAGTAAGCATCTACTTCACAATTATCATCTATTATATGGTATTTTTCCTTGATATCCTTTTCTTGTATTTTTATGTTATAAAACAAAATTAACTCGTGAGCTTTTTTACCTTGATATGTAAATATATTTTCTGACATTCCACAAAAATCTTCTACAATAATGTCAATACCTAATTCTTCTTTATATTCTCTTTTCAATGCTTTTTGACTTGTTTCTAAAAATTCTATGCCTCCTCCTAAGCATCTATAAAATGTCTGTCCTTTTATTTTATCATATCCTTCACTTACTAATATTTTGTTATCTTTTTTCGCAATTCCTAATACAACTGGTCTTATTTCTTTAAATTTATCCATTAAATACCTCCATTCTTTTAACTATTGATAATATATTATCATAAATTTAACATTCTTACAATGTAATTTCAAATTTCAAAATCCCCTTGATTTCTATTAACTATGTTCTAATAACTGATATGTAAAATAAAACGAACTGTATCTCTAAAATTTGTTTTATCTGCTTTCTCTATCCTTATTCTTTCTTTGTTTTTTGTTTTTTAATTTTTCTTGTCTTATTATCTTTTCATAAATAAACGATTTTTCATTTTTACTTCTTAAACCCTTTCTTATTACTTCCTTTTGATGTTCTGTTAATGACATTTTTTACTCTCATTTTCCAAAATAAAAAGTGAATTATATTTAAAATAACTCACTTTCAAAATTTTATATATCATTGTTTATTGTGATAATACTTTGTTCATATATTTTTCTATTTCTTTAGTACAATCCAATATTTATTCATTTGAATCATCATATTTTTTTATAACATTGTTTGTAACATTTTTATCTTCCATATTTAAAATCATTTCTTTTATTTTTTATATTAAATCATAAAATTTCTCTTACACGAATTAGGTCACAAACTTTTTTTGCTTTGTTTGATTTTATTTAGTTTTTTTAGCTTTATTTAGTCATTTTTTACTAAACAGAATAATACTAAAATGGGCTGAAAGTGGCTAAATAACTGCATTTCTATTGGTAATCATAATATGAAACAAAATACTCCACCGCGTTCTCTGGAAAGAACTCTTTGAACTCTGAATAAAGCTGACCAGCTAGAGTTTTATTGTGTGCTAAAACGAGTGTTGGCTTTTGTACTTTTTCAATTACATTTGCAATGGTATATGTCTTTCCGTGAACCCGTAACTCCCAAAAGTGTCTGGAATTTTTCTCCTTTTTCTATTCCACTTGTTAATTCTTCTATAGCTTTTGGTTGGTCTCCTGTTGGCTTGTATTCTGAATGTAATTTAAACATATTCTCCCTCCTTTTATGATTTATACAATGATAAATTCTCTTTTTCAATTTTCATATTTTCTTGACTTTATTACTATATTTTCCTTATTCACTCTCTAAATAATTAGTATCATTAACTTTACAAGCAAAATATGGTTGATTATTTTCAACTAAAAATATTACAAAAGGAGCATTATATTCAAAATCACGTGCCTCCATATCTTTATATACTACATTCATCTTAGTTTCACTTGAAACATTTGCACCATTATCATCTAATGAAAAATTTACTGTCTGTAATACTTCCTGGATTATTGCGCCATTACTATCTTTTATATTTCCCTCAAGTTCTCTATATCTTAAATTTTCATTAAACTTAATAAAAGGTACTTTTAAAGTGTCCACTTGTGCAAATTTTGTCTTTTTCTTTTTCTTTGCGTAATTGCTACTCTTTTCATTTAATTCTTGCCATATTTGTTCTAAGCTTTTTTCAATATTACCCGTTCTATATAAAATTATTTTATCTCCTTCAACGGTGTCCAATGATACTGCTGACTCTTGCTTACCATTATAAAGCATGACATTTACAATATCGTATAACTGTTCTGAACTACTTGCATTTATGCCAAAATATTTTACTTTAGGCTCTTGTCCATTAAAATTATCAGCCTCTAACCTATCAAATGGTAATTTAAAAGACATTGACTTATTCAATTTTGAATAAATCAAATAATTTTCTCCCTTTGTTTTCCAATCTATTGATTTTAACAGTTGACTTTTACCATTCAATTCATTTTCTATACTTTTTCTTAATTCTGGTGTTATTTTATCTGCAATTACTGTATAGCTATCACTTGAAAGCATCTCTTCATTAAATTTGCTTGAATTTAATTTATTAACTAGTTCACTTTGTTCTTGAGAACTATTTTCAAATTCTATATCATGTCCAATTTTTTCTTTAAGCTTGTCCCATGCAAGTTGTATAGTTCCAACCCATATAGTATCTGTTTTTTCTTCTTTTGCACTAACCTGTTCTGTTTTTTTCGTGTCATATATTTTTTGTGCCATAAATAGTAAAAATATTACCATTAATAGTATTATAACTGTCAATACAACTTTAACCTTTTTCATCTGCATTCCCCCTCATGTCTTGTTTTATCATAATCTTTAGTCAATATTTATAAGTTCATAATCTATAGTTCCAAATTTTAAGTCATTTGCTGCATCAATTGTATGTGTACCATGTCTTGATTCTACTCTTTCTAAAAAATGTACTTTTCCTTCATCATTTGAATTTTTTACCAAATCAATACACGCCTTATCAATTGCAATAGGGTCTGTAGACGCTAAAATTCCAATATCTTTCATACATGGGTCTTCTGCAACAGCACAGCAATCACAATCAACTGACATATTACACATAATATTTATAAAAGCCATATTGCCCTTAAAATATTCTACTACCGATGAAGCAGAATCTGCCATTGCCTCTAAGAATTTATCCTGTTCAGGTAAATTATTCCATAATTTATATTGGTCTTTTGTTACTCCAGCAGAATGAATCCATGACTTTCCAGCTGATGATGCACAACCTATTGATAATTGTTTCAAAGCTCCGCCATATCCTCCCATAGGATGTCCCTTAAAATGAGATATTACTAACATAGAGTCATAATTTGCCATATTCTTTCCTACAAAATTTTCTTTTATAACTTTACCATTTGGAATTGAAAGTTCTAAATCCTCACCTTCTGCATCCATTAAATCAACGTCAAAATATTTATCCCATCCGTGTTCTTTTAATAATTCCATATGTTTTTCAGTTGTGTTTCTGGCTCCATCATAAGCTGTATTACATTCAACTATTGTTCCTTTAACATAATCAACCATAGGTTTCATAAATTCTGGATGCAAATAATTTTGATTGCCTTTTTCGCCTGAATGAACCTTTACAGCTACATTTCCTGGTAATTCTTTTTCCATTTTTTTAAATATTTCTACTACAATTTCTGGAGTTAAACTTCTAGTAAAATAAACTTTTGACTTTTCCATAATACATTACTCCCTTCAAAACAAACATAATTTGTATAATAGTACCATATTTACAAATATATATCAATTACCCTATTCTTAATCAACATATTTTTTTCAAATTTTTTTTAAAATGTATAGACTTTTCATTTTATTTTGTGTATTATTATAGCATATTCTTTACAAAAAAGAGGAGGATTTCAAGATGACAAAAACATTAAAAATATTACTTACTACAAGTATTATTATTTTTATTACAATGTGTCCTGTACATGCTATTAATATGAATTTGGCAAGTAATGCAACAAGCACAAACACAAGCACAAATTCGTCAACATCAACTAATACTTCTAACCGGAACAAATACTAGCAATACTAATACTTCATCAGGAACTTCAACATCTTTAAGTACAAATAAAACAACCAATACTAGTGTAAAATCTACCTTACCAGAAGCCGACTTAGGTTTAAATAATGTTCTTAGTATATTGTTAATAGTAATTGGAATTTTATTAATTTTATTAGGTGTTGCTTTATTAATTAGATTAAAAAAATAAAATTATTAGATTTATTACTTTTTTTAGTAATAAATCTTTTTTTTGGCTTTTTTAGCTATAATTCTTAGCATATTTATTTTTAAAATATTAATACTAATAATAATTTCAAAATTTATTATACTTATTTTTGAAATTAAATTCTTTCAATTAGTATTAATGTTTAGGAGGTAATTATGACTAGAAAACTTTTCCTTTCTTTAGCTACAGCTTGTATTTTATTTCTAAGCGGTTCTGCTGTTTTTGCGAATACAAACAGCATTAGCGAAGGTATGAGTAACGTTGGAAATGAAGTACAAAGTTCATGGGACAAATTAGGAAATTCAGTTCAAAATGCTGGAAATCATATTGCAAATGGCATGTCTAACATGGGAATGACAGCTACAAATGACAATCAAAGAAACAACGATTATACAGCAATTAGGACAGCTACAAACACACCAACAATCCTTGGTATGAATGGAACAATGTGGACTTGGTTTGTCTTTGCTATATTATCAGTAGTAGTTATTGCTTTAGTATGGTATTATGGCATGCAACAAAAAGATGATGTCGGAAGACATGAACAATAATAACCTTTACTAAAAAGTGAGCTTATAGTTCACTTTTTTAGTCTTTTATGCTATAATAAGTTTCGTTAAGGAGGATTCACTATGAATAAATTAATTGCAAAAAATCCAACAGCAAAACATAACTATACTATTAATGACACCTTAGAAGCCGGAATTGTACTTACCGGAACAGAAATTAAATCTATTCGAAATGGCAAAGTAAACTTAAAAGATTCTTATGCCAGCATCAAAAATAACGAAATATATATATATCAATTACATATTAGTCCATATGAGCAAGGAAATATATTTAATAAAGACCCTTTACGTGAGCGAAAATTATTGCTAAATAAAAGAGAAATTTATAGATTAATCGGTCTAACAAAACAAAAAGGTTATACCCTTGTCCCTATTTCACTTTATTTTAAAAATAACTTTGTTAAAGTTGAATTGGGAATTGCTAAAGGTAAAAAACTTTACGACAAAAGAGAGGAAATTGCAAAAAAAGATGCCGAAAGATATATCCAAAGGCATTTATTTGATTAAAAATCACGATATACGCGTGATTTTTTCATATTTTAAGCAAAATAAATCCCAGCAAACATTTTTGCTGGGTCTGGTTATTAAAATTCTATTTTGTAAAACTTTTAATAATTGTTTCTAAATCAGTTTTTGCTTCATCATAATTATCAGCATTTGCAGCAACAGTTAAAATATATACCTTGCCATTATCAACGAAAACCTCTTGTGTTATATTAACATTTACATTCTCACTTTGTTGTGCAACATAGTCTAAACGACAAGCCTTTCTTCCATTTAAATTAACCATTTCTTGCTTAATATCTCCGACAATAGTCATTTCATTTGTAATACCTAATTTAGATGCTTCTATAAATCCCTCAAATGATATTGCTTCTGGGAACTCTGCTGAAGATAAATTAACCGAACTTCCATCTCCTTTAGCACTTGTAAATACAGGTTGTTCATCCTTTCCTATTGATACCCAAGTAGAAGGATAACTAAATTTTGCATCAATACTTCCAGAATATTCTGTATATCCTTCCTTGTTTTCTGCTGTATAGACAGCTAGTCCCTCTAACTCGTTACCATTTTCTGTGTTATTTTTATTTTGACATCCAGATAAACCTATTAAAGCTATAATTAAAATAACAGATATTGCAACTACTGTGTTTATATTTTTTTTCAATTTACTTTCCCCCTAATTATTATGCTTTCCCATTTGAACAAAAAACATTGTGTATTTTATATTGAACAACTTCTTGAATTGCATCTCTTGATGGTCCTAAATATTTTCTAGGATCAAACTCATTTGGTTTTTCAGCAAATATTTTTCTAACATTAGCTGTCATTGCTAAACGTAAGTCTGTATCAACATTTATTTTAGATACACCATTTTCTCCAGCCTGTTTTAATATTTCATTTGGTACTCCCTTTGCTCCTGGAATTTCTCCACCAAATTTATTACACATTTCAACCAATTCTGGAATTACAGTAGATGCACCATGCAATACAATAGGCGTATTCGGTAATTTCTCTTTTACTTGTTGTAAAATATCAAATCTTAATTTTGGTTCTCCCTTAAACTTATATGCGCCATGGCTTGTACCAATTGCAATTGCCAAAGAATCACAACCTGTTCTTTGAACAAATTCATAAGCTTGATCTGGGTCTGTAAACATTGCATCATCGCTTGCAACATTAACTTCATCTTCAATTCCTGCAAGTTTTCCTAGTTCAGCTTCAACAACTACACCTCTTTCATGAGCATAGTCAACTACTTTTTTTGTTAAAGCAACATTTTCCTCAAAGTCATATTTTGAACCATCAATCATTACAGAAGTAAAGCCTCCGTCAATACATTCCCTACAAATTTCAAAATCTGCTCCATGATCCAAATGTAAAACAATTGGAATAGTTGTTTCCTCTACTGCAGCTTCTACTAATTTTAATAAATAATTGTGTCCTGCATATTTAATAGCACTACCAGATGCTTGTAATATTACTGGAGATTTTTCAGCTTCTGCAGCTCTTGTAATTCCTTGTATAATCTCCATATTATTTACATTAAATGCTCCAATAGCAAAATGTTCTTTCATTGATTTTTCAAACATTTCTTTTGTTGTTACTAGTGGCATAAACCTTTCCTCCTTAATAAAATGAAATCTATGGTCTCATTTTATTCCTTCATAAATAGTATGTCAAGTATTTTCACTGCAAATATTTTTCTACATTAAAAATCAAAGCAAATTATCATTTACGATAATCTGCTTTGATTTTCATATTAATATTTTTCTTCCTCATCATCCTCTATAAATGCCTCATAATTACCACACATTGATTCATCAGTTTCTCCCGTTGAACAGTCAACACACGGTTCTACAGTAATTTCCTCTAATTGGCACTTCTTTTTACTTGCATCATTGTAAATGCAACTTCCAACAGTACAGTTTATTTTTTGTTTTTCTTCCATTTTAGCCTCCTAAAAAATATTAAATATTACTATTCAGATTTTATAAACTTCCTTTGCGATACCCGAATAATTTTGATTATTTAACAATAATCTGAATAGTAATTCTATTTTAGTATTAACAATTTCATAAAAATTATGTTGACATAATTTTATTTTGATTATAAAATATATAATTGATATAATTAATTTTATGTAAACAATGCAGATTTTATATAGAAAGGAAAAAAATAAATATGTTACCAAAATTTAGTGTAAAAAAACCTTTTACAGTCTTTGTAGCAGTAATTATGATTATTGTATTGGGCTTTGTATCTTTTTCAAATATGTCTACTGACTTATTACCAAAAATGAATATGCCTTATGCCATTATTATGACTACCTATGTTGGAGCAAGTCCCGAAAAGATAGAATCAACTGTTACCAAGCCAATAGAACAGGCAGTTGCCACTGTTAGCAATGTAAAAAATGTAAGTTCTGTTTCATCCGAAAATTCTTCAATGGTTATGATTGAATTTTCACAAGACGCTAACATGGACTCAGCTATTATCGATCTAAATAATAAGCTTGATTTAATCAAATCATCATTAGATGACGCAGTTAACTCACCAGTAATTATGCAGTTAAGTCCCGATATGATGCCTGTTATGGTTGCCTCTATTGATGTTGATGGAAAATCTATTGAAGATATATCAGATTTAGTAAATGATAAATTACTTCCAGCGTTAGAAAAAACAAATGGTGTTGCCTCTGTAAGTACAACTGGCTTAGTTGAAAATAATATTAAAATTGTTTTGAATCAAGATAAAATTGACTCAATTAATAATAAAGTTCTATCTAATATAGATTCTCAACTTGCAAGCACACAAAATGACCTAAATAAAGGTAAGTCACAACTTAGTCAAGCTCAAGATACTTTGAAAAAACAATCTAAAGAACAAACAGAAAAAATAGTTGATGGACTTACTGCCATAGAAAACGGCAAAGAACAAATTCAAAATACTGAAAAAGAATTAGATGGTAAACTTTCTCAATTAAATACCAGTAAAGCAGTTTTATTAGATGCCATTAACAAGCTAGAAGAACAAAAAAAGCAAATTCAAGATCAAATTAATCAATTATCTAGTATAGAAAACCCTACTTTAGAGCAAAAAGCAATGTTAGAGCGTCTTAATAACTCTATAATAACTTTAGAACAAAACAAGGAAAATACTAATAGTAAGTTGGCAGAATTAGAAACCGGTCTTGAGCAAGTTAATAATGGCAAAACTGAATTGGCAAGCAAAAAAGCAGAACTGGAGAAACAAGAAAAGCAATTAGAAATTGCCAAAGTTACTCTTTCAACTGAAATTAGTACAGCTTCAAGCAAATTAGCTTCTAGTCAAGCTGAACTTGAAAAAGGTAAAAAAGAATTTGAAAATGCACGTGATGAAGCATATAAAAATGCTTCATTAGAAGGAATTATTACTCAAACAATGGTTTCAAATATTTTAAAAGCAGAAAACTTTTCAATGCCAGCTGGTTCAATAAAGAATGACAATGACAAATTAACCGTTAAAGTCGGTGAAAAATTTTCTAATATAGATGAAATCAAAAATTTAACTTTATTTTCCTTTGATATAGAAGGACTAGAAAATGTTACCTTGGAACAACTTGCTGATATAGAATTTAGTAATAATTCCGATGAACTATATGCTAAAGTGAACGGGAACGATGGTGTTGTTGTATCTTTTCAAAAGCAAAGTACAGCATCAACAGCTGTAGTTTCCAAGGATATAAAAAAATCTATTGAGACCATAGAACAAGAAAATCAAGGTGTTCACTTTACATCCTTAATGGACCAAGGAATATATATAGATTTAGTAATAAATTCCGTACTAGAAAACCTAGTATCTGGTGGACTTCTTGCAATACTAATATTATTCCTTTTCTTACGAGACATCCGCCCTACACTTATTATTTCATTATCTATACCAATAAGTTTAATGGGTGCAATTGTTTTAATGTACTTTAGTGGAGTAACAATTAATATTATTTCCCTATCTGGTTTAGCTTTAGGCGTTGGTATGTTAGTAGACAATTCAATAGTAGTAATTGAAAATATTTATCGTCTGCGTGGAAAGGGAATGTCCGCCAAAAAAGCAGCAATGGAAGGAGCAAGTTCAGTTGCAGGAGCAATATTTGCCTCTACCCTAACTACCATTTGTGTATTTTTACCAATTGTATTTGTTCATGGAATTTCAAGACAATTATTTACCGATATGGGATTAACTATTGCTTATTCACTACTAGCCAGCCTAGTTATTGCATTAACTCTAGTTCCAGCCATGGCATCTTCTATATTTAAAAATAATACAGAAAAGAAACATAAATTCTTTGATGCTTTTTCAAACGTATACGAAAAGCTAGTAAAAGTAGCACTTAAATTTAAACCACTTGTACTTATATTTGCAATTGCAATGCTAGTAATAAGCGGCGTTTGGGCAACACGTATGGGAACTGAATTTATGCCATCTGCTGATAGTACGCAAATGTCATTATCAATTCAAATGCCTAAAGAATCAAATTTTGAAGACTTAAAAAATACATCAAACACAATTATAGACCGTTTACTTACAATTGACGATATTAAAACAATAGGAGCAATGGAAAGCAGTTCTATGGGAATGATTTCTTCTACAGGCTCTCAAAGTAAACAAGTTAGTATGTATGCAATATTAAAAGACGACAAAACATTGTCAAATAATGAAATTAAAGAAAAAATATTAGACTTAACAAAAGATTTAAATTGTGAAATATCTGTTCAAACATCCAACATGGATATGTCAGCTTTAACGGGCTCTGGTGTTCAAGTAGTAATAAAAGGAAATGACATTGCAACATTGCAACAAATTTCTGCTGACATAACTAACTTAATGAAAGAAACTGAAGGATTTACTGACATTGACGACGGTATCGCTGATATAAGTAAAGAATTAAAAATTATTGTAGATAAAAATAAGGCAATGAAATATGGTCTAACGGTTGGTACAGTATATCAATCTGTAGCAAGTGCCATTAATCAAGAAACTACATCTACAACACTTTCAGTAGATAGCAAAGATTATCCTATTGTAGTTGTACAATCGAACAAAAACACTATTACAGAAGACAATATCTCTGATATTGAATTAGATGGAAAAGAAAATCAAGAAGAAATAAAAGTAAAATTATCCGACATTGCTTCCGTAGAAAAATCCGATAGCTTAGCTTCTATAGCACATGACAATAATCAACGTTACATTACAGTAAGTGCTGGAGTAGATGCAGAACATAACATTGGTTTAGTTAGTCGTGATTTTGAAGAAAAACTTAAAAACTATCAAGTACCCGCAGGATATTCCGCAGAAATTTCTGGAGAGTCCGAAAATATAAACAGCACATTAATGGATTTAGCTAAAATGATTGCCCTTGCCTTGTTATTCATTTATTTAATAATGGTTGCTCAATTTCAATCTTTACTAGCACCATTTATCATAATGTTCACAATACCACTAGCATTTACTGGCGGACTACTTGCATTAGGCATTACCGGGACAGAAGTTAGCATTATTGCCATGTTAGGTTTCTTAGTGCTTTCTGGTATTGTTGTGAACAATGGAATTGTATTTATAGATTATATTAATCAATTACGAGCTAGTGGCATGGATAAAAAAGAAGCTATTGTATTAGCAGGTAAAACTAGACTTCGTCCAATATTAATGACAGCTTTAACAACAATTTTAGGACTTTCAACTCTTGCATTAGGTATGGGCTCTGGTGCAGAAATGTTACAACCATTAGGAATAGTTACAATAGGTGGTTTAACTTACTCAACAATACTAACCTTGTTTGTTGTTCCATGTATGTATGATATAATGCATAAAAAACAAATTAAAAATACTAATATTGAAGAATAATTACCTTATTTTTTCCTTGTGCACACCTTAATAAAGGAGCTTAGCAATAGCTGAGCTCCTTTACGTTATTTCTTAATTATTATATTTATATAAAATGGTACTTCCTTTAATTAAAAGAATACCATGCTTCCGTTAGAACCTCTGAATTCCAATCTACCACCTGCTGGCAAATAGTTGGAACCATTTACAGCTTCTCTAACGGCATTTTTGCAAGTATCACTTACATCAGAATACGTGATGACTCGCTTCTGGTAGCCCATTACAACTTGTCCATTGCCATTAATGGTTTCAAATTGTCCAGGCTGATTTAAAACACCTTCAAGCGTGTTAGGATAACGCTCACTGGCTATCCTTTTTACAATAGTCTCTGCAACCCGAACCTGATCTTCATATGGCTGTCCACCAGATTCCGCAAATGTAACCATTGCAAGCAACTCAAACTGTCCTTCAGTGAAATTGCCATACTGTGCAGCTTGTTGCTGTTTCTTAGCAGCCTCTTCTTTTGCACGCCACGCTTTTTCGATTTTTTCCGCTTCTTGGGCGGCATATACCTTTCTGTCAAGGTAAGCTTGATAAGCCTGTTCTTTTTCTCTTTCGATTTCAACAGCTTGCTGTTGCTGCTGACTTTCTAACCGCTCTATACGGCTTTCTTCAACATAACTCAAATAGCTATGTACAAGACCACCAAAAGCGGCCACAAAGCACATAATAATCACTCCTGCAATAATACTTCTTTTAGAAGCTACCATGCTTTTCCGTGTTACTACATTTGCAGCAACAACATATCTACTGTTTACATCCTTCATCATCAGTCCTCCTAATGCCATTTTTTTTACCAGTAATAATTAAGGAATAACAATATATATAAACTACATTTTCTGTAGATAAATATATTATAGCACTTTTTTGTCAAGATAAAAAGTAAATTCACAAAATTTTTACAAAAAAAGTAAAAATTTTATATTTTTTTAATTTGTTATGGTAACTTTGATTTTTCCATTTCTATAACCGGTCTAATTCCAACAACGTGTCCATTGCTAAAATCTGAACTAAGAGTAATTTGTCCTGCTTTATGTACATACCATGCATGACTACCTCCACTATTAGTTCCTGTCCAATACTCTACATTAATAGCTCTAACACTTAAATCTAAGTTCTCTGCTTCATCTTTTGTTAATTGTCTTCCTATTCCTCCTAACGACCTTCCATAAGAACTAGCTTTACTTACAGCATTGGACCAGCTTGTACTTCCTATTATGTTTTTTGATAATAATGTTACGCTATTTACTTTGTTGTCTATTATATAAAATTCAGCTCCACTTATGGTAACAGTAGGATATACAACAGTAATAGTACAGCTTTTACTAGTTTCTTTTCCTAAATAATCAATTATTTTTACAGTTATATTTGCCTTTCCCGCTTTTACACCAGTCACTTCTCCAGTATTTTTATTTACAGTTGCAACACTTTCATCACTACTTTCAAAATTTATGGTTACATACCTTCCTGATATACATAATTCAGGTGTAACTTTTTGCCATGCTGTAACTGTTACATCCTCATATTTATCTATATTAGCACTACCTAATTTTGTAATGTACTCGTCAATATTGTTTAGGAAATCTTGCTCATTATTACTACTTTCTTGATATTTGTCTACACTTGACTGTGCTTTGTTAATCAATCCATTTTCTCCTAGTATCATCGATAAACTCACGCCTGCTAATATTAATAATATGATTATCGTGATTATTAATGCTACCAATGTGATTGCTTTGTTACTTTTCAAGTTCATTTTTGTACCTCTTTCCTTTGTATTTCTAATAAAATTACAATTTTAGTTTGTCCATCTTCAATCAATATTATGTAATTATATGTTAATTAGTTAACCGTATTTTATACTATTATTTTGAACTTGTAAAGTACAATTGAAAAAAACTTACCTTTGTTTGGTAAGTTTTTGTTCTTCTCGCTAATGCATTGCTAGATTTAAGTCACTAAACCGCCTTTATCCGAAAGCAAAAATGGTACTCCCACGGAACGGCTAAATTTTCATATATTTTTGTATAGGCGGTAACACAATTGTGAAAACATTATTTTATATACAGTACAGCACGAAATCCAATGACATAATGCACAAGAGAAATAGCATAATTACCATTACGATAGCATGCTGGGTCACTAGTCGAATTATTACCGCAAGAACCACCACGAAAAACACGATAGTTAGTTCCTTGCCCAATCTCCTCAGTCCACTCCCATACATTACCTGATACATCGTAAGTATGATATGCTTCTGTGTCTTTACTAGCTCCTGTTGTAAATTCAGTATACACATTTGTTTTAGTTTGTGCATTCGTCTGTTTTACTCCCCATTGTGTTATATAAAAATTACTGTTACTTTGAAACAACGTTGCTGACCTTCCAGTGTATGTTAAATTATTATTATAATAATTTCCCCATTTACTTGAATTTTTCATATCTGCTTCTGTAAGTGTTACCCCATTTTGATTTGTCGTTCCAATAAATTTATTTAGCATTACATCCCATTGTGTTCCTGTCATTAATCCACTTGTTACATAGTCTGTATTGTACATGTTTTCTGCACTTTTCTTACTATTTGTTTGGCTTATAAATATCCATGGTAATTCTCCAGCCTTTGATTTTGGTATTCCTGCTACATTATATCCAGGGCTGTTTGAATAATTGCTTATTTGATTTCCTGTATATTCTGTTATTGTATCTGCTAATCCTGCTTCATATCTTGCTACATAAAATCCTCCGTATTTCGCTATCTGCATCATTTCAGCTCCTGCTCCACTTTCTGCATCATAGCCTCCATATACCATTCCCCAACTTGTTTTTATATATTCTGAAGGTGTACATGGTATCCATACAAATTGGTTTCCTACTAAACTTGTTGTATATTCCCATGTTGTTTTGTCTGTTGTTCCATCATATGCATCTGCTGGGTCATCTGATATGATTACCCCATTTGTATAATCTCCACCTACATAATAAAAGCTCTTTGGCACTGGAAATGTGTTGCCTTTTCCATCTGCTACTGCATCTACTATTGTTCCTAGCCATTTTGCTGGTGGTTT
>CAKOTZ010000010.1 GCA_934120395.1 uncultured Clostridia bacterium
CCCAGTTGAATATAGAACTCAACTAGGGTTTCCATAGAATTGTTTTTTTGTGTCTACTTTTTATTGACAACTTCACAGGAATGCTCTGTTTTTTATTCTTGACAAGTTAATATTAATTATATAGAATAAAATCAATGCTAGAAGGTTAGCAAACAAAAGAAAAATAAGAGGAGGAAAAGGTGAAAGAAAATAAACAAATAACAATTAGTCTAAGTGCATTGATAGTAATAGTTGTATTATTAATTATTTTAATAGGAATGGGAATTTATATAATAAAATTAAAGTCTCAGCCTGAAGAAAACAGAGTGACAATAGACGAAAGCAAAATAACAGTTAATACAAATGAGGAAGAACAAAAAACAAACGAAAAATTTACTGAACTTAGTATAGAGAGCAATATAGTTAAAGCATCATTACAAAAATTAAATTTCCCAAGTTATGTATTTGCTGAAATGCTTCAAAATGGAAATTTCAATAGAAAGACAATACCAAATGAACTAGTATTAAGAATGGGATGGTCGTCAACAGATGACGAGGATTTCAACTATGATGATTATGTAAACAATATAGTAACTTTTTCAAGAAGTAATATGGAAAAGAGTATAAAAAGTATTTTTGGACCTAATACAACATACAAAGATGCATCGTTTGCACCTACACAATTGGATGACTTTGCCGGAGGATATAGAGAACATGGACCATATGAATATGATGGCAAAACTGAAACATATTCTGCTCATATTTTTGGAAGCGATGAACAAGAAAAATTTAGTGTATGGCAAGAAGTATATAAAGCAGAAAAATCTGAGAATAAACTAAGAATTTACGTAAGAGTAATTTATTATAATGGTTTAAATTATTTAGAACCAGAAGTTATAGGATTATCTGAGGAAGAAATATTAAAGCAAAATATAGAAGTGACATCTGAAATCTATAAAAATATAGCTGGAAATACTGCCGTAGATAAACTTGGAGAGGTATCGAATATTTATGAAAAATACAACGGCAATTATATAGAATCAAGTAAGGGTGCTGAAATTGCATTAGGAGAAAATCCAGCATTTGATTCAATTAGAAATAAATTGAACAAATATGTGTATACTTTTGAAATAAAAGACGGAAATTATTATTTAAGTGAATTTGAACAAGTAAAATAAAACACATACAATTCACAAAAAAACAAGCTAAATGGCTTGTTTTTTGTGTGAAATAAGTATATAATATAGCAGTATTTTTATAAAGGAGATGAATATTATGCAAATAAGTAAAGATGAAATTATCCATATTGCAAAACTTGCAAATTTAAGCCTTACAGAGGAAGAAATTGACAAATACACAAATGATATGGAAGAAATATTAACTTTTGCAAATACAGTTAATAATGTAAATACAGACGGAATAGAAGATGCTCTTGGAGCTAATGGAAATTATAATGTATTTAGAAAAGATGAAATAGAAGAATTTGGCGATAGAGATGCGCTTTTACAAAATGCACCATCACAAGACGAAGGCATGTTCCAAATACCAAAGGTAATTAACTAATTATAAATAACTAGGGTAAATAGGAGGGGTGTAAGATGGAATTACAAAATTTAACGGTACATGAGCTAAAAGAAAAGTTAGCAAAAAAGGAAATAAGCTCAAAGCAAATTGTAGAAAGCTATATAAAACAAATTGACGATAAAGAAGCAGATGTTAAAGCTTTTGTTACTCAAACAAAAGAAGAGGCTTTAAGAAAAGCAGAACAAGTTGATGAAAAAATTCAAAAAGGAGAGGTAACATCTTCTTTAGCAGGAATCCCTATTGGAATAAAAGATAACATATGTACAAAAGGAGTTAGAACAACTTGTAGTTCTAAAATGTTAGAAAATTTTGTATCACCTTACGATGCAACAGTAATAGAAAAATTAAATAACGAAAATATTATTTCTTTAGGAAAATTAAATATGGACGAATTTGCTATGGGAGCTTCTACAGAATATTCATATTTCAAAAAAACAAGCAATCCATGGGATTTGAAAAAAGTTCCAGGAGGTTCGAGTGGTGGATCAGCAGCTGCTGTAGCGAGTAACATGGTGCCATGGGCTTTAGGAAGCGATACAGGAGGTTCAATTAGACAACCAGCATCATTTTGTGGAATTGTAGGATTAAAACCAACTTACGGTTTAGTATCAAGGTATGGATTAGTAGCTTTTGCATCTTCGCTAGATCAAATAGGTCCATTAACAAAAGATGTAACAGATAGCGCATTATTATTAAACTTAATTGCTGGACATGATAGAAGAGATAGTACATCAATGAATATTGAGAAAAAAGATTATACAAAAAGCCTTGTAAGAGATGTAAAAGGCTTAAAAATTGGATTGCCAAAAGAATACTTTGGAGAGGGAATAAACCCAGAAGTAAAAGAAGCGGTAATGGCGGTTGCTAAAAAGTATGAAGAAATGGGAGCAACGATAGAAGAATGTTCTATTAGTGTTACAGATTATGCTTTAGCAACATATTATATTATTGCGTGTGCAGAAGCAAGCTCAAACTTAGGTAGATTTGATGGTATTCGTTATGGATATCGAACAGAGAACTTTAAAAATTTAAAAGATATTTATCGCAACTCTAGAAGCGAAGGTTTCGGAAAAGAAGTAAAAAGAAGAATTATATTGGGAACATATGTATTAAGTTCTGGATATTACGATGCATACTATAAAAAGGCATTAAAAGTAAGACAAGTTGTAAGACAAGAATTTAGCAAACTATTTGAAAAATATGATGTATTATTAACACCAACGTCGCCAACAGTAGCATTTGATATAGGAACAAGGTCAAACAATCCACTAGAAATGTACTTAGCAGATATTTGTACAGTATCAATTAATATTGGTGGAGTGCCTGCAATGTCAGTTCCATGTGGAGTTGATTCGCAAGGAATGCCAATTGGTTTCCAACTAATTGGAAAACATTTTGATGAAGAAACATTGTTACGTACAGCATATACTTACGAGCAAGAAAATAAATTTAGAGAAAAATATCAACCAAGTTTTAAAAAATAGAGGAGGGAAATTTATGGCAAAAGAAGATTATGAACTAGTCATGGGATTAGAGGTACACAGCGAACTTTCTACTAAAACAAAAATATTTTGTTCTTGTCCTACAGAATTTGGTGGTGAGCCAAATACACACTGTTGCCCTGTTTGTATGGCAATGCCAGGAACATTACCAGTACTTAATGAAAAAGTTGTAGAATATGCTGTGAAGGCTGGAATTGCAACTAATTGTGATATTGCAAGAAATAGTAAAAATGATAGAAAAAATTATTTCTATCCAGATTTACCAAAAGCATACCAAATCTCACAATTTGATATGCCACTTTGCGTTGATGGTCACATAGATATAGAAACGGAAAATGGAAAAAAGGAAATTCGTATTGAAAGAATTCATATAGAAGAAGATGCAGGAAAGTTAAATCATGATGAGTATGGAAGAGGAAGCTTTGTTGATTTAAACAGAGCAGGAGTTCCTTTAATTGAAATAGTATCAAAGCCAGATTTAAGCTCAAAAGAAGAGGTTGAAAGTTATTTAAGAAAGTTAAAATCTATTCTTGAGTATATAGAAGTATCAGATTGTAAAATGCAAGAAGGCTCGTTAAGAGCAGATGTTAATATTTCTGTAAGAAAAAAGGGAGAAACTAAACTTGGAACAAGAACAGAAATGAAAAACATGAACTCTTTCCGTTCAATTGTTAGAGCTATTGAATATGAAGCAAATAGACAAATTGAATTAATTGAAAATGGTGGAACAGTAGAGCAAACTACATTAAGATGGGACGATGTATCTGGAAAAACATTTCCAATGAGAGACAAAGAAGATGCACAAGATTATCGTTATTTCCCAGACCCAGATTTAGTGGCTATAAAAATATCTGAGGAATATGTAGAAAATATTAAGCATAATTTACCTGAATTACCTGAAAGCAGAAATAAACGCTATTTGGAAGAATTTAAACTTCCAGAATACGATGCAAAATTGCTTACAGAATCTAAACATTTATCAGATTTGTTTGAAGGAGCAACTAAAGTTTGCAATAATCCAAAAGCTGTTAGCAACTGGATTATTTCAGATATTACTGGAATTTTAAATGAAAAGGGAGAAGAACCAAGCGATATACCATTTAATGCTAAACAATTAGGTGATTTAGTAGCGTTGATTGATAAAGGAACAATTAGCACAAGCATAGCAAAAAAAGTTGTAGCAGAAATGTTTGAAAATCCAGAAGACCCAAGCAAAATTATTGAAAAGAATGGATGGATACAGATATCTGACGAAGGCGCAATAAAAGAAGTAGTGCTAAAGGTACTAGCAGAAAATGAGCAATCTGTTGCAGATTATAAAGCTGGAAAAGATAGAGCATTAGGATATTTAGTTGGACAAGCTATGAAAGCAACCAAAGGAAAGGCAAATCCAGGAATGTTAAATAAAATGTTTTTAGAAGAATTGAAGAAATAATTATAAAACACCACACATGGATATTTAAAAGTATCTATATGTGGTGTTTGTTTAATTATTTTGTTTTCTAATAGCATTAAATGCAATTCCGCAAATTAAAAATTGTATAGCAAACAATAATCCGGTGCGGAATAGAATAAATCCAACTGCATATAAATCATGAGATATGTAATATTTATTGTAAATTAATAAAATAGTAATTGAAATTGCACAGATTATAATAGATAGTTTAATTCCTCTTTGTACTAATTTCAAAATAGGTTCTTCCATGTCAAACAGATTTTTTAGCTTTTTAAACATAAACAAGACCTCTACTTTCTATAGCTCTTATAGAAATAATAGCATAGAAAAGAAAGAAATACAAAGGTAATTCATGGCAAAAAAAAACTGCCATTTAGGCAGAGCGTTTTATGCTTTTACAGTATTCATTAATTTTGATAATTTTGATTTTTTTCTAGAAGCTGTGTTCTTTTTAAGAACTCCCTTTGAACAAGCTTGATCCACTTTTCTAGTAGCTTCAATAAAAAGATTTTTTGCTTCTGCATCTCCATTAGCTACAGCAGTTTCAAACTTTCTTATAGCTGTTCTATATCCAGATTTAATCATATTATTTCTTAAAGTTTTCTTTTCAATAACCTTAACTCTTTTTTTTGCTGATTTAATATTTGGCATTTCTTTTAGCACCTCCTCTTAGTCTAAAGTAAATTTTGCTTTCATTATTTTACCACGTATGAGAAAAATATGCAAGAGTTAAACAAGTATTTTTTCGATATAGCTATAACTGTTGTAATATTTTGCATAATGTGGTATAGTAAAACTGTTAGCAAAGGGGGCATGAAAAATGAAAATAGCAATAGGAGCTGACCATAGAGGATATAGACTAAAAGAAAAAGTAAAGAAATATTTAAATGAGAAAAATATAGAAGTAATAGATTGTGGCACTAATTCTGAAGAAAGAACAGATTACCCTAAATTTGCAGAAAAAGTGGCTCAAATGGTACAAAAAAATGAAGCAAATAGTGGAATATTAATTTGCGGTACAGGATTTGGAATGTGTATTACAGCTAATAAGTATAAAGGTATACGTTCTGTAGCTTGCTATAATGAAGAAACAGCAAAATTTGCAAAACTTCATAACAATGTTAATGTATTAGCAATAGGAGCTGACCAAACAGAAGAAAAAGAGGCACTTAAAATAATTGAAACATGGTTAAGTACAGAATTTGAAGGTGGTAGACATAAGGAAAGACTTTACATGATAGAAGAAATTGAAAAAGAAAATATGAAATAGAGGTAAAGATTATGTGGGGAGATATTGCAATTGCGTTTATGTTAGCCTTTATTACAGCTTTTGTAACTACGCCATACACAATTAAACTTGCAAAAAAAGTAGGGGCTATAGATTTGCCAAAAGATGAAAGAAGAGTTAATACTAAACCTATGCCAAGGTTAGGTGGACTAGCTGTTATAGCAGGATTTTTGGTTTCAATTATATATCTATTTATAATTATGAGTATAGAAAACAGCATTGACCTATTTGCAGAAGATATGTATTATAAAAAATTGATTGGTTTTGGCATAAGTATATTAATCTTAGGAGCTGTCTGTTTTGTGGATGATTCTAGAGGAGTACATCCGCTTGTTAAACTAGCAACTCAGATTATTGTTGCAGTAATTATGGTTTGCTGTGGAGTTAAAATTGATAATCTTGAATTAGATTTTATTAATAATTTACCATGGAAAGATGAATTTTATACAATATTAACAATAGGCTGGATTGTGGGAATTACAAATGCTATTAACCTAATAGATGGATTGGATGGATTGTCTACTGGAATTAGTATTATTGCATCAATTTCTCTTTTAATTATTTTTGCGTTAAATGGTTCACCGCTAATTTCAATTATCTTAATAACTGCTTTGGCAGGAGCATTAATTGGTTTTTTACCATTTAATTTTAATCCAGCAAAGACATTTATAGGAGATATAGGTTCAAATTTTTTAGGATTTTCACTTGCTGTAATATCTATATTGCGGAGTGGCAAAAACATATACAGCTATTGTAATTGTAGCACCATTAATCGTGCTTGCATTACCAGTTTTTGATACATTGATGGCTATTTTCAGGAGACTAATTACAGGGAAATCAATAAAGGCAATTATTATGCCAGATAAGGGACATTTGCATCACAAAATAATGGGCAAAGGATATACACAAAAACAAGCGGTGCTAATTTTATATGGTATAAGTGGAACGTTAGGAATGTTTGCAATTATTTTACTTGATAGTGGTATATGGAAGGCTTTATCATTTGCATTAATGATTATAGCTGCAATGTTCATTGGATATAATAGTATAGTAAAGGCAAAAGAAGAGGATAAGGAAATTGAAATTGAAGCTACAAATTGTAATGTAAGCCAAAGAAAAGAGGAAAAATAAAAAAACAGCCCGTCAAATGACGAGCTGTTGCTGTTTTTTTAAGATTTCTTTACTAAAATATAGAAAGAAAACAGGAGTGATAGAATAATTATAGCCTCAATTTTAACTAAAATCATTTTATCAAGAAAATATGCTAAAATTAATGCACCAAAAGCCAAAGGAATGCATAAAAGTGAAAAAATAGCTACCCGGTACATTTCATTAACGTCATAATGAGAAAAGGTCCCAATCATGATGTATATCATGTACATAAGAATTGCAAATTGAACACATAAGTCAAAATTTAAAAGCTGTTTAACAATACTTACTACCATGGAAATCAACCTCCTATTAATACAGCAAAAAATATATTATGCAAATATTATAACATGGGTTGAGATAAAATATAAGAGTAAACCTAATAAAATATTAAATTTTTTTGTTTTTATGTTCACGGCCGTGTTTACCGCCTACACAAAAATATATGAAAATTTAGCCGTTCCGTTCTCCAAGGCGCTTGAACGATAGCCTTTTCAATTTTTATTGAACACATTCTAAACTTGTGGAGTGAATGACTGCTTCAAGGTCGAACTCACTATTAAATTTTATATATTTTGTGTAGGCTAGGAAGAGGCGGTTTAGTGTATTGAAAATAGGTAATGCATTAGCGAGAAGAACAAATATATTTTTGAAATGAGGTTTGCCGTGGGGACCGCTGAGAGCTGTTAATTGAGGTAGCAATGTTACAGCTCCAGTGGGAAGAACCGAATGGAAAAAATGATATTTGTGATAAATCGCGGAAAAGATATTATTAAGATTGGGCAGTAAAAGAGTAAAACATATAATGCAGTGGAGAGGACTAATGGAGAAAAGTTAAAGGAACGAACTTACCTTCGCATGGTAAGTTCGTTCTTTTTTTGTTATTTTTTCCTTTACAAATGCAAATTAATAATATAAAATGTATTCAAAATATTAATAACACACGTCTACATAAAATAGAAAAAATCGAACATAATAAAGCTAGGATTTGATGTAGAAACACAAAGGAAAGAGGTATAAAAATGAATTTGAAAAGTAACAAAGCGATTACATTAGTGGCGTTAATTATAACAATAATTATTTTACTAATACTAGCAGGAGTGAGTTTATCAATGGTACTAGGAGATAATGGATTAATTAATAAAGCACAGTCAAGTGTAGATAAATATCAAAAAAGCAGTAGTAATGAACAGGAATTTTTGGATGATCTAGAAGATTATATGGATAAACAACTAAAGTCGCCAGGAACAAAGGTAAATACGCCAGAGGGATGGAATAAAGATACAGTAGATGCTGTGTTAGATGATAAGAAAAATGTAATACCAGTGCCAAAGGATTTTTACTATGTAGGAGGAAATTTGGATAATGGTGTAATAATATCAGATGCTCAAGAGGATAAGTATGATGGAAAAGTAGATAAAACAACATGGGAGTATGCGACTAGTTTAATTGGAAATCAATTTGTATGGATACCTTGTACAGAGGAAGAGTATCATAAAACAGATTGGGGTAGTTCGTATGTAACAGGAGGATATGATAAATCAGAACCAAGTCAAGATGAAATAAATAAAATAAAAAAATATAGTGGATTTTATGTAGCAAGATATGAGGCAGGACTAGCAGATACAATAAAAGAATATACTGGAAATCAGATAAATAATGGTTCAAGTAGTCCAAGCTATAATGTGACAGGAATACCGAAGTCAAGGGCTGGAGAATTGCCATGGATATTTATAAGTCAAGCAAGTAGTAAGACAAATGCGGAAAGTATGTATGCAAATTCAAATTATGTAACAAGTGGATTGATAACAGGAACACAGTGGGATGTAATGTTAAACCAATTTATTGGAACAACAAATCAAAATGAAATAACATTTACAGAGGCAGATATGAAAAATTCAAGTAAATGGGGAAACCATTCAAGTAGTGCAACAAGATACACAGGGAGATCTGCGACAATATTTAGAAGTGGAAGCAGCTGGTATATGAGCCCGTGGGGAGAAAAACAAACAGATGCAAAAACAGAAATATATACGGAATATACAACGGGGGCAAGTAGGGATACAGAAGCATACCATACTTATGATGTGGCAGGGAATGTATGGGAATGGACGGAAGAGATTGGGCAAGGTACAACATATCGTGTTCATCGTGGAGGTACATGTATTGATACTTCAGCTGCCTACCCGGCATGCCACAGATATGGACATAACAATGTTTATAATGTGTATTGCCATACTCGGTTTCCGCGTTGTGATTTATATTAAATGAGGGACTTAGTCTTGCAAAGTATAATGTGTAAATTTTTACAAAAAACTATTGATATTCTAATTAAAACTATGTATAATAAAAATAGAAAATGAGAACCACGAAAGTGGTTGCCGCAAAGAACAAAATAATCGTTCTATTGAGCAAAAGCAGAACGGTTATTTTTTATTGCCTATGAAGTAAATAACAAATGAAGGCTAACAAGGTAAAATTTATGATAGTAATACCAACTAATCCAAAGAAAAGTAGGTATGTAATGTTTAAAAAAGTAGTGTTTACCTTATTTACTGCCTACACAAAAATATATGAAAATTTAGCCGTTCCGTGAGAGTGCGAATATTTGTGCTAAATCGCGGAAAAGAAAGTCAAGAAACGAAAGGCTTACCATACAAAGGTAAGTTTTTTATTTTTTTGTTAGTTTCTCCTTTACAAGTTCAAAATAATAGTATAAAATATGGTTAACTGATTAACATAGAATTACATAATATTGCTTAAAGATGGATAAGATAAAATAGTAATTCTGTTAGAAATACAAAGGAAAGAGGTATAAAAATGAACTTGAAAAGTAACAAAGCAATCACATTAATAGCATTGATAATCACAATAATTATATTGCTAATATTAGCTGGGGTAAGTTTATCAATGGTGCTAGGAGAAAATGGATTAATCAACAAGGCGCAATCAAGTGTAGACAAATATAAAGAGAGTAGCGAAAATGAGCAAAATTTACTAAATCAAATAGAGGAATACTTTGATGGCAAGGGACTGGGACCATCAATAAGTAATACAGAATCATATGTGGGAAAATATGCAGATGTAGATGGAGACGGAATAGTAGATGGAGTAATATATGCAGATTTGGCAGTAGGAGGAAGTGGAGCATGGAATTCATCAGGAGACTCAAGATTTAATAGTAGTGGAGCATATGCAATTCCAAAAGTAACATCAGGATTAAAAGAATATTGTGTAAGTCAAAAATCATATACAAATGCAATAAATGGAGAACAAGAAGTAATAAGAGCAAAAATAACAAGTGGTACACCACGATTTTATGTAATGGCATTAACAGATATAGATGGAAAGCAAAATGGAACAGCCTATGATTGGTACAATGCAGCATACGGTAAAATGAGTGATTATGCAAGTACAACATCAGGAGATTTTGGAAAAGGAGCAGATAATACAAAAACTATGATAACAAAATGGAATGCAAAAGGTTATGAAGCACAAAATGCTGGTTCAAGCTATAAAGATTTATGGGGACAAATACAAGAGAAAGCAAATAAAGGATGGTATGTGCCATCAAGAGCGGAATGGGCAGCATTTGGAGTTAATTTTAGAATAAATAAATCGAATTATCCAAGCAAGGGACTTAGCAATTGGTACTGGGCATCGTCACAGGCTAATGCTAACGAAGCATGGGGGATTAACTTCAACCATGGTTCTTGTGGCTATAATTATGTTAATACCGCTCGCTACGTACGCTTAGGTACAACTTTCTAATTGCATCAATATAAAATAAAAATAGATTTAAGCTAAATTCTTGCTTAAATCTATTTTTATTTCAACTTATAAGTTAAAATTGTATAAAAGTATGATATAATAGACAAAAAAGTAGAAGGGAAGCATGATGGCTAAAAAATTACTAATTACAGAAAAACCGTCAGTAGCAATGGAATTTGCTAAAGCATTGAAGGCAAATGGAGTTAGAAAAAATGGATATTTAGAATCAGAAAATTGGGTAATTACATGGTGTGTTGGACATCTAGTTACAATGTCTTATCCAGATAAATATGATGAAAAGTACAAATTTTGGAGATTAGATACATTACCTTTTTTGCCAAAGGAATATAAATACGAAATAATACCAAATGTAGAAAAACAATTTAATATAATAGCATCACTTTTCAAAAGAGAAGATATAAGTACAATTTATGTATGTACTGACTCTGGAAGAGAGGGAGAATATATATATAGATTGGTTGAACAAATGATAGGAGCAAATGGAAAAGAACAAAAGCGAGTATGGATAGACTCACAAACTGAAGAAGAAATATTACGTGGAATTGAGGAAGCAAAGGATTTAAGTAGTTATGATAGTTTAGCTGATTCGGCATATTTAAGGGCAAAAGAAGATTACTTAATAGGTATTAATTTCTCTAGATTGCTTTCAATTATCTATGGAAGACGCGTAGCTGAGAAAATAGGAGAAGAAAAGGCATCAATTTCAGTTGGTAGGGTTATGACTTGTGTTTTAGGAATGGTGGTTTCAAGAGAAAGGGAGATTCGAAATTTTGTTAAAACAAAATATTATAAAATTAGTGGAGAATTTGGAAAAGAAGAGAATACGTTTAAAGCTGAATGGAAGGTTAATGAGGAATCGCCATATTATAACTCAAATAAGCTATATAATGAATCTGGATTCAAAAAAGAGGAAGATGCAAGGGCTTTTATTGCTAGCTTAAATCCGGAAAGTGCAAAAATAACTGAACTAAAGAAATCAAAACAAAAAGAAAATCCACCATTATTATTTAATTTAGCTGAAATACAAAATGAATGCACTAAACTATTTAAAATAAAACCTGACCAAACACTAGAAATTATACAAAACCTATACGAAAAAAAATTGGTTACTTATCCAAGAACAGATGCAAGAGTTCTATCTACTGCAATTGCAAAAGTTATTACAAAAAATTTGAATGGACTAGCTAGAGGTTTTAAGGATGAAGAAATACAGGGATATTTAAAGAAAATGGCAGAAGAAAAATACAATACTGACTTACAAAAAACAAAATATGTAGATGATAGTAAAATTACAGACCATTATGCTATTATCCCAACAGGCCAAGGTTTCGAAAATTATGATGGATTAATTGATTTGCATAAAAATGTATATAAGTTAATTGTAAAAAGATTTCTGGCTATTTTTTATCCACCAGCCGAATTTAGTAAAGTGAATGCAACTATTAGTTTGGAAAAGGAAAAATTTTATGCAAGTGGAAAAGTTTGCGTAAAAATAGGATATCTAGAGATTTTAAAAAATAAAAGTAAGGATGAAGGAGGAAAAGGAGATAACTTATCTTTGCTTGCAAACCTAAAAAAAGGTAATTCTATAGAAGTAAAGCAAATTACAACAAAAGAAGCAGAAACATCTCCTCCAACGCGTTATAATTCTGGTTCTATTATATTGGCAATGGAGAATGCAGGCAAATTAATAGAAGATGAAGAATTACGAGAGCAAATAAAAGGTGCAGGGATTGGAACTAGTGCAACTAGAGCGGAAATAGTAAAAAAATTAGAAAAAATAAATTACATTGCAATTAATGCAAAAACGCAAATTATAACACCAACAAACAAAGGAGAAATTATATATGATGTTGTAGAAAATTCAATGGCAGATATGTTAAATCCAAAGCTAACTGCAAGTTGGGAAAAAGGACTTGAATTAGTTGCAAAAAAGGAAATTCAATCTCAAGAGTTTATGGAGAAATTAGAAAAATATATTAAACAAAAAATTGATAAGTTGGTAATAAGATATTAATGTAAAACCTTGTAAAAATGATATAAATATGTTATAAATAAAAAGATGAAAAGTCTTAGAAAGGCGAGGAAGAAAAATGGAAGAATTTGAAAAAGATAAAGATAAAAAGACAATACTTATTGTGGATGATGAAAAGCCAATCGTGGAAATCCTAGTGTATAATCTTCAAAAAGAAGGATACAACACTTTAGAAGCAAACGACGGAGTTACTGCAGTAGATATTGCATTATCGCAAAAGCCAGATTTAATTTTATTAGACATCATGTTACCTAAAATGGATGGCTTAACTGTATGTAAAAAAATAAGACACACATTAACTAATGTTCCAATTTTAATGTTGTCTGCCAAGGATGAAGAAATTGACAAAATTTTAGGTTTGGAATTAGGTGCAGACGATTATGTAACTAAGCCGTTTAGTGTTAGAGAATTGATGGCCAGAATAAAGGCAAATCTTAGAAAAGCAGAAGCAAATTTAAACACTGAAGAGAATAAAACAGAAAAATTAGGTTCAGAAAATCAAATCCATATTGGAGAATTAACATTAGATTTAGACAAATTTGAGGTAATGGTTAGTGGAGAAGTAATAGATTTGACTTTAAGAGAGTTTGAAGTTCTAAAATATTTGGCTAGTCAACCAGGACAAGTTGTAACAAGGGAAATACTCTTAGAAAAAGTATGGGGATATGAATATTATGGTGATATAAGAACTGTTGATGTAACAGTTAGAAGAATTCGTGAAAAAATAGAAAAAGACACATCTAATCCTAAAATATTAATTACTAAAAGGGGTGTAGGATACTACATTGCAACTTAAGGAGAAAACATGTTAAGAAATATTCAAATACAAATTATATTAATATTTACTGTACTAGGTATTGTTACAATTACAGGAATGGGAATCTTCTTTTCTAATCATTTGGAATATGTAAATCAAAAAATTTTGACAGATGAAACTCAAAGTACGGAACAAGCTAAGGTAGCAATAAATGAAGAAGTAGAACAGATTAAAAAGGTTACAATGTGTAGTTTGGGAATTTTTGTTATTATTGCAATTATAGCAGGAATTACCGTATCTAAAATTGTTGTATCGCCTATTGCAAAACTTACAAAGAGTGCAAAAGCAATAGCAGAAGGAAAAAAGGTTGATGTTGATAAAGCTAATTGGTTTGGAACCAATAGCGATATGGGAGAATTAGTAAATGCCTTTAGTAAAATGACTACAGAATTAAATGATAAATTAAATGATGCCTCAAGACAGAAAAGACAAATAGAAACAATATTACTTCATATGTCCGATGGTATTATTGCATTTGATTTAGATGGAGAAATTATACATATTAATCCAGCAGCTAGAAAACTGTTAAAATTAGACGAAGAAGATAATAATTTTAACAAGATTTTTCAAAAATTAAATATTGAAATGAATATGGAGAAAATAATTTATTTGGAAAATTGGACATCATCAGAGCAAAAAGTTAATTTGCAAGATAGATATGTAAATATGTTATTTGCACCATTTAAAGATGAAAATGAAAGACCAGCTGGTGTAATTGCTGTAATACAAGATATAACAGAGCATGTAAAGCTAGATAATATGAGAAAAGAATTTGTGGCAGATGTGTCACATGAATTAAAAACACCGATTACATCTATTATGGGATATGCAGATACATTGCTGGAAGGTGAATATGAAAAGGATGTACAAAATAAATTTCTTGGAGTTATTTCTTCAGAAGCAAGAAGAATGGCAAGACTTGTAAGCGATTTATTGACATTATCAAAATATGATAATAAACAAAAACAAGCTGAAAAGACACAGTTTGACCTAGGGGAGTTAGTAAAAAAAATACAAGAAGGACTAAATATAGAGATCCTAAAGAAAAAGTTATCTGTTGAATGCTTTGTAACTGCTAATGTTCCAATGGTATATGCTGATAAATATGGAATAGAAAGAGTTGTAATTAATATTTTAACAAACAGTATAAAATATACGCCGGAAAACGGTAGCATAAAAATGTATGTAGGCTTTGTTTATAATGATGCATACATAAAAATAATTGACACAGGAATCGGAATACCAGAAGAAGATTTAACAAGAATTTTTGAACGCTTTTATCGTGTTGATAAGGCTAGAACAAGACAGGCTGGTGGAACGGGACTAGGATTATCCATTGCAAAAGAAATATTAGATCAAAACAATGGTAGTATAGACATAAAAAGTGAAGTAGGAAAGGGAACTGAAGTTGTAATAAGAATACCAACTGTTCAAAGTGCTGAAGATATGAGAGAATAAAACTAAGGTACTATAGGAGGAAGACTGAAAAGATGAATTGGAAATTAAACCCAAACATTAAAGAAGCTTTAGAGTGGATTTATTGTATTTTAATTGCTGTTATATTAGCATTATTAGTAAGATATTACATTGGAACTCCAACTATTGTAAAGCAACCATCTATGTATCCAACTTTAAAACAAGATCAACGTCTAATCTTAAATCGTATATCAAGAACATTTAAAACTCAATTAAGTAGAGGAGATATTGTCACTTTTGAAGCACCAAGTCAAACATATATATCATCATTTGAAGCAAACTTATTAAATCCAGTGGCAAAATATGAAAATGAACCAAATGGTTTATGGAATAAGTTCGTATATTATGTTTTAGAGTGGAACAAAACTAGCTATATTAAGCGTGTAATTGCTTTGCCAGGAGAACATGTAAAAATTGAAAATGGAAAGGTCTTTATTAATGGAGAAAAATTAGACGAAAGTTATTTGAAAGAAGGTGTTGAAACAACATCGTTAGATGGTCCATTTACGAATTTTATAGTACCAGATGGATATGTATTCCTAATGGGTGATAATAGGCAACAAAGCACTGATTGTAGAAGGTTTGGTTGTATACCTATAGAAAAAATAGAAGGTAAAGTGTTGATTAGATTTTGGCCGTTAAATGTATTTGGAAAGGTTGAATAAATATGGCATATAAAGATTTAATTGGAAACGAGAAAATAAAAAAATTATTAGAGCAAACAGTAAAAAATGATAAAGTTTTACATAGTTATTTATTTTCGGGAAAAGATGGAATTGGAAAATACCTAATTGCAAAAGAATTTGCAAAAAGTATTTTATGTCAAAATGATAGTGAAATACCATGCAATCAATGTAAGTCGTGTTTAGAATTTGAAAGTTGTAATCATCCAGACTATTATCTTATTGAACCAGACGGAAATAGCATAAAGATTGATCAAATACGTTATAGTAACGCTAAAATATTAGAAAAACCAGTAAATTCAAACAAGAAAGTCTACATAATAAGAGATAGTCATAAAATGACGAAGGAAGCACAAAACAGTTTACTAAAAACATTAGAAGAGCCACCGGAATATGCAGTTATAATTTTAATTACTTCTCAAGAAGAACGACTATTAACAACTATAAAATCGAGATGTACAAAGATTTCCTTTGAACCATTAAAAGACGATGAAATAGTGGAATATTTTAAAAAACAAGGAGAAATATTACCTGAAACTATATTAAAACTGGCAGAAGGTAGTATTTCTAAAGCACTCAAATTAATACCTAAACAAGAAGTATATGATAAAATGAGAATGTTTATTAGTAATATAGAAACTATTGAAAAACTAGAAATATTAAAGCAAGAGTTTATATATCAAGAAAAGGACGATATACAAAATATTTTAGATGATATGAATAGTTTGCTATTTCAAAAAGTACAAGAGAATGAAAATAAGATTGCGTACATAAGAGCAATTGAACTAATAGAGGAAACAAAGGAAAGACTTAGGTCGAATAGTAATTTTGATATGTGTATTGATAATTTATTGCTTAATATTTGGGAGGAAATAAATGAAAAATATTGTAGGAGTTAGATTTAAAAAAACAGGGAAAATATATTTTTTTGACCCTGGAAAATGGAAAATAGAAAAGGGCTCACATGTAATTGTAGAAACTGCTAGTGGAGAAGAATATGGAGAAGCTGTTATTATAAATAGATTAATACCAGAAGATAAAATTATATCTCCGTTAAAGCCTGTTATAAGAATTGCAACTAAAAAAGATACAAAGCATTATGAGGAAAATAAAAGAAAAGAAAAAGAAGCTTTTGAAATATGTCAGGAAAAAATTAAAAAGCATAATCTTGAAATGAGATTAATAAGTGTTGAATATAAATTTGATAATACAAAAATATTATTTTATTTTACTGCAGATGGGAGAATTGACTTTAGAGAACTTGTAAAAGACCTTGCTGCGATATTTAAGGTTAGAATAGAATTAAGACAAATAGGTGTTAGAGATGAAATTAAAAGAATGGGCGGTAATGGTATGTGTGGTAGACAATTATGTTGCTGTTCATTTTTAGGAAATTTCGAAACAGTTTCAATAAAGATGGCAAAAGAACAAAATATATCACTAAATCCATCTAAAATATCTGGAAATTGTGGTAGATTGATGTGCTGTTTAAAATATGAACAAGATGTATATGAAGAGAAACTTGCAAGATTACCACAAATTGGTGCTATTGTAAAAACAGATGATGGTATTGGAGAAGTGTGTTCTATTGAAACTTTAAAGGAAAGGGTAAAGGTAAAACTTAAGGATGGAGATGACACTTTCTATCGAAGATATGATGCAAAGGATATAAAGCTTATAAAAAATCCAGAAAAGAAGGTTGACCAACACAATGATGAAAACATAGAAAGTATAGAAGACATAAAGGAATTAGAAAAACTAGAGAAACTAGATAAAATGGAACAAAAGAATGAGAATGATTTTTAAGGAGGTGAAATAAAATGGCTTATAAAATAACAGATGCTTGTATAAAGTGTGGAGCTTGTGCAGGTGCATGCCCAGTAAATTGTATATCTGAAGGTGAGGAAAGATATGAAATTAATTCAGAGGAATGTATTGAATGTGGAACATGCTCTGGAGTTTGTCCTGTAGATGCACCTTGCTTAAAGAATGATTAGATATAAAAACCAAATTATTAACTAAAAAGATTAATAATTTGGTTTTTTTTATGTTATGTTTATCTTAGCCAAAATACAGCATTGGATAAAATTAGTGTAATTATGGCTAAAATAATTACTGAAAATCCACCAGATTTATTTTTTTGTTGTAATTCGTAAATACCATAACTTAGTGTTTTAATAAAAGCCCAAATACTAATAATAGAAAAAATAATAGTCATTGTTTTAATATCCCCTTTACATTTTAATTTTTAAAAATAACAGAAGAACCTTTTACAGAGGTATGCACATTAACTATAAAAAACGCATTTTTGTAGTTTTCAAGCCAATGTAGTTGCTCAAAATCTTGAAATGTAGCGTAGCGAGAAAGTAATTGTCTACCAAAGCCATTAATATCACTCTTGAAATTTTTCGTAACCTTATACAAATATTCATTAATATGTGATTCAAGATAACTATCAGCATAATGATTAATATCATTAATGCTTTTTGAATTAGTGTAATCAGCGTTACTAGATAAAGAAGAAATATCCGCAGATAAATATATGTCAATATTAATAAGAGGTGAATTGTTTACCATATTTACTTTGATTTTAGGACTTTTTGATTGCTTCAATGCAAGACTAATCATGGAATCCTGAATTAGAGGGTCAGGAATATTAATAGTACAGTCTTGTAATTTCCCTTCAATAAGCAAATATGAAAGAGTTTGTAATCCATTTAGTTCTCCAACCAATTTATCTTGATTAAATACAGCTAGTCCTAAAATCTCCAAGTTGTTTTTATCTTTTACTAAGGCTTCACCAGCCTTATAGCTTCCATCAATATCAATATAATTCGAATTAGGGTCTATATAGTGAGTTTTATCTGTATTAATACCACTTAAGATAGCTACAGGTTGAACACACGCGTCTTTTAAACTGCAATAAAAGTCATTTAATTTAACTGCGTAAGAATAACCACTATATTCACCAGAAGATAAAACTATCTCGTAATATCTAGCTACTAAATTTACAAGTACAGGTTTTGAATTATTTAGAAAGTCAGACGCATCACATTTACTAACAATTACATTACAATCTGGGCGCATTTGCATATTATTAATCAAGGTATATATTTCATCGCCAATGCCTTCTGCTGCTAATTCCTCAGAAAAAACAACAACCTTACAATGAGCAAGATTAATTTTTTTACTAATGTAACTGTTAATTAAATTAATACCAGAATCAATAGATGAACAGTCAGCAGTAGTAATTGTAGATTCTGAGCTAGAGCCAGTATTTCCATTTTCACTAGAAGCCGATTCAGGCGTAGCAAATTGCAAAGAGAGTTTTAATAAATTATTTTCACCCTTATCAATACCAATTGCAATTACATATGCTAAATTTTCTATAGAAGTATCCTTTGAACACCCTGTTAGAAAAAATATTGGCATTAGCAATATAATGAAAAGTAAAATAAAATTCCTAATTTTTTTCATAAAAAACTCCTTCCTTTTGATATTAAGTATTTCGTTTAGTAGGTTCTTTAGTAAAATTTCCTTTTTTGCGTTTTAAGTTAGCAATAAATAGTACTATAAGGCTAAGAGTAATTACAAATAAAAAGAAATATGGGTAGACTTGATTTTGTAAAAATCGATGCTCAGAAGCGCCTTTAATCATAAGACTAGAGGCAACAATAATAAGTGCAACTGAATATAAGATGCCTGCACGATTTTTTATATTAGTATTTTTCTGAAATATATGCAACATGAAAAACATATTAATGCTTAAATAAGAAAACACAGCTAAAATCCAAAACAAGATGTATATAGCATCAGCTCTTTGTAAAAATGAGCTATATTCAACAATTCTCGTTAGTAGATAAACTAATAATAAGTTTTCAGTAATAGCGTTAAAAGGAAATACAAAAAGCAAACATATAACACTAAATAAAAGATATATGGCAGATATAATAATTGAAGTAATATTTATACACTTAAATCTTGAGGCTTCATTTAAAAATGGCGAAATAAATAACATATATGCTAATCCAGAAAATGCTGATAAATTACTAATGTGTAGCAAGAAAGTACTATTTGTACCATATCCTAATACGGGAAATAATCTTTCAGGTACAAATAATTTGAATAAAAATACAAATAAAATTAACATAAAAATTAAAATAGTAACAGTAAGAATATAATTTGTTCTAACTATACCGAACAAAATTTTTACGATTTGCAGTTACAATACCAATAATAAAAAGCAATAATAAAAATAAAATATTTGTATTTTTAAAATAAATTAATATCAAAGTTTCAGCAATATATCTTAAACAAAGTATGCTGGTTAAGAAAAACAGCAAAAAAAACACTATACTTACAATTATTTTTAAAGTTGTTCCACCAACAAATTCTGATATATCTAAAATATCCATTCCTGAAAATTTTTTAAAAAGTTTTGTTATTAATAAGGCTAAAAGTAAAGCAATAATACTGCACATAATAACATTTAACCAAGCTCCAGAAGCTGAATTTACTATAATATTTTGGGGTGTGCCCAGAATAACTTGATTAATCATTATCATAACTAATAAAGCGATAGCTTCTGAAGTATAAATTTTTTTATAGTCCAAAATATTTACCTCCTTTGGGGCTTTTTCCATTTCATGCTAATAGGTTCTTCATCATAAGGTTTTTTAGTTGATAAAAAATCAGAACGCTTTTCACGTTTCCAAATTGGTTTAACAAAGAACGAAGAACGTGTATCCTTAGAACCATCTGGAACATATGGAGCAGTATAAGAAGCTCCAAAAGAATGTAAGTTAACAAGTAGACAGGTACAAACAAATATACCTAGAGCAATTCCTAAAAATCCAGCTATATATCCTAAAATTAAAAAAATAAAACGTAAAAATCGTAAAGTAAAACCTAATGAATAATCTGGTACAGCAAAAGAACATATACCTGTAATGGCAACAATAATTATTAAAATAGGACTTACAATTCCAGCACTAACTGCTGCTTCTCCTAAAATCAGTGCGCCAACTATACCTATGGTTGGTCCTATTGGAGAAGGAACTCGCAAACCAGCTTCGCGAATCAATTCGAAAGATATTTCCATAATTATTATTTCAAGTATTATTGGAAATGGTACTGATTCACGAGAAGATGCAATTGCAAAAAGGAGAGAAGTAGGTATCAATTCCTGATGATATCCGGTAATTGCAATATATAGTCCGGGAAGTAATAATGCAAAAAAGACAGCTATAATTCTAATAATTCTTAGAATATTTGAATATTGATGTTTTAAATTTAAATCTTCTGGAGAACCTATAAAATCAACTAAAACTCCAGGAACAACAAGCACATATGGACTTCCATTAACAATCACTACAATTCTGCCTTCAAACAAGTGATTTACAGCTTTATCTGGCCTTTCGGTAGAAAGAACCTGAGGAAAAGTAGAATTGTTATCTTGTATAAGTTGTTCTAACTGACCAGAAGAAAGAAGAGAATCGACATCTAGATTATTTATACGGAATTTTACTTCAGATACTAAATCTGCATTAGCAATATTCTTAAGATAACATACGGCAACCTGTGTTTTACTTATTTTTCCAACATTAAGACTTTCTATCACCAAATCTTCCGTGTTTGAAAGTCTTCTAAGAATGGAAGTATTTGTTCTAATTACTTCAACAAAAGCTTCTTGAGAGCCATGAACAACAATCTCGTTACTGGGTTCACCTATACTCCTTGATTTGAATCCTTTAGTTTCTACACTAAATGCAATAGAAATTGTATCAACAAATAGAATACAATTGCCAGCATTAATATCTGGGATTAAGTCCTCAAAACTTTCTTTTCTACGAACAGCATTTTGTGGCAGAAGTTTGTTATAAATGTATTTTTCTAAATTTATTTTTGGTACTTTTCTAATTTTTACAGACTGTTTGTTTGGTAAAGACCTAAAAGGAGTTGCATTGTAAGTATTTGCTCTATTACGTAACATTAATGGTTTGAGAATAAAGTCATTAATACTTGTTGAATCAACCATACCATCTAAATAAATTAAAAAAGCAGTATATTCTTTATCATTAGCTGTTAACGAAAAATCACGAATTACTACATCACTATTAATTAATGTGTTATATTTTACTTTCATATAGTCAAGATTTTTTGATAATTTATTAAAAACCTGCGTTTGTTGATCAGATTTTTTTTCTGTTTGTTTATCATTTGAAGCGGGGGGCAAAGTAAAGTCATATTTATCCGTTTCTTTATACAAAAAAAATTGAGATAAAAATTGAGTAAAATTCGTTTTGCTGTTTGCCATATTTTAACCTTCTTTCTAAAAATACTTAATAGTAGTATGTGCTAAAATATGCAAAAATTATACTATGGAAAAATTTGAAATTATTTTTTAAAAAAGGAATAATATGACCTAAATTAAATATACATTAATTAAAGCTTAATTGTACAAACATTTTTTTAGGAGGTAAAATTTATATGGAAAATTTGGAAATATACGAAGACATAGCCAAACGAACCGATGGAGATATATATGTTGGTGTTGTAGGACCGGTCAGAACAGGAAAATCAACATTTATTAAGCGATTTATGGATTTATTGGTAATACCTAATATTGAAAATGCGTATAAGAAGGAAAGAGCTAGAGATGAATTGCCACAGAGTGCAGCAGGCAGAACTATTATGACTACAGAGCCTAAATTTGTACCTAATGAAGCGGTAGAGATAAGCATTGAACAAAATTTAAAATTAAAAGTAAGACTTGTGGATTGTGTTGGATATCTAGTAAATAATGCAATTGGATATTTGGAAGATGACATGCCTAGAATGGTTAAAACTCCTTGGTCAGAAGAAGAGATACCATTTGAACAAGCGGCAGAAATTGGCACAAGAAAGGTTATACAAGAACATTCTAGCATTGGAATTCTGGTAACAACAGATGGAAGTATTACTGATATTCCGAGAGAGGATTACATAGAAGCAGAGGAAAGAGTTGTAAAAGAATTAAAAGAGCTTAACAAGCCATTTATTATAGTATTAAATGGGGAGAATCCACAATCAGATTATACGCAAGAACTAGCTAGACGTTTGGAAGAAAAATATCAAACAGCGGTAATATCAACAAATTGCGCTAATCTAGGAATTAAAGATATTAATGATATTTTAAGTAAAATATTATATGAATTTCCAGTAGAAAGAATTAATTTAGATTTTCCTAAATGGGTAGAGAGTTTAGAAGATGGACATTGGATTAAAGAAGAATTACATAAAGAAATTAAAGGAGCATTTCAAGGTGTAGAAACACTAAAACAAATTAGTGCTTGCGTTCAAAAAATTCAAAAAACAGAAATTATTACAAAAAGTACTTTAGATGCTATTGAATTAGGAACAGGTTGTGTTACTGTTGGAATTAACCTTAAGGAAGAATTGTTTTATCAAGTTTTAACTGAGATATCTGGAGTAGAAGTTAATAATGAAGCTGATTTGTTTTCAATAATAACAGAGCTTGCACGAACAAAAAAAGAATATAGTAAAATTGAATATGCGCTAGAAGAAGTAAAAGCTAAAGGGTATGGGATTGTTACTCCATCAATGGATGAATTAATCTTGGAAGAACCAGAAATGGTAAAACAAGGTTCAAGATTTGGTGTAAAACTTAAAGCAAAAGCACCTAGTATACATCTTATTAGAGCAGACATTGAGACTGAAGTGTCACCTATTGTTGGTAGTGAAAAACAATCAGAAGAATTGGTAAATTATTTGTTATCAGAATTTGAAACAGATCCTACAAAAATTTGGGAATCAAATATATTTGGAAAGAGTTTACATGAATTGGTAAATGAGGGATTGCAAAATAAATTATCTAGAATGCCTGAAGATGCACAGGGAAAATTACAAGAAACATTAGAACGTATTGTAAATGAAGGAAGTGGAGGCTTAATTTGTATCATATTATAATTGAAAGCAGAAAAATTTGTATTATGATATAGGAGAATATCGAACAGGTTTTAGAGTTGTGTTATATATAAAATAAAGAAAACAAGCTGCTTTTGCAGCTTGTTTGTTTTGCTTATTGGGCTAAATCTAACCCAAATCAGGCAAATAATCAAGAACCTCAATAATGTTTGAAATTTCATAGGTAGGAGTAATATTAGAGCTATTCTCATTACCGTCCTCATTCAACCATATTGTGTCAATATGCAGCTTATTACCTAAAGCAATATCTGTTTTCAGTTTATCTCCAATAATAATGAAAGAAGATAAATCTTGATTATTTGTAATGGGAGTTATTGAGCGGTAATCAGGTTTTACAAATGAATTGTCACAACCTAAAACAAGCTCAATATACGGAGAAAAGCCAAATTCGTGCATGCGATAGCGCTGAACCTCTGTAATACCATTGCTCTTAATATAAATTTTGTAATTACGTGAATAAAGTTGTTTAACAACTTCAAGAGAATTAGGTTTTACAGTAGCAATAATGTTTTCTTTAGAGCATTCTTTAAATGCGTTATAAAAATCATTAGGTTTAGCAACATTGATATATGTTGAAATAACATCTATCAATGTTTGCTCAGTAATCAAATTAACTTCCTGCTTAATTAACAGGCAATTCCAAATGTTTTTAAGCAAGTAATCAAATTGATAAAAATATTCTTTTGAAAAATGAATATTAAGTTTTCTAGCTATCAGTAATTTCATAGCACGATAGTTGGTTTCCCATAGAGTTTTGTCTGCATCAAAGATGACTGAAGTAATTTTCCGTTTCATTTTTTATCCCCCCAAGTAAAAATAAATAATGTCTTATAAAAAAAGTATATTATAAAAGCAAGAATGTGTCAACATAAAATGGTTATGTTTTGCATTATTTTGCATTGATTTGGCGTTGTGTGAAATTAATTTATTCGTCACGTTTCTACTAAAAGCGACATATTATACAGTACTAAGTTTATTTTTGGAGGTACAAGATGAATATAAAAAAAGGAGATATTGTTGCAAGAAAATCATATAGTAAAGATATAATTTTTATAGTAGATAAAATAATAAAAAGAAAAGAAGACGAAGATATTGCAATATTAAAGGGCTTAACTGTTAGAATTAAGGCAGATGCGCCAAGAAGCGACTTAGATTTTGTAAGCAAAGCAGAAATTGAAAAATCAATTCATAAAATTGATGAAACTATAAGAAAAAGAGCGGAGATATGTAATAAGGTAGAAACAAATTATCTCTCAAAATTAAAAAAAGAAATGAGATTGCGAGGCAGATACCAAGAATATATATATACAGGTAAAATTTTGCACTTAGATGGTGACAGAAGATATTCAGATAAATCAATAAAATATTATAGGGAATTAGGATTAAATGCTGTAGTAAAAAACATTCCGGAAAGTAAACAAGCAAGTATGGTTTATAATTTACTCGAACGATATAAGCCTGATATTTTAATAGTTACAGGGCATGATTCAATGATAAAAAATGGTGTGGATTATAATAATATTTATAATTATCGCAATTCAAGACATTTTGTTAATACTGTAAAAGAAGCTAGAAGGTGGGGCAGGACAAGTGAGGATCTTGTTATATTTGCAGGAGCATGTCAAAGTTATTTTGAAGCAATTATGTTAGCAGGAGCCGATTTTGCGTCTTCGCCTCGGTAGAATATTAATAGACTTTATAGATCCACTCATTGTAGCAGAAAAAGTAGCAACTACAGAAAATAGCAAGTATGTTACAATTACTCAAATGGTTAAAGAATTGAAAGAAGGTAGAGATGGTGTTGGAGGAACAGGAGTAAGAGGAAAAAAACGTGTATTTGTAAGAAAAAATAGAAAATAATCGAAAGATGTAACGGAAAAGATAAATAAATGTAACACAAATGTAATAAAGCCGTTAAAGCTAACAGGCACATGCTTTGTGGCAAAAACGAAGAAAATCCCTTTTTTGACAATTTTTTCTTTGAATGATATAATTGCCTTATTAAAATGTAAAAGGTAGAAGGTGATGGCATGATTTGTAAAGAAGAAATTACGAATCTAAAGACAAACATAGGGGATAAATTAGGACAAAAAATAATAGTAAAGGGGTCTCTTGGAAGAAGCAAACCATTTGAAAAAGAAGCTACCATCGAAAAGGCATATTCAAATATTTTTGTTGTAAAGTATGATAATGAAGATAGAAATGTAACATATACTTATACAGATGTACTTACTAGAACTGTAGAGGTAGATGTTTTTGATGGACAAAAATATTCTCCGCTTATACCACCAGCTGAACCAAAAAGGAAGAATAGAATTGTATAGTATATAAAAATTCCTAGAAATAGGAATTTTTTTTGTGCCTCCTAATATAAATATATAGTAATTAGTATAAAGGAGGTTTACAGATGGTAGTAGATACTAAAAAAGAGAATTTATGCGTTAATCAAATAGTTGGACAGAAGGAACATGTAGTTGCTGTAGAAGGAGATATTATAATTCCAGATATAAAACCAGATATATTAAATGCTATTAATACAAGCGGTAGTGTTTGTATTTATAAAAAAGATATTTTAGATGGTAAAGTAAGATTAGATGGAAGTATTAATATATACATAATGTATATGCCTGATGGAAATTCGGAAAGTATTAGAGGAATAAACACAAGTTTAGATTTTACTGAAATCATTGATATTGATGTAGCTAGAGCGGGGATGAGCAGTGAGGAAAACATTAATTTAAAATCGATTGAATGTAAAGTTTTAAATGGAAGAAAAATAAATTTAAAAGCAATGCTAGAGATAAAAACAAAGATATTTTCAAATGAATGTGTGAACATAATACGACAAATTGATAATATAGAAGATATACAAACATTAAATAAGATTGTTAATATTAATTCTTTAGTAGGAGAAGGAAACAATAAAACTTATGCAAAAGATACAATTCAAATTGATGAAATAGATAATTTAGCAGAAATTATAAAAGTAGATATGAAAATAAAAAATAGAGATATTAAAATAAGTTATAATAAAATATTAGCTAAAGCCGACTTAGAAGTTAAAATTCTGTATTTAACAGAAGATAATAGGATAAATAAAGTTAAAAGTATAATTCCTATAATGGGTTTTGTAGATATTCCAAATGTAACAGATGAGAATATTTGTGATACTAGTTATCAAATAAAAAATGTACTTATAAAGCCTAATAGTGTAGAAGAGCATAGCATCTATATAGAAGTACAAATGGAATTACAATGTTCTGCATATGAGGTAAAGGAAATAAATATGATACAAGATTTATATAGTCCGAAGGAAAATATGATTTTTACTAACAAGACTATTAATGTTATGTCAGATAAACAAATAAGAAGTGATATATGTAGTATTAATGAACAATTACATATACCTGAAATTGGCAACAATCGTATTTATGATGTTGATATAGATTTACCAGTGTTAGGTCAAAAAGTATTAAATGATAAAATTGTTTATGAAGGAGAACTAGAATTAAACTTTTTATATGAAACGGATGGAGTATCTAAAATAGATTCAAGAAAAATCAAATTACCATTTAATTTTTCTATGGAAGCTAATGGTGTAAATATAAAAAATAGAATCGAAACAAGAACGGAAATAAAACAAGAAGATTTTATTGTACAAGGAAATGGAGATGTTGAATGCAAGATGCAACTGGAAATACAGGCAGATATTTCTTGTATGAGAGAAATGAATATTATTGATGAAATTAGTATTGAAGAAAGCATTCCTTGCCCTAGCTATAGTATGATAATTTATTTTGTGAGAAACGAAGATACTTTATGGAAGATTGCAAAAAAATTTAAAAGTACAGTTGAAGATATTGTTAAGGTAAATAACATTGAAGATAAGAGTAAAATATATCCAGGAATGCAATTATTTATACCAAAGTATAATTGCAAAAAGCTAGCCTAATAAATGGATAAAATATATTCCAGAAAAAGAATTAAATTACCATCTATAGGTAAAGGAAAAGAAAATAGCAAGGAAAAAAAGCTGGTAATAAAAATTGGAATTATATTGCTGATTATGTCAATTTGTCTAAAATTTTCTTTGGATTATATTAATCCGATGTTTAATTCATTGTGTAATTTAAAGGCAAAGGGAATTGCTACTAAGATTGTAAATAAAGAAGCAAATGAATCACTAAAAAATGTAGACTATAACGACTTAATAACTATAGTCAGGGATAGTAATGGGAATATAAGTATGGTAAAGGCTAATGTCATTGCAATAAACAGAATTGCTTCTGAATTAACATTAGGGATTCAGGAGGCATTGGAAGATGAAAAGGAAGCTAAGATATATATACCTATAGGAAGTGTATTAGGAAATGAAATGATGTATAACATTGGACCTAAAATTCCAATAAAATTAACATCATCTGGAGTAGTAACAACTGATTTCAAAAGTGAATTTACGAATTCTGGAATAAATCAGACTATTCACAGAATATATTTATACACTGTTTGTAAAGTAAATATTATAACACCATTAAAAACAATTAGTAATGAAATAAGTAATGAAGTATTGGTAGCTGAAACGGTTATTGTAGGACCTATACCAGAAAGTTATTATAATTTGGAAGGACTAACATCACAAAAAGATGCAATGGAACTAATAGAATAGAGAGGAAATTACTCCTCTCTATTAGTGCTTTTGGGATATAATCCAGAAATTACAGTGTTTACATATTCATTGTATAAGGTCTGTAGGTCAAAATCGTTATTGTGTTGCATTTTATAAATAAGAGTAGAGCAAGTTATTCCAAAGATACTAGAGGCAATTAAATTAGAGTCAGCGTTAATAATTTCACCTTTGGAAATGCCGTCTTTTATTATATTTTCTACTGTTTCAATATAATCTAGCACATAAGAACGACACGAAAGATTGCGTGATTCATTACCCCAAATTTGACTTAGAATAATTGTAATTACGTGTTCATATTTAATAAGAACCTTAAGTTCTATAAGAATAATTGCTTTTATCTTATCTATTGAATTTTCCAATTTAGAAGTTTTAATTTCAATGCTATTTTTTAATAATTTCATTCCTTCTTCTACAAGGAAATTAAAAATTTCTTCTTTACTAGAAAAGTGATAATATAATGTTCCTTTGGCTACGCCAACTGTAGCAGTAATTTCTTCAATGCTTGTTGCTTCATATCCGTTTTTCTGCAAATAATTTCATAGATGTTTCAAAAATTTTTCTTTTTGTTTTATTCATTATCTCACCTGTTAATCAAAATATAATTTCTTGTATTATATATTAATTGTTCTATAATTTCTACTATTTTTGTTGACTTTTTTTAAAAAATGTATTAAAATAGTTACGCAAAATAGGTAAATGTAATATAAAAAAACTTCTCCCCGGTAGTTTCTTTTATATTTCATAATATATATTAAAAATGAATGGAGGCTTATATTACCATGAATAATAAAACTTATAGTGCAAAAGCAAGTGAGATAAATAGAAAATGGTATATAATTGATGCGGCTGGAAAACCTTTAGGAAGAGTTGCTACAGAAGCTGCAAGATTATTAAGAGGAAAACACAAACCAACCTTTACACCAAATATAGATACAGGTGATCATGTAATTGTTATCAACTGTAAAGATGCAGTTTTAACAGGACATAAGTTAGACCAAAAAGTATACAGACATCATTCTGGATATATTGGTGGCATGAAGGAAACAGTAGCAAGAGATGTAATGTCAAAAACACCAGAAAAAGCAATGTACTTAGCAATTAAAGGAATGTTACCTAAAAATAGTTTAGGAAGACAAACAATTTCTAAATTAAGAGTATATGCTGGAAGCGAACATGAGCAAGCAGCACAAAAACCAGAAATATGGAATTTCTAATTAAAAGAGAGGAAGGAATAGGAAAATGGCAAAGGGAGAAAAAATAATGTTTTACGGCACTGGAAGAAGAAAAAGTTCTATCGCAAGAGTAAGACTTGTTGCTGGAAATGGTACAATCACAATAAACAATAAATCAATTGATGAATATTTTGGTACAGAAATTTTAAAAGTTATTGTAAAACAACCATTAGTTGTTACAAATACATTAGATAAATACAATGTAATCTGTACTGTAACAGGTGGAGGATTTACAGGTCAAGCTGGAGCAATTCGTCATGGAATTTCAAGAGCTTTATTAGAAGTAAATCAAGAATATAGACCAGTATTAAAATCAAATGGATTCTTAACAAGAGATTCAAGAATGAAAGAAAGAAAAAAATACGGTCTTAAGAAAGCTAGAAAAGCACCACAATTTAGTAAGAGATAAAAAGATATCCCCAAAACAATATTGTTTTGGGGAATTTTTTAATCATTTACAAGAATAACATTTTCCAACTGAATTGCAGGGATATATTCAATTGAATTATCTATAGCATACAAATAGGTATTGTATCCATCTAATAATTTATTGTTTTTATCTACTACAACTGGAATGGGAAAATTATTGTACTTCTCATAAAATAGTGAGATACGCTCATAACGTTTACCTCTAAAATTCATAGAAGAAATTGAATTATATTTGGCAACATTAATGGATTTGGTTGCTATGTTAGAAATCCATTCATTGGGTAATTTGAAACCTACTACCCTAAAAGATATGTCATTTACAAATTCTAATAGTTTTAAAAATTTTTTCTTTTCACATGTAGGAGATAATTTCTGTAAAACCAAAAACTCATCATGAGTTAATTTGCTTTTAGCAGAATTACAATCAGAACAACATGTATAAAGATTATTTGTTATACTAACACCTCCGGAGTATCTAGGCCAACGATGATCGAGTGTACTATTACGAACAGATAATTTTTTTCCGCAATAACAGCAAGTCCGCTTTCTAAGAGCGTAAGAAAGTTCATACATTAAATCCTCGAACCGTATTAAATTCTTTATGAAAAGAGTGTTATCACAAAGCTTTACAGTAGGGTGATTAAAATGCTTTGGTAAAGCCATAATCATGATATTTACCTCCTTAATAATGTATATAAATATTATAACATGCAAATTATTAGCTTGTAAATACAAAAATAAATTCAAAACGCTAAAATATTATGTTGACACAAATGGAAAAATGTAGTATAATAAAGTTGGTCGATGAATTACTGCTGATTATTTTATAGCGCAAGGGAGGAATTTATATGAGTGGGCCAAGTTACTTTGCAATTTAAAAAAATTTCGGCTGCTGCTTAAGTATTAAGTTGCGTGTACCCTAAGGTATGGAGGAATGAAATGAAACGGCAAAGATATCCGCCAGAATTTACATAGCAATATGTAAAACTTATATAAAATTCGGCTATGAAGCTCTTACTAAAATTAGTAAGGGCTTTTCTTATACAATAAAAGATTGCAGAAAATCTAGTGAAAGTATTGACAAACATACAAAAATATTGTAAACTAAATAAAGTTAAAAGAAGAAGTAATCCACTTCTCACCTTTACGAAAAGGAAAAGGTTAAACGCGAATTATATATTACGTTGTTGTGGATTGGCTTTTTCAAGTCAATTTTTTTTTTGGAGGTGTTTTTTATAAAACAAGAATTGCCAATTAATGGACAAATAAGAGAAAAAGAAGTCCAAGTTATTGATGAAAACGGAGAAAAGTTAGGTGTAATGCCTATTAAGGAGGCTATTTCAGTAGCAGAAGAAAAGGATTTAGACTTAGTTTTAGTTGCACCAACTGGAAAACCACCAGTATGTAAAATAATGAACTACGGTAAATATAAATTTGAGCAGGCAAAAAAAGAAAAAGAAGCTAGAAAAAAACAAAAAACTGTTGAATTAAAAGAAATAAGAATTACTCCGAACATCGATGAACATGATTTTGAATTTAAATGCAGAAATGCAAGAAAATTTTTAGAGGATGGGGCAAAAGTTAAAATTACAGTTAGATTTAGAGGTAGAGAGCTTAATTATGTTAAATTAGGTGAAACTACTTTAAATAAATTTTCAGAAAACTTAGAAGATATTGCTAATGTTGAAAAAAGACCAATGTTAGAAGGAAAAAACATGTTTCTTATTCTAAGTAAAAAAACTGAAAAATAAAGCATTTTAGAAAAATAGAAAGGAGCTTATATCATGCCAAAATTAAAAACAAATAAAGCTGCTAAAAAAAGATATTCTTATACAGCAAATGGAAAGGTAAAAAGAACAAAATCAAATAGAAGACATTTATTAAGCCATCGTTCTACAAAACAAAAAAGACAATTAAGAGCACAAAGAGGATATGCAGATAAAACATGTGAAGCAGGAATTAAAAAATTATTACCATACGGAAATTAATCAGGAATTATATTGAAAAAAGAAAGGATGAATAAAAATGGCAAGAGTGAAAACAGCGAGAACAACTCGTGCAAGACATAAAAAAATATTAAAACAAGCAAAAGGATACTATGGAGCAAAAAGTATTCGTTTCAGAATGGCAAATCAAGCTGTTATGAAATCTTTAAGATATGCTTATGTAGGTAGAAAAGATAAAAAGAGCAACTTTAGAAAATTATGGATTGCAAGAATTAATGCAGCAGCAAGACAAAATGGAACAACATATAGCAAATTAATTGCTGGTTTAAAGAAAGCAAATGTAGTTGTTAACAGAAAAATGTTATCTGAATTAGCAATAAGTGATCCAAAAGCATTTACAGAAATTGCAGAAATTGCTAAAAAAGCATAAATTAATTTACAAACAAATAAAAACAAGTCAAATTCAATAGGTTTGATTTGTTTTTTTATTTTATCCTAGTGCTTTTAAAGTGAAATAGGATTACCGAGTTTGACAAGTAGAAGAAAAAATAGTATAATACAAGACAGTGTTATCCAAAAAGTGGATAAAAAATGAGATTTATGTATTAAAGTAAAAAAGATTCGGAAAAATAAAGAGAAAGAGAAATTAACCCAAAATTATAACAAATAATAAAATGTGCTATATCAGGAGAGAACGATAGAATAGCATATTAATAAAATATGTTAAGTAAGAATACGGTAAATTTTATGCAAAACTGCATTTTTAGTATATGAGATTTTAAGAAAAAGTAAAAAAATAAAAAATAAATGAACAAGCATATAATAAATTAGAATAATGGAGATTTATTACTAATATAAAAATGTTTAGATAATAACGGAGAAAAGCTTTCAATACATAGTCAAGCAAGGAAGGAAGAAAAAGAATGGAAAACGAAGTAAAAGAAAAAAGAGTTAGGAGAGAAAAAAAATCTAACACAGATAAAACAACAAGAAGACCAAGACAACGAGTAAACAACAAGAATTTGAAGGAACAAGAAAATGGAAATAACATACAAAAAACACGAAGAACAAGGGGAAAAAAAGAGCTAGTAGCTACAAAGACAGAAATTAAACAGGAAAAAGTACAATTTAAAAAGGGAAGTTTAAAAATTATACCTTTAGGTGGATTATTAGAAGTTGGAAAAAATATTACTGTTATAGAATATGAAAACGATATAATAATTGTGGATTGTGGTTTAGCATTCCCAGAGGATGATATGCTGGGGGTAGATTTAGTAATTCCAGATATGTCATATCTTGAAAAAAACAAAGATAAAATTAGAGGATTAGTTGTAACACATGGACATGAAGATCATATAGGTGCAATACCATATTTATTGAAATTAATTGATGTTCCAATTTATGCAACCAAATTAACCATAGGACTAATTTCAAATAAATTGGAAGAACATAAATTACTTAGAAGAACAAAGTTAAAGACTGTAAAGCAAGGACAGACAATTACCCTAGGTAAAATGAAAGTTGAATTTATAAGAAGCTGTCATAGTATACCAGATGCGGTTGCCTTAGCAATTTATACACCTGTAGGTACAATTGTTCATACAGGAGATTTTAAAGTTGATTATACACCAATAGATGGAGAAAAAATGGATCTTGGAAGATTAGCTGAAATTGGAAATAAAGGTGTATTGGCTTTAATGTCAGACAGTACAAATGCTGAAAGAAAAGGTTATGCAATGTCTGAGCGATCAGTAGGAGCAGTTTTAGATAAGCTATTTGTAAATTGCAAAAAAAGAATAGTAGTTGCAACATTTGCATCAAATGTACATCGTGTACAACAAATTGTAAATGCTGCAGTTGCTAATAACAGAAAAGTTGCAGTTTGTGGTAGAAGCATGATAAATATGATTAACACAGCAAAAGAATTAGGATATATTCAGGTACCAGATAATGTGTTTATTGAAATAGATATGATTAAAAATTATACAGACGAACAATTAGTAATTATTACTACAGGTAGTCAAGGAGAGCCTATGTCGGCTTTAACAAGAATGGCTGCAGGTGACCATCGTAAAGTTGAAATAACTCCAAATGATTTAATTATTATTTCAGCAAATGCAATCCCTGGAAATGAGAAGCTAGTTGCAAAGGTAATAGACGATTTATTACAACTTGGAGCAGAAGTAGTTTATAGTTCTTTAGCAGATGTTCATGTATCTGGACATGCTTGCCAAGAGGAACAAAAATTAATGTTATCATTACTAAAACCAAAATATTTTATTCCTGTGCATGGAGAGTTTAGACATTTACAAGCACATGCTCAAACAGCTATTTCAGTTGGAATAGAGCCTAAAAATGTATTTACAATGACAAATGGTAGGGTATTAGAAATAACACCAAAAACTGCTAGATTAACAGGTACTGTTCCATTTGGAAGAATTTTAGTTGATGGATTAGGTATTGGAGATGTTGGAAATATAGTTTTACGAGATAGACAACATTTATCGCAAGATGGTTTAATTATAATTGTATTAACTATGGATTCTGCAAGCGGAGAGGTAGTAGCTGGACCAGATGTTATTTCAAGAGGTTTTGTATATGTAAGAGAATCTGAAAACTTAATGGACGACATAAAGAAGGTTGTAAGGGATGAAATTAGAAAATGCGAAGAAAGAAATATAACAGATTGGGCTACAATTAAATCAACTTTACGTGACAATTTAAGAGATTATGTATATCAAAAAACAAAGAGAAACCCTATGATTTTACCAATAATAATGGAAATTTAAGGAAATACAATAAAAGATATATGAAAGGATGATTTATAATGGATAATAAAGAGTTAGCAGATTTAATATTTCCAGATATAAAAGATGTATCATATTATGAGGAAAAATATGGAGCAAGAGAATTAGCAGAAGGCGCCATGGTTACAAGATTTGCACCAAGTCCAACAGGATTTGTTCATATTGGTGGTTTGTTTTCAGCTTTAGTAAATAAAAAATTGGCTAATCAAAGCAATGGAGTTTTCTTTTTAAGAATAGAAGATACTGACAAAAAAAGAGAAGTAGAAAATGGAGTTCAAGGAATAGTAAAATCACTTAAAGATTTTACTATAGAAGCTGATGAGGGCATGATAGACGAAGTAAATGAAAAAGGCAACTATGGTCCATATATACAAAGCAAACGTGGAGATATTTATAAGGCATATGTTAAAAGCCTACTAGCACAAGGTAAAGCATATCTTTGCTTTTGTACTCCAGAAGAATTAGAGGAAATTAGAGCAAGACAAGAAGCTGCAAAGGATAGGCCTGGATATTATGGTAAATGGGCTAAATGCAGAAAGATGCCACTAGACCAAGTAAAAGAAAGAGTTGAAAGAGGAGATAAATACATTATTCGTTTTAAGTCAAATGGAAATCCAGACAAAAAAATTAAACATCATGACTTAATTAAAGGAAATGTTGATTTCCCAGAAAATGACCAAGATATAGTTATATTAAAATCTGATGGTTTACCAACATATCATTTTGCACATGCCGTTGATGACCATTTAATGCACACAACACATGTTATTCGTGGAGACGAATGGTTATCATCAGTACCGGTACATATTCAACTATTCCAAAGTTTAGGATTTAGGATACCAAAATTTGCTCATATTTCACCAATAATGAAAGAAGAAAATGGGTCAAAAAGAAAACTTAGCAAAAGAAAGGATCCGGAAGCTGCTGTTAGCTATTATCATGAACAAGGGATACCAGCAAGAGCTGTGTTAGAATATTTATTAAATATTGCAAATTCTAGCTTTGAAGGTTGGAGAAGAGCAAACAAACAAAAGCCTATGGAAGAATTTGAATTGCAGTTAAACAAGATGGGCGTTAGTGGAGCAGTTTTTGATATGGTAAAATTATTAGATATATCAAAAACAATTATATCTGAATATACTGCAGAACAAATTTATGAAGAAAGCTTAGCATGGGCAAAACAATATGACGAAGAATTAGCTAAATTATTAGAAAATAATAAAGAATATAGTTTAAAAGTATTCAACATTGAAAGAGGCAACAAAAAACCAAGAAAAGATATAGCAAAATGGTCTGATGTAAAAGAGAATATTGCATATATGTATGAGGATGAATTTTTAACAGATGCAAGAGCTTATGAATACCAAAAAATTACAGATAAAGAAACTATCAAAAAAATATTATCAATATATATAGAAAAATATTTTGATATTAATGATGATAAGCAAACTTGGTTTGACAAAATGAAAGATTTAAGCGAAGAAATGGGTTATGCAAGAGAGGTAAAAGAATTCAAGGCTAATCCAGAAAAATATGAAGCACATGTTGGGGATATAAGCACAGTAATACGTGTTGCTCTTACGAAAAGACATAACACACCAGATTTATACGAGATTATGCAAGTTCTTGGAAAGGAAAATGTAATAAAAAGAATACAACTTGAAATAGAAAAATAATATAATAAGTTTAAAGCTGGAGGAGGTAATTGTATAATGGAATACAAAGTAGGAGATATTGTAAAAGTAAAGAAACAACATCCCTGTGGAAGTAAGCTATGGGAAATTACCAGGGTAGGAGTAGACTTTAAATTAAAATGTAATGGTTGTGGCCATGTGATTATGGTAGAAAGACCTAAAGCATTAAAAATGATTACAGCAAAAGTTAAAACAAAGGAAGAAAATTAGATAGGAGATGATATGAATGACACCACATATTGAAGCCCAAAAAGGCGAAATAGCGAAAACAGTATTAATGCCAGGAGATCCATTAAGAGCAAAATATATAGCAGAAAATTTTATGGAAGATGTAAAACTTGTAAATACAGTACGAAATATATTTGCATATACAGGTAAGTATAAAGGAAAAGAAATTACTGTTATGGCTTCTGGAATGGGAATGGCAAGTATGGGTATTTATGCATACGAGTTATATAAGTTTTATGAAGTAGAGAATATAATTAGAATAGGTTCTTGTGGAGCTTATGCAGAAGATTTAGAACTTTTTGATACAATTCTTGTTGAAAAAAGTTACACTGAAAGTAATTATGCTTATGCCTTTAATAATGTTGATTGTCACTTAGTAGAGGCATCAAGTAAAATAAATGCTACAATTGAAGAGGTAGCAAAACAAAGTGGAATAAAATGCGTAAATGGAAATATTTTATGTAGTGATTGTTTTGATGCATATATGCCAGAAACAGAAAAATTACATGAAAGAATACCAAATGATTTAATTGCTGCAGAAATGGAGTCATTTGCATTATTTTATTTAGCAAAGTTTTTAAACAAAAGTGCGGCTTGTTTATTAACAGTTGTGGATATACCTAATAAAAAATGTCAAATATCAAGCGAAGAAAGACAAAAGGCACTAAACGATATGATAACTTTAGCTTTGGAAACAAGTTTAAAATTATAGGAGTATAATTAACATCACCTACACATAATAACAGTGTAGGTGATGTTTTATTATGAAGATATCTTGGATAAAATCAAAGTCAGATAATCAAAGTTTTAAAATGGCAAAAGGTTTAGGATTTGATGTATATGAACTGGAAGATACAGAAAAAATTGATGAAAAAATATCTGAATTAGTTAGTAAAAAATACCATACAATAGTAATTTCAAGTGAAATTGCAGCTGTTTCTGAAGATATAGCAAAAAAGTATCAAAAAAGTAAAAAAGTAAATATAGTCATTACACCAAATAAAAAATGAAAATGTAAAATATTTGAATAGTGCTGAAATTTGTTGCATATATTGTAACAAATGGGAGGAATGTGATGTCACAAGTAGATAATTTATATCAAAATTTTATTAACGATTTTAGTGAAACGATGTGTTTACTTACAGAGGGAAGCAGTTATTCAAATATTTTGTTTGTATGTATTGGTACTGACAGAATAACAGGAGATGCTTTTGGACCACTAGTAGGATATAAATTAAAGAAGTTATTTGCGAATGCTGATAGGATAAATGTAATTGGAGATTTAGAAAATCCTGTTAGAGCAAATAACATTGAATGTACACTAAAGTGGATAAATGAAAATTTTACAAATCCATTTATTATTGCAGTAGATTCGGCTTTATCTGTGCCAAGCAGAGTTGGTAGTATTTCGGTAGGAGAAGGGCCTTTAAGTTTGCGGTACAGGGTTAAATAAAAAATGCTTAAAAGTGGGGGATATGAATATTAAAGGTATTGTAGCAAGGGATTTACAAGCACCAATGTCAAATTTAAGGTTATTACAAAATACACCATTAAGTCTTGTAATGGAATTAGCTGATGTAGTGACAAGTGGAGTTTATAATATTATTAATTATGATTGTAATGAATAGGTTTTACTTTCTTGGGAAAAATTTAAATAGAAACTAAATTTTACCAGGGGAGGTAACAATGGATATAGGTAATATGAAAAATATTGTTGTTTTAAAAAATTTACCATCTAATTTGGTAGAAGAGGCAATTGTGGTTTTGAAGAAAAATCAAAAGATAAAAAAGTCAAAGTATGTTCCGGACAAAGGTGATAGTAAAAGAGAAAAGACAGAAGATTATATTGTGAAAGAAGCGGAAATGCTGATATCAAATTATATTTCAGAATTAGAGGAGGAAGAAAAGCCGTTTCAGTCAAAGTTTAAGAAAAAGTATAAGAAATTGCGAATAATAACTTGTGGACTAGCTGTTGTAAGTTGGATTGAATTAGTGTTGCTATTAATATAATAATAGAAGAGAAAATAAAAATTTGTATGCGCAATAAAACAAAATGTATTGAATTTTAAAACATTATGTTATATAATGTTCATTAATTGAATGTAAAAATGAATACAAATGAAAGGAAGTTATTTATGAACTTGAAAAGTAACAAAGCAATCACATTGGTAGCATTGATAATAACGATAATCATATTGCTAATACTAGCGGGAGTAAGTTTATCAATGATATTAGGAGAAAATGGACTAATTAACAAGGCACAGTCAAGTGTGAATGCATACCAACAAGCAGCATTAAATGAACAAAATTTACTACAAAGCATAGAAGATTACATGGGTAATTACGGCTTGCCTGACAATACACCAACTACACCAGCTGGAACACATGTAAAACCACCAGCAAAGTGGCTAGGAACAATAGTAGATGCAGTAGCAGATGGAAAAGGCAACACATTTCCAGTGCCAAAGAGCTTTTATTACGTAGGAGGGGATTACTCAAACGGAGTAATTATTTCAGACGACCCAGCAGATGCATATGATGGAACAACAGACAAAACAACGTGGGAATATACAACAAGTTTAGTAGGAAACCAATTTGTATGGATACCATGTACAATGGATGAGTATCATAAAACAAGTTGGGGCATGGTATATGGAGGCTATGATGCAGAAAGTGGAGCAGGAGCTGAAATGACGCAAGTAGCCAAGTATGGAGGATTCTATGTAGGGAGATATGAAGCAGGATTAGCTGATGGAATAACAGAATATACAGGAAATCAAATATATAATAGTTCAATCTATAATGTAGCAGAAATACCAAAGTCAAAGGCAGGAGAATTGCCATGGATATTTATTGATTATACAAATAGTAAAGCAAATGCAGAAAAAATGTATGAAAATAATGACTATGTAACAAGTGGGCTAATAACTGGAACACAATGGGACGTAATGTTAAACAAATTTATTGGAACAACAAATGCAAATGGGGTAACTTTCACAGAAGCTGATATGAAAAATTCAAATCAGTGGGGAAATTATAATAATAATAATTTGACTTATACAGGAAGGTCAGCAACGATATTTCAAAGTGGAAGTAATTGGTATATAACGCAATGGGGAGCAAAGCAAACAAATGCAGAAACAAAAGCAAATACACGTACAGTATTTACAACAGGAGCAAGTAAAGCTACAGAAGCATATCATACTTACGATGTAGCAGGAAATGTATGGGAGAGGACAGAAGAGGTAGGACAAGGCATTGCATATCGTGTCAATCGTGCTGGTTCTTGTTTTGATGCTTCAGGAACTTACCCAGCGTGCTCCCGAGATGGTCGAGGAACTGTTTCTTCTGTGCACTATGTCATCGGATTTCGTACTGTACTATATATAAAATAATTTAAATAAACTATTGATATTTTATTTAAAACTATGTATAATAAAAATAGAAAATGAGAACCACGAAAGTGGTTGCCGAAAGAAATTAAATAACCGTTCTCCAGGCAAAAGCAGAACGGTTATTTTTTATTGCCTAAGAAGTAAGTAGCAAATGATGGCTAACAAGGCAAAATTTATGATAGCAACACTATATAATAATTTTCCATTTGCTTATCCAAAACTTGTGTGTTTGTGTTAACTACTGTGTTACCGCCGAAAGCAAAAATATATGAAAATTTAGCCGTTCCGTTCTCCAAGGCGCTTGAACAATAGATTTTTTAAATTTTATTGAACACATTCTAAACTTGTGTAATGAATAACTGCTTCAAGGTCGAACTCACTTTTAAATTTTCATATATTTTTGCTTTCGGCTAGTGATAGATTAATTCTAATATTTTAAAATTATTGTAGTTTACTAGCGCGAACGCAATTATATATTTTGCGTTTGAACGACTCCGGGGTGACCGCTTTAGAATATGTAATGAACGTTAGTGAATGTACATATTCTTAAGATGGGGCAGTGAAAGAGCAAAATATATAATGCAGTGGGAGCGGACTAATGGAGAAAAAATTCAAAGGAAAGAATTTACCATACAAAGGTAGGTTTTTTCTTTTTTTGTTATTTTTTCCTTTACAAGTTCAAAATAATAATATAAAATGTATTCAAATAATTAACATAGAATTACATAATATTGCTTGAAGATGG
>CAKOTZ010000011.1 GCA_934120395.1 uncultured Clostridia bacterium
TTCCCTCCTTTTTTATTATAACAAAAAAATAAATGTAAACACGTTTTTTTGTGTCTACATTTATTTTACCACTTCACTTTGTATGGTAAGCTTTTTGTTCTTCGCTTTCTTTTCCGCGATTTATCACAAATATCATTTTTTCCATTCGGTTCTTCCCACTGGAGCTGTAACATTGCTTTCGCAATTAACAGCTCTCAGCGGTCCCCACGGAAAACCTCATTTCAAAAATATATTTGTTCTTCTCGCTAATGAGAGGCTAATTTTTAAGCACTAAAAATGTCTCTTCCTAGCCGTAAGCAAAAATATATACGCTCCCACGGAACGGCTAAATTTTTATATATTTTTGTGTAGGCGGTAACACGCCTGTAAACTTTCGTAAGCAATAATAATAACTGTTTTATTCTTCAATAATTTTCTCCATTTTCTCTTTCATGTCTTTATTAAACATATCTACATCAAATTTACTTGGCTCATATCCATTTTCAATATAATATTTCATTGCAGCATAAATAGAATCTGTATTTTTTTCTGTAACTATACCATATTTCCCCGTTTCTACTGAAGAACTTCCCGAAACATTGGTTGTAATTATAGTTTTCCCTAAAACCATACTCTCTAAAAAAACAACTGGATATCCTTCGTAATCTGACGTTAAAACAACAACATCACTAATTTTAAAATATGGATATGGATTTTGCTTTCTTCCCATAAAAACTATGGTATCTCCTAATTTATCTCTTAATACTAGTTCCTTATATTTTTTACTATCCGGTCCATCTCCTATCATTAATACACGGAATTTATATCCTTCTTGTTTTAATTTTTTACTTGCCTCAATTAAACGTGTTAAGCATTTTTGAGTTTCGTCATGTCTGCCAACATTTAAAAAAGTTATGTCTTGTTTTTTTTTCTCTTCAATCGCTTCATTAGATAACTCTATAATCTCCTTTGAATTAATCATATTATTACACACATATACTTTCCCCCTTTGATTTTGAAAGCACTTTTCAAATGATTTTTTTCCTTCTTCTGAAACAAATACATATTTTTTAAATTTATCGTATTGAAGCATTTTGAAAAACTTCTTCATTTCTTCCTTATTTCCATTATACAACTCTAAATAATCCGCATGTCCCCATAAAGCACAATTCCTAGAGGCTGTTCTTGCTACAAATGAGCCCATTTGCGAATAAGTAGCAAATGAAGCTGAAAAGTCAAACTTGTTTTTGTACTTAAATATAAAATTAAGGCGTTTACACATATTTATGATTTTTCTTAATAAAGCTATTTTATTATGACTTGGTGCATATTCTATCACTTTTACTTTTTTGTCTAATTTCTCTAAAAATATTCCCTGTTTTTTTTCTAAAACCAGTGTTAACTCATATTTTCCAGTACTTGCTAAATAATTAATCCATGTTACAAGTGCTTTTTCTATTCCACCTAAGTCAAGTGTATTTGCAGAAAACAATAATTTTTTCATCTTTAATCTCTCCTTCATTTTTGCAAATTCATTTTATCCTTTGCAACTTTTTTTGTCAATATATAGCAGTTTACCTATACTTTTTAATTAAAACATGCTATATTATTAATGAGTAAAGGATGTGAATTTAAATGTCTTCATTTGCACTAAAAATAATAGCTCTTATATCGATGTTTTGTGATCACTTTGGATATTTCATAACTCATGGCACATTTTCATTTATGAATTATTTAGGTAGACTTGCTTTTCCTATATTTGCATTTCAAATTTCGGAAGGCTACACACACACACATGATATAAAAAAATATATGACTCGTCTATTTTTATTTGCGCTTATATCGCAAATACCTTTTATGCTTTATTGCAATAGCATAGGTTTTAACTTCGAGCTAAACATATTTTTTACCCTATTACTAGGATTAATATGTATTTTTTTATATGATAAATCGAAGCACAAAATACAAGCAATAATTGCTATTGTTGCTATTTGCTATATTGGTGAATTGTTGAAGGTAGATTATGGTTTCTGGGGCATTTTATTAATATTTCTTTTTTATTTATTTAAAAATAATAAAGTTTTAATGAGCATTAGTTTTTTGCTAATGTGTGCATATAAATTTTCTTTGCCAATGCTAGAAACAGGTTTTAACCTTCGCTACTTAATTGCTGGTTTAAGCACATTTTTATCAATTGTTCCTATATTACTATATAATGGAAAACTAGGTTATAAAACTAAATATTTACTATATATTTTTTATCCAACCCATTTATTATTGTTTTACGTAGCAAGCTTTATTTAAAAAAAGAACCTCAATATTAGGCATCTGCCTAACATTGAGGTTCTTTTTTAATAACTCATATATTCTGAATTCATTTTATTTAATATATAAGCTTTATCTATTTCAAACTTTAATTTTTTATTACCTAAAAATACAATTCTTTCTATAACATGGGAATTAATTAATTCATTTAAGCTTGGATTAATGCTTAAATCTTCCATACTTCCACCATGTGCTGTAAAAATTCCTTTTATTCCAGAACAAACTGCTTCATGTATTGCTTCTGTATCTTCTTTTGAGCCAATCTCATCTGCAACAATTACTTTTGGCGCCATTGAGCGAATTAACATTTTCATACCAATTGATTTTGTAACATTTGCCAACACGTCAGTTCTCATTCCTACATCATTTTGAGCAATCCCCTTATACATCGCAGCAATTTCGCCACGTTCATCTACTAACCCCACTGTAATTCCTTTAAAATTTATACTATCTATTCCTCCACTTATTCTTCTTACAAGATCGCGCAATATTGTAGTTTTTCCGTGCCCCTGGTTCAGATACAATTAATGTATTAAAAACAGTATTATTTTCTGTATCTAAAATATACTTTAAAATTTTATTGCTAGAACCTTTGATTTGTTTTGCAACTCTAAAGTTAAGACTAGAAATGTAATTTATATTAATAATCTTATTTTTTTCCATAACTATGTTTCCAGCAATTCCTACGCGATGTCCTCCTCTTATGGTAATAAATCCGTTACAAATTTGATTTTGATATGAGTAGATCGAATTTTCACAGATATTTTGAAGTGTTTCTAAAATATCTTCTGTTGAAACAATATATTCTAGTGTGAGCTCTGACTCTGAAAATTTTAAAATTACTGGTTTTGTAGCTCGTAAGCGAATTTCTTCCAAACTTATGTATTCTGTTGGTTTTGCCTGATTTCCAAAATATTGTTCCAATAAGTTGCGTATGTTATCGCTAAAATATTGAAATAAATTATAAATCGGCATTGCTATAACCTCCAAACATATAATACTAACTCTTAATATTATATGTTTGAAATTTCCAAAATATTCCTAATTATTCTGTTTTGGGCATCCACTACAACTACCCTTGTATTTTTTTTCAAGTTCTGTAGTATCTCTTCCTATTTTTTTATAATAATCTACAATTGCAGACTTAACCGCTTCTTCAGCCAAAACTGAACAATGTAACTTTACTGGTGGCAAACCATCCAACGCTTCAACAACGGCTTTATTAGATAATTCTAATGCTTCTTCCACCTTTTTTCCTTTAATTAATTCTGTTGCCATACTACTTGTTGCAATTGCTGCTCCGCATCCAAATGTTTTAAACTTTACATCTACAATCACATCATTTTCAATTTTTAGATATATTTTCATAATATCTCCGCAAACTGGATTTCCTACTTGTCCTACTCCGTCTGCATTTTCTATTTCTCCTACATTTCTTGGATTTGTATAATGATCAATTACTTTTTCTGAATACATTTTTTCTTCCTTTCCTTATTTCAATTATTTATTACTTTTTATAAAATCTTCGTATAATGGTGACATGTTTCTAAGTCTTTCTACAACTTCTACTAAGGTATCTAGCAAGAAATCTACATCTTCTTTTGTATTGTCTTGACCTAAAGTTATACGAAGTGAACCATGTGCAATTTCATGTGGTAAGCCTATAGCTAATAAAACATGTGATGGATCTAATGAACCAGATGTGCATGCAGAACCACTTGAAGCACATATTCCCTTTAAATCTAAATTAAGCAATAATGATTCACCTTCAATAAATCTAAATGATATGTTACTATTTCCTGGTAAACGTTCTATTCTATCACCATTAACCTTGACATATGGTATTCTTTCCTCAACTTGAGATACATAGTAATCTCTTAAATTACGTATGTGTTCCATTTTTTTATCAAAATCTGTATAAGCAAGCTCAATTGCTTTTCCTAACCCAACTATTCCTGGTACATTTTCAGTTCCAGCTCTTTTGTCTCTTTCTTGATGTCCACCATCTTGTATTTTATCAAATTTAACGCCTTTTCTAACATATAAAGCACCAATTCCCTTTGGTCCATAGAATTTATGTCCTGACATAGAAAGTGCATCAATATTCATTTTTTCAACATCAATTTTAACATTTCCAACAGCTTGAACCGCATCTGTATGGAAGTATATTCCGTGTTCTCTTGCAATTTTACCTATTTCTTCAATTGGCTCTATTGTTCCGATTTCATTGTTTGCAAACATTATTGTAATTAAAATTGTGTTATCTCTAATACTATTTTTTAATTGCTCTAAGTCTACTTTTCCATTTTCATCTACGTCTAAATATGTTACTTCAAACCCTTGTTTTTCTAGTGTTTTACAAGATCCAAGCACTGCATGATGCTCGATTTTACTTGTTATTATATGGTTTCCTTTAGAACGATTAGCATATGCTATTCCCTTAATTATTAGATTATCACTCTCACTTCCACCACTTGTAAAATATATCTCTTGTGAATTTGCATTTATTGCTTTTGCAACTTTATCTCTTGAATCTTCCACAGCTTTTTTGGCTCTTCTTGCTAACCCATATATTGAAGAAGCATTTCCATATTCCATACTAAAATATGGTAACATCTCCTTTAATACATCTTCATTAAGAGCTGTCGTTGCAGCATGGTCAAAATATCTAACTTTTTCCATATTTATCTTCTCCTCTTCTTTTTTATATTACTATTCTATTCTCATTTATGGAAATATTGAATAATTTATGTTGTTTTTGTTAGTTTCGTCTAACATTTTACCACGTTTTTATAATTTGTCAATAGTTGTTTTTAAATTTCTGTTTCTTTGTAATCGTCTTCTTTATATTTATCAACTTATTCTCCTATAGATGGCACACTGAAAAAGGAGGTAAATTGAACTTAATCAACTTACCTCTTTTTTCTATTATTTACATCCACCTTTCCAAAGCACATATCCACATTTATATCTATTTGTTCCATCTACTTTGTATCTTACAAGCGGTCTGTCATTATCTATTGACAAATATTCTGCCCTTTCTCTTGGATTTAAACTACCTATTTTATTTGTTAGTCCAGTATCAGAATATACTGGTTCTGGTGTACTCCCATTTTGATATATTCTTGCCATTTCTAAATTACCTCCTTCATTTTCTATTGCTTCAACTGGTTTTGTTTGAATATCTAAATGCTTTCTTATTTTATTTAAAAATCTTTCCCAGCCTAAATCTAAGGTTCGATGCGGGCAATATTTACCGCTGTAATCTTGATGTTTACTTACTTTGTCTATTCCCCAGCCATATTGTTTTAATAAATATGCTACATAACTTGCACATAAATTTTCAGATTCATCAAACTGTTCTCCTCCAGATTTTGAATAACAAATCTCTATATTTATTTTGTTAGCATTACCTATACCTTTTCTTCCATCTCCTGCAGCATAACAGCTGCGATTAAATGGTAAACCTTCTACTACCCTGTAATTATCTACAGCAGCATGAAATGATACTTTGTCTGGTCTACCAATCATATACGAAATTTCTGACATTGCTGAAGCATTGTTTGCTGTATTGTGTATGCAAACTCCTGTTTTTTCTGTTACATCTGGACATTTTATAGAATATTTGTTTTCTGGGCATTTAACTCTAGTTATTTGCATTTTCTTCACCTGCCTCGTGTTCAGTTTCAAATGTGTTTTCCTTTATATTCTTTTCATACAGTTCTTGTGAAAACTCTACTGTTTCAATTACGATATTGTCTTCCATACTTATACCTCCATTCTGGCAAACCTGCCACGCTAGTTAATAGTGATAATATTCCAGCACATTTAATTCATTTTATTAATTTATCTTTCATATTGTTCATCTCTCCTTTACAAATAAAAAACACCAGTTTTATCTGATGTCTTTTATAATATTATTTTCTATATTATTCTATAATGCTATTATATCTTGGACAAGTAAAGCTGTTTTTAAGCATAAAAATAAAGGCCCTCAATTTCTTGAAAGCCTTACAGTTCATGGCTGGGGTACTAGGATTCGAACCTAGGAAATGTCGGAGTCAGAGTCCGATGCCTTACCGCTTGGCGATACCCCAATATATATAGGCACAGCACTATACTGTGCCTTTTGTTTTATCTATTTAGACCTTTTCTGCCTGGGAAAATAGCAACTTCTCCCAATTCTTCTTCAATATTTAATAAACGGTTATATTTTGCAACACGGTCTGTTCTACATGGTGCACCTGTTTTGATTTGTCCTGCATTTGTAGCAACAGCAACATCTGCTAAAGTAGTATCTTCTGTTTCACCTGAACGATGTGATACAACTGCTGTATATCCATTTTTCTTTGCTAATTCTATAGCATCTAATGTTTCTGTTAAAGTTCCAATTTGATTTAACTTTATTAATATACTATTCGATATTTTATTGTCAATTCCTTTTTGTAATCTCTTAATATTTGTTACAAATAAGTCATCTCCAACTAATTGAATCTTACTTCCTAATTTTTCAGTAAGCTTTTTCCATCCATCCCAGTCTTCTTCTGCTAATCCATCTTCTATTGAAATAATAGGATATTTGTCAACTAATGCTGATAAGTATTCAATCATTTCATCAACAGATTTTAATTCATCTGTTTTCCAGAAATAATAAGAACCTTCTTTACCAATTTTTTTTGCTTCATCATACATTTCTGTAGATGCAACATCTAATGCAAGCATTACATCTTCTCTTGGTTTATATCCAGCTTTTTCAATTGCTTCAACAATTAATTTTAAAGCTTCTTCATCACTTTCTAAGTTTGGTGCAAATCCACCTTCATCTCCAACACCAGTTGCTAATCCTTTTTCTTTTAAAACTTTCTTTAAAGTATGATAAATTTCTACACTCATTCTCATACATTCAGAAAATGTTTTTGCTCCAACTGGCATTATCATAAATTCTTGAATATTAACAGTATTGTCAGCATGTTTACCACCATTTAAAATATTCATCATAGGCACAGGTAATTCTTTTGCATTTACACCACCAATATAGTTATATAAACTCATTCCTAAAGAATTTGCAGCAGCTTTTGCAACAGCTAAAGATACACCTAAAGTTGCATTTGCTCCCAATTTTCCTTTATTCTCAGTTCCATCTATTTCAATTAACATTTTATCAATATTTACTTGTTCGTAAACATTCATTCCTTCTAACTCTTTTGATATTTTTTTGTTTACATTTTCAACTGCCTTTGTAACACCTTTTCCTAAATATCTGTCTTTATCTCCATCACGCAATTCTACTGCTTCAAAACTACCTGTTGATGCTCCTGATGGAACCATAGCAACACCTGAAAATCCTCCTTCTGTAACAACCTCAACTTGAACAGTTGGATTTCCTCTTGAATCTAAAACTTCTAAAGCTTTAACACTTTCAATTCCTAAATAATCTTTCATTTTTTTACCTCCATCGACTTTTTTTATTATTAAGTCCTGCTAAAATCTGATTATTAACAGGTTTTCTATCAACTTCAAATTCCTTCATAATTTCTAATTCTAAAGGATTACTAAATTTATCTTTTTCATAGTTCAAAATATTATGTACAGGTTTTTTATATATTGGTTCATCATAAAATTCTTGATCTTCTTTTTTTATTCTTTTATTAACCAAATATTTTTCAATAATATCTCGTTCTTTTTTGTTTAACGAATTAATATCTGTTCCCAGGTGTTCATATCTCCATATAATATGTCTGTCATAATTACTATATTCAAAATTATCCAAAGGCTCATAATTATATTGTATTTTAAATCTGAAGTTTTCAATTGAAATAGTAACATTAGTCCACATTCTCTGTTTATTTTCTTTGTATATCGCTCTTAGTTTCTCAATTGAACCGTATAAATTTTTAACCAGCTTCATATATTGTTGTTCGTCTATATTAAATTTATTCGGTATTTCATATACATTTACAGGATTTTTCTTAAAAATCCCCTTAGGAAAATAGTAGAAGAACATTTCTCCTATTGGCATTTGATATGCTTTTTCAGTAATAGAAGCATACAAATAAACACTCTCCCATTTTTCTGGAATCATGTAATAAAGTTTTTTTTGTATTTCTGTATAAATACTTTTTACTTCTGGCACATCAAGCAAGTAGCTCCCCTCCTACTCCTATTCCATCTATACTTTTTCAATTAAGCTTACACCTGTCATTTCATCTGGTTTATTTAATCCCATTAATTCTAACATTGTTGGTGCAATATCACACAATCTACCTGGATTTAGTTTTATATTTTCTTTTCCCATTAACACTAAAGGCACTACATTTGTTGTATGTGCAGTATGCGGGTCACCTGTAACATAGTCAATCATTTGCTCTGCATTACCATGGTCCGCAGTTACCAATAGTGTTCCTCTGACTTTTTCAACCGCTGATACAACTTTTCCTATACATTCATCTATAATTTCTAACGCTTTAATTGTTGCCTCCAAATTTCCAGTATGTCCTACCATATCTGGATTTGCATAATTTAAAATAATTGTATTGTATTTTTCAGATTCAATAGCTTCGACTACTTTTTCAGTCACCTTTAGTGCACTCATTTCAGGCATTAAATCATAAGTTTCAACCTTTGGTGAAGGAATCAATATTCTATCTTCTCTTGGATATTGTTTCTCTTCGCCACCATTAAAGAAAAATGTAACATGTGCATATTTTTCTGTTTCTGCAATTCTAAGTTGCGTTAGTCCTTTTTTGCTAATGTACTCACCAAATGTATTTTTTATAACCGTTGGTTTAAAGGCAACATGTACATTTGGTATTGTTTCGTCATATTGTGTAAAGCATACATAATACAAATCTAGCTTTTGAGTTGGAAAAGCATCAAAATGTTCATCAACTAATGCTCTTGTTAATTCTCTGGCTCTGTCTGGTCTAAAATTAAAAAATACTACTGAATCTTTTTTACCAATTGTTGCTACTGGCTCATCTCCATTGCAAATCAAAGTTGGTTTTACAAATTCATCAAATACTTCTTGTTGATATGATTCTTCTATAGCACTAATAGCAGAATGCGCTTTTTCTCCTTTTCCGTTGACTAATGCTTCATAAGAAGCCTGAACTCTGTCCCATCTTTTATCTCTATCCATGCTGTAAAATCTTCCGCTTATACTAGCAATTTTCCCTACACCTTTTTCTTCCATTTTTCTTTCCAGCTCTGCAATATAAGTTTCCGCTGAAGCTGGTGGTGTATCTCTTCCGTCTAAGAAACAATGTATATAAACATCTTCAAAATCTTTTCTTTTTGCTAGTTCTAATACAGCATATAAATGTCTTATATGGCTATGAACTCCACCGTCTGATAATAATCCTAAAACATGTAATTTTGTATTATTTTTTTGACAATTCTCAATTGCTTGATTTAGTTCTTGTATATTAAAAAATTCTCCCTCTTCAATTGCTTTTGTAATTCTAGTAAAATCCTGATAAACAATCCTTCCAGCTCCAATATTTGTGTGCCCTACTTCTGAATTTCCCATTTGTCCATCTGGTAATCCAACATCTAGACCACTTGTTGCAATTGTAGTATTAGGATTCTGTTTTAATAATTTATTCCAATTAGGCATTTTTGCTAACTTTACTGCATTTGATTTTTCATTTTCATTAATTCCAAAACCGTCTAAAATCATAAGCATGGTTAGTTTATTATCCATAATTTGTTATCCCTTCTTTTCTTTGTTTTACTTTCTAACAATCTTTTGTACTTAATAAAACACGAAATAGTAAAATTTTGCACTAGGCATTTACTATTTTACTAAATTCTTCTGGTTTCAAGCTTGCTCCTCCAACTAATCCTCCATCTATGTCAGACATTGCAAATAATTCTTTTGCATTGTTAGATTTAACACTTCCACCATATTGAATTATAACTCTATTTGCTATATTTTGTCCATATTTTTTTGAAATTTCATCTCTAATCTGTTTAATTGCATTATTTGCATCTTCACAAGTGGCTGTTTTTCCAGTACCTATTGCCCAAATTGGTTCATAGGCAATAATACAATTTGCTACCTCTTCATCTTCTAGCCCATCTAAAGCTAAACTTGTTTGTTTTGTAATTTTTTCGATTGTTTTTCCAGCTTCTCTTTCTTCTAAAGTTTCTCCAACACAAATAATTGGTTTAAGCCCATATTTAAATGCCGACTTAACTTTTTTATTTACAGTTTCATCAGTTTCTGCAAAATATTGTCTTCTTTCTGAATGACCAATAATAACATACTCAACGCCAATACATTTTAGCATTGGTGCTGAAACTTCACCTGTATATGCACCCTTTTCTTCCCAATGCATATTTTGAGCTCCAACCTTTATATTAGTTCCTTGAACATGTAATAAGGTATAAAATAAATCTGTATATGGTACGCAAAGTATTACCTCATTTTCACTATTTTTTACCAACGGTTCTAACTCGCTAATAAAATTTATCGCTTCGTTTGGAAGCATATTCATTTTCCAGTTTCCTGCAATAACTCTTTTTCTCATTTATGGTCTCCTTTCTACTTATCTTGTAAACATTCAATTCCTGGCAAAGATTTACCCTCTAAAAATTGTAATGATGCTCCTCCACCTGTCGATACATGTGACATTTTATTAGATAATCCCGCTTTTTCTACAGCAGCTGCAGAATCTCCTCCACCTATTATTGTAATGGCATCACTTTCAGCCATTACCTTTGCAATTTCATTCGTTCCAACTGCAAATTGATCAAATTCAAATAATCCAAGTGGACCATTCCATACTACGGTTTTAGCTTTTTTAACTTCTTCGGCAAATAACTTTATTGTTTCTGGTCCAATATCAAACCCTTCCCAATCATCTGGTATTTCAGTCCAAGAAACAACTTTACTCTCAGTGTCTTTCTTAAATTCTTTTCCTATAACTGTATCTATTGGCAATAATAATTTTACCCCTTTTTGTTTTGCTTTTTCCATTAAATTTTTAGCTAATTCTAATTTATCATTTTCGCAAAGTGAATTTCCCACGCCATATCCTTGCGCTTTGAAAAATGTATACGCCATGCCTCCTCCTATAATAAGAGTATCTACTTTTTCTAATAAGGCATCTATAACACCTATTTTGTCAGAAACCTTTGCTCCACCAAGTATAGCCACAAATGGTCTTTTAGGATTTTCTAATGCATTTCCCATAAAATTAATTTCTTTTTCAATTAGAAATCCTGAAACAGCAGGCAAATATGCAGCTATTCCAGCTGTAGATGCATGTGCTCTATGTGTTGTTCCAAATGCATCATTTACATATATTTCTGCTAAAGAAGCTAATTTTTTAGCAAATTCAGGGTCATTTTTTTCTTCCTCTGCATAGAAACGCACATTTTCAAGTAAAATTACATCTCCATCTTTCATTTGATTGATTAGTTGCTCTACATTTTTCCCTATAACATCATCTGCTAATTTTACTTCTTTTCCAAGTAGTTTTGTTAATTCGTCTGCCACAGGTTTTAATGAAAATTCTTTTTTAAACTCTCCTTTCGGTCTTCCCAAATGTGAACAAAGAATAATCCTAGCATTATTTTCCATTAAATATTTTATAGTTTCAAGTGCAGAAACTATTCTACGGTTATCTGTAATGTTTCCATTCTCATCTAATGGCACATTAAAATCACATCTAACAAACACTTTCTTGCCTTTAACATCTATATCTTTTACTGTTTTTTTGTTCATTTCAATTTCCTCCCTAGTCAAAATTGCTCCTACAACAATTTGAGTAGGAGCAATTTTTATCTAAATTCATCTAAATTTATGCCTTATCAACACCAGCAATATAAACCGCTAAATCTACTAATTTATGAGAATATCCCCATTCATTATCGTACCAAGCAACTAATTTTACAAAAGTATCTGTTAAAGCAATTCCAGCTTTTGCATCAAATATAGAAGTGTGTTCATCACTGATAAAATCAGAAGATACTACATCATCTTCTACGTATTCAACAATACCTTTTAATTCATTTTCAGAAGCTTTTTTAACTGCAGAACAAATTTCTTCATATGTTGCAGGTTTAGCTAAATTACAAGTTAAATCAACAACAGAAACATCTATTGTTGGAACTCTAAATGACATTCCTGTTAATTTTCCATTTAATTCTGGAATTACCTTTCCAACTGCTTTTGCAGCGCCTGTTGAAGAAGGAATTATATTAGCAGCAGCTGCTCTACCGCCTCTCCAGTCTTTCTTTGAAGCACCATCAACAGTTTTTTGTGTAGCTGTTGTAGAATGAACTGTTGTCATTAAACCATCTGTAATTCCAAAGTTATCATTAATAATTTTAGCAAGAGGTGCTAAACAGTTTGTTGTACAAGAAGCATTTGAAATTACATTCATATCTTTTGTATAAGTATCGTTATTAACTCCCATAACAAACATTGGAGCATCTTTTGATGGAGCACTTATAATAACTTTTTTTGCTCCTGCTTCTAAGTGAGCACTTGCCTTTTCAACTGTTGTAAATACTCCTGAACACTCTAATACGTATTCAACGCCTTCTGTACCCCAAGGAATATTTTTAGGATCCATTTCGTTATATACTTTTATTTCTTTTCCATTTACTACTAGTATTCCATCTTTGCTTGTTACTTCTCCCTTAAATCTACCATGAATTGAATCATATTTTACCATGTAAGCCATGTAATCAGCTGTAATAAATGGGTCATTTATAGCTACAACTTCTACCTCACTTTTTTCTAAAGCAGCTTGGAATGCCAAGTTTCCAATTCTTCCAAAGCCATTAATTCCTATTTTAATTGACATAATATCCTCCACTTCTAATACTTAATTATAGTATTTTAAATTTTCATTTCATCTATCTAAGACTTGTTCATTTTACATCAACGAAAAAATTTTTTCAAGCCTTTCTTTGTAACTTTTATATGAACGCTTTATGCTAGTTTATCAATTTTCTTTTGTTTTATGCAAAAAGAAAATGAATTATAAAAATAATCCATTTCCACCTACTCTATTACTTTCCAAATTTTACTTCTTGGAATAAAAAATCATGCAACTTTTTGAAAGTTACTTCTTGGTTTAAAACATCGTTCATTCTATTTTCAAATTCTTGTTGCTTTGGTGTTAATTCAACTGTTATTTCTTGAAACAAAAAATTCTTAACCTTAGTCCAAACACTTGGATTTGCTGGCAATCCGCTTACTTCATTTCCTGCTATTTCTTGACCTGATACCCTAAAATCTCCCATTTTACTTCCTCCTCCGTGACAGTTTGAATATATCATAATATATATTTCATTCTTTAATATTTATACTATATTTAGAAAGTTTTAGCAAGCATTTTCATGTTTTTTTATATTAAGTTTATGTTACAGCCGCATTACATTTTTATTACTTCTCCAAATATACCATCTTTTTTTAATTCAATAAATTTTACATTTGTAATTTCATTTTCTCTAGCTTGATTTTTCATTGTGTATACAATTATATAATTTGTTGTGTGTCCCTTAAAGAACTCTCCTTCAACTTGTTCCCACAAAACTTTTTCTTGATTTCCAATTAATTCTTTATTAAACTCTTGTTCATATTGTTCAGATAATGCAATTAACTTTTTGCTTCTTTCTTCCTTAATATTTGGCGCTACCTGATTTTCCATACTTGCCGCCTTGGTTCCTTTTCTTTGTGAATATTTAAATACATGTAACTTATAAAATCTTATCTCTTTTAATTGCCTATAACACTCTTCAAATTCTTCATCTGTTTCTCCTGGAAATCCAACAATAACATCAGTTGTAAGCGCAACATTTTTATAATTTTTTCTTAGCAAATCAACACTATTTTTAAATTCTTCTATTGTATAATGTCTATTCATTCTCTTTAATGTTTCATTACATGCACTTTGCAAAGAAAGATGAAAATGATTGCATATCTTTTCTAGTTTGCTCAATCTTTTAACAAACTCCTCAGTTATAATAGTTGGTTCCAAAGAACTTAAACGAATTCTTTCTAATCCATCTATTTTATTAATTTCTTCTAGTAAATCAATAAGTTCAGTTTTTTCTTTGAAATCTCTTCCATATGACGCTACATGTATTCCTGTTATTACAACCTCTTTAATTCCCTTGTCTACAAAAGCTTTTATTTCATCAATAATACTTGATACTGTTCTACTTCTAACTCTTCCTCGTGCATAAGGAATAATGCAATATGAACAAAAGCGGTCACAGCCATCTTGTACTTTAATTACAGCTCTAACCTTGTCAGAATATGCAACACTTTCAAAGTCAATAAATTCTTTTTGTTCCATTACACTACTAATTTTTTCTTCATCCTTGTCTATACTATATTTGTTTATTATTGATACAATATCTTTTTTCTCGTTATTTCCAAGTATAATATCAATTTCAGGCATTTTTTTTAGTTCTTCTTCTGCCACTTGAGCATAACACCCAACAGCTACTATAATCGAATTTTTATTTCTTTGTTTTGCCCTTCTTATCATTTGTCTTGATTTTTTATCCGATATATTTGTAACTGTACATGTATTAATTACATAAACATCTGCAATTTCTTCGAAATCCACTATTTTATATTGACTTTCTCTAAATTGTTGCATCATAGCATTTGTTTCATATTGATTTACTTTACATCCGTAAAGTATAAAAAGCTATCCTCTTTTGCATTTTTCTCTCCTTAAATAAAAGCGACAAGTTTAGTTCTTGTCACTCTGTATAAATTTATATTATCTTTTTTTTCCATCTAAGCTGTCTAATGTGTCTAATGCCTTTCCTGTTCCAATAGCTACGCATGACACAGCATCGTCTGCAATCATAACATTAATTCCTGTTTGTTCTGCTAATAACTTATCAAGTCCATTAACTAAGCATCCTCCACCAGTCATATAAATTCCTTTATCACTAATATCTGCTGCTAATTCTGGAGGAGTCTTTTCTAGTACAGAATGAACAGCATCAACAATAGCTCTTGCAGGCTCCTCTAGTGCTTCCATCATTTCGCTAGAACGTATTGTAATTGTTTTTGGTAATCCGTCTATTAAATCTCTTCCTCTAATATCCATTTCGATATCTTGGATTCTTGGATATACACAACCAATATTCATTTTTAATTCTTCTGCAGTTCTTTCTCCAATCATAATATTATGTTTTTTCTTAATATATTTAACTATGTATTCATCAAATTTATCTCCTGCTACTTTTAGTGATGAGCTTACAACAGACCCACCAAGAGATATAACTGCTATATCTGTTGTTCCTCCTCCTATATCTACAATCATATTTCCACAAGGTTTTGATATATCAATTCCAGCACCAATAGCAGCAGCAATAGGTTCTTCTATTAAATATACTTTTCTTGCTCCTGCTTGTGAAGCCGCATCAATAACAGCCTTTTTCTCAACTTCAGTTACTTGTGATGGAATACAAATCATAATTCTTGGCGAAAAAATAAATTTTCCGCATACTTTTGTTATGAAGTGCTTTAACATTTTTTCAGTTACTGTATAATCTGAAATCACACCATCTTTCAAAGGTCTTGTTGCAACAATGTTTCCAGGAGTTCTACCAAGCATTCTTCGTGCTTCTTTTCCTACAGCTAAAACTTCACCCGTATCACTATTTACCGCTACCACAGAAGGCTCTCTTAATACTATTCCTTTTCCTCTAACATAGGCAATAACTGTTGCCGTTCCCAAATCTATACCTATATCCTGCCCAAAATTGAACATATTATCGACTCCTTTTATCTCTTTTCATTGTGATTACAATTTGGTTACAATTATATTACATTTGCACATAAATAGCAATATCTTTTCTCAAAAAAATAAGATTTACGTAAAATAAATAAATTATTACTGGATACAAAGAATATAAAAAATATTTTTAATTAATTGTAGTAGAAAATTTTTGATACATCTTCAATACTCATTGGTAAGATAACATTAAAAGCTAAAACATAATAAGTGTAAGCTTTTAATAAAAAGAACTGGCAGTAATCAATCGATTCACTACCAGTTTCTTTTTACATTAATTAAGATTGTTATCTAATAAATTGTTTAGTTAAACAACAATACGAATTAAAATCTTCTTTCCAACACGTACATCACACGGAATTGCCATATCATCCATCTTAAAAATAGTTTTCTTATCTGTAGTTTTAATTCCAGCTTGTTGAAACATACGACGAATTGCTGAATTTGAAATTCCTATCCTAGATCTACAAATTAATGAAAACATATTCTCACCATCAACAAGCTTAATTTTTTTGAAATCTTCATCTTTAAGTTTTTTTGTTGAGAACCTTCTTTCGAAGGATTTACGAGTTGCTTCACCTATCAACATATTATGATGTTGCATTCCAATAAAGAAAGTAGCAAGTTGCTTTTTAGCTTCATTTGGATTATCTTTTATAAAAGTTTCCAATTCTGCTAAATTTGAATCATTAATAAAGGCAAAGCATTTAAAATATGGTAAAATTAATTCGTCTTTTATAGACATGAATTTTCCAAACTTTTCGTCATCGGTTTCTAATACGGCAATTGCATTTCCAAATGATTTAGACATCTTCCGTCCATCATTAGATGTTCCCTCTAGTATAGGTGTCATCAATGCAACTTCCGGAATTATTCCCTTCTTCTCCATTATATCCCGACATTGCATAAAATTGAGAAGTTGGTCAACTCCACCAATTTCTACGTCAGCCTTTAAAATAAAGGAATCAATCCCCATAAGTGGTCCGTAGCAAACTTCAGCTAAAGAAACTGAAGAACCGCTTTCCACTCTAGTTTTAAAATCTTTTCTTTGAGTAGCCTGTGTAAGAGACACAAGCTGTAAAAAGCCAAACAATTCAGTTGGGGATAATTTATTAATCCAAGCAGAATTAAAGCAAATATCTATTTTTTCAAGATCAACAAACATGCTAATTTGCTGCTCGTATGTCTTAAAATTTTCCATAATATCTTCATCTGTTAATATAGCTCTTTCCGTATTTCTTCCTGACGGATCTCCTATTCGTGCAGTAAAATCACCTATAATAATGTGAACTTTATGCCCCTTCTTAACAAAAGCCTTAACCAACATCAAAGGCACTACATGTCCAATGTGAATGTTTGCTGCTGTAGGATCAATTCCAAACTTGATAGTAAGAGTTCTATTTTCCTCTATAAGATTTGGCAGCTTATCCATATCAATATTTTCGCCTACTTTGTTTTTGATAATTTCTAGCCATTCCGTTGTAGACATTTCTGTCCAATCAGCTTCAGATACATCAAAAAAAATCCAATCAAACCTTTTCATAACGTTCATCCTTTCTTGTCTTTAAGATTTTATAATATACATAAAACACATGTGTTTTACAATATATACTATTATTCAGTCATAGGAAAAATCGAATTAATTTCTTCTTCATTAATGTGCGGAATAATAATATAATTTAATTTGGATTTTTTAAACACTTGTTGCTTTGCCAAAAAAATAATGTTCTGACTAAATTCCCCAAAAATCATTGTATCTACTCCTAATACATTTTCTCCATAGTCTAGAAGAAATAATTCACAAAAAGTATGAATAAACTCTTCTAGTTTCATAAATTTCAAATTATCTTTTTTCTTTTCTGGAAGGAAGTTAATATAATAGTTTAAAGTAATTTTCATCATTATATTCGTAAATTCTTCCATAAAATTATTTAAAAATGCAACTTTAAAAATATCAGAGCTAAAATAAATTGTACAATCTGTAAATTTGTCTAGATATTTTTGATTTATTTTCGCTTGTTCAGTATCTGTTCTACTATAAAGTATTTTAGGGCATATATCATCTACTATAAGAATAAATGTTTTATGTGTAATATATGAACTTACTTTTTTCATAAAATTAAACACATTCTTTGGATCTGACCTTGCCCAGCAAATTGTAGCTAACTGAGAATCATTCTTAATAGTACCTTTTATTTCAGAAATTATTTTTTTCCTTTTTAATATCTTTAATATTTCTTCAATATCTATTTCAGTGAACATTTTAATAAATATCCTCAATTCTGAATGGTTTATTGATTTTTTATATTCTAAATGATATTTAAAAAGATTAAAAATTTTTTCATCAGAATAATTTAGAAGTGATTTAAAGAAAAAATTAAAGTTCTTTACAAGCTTTAATGGTTTAGTATTAAAAATTATTGTTCCAAAAAGAAGCATTGTGTGAATATCAAGAAGGTAATATTTTTCCTTTCGTTCAATATCATAATGTAAAATATAATAATTATCAATTTTTTCTTCTTGATATGGAATAATTACTGAGTCTGCAAAACCATAGCATTTCATATAAGGCTTTTTAGTTGAAAGTGAATATTTTCGGTAACTTTTAAAATGCAATTCGCCTAAAGATGTCCATTCACTAAAAGTATTTTCTGTAATATACTTAACGTTTATTGCATTTCTACCATTCCCATATTGATAACTATAATTTAAAACATTAATATCATTATCTCTAAAAAGCTTTAATATATGTCTTGGAAAAAGAACATTCATAAATGAAACATCTTTATAAATAATAACTAAAACGTCAATATCACTTTCTCCATTAAAATACCTACAATAATTTGGAGACACCCGTGCATTTTCAATTGACGCACTACCAGTTATTATTATTGTACTATCATCTCCTACAAGATTTAAATTTCTTAAAAACTTTAAAACAAACTCCGTAAACTTTGTACCATTATTCATTATCGAATACATATTTACACCTCGTTTCAAATTCACGTGAAAAATCTGATATACTGCTATAACCTCTAAGAAATTGGTCTAAATTTCTAATTTTGAAATTAGTTACTCCCCAATTACTTAAAGCTAAGCACAATGTAGCAGATGAACGAATATCAAGGCACCAGAAATCGTTAATAGCATCCTCTTTAATGTCAATTTTGCTATTTACATTTACTTTAAGATGTTTTTCATCATATTCGTATGTAAAACCACTTAAAAAACTTTCCAGTTGTTTCATATATTCATACCTGTTTTCAAACACTTCATCATAAATCGTAAATTCTTTGCTACATGTTAATAGAAAAACAGCCATCATTGGTTGCCAATCTGAGCAAATTTTTGGATAAAATCCTGACTCAACATTAATTGTTCCCCTACAATAAAAATTGTTGTAATTGTTAATAATAATATAATTATCTTTCAGATAACAATCAATACCAATTTTTTTTAGAAAATCATAAAAAATATCAAAATCTAATCCATAATTTGCTACAAATTGCACTTTTTGTTTTGACATTAATTGTGCAATCATCTTAGTTATAATAATATTTCTATCCTCTGGAATCTTTATAGTTAATTTTGTCACCTTGATATTTGGATTACCGATAATTCGAATTATTCTTTTTTCTTTTTCAAACTCAATATGGTAACCAATTTGCTCAATGACATTAACTAAAAATACTATTTCAGGTTCAATTGAAACATTGGTAATGCATGTTTCGTAAGTGTTTAACAATGCTAAATAGCATGCTATAGAAGTACCCGAAAATGACGGAAACGGTAATTCGACAAATACATCTTCAGAAATTCCTATATATTCAAAATAATAAGAATTACTAATTCTTTCTACACGAATTCCTAATGATTCCATAATCATAACATAAAGTTCAATAGGTCTTTTTCCTATTTGACACCCTGTTGGTTTTCCCTTCATAACTACCTTTTTGTGTTTAAACACTAAAAGGGGTAGCATATTTACAATAGACCAACATTTTGACATATCCTTCTGCTTAATTACAAAATATCCATCTGAATTGCCTTTATCTGATTCAATCATCTCATTCATAAAATATGTATCTAAAATATTTGGCTGATTCGTAATTTTTATATTTTTATGAAGAATCTTTAATGGTGCAATACGTGAATATGCATGTTTCGAACCAATTCCTTCATGAGAATTGAGGTTTTCAACATTCACATTGTCAGCACTGATTAGGCAAATATCTTTCTTAATTAACAAACTTATTTTTATTAAAAGTTGTCTATATTGTTCAAATAAATCCATTGTATTAAGATTTTCTAAATCTACCCATTTGTAGTTCTTAAAGTTAGTAGCCAATGTAACATCGATTTTACATGTAATTCCAAGGAAAAAAGTAACAGATTTTTTCACCATAATTTCATTTTCCTTACATGTATATACCATTGTATATTTATATTTTTTTGTGTCTAAAATAAAATTTAATGTTATTCCTGTTTCTTCAAATAATTCTCGTTTAGCAGCCACAATATCTACTTCTTCAAATTCTACATGTCCTTTTGGGAATCCCCAATGTCCTTCTGGATGTTGAATCATTAAAACTTTCCGCCCTATATAGGATATAGGAATAATTCCCGCACATCTAATAGTGTTTGGATTTTTTTTAATTGTCAATGTACGCATTATTAATGTCTCCCCCTTCTAATAAGAATTCAGGTTATTAAATTATGTAAATTTCATTTAACCGATATTATATTATATAATTCATTTTATGTCAACAGTAATATATTGAACTTTATTATGTTAAAATACATGTTTTGTCATATGTTTTCATATTTTATTGTATATTTATTATTATTGTATGTTACTATTGCATCTCCACCGGTTATAAATGTATTAAATGGTCTTACGTGTCCAAAATCACAATTTGATATTATTGGTACATTATACTTTGATAATGTTTTCAATAATAATTCATTTTGTTGACTTAAAAATTGTTGATTTAAAGTTATTTTTCCCCTTCCAATCATAAAACCTTTTGCATTTTTAAACCAATCATGTTTATCCATGTTTTTTAATGTTTTTTCCAAATCACTAATATCCATAGCACAATTTTCAATAAACCATATTATATTATCATGATTTTTATTATATTCATTCATTTTGTCATAATTAGTATTTACTATATTTTTAATTACGTCCAAACAGCCTCCTAATAAGGTACCTCTTACTGAAAAATTTCTAAGTCCAGTTAGTTCAATTAATTTAGACGGCGTATCCAAATTATATCCATACAATTCTTTTCCTTTTATTTTTTTAAAAGATTTGATCTCAAAAAAATCCTGTGAATTCTGCTCAAGCATATTTCCTTTAAGTAATTCAAAATTGTCATATAATGTTTTATCCCAATTATTATATCCAAATGATGGAAAACAAGGAGCATAGTAAGTCCTCCAATCAGATAGTATTTGCAAAAGAAACGTCAAAATAGAATTGTCAGAAAAGCCTTGAAAAATCTTTTCTTTTTGTTTTTCCAATTTTAATTTATCAAAATTTATATATTTTATAATGTTTATTTCTGTTTCACCACCATTTGCAGCAATAACTGTATCAATAGTATCATCTAGCAATGCTTTTTCAACTTCTAACGCTTTTTCTTTATATTCATTATCGCTATAATCATTTATCATATTAACTGTTTTCCCTAGTGTAACAGTAATTCCCATATTATTAAAATTTTTTATTGCATTTTCTAATCTTAGTTTATCTCCATCATTGAAAATTGAATCAGATGGAGCTGTTACAAAAATATTATCTTTCAAAAATTTCATAATAAACTTTTCTCCTTAATTTTATTTTCGACACATGGCATATTTTTACATGACATGCCTGCTCTAATTTAAGCATTAGCAATAAATGTAGAAACATATACCCATTAAAATCTCGTCTAGATAATACCAAATTCGTCTTTGAAAAGCAACATAGTTTATAAAAAAATAAGATTCAAGTTAAAAATATTTCTTGAATCTTATTTTAAAAATTATTATACAGTTCTAAAGTGCACTTTGAATCAAAATAAGTGCAACCAAAATTCCAATTCCTAAATATGTAGTATTAATTGTTCTTCCATCTGTGCCTTCTATTTGATTTACTTCTGTAATTACATATCTAGCAACTCCTTGTAACTTAAAATCTACATTAAATTTTTTCTTTTCTCCATCTTTTAAATTACTAATATCTATATACTTAGTTCCCATAAGTTGGTCTCTTTGATTATAAAAATCAATTTTTAAATATTTATTTTCTTCACTTGCATTTTCTTTTTTACTTACTTCTCCACTAATTTGTCCATTAGCATTTGTACTTTTGGCTTCTTGAATATTTACATCATAATTTACTGTTTCAATATTGTTACTTGCTAATGTTTCGTAATTCGCTTTTAAACAATATTCAATAACAAGATTCGAAATAAGATAAAACGCAATAAAAATAATTAAATATTTTAAAAACGTTTTCATTCTTCCCATAAGGAACCTCCATTCTAACTGGGAATTTTCTGTGATTATTTCTCCCAACTATTAATTATTATACTACAGTAAACATAAAAAGTAAATATTAACTTATTTTTCTTTCTTCAATAATTTTTTCTAGTTGCATTGCTGCATACGGGAATAGCAGTATAACATACATTAAAACATATAAGGATTTTGTTTCCCATACTAGATGAAATATAAATCCTCCAATAAAAATTATAGCTAAAATTGCCTGCTCTGGTTTTACTGTTTTTATATTTTTTATAAAATATATTGCAGACAATAGATAAATTAAAATTTGAAAAATATCCAAATATTTAGTTATCACTTTATTAATTTTACCAGAATATAAACTAACAAGCCATTTATTGTTATCAACTTTATTCTTTATATTTTCATCATCCTGGTATTTATCTAATGGTTCATTCACCCATATACTTTGATATGTAGGTTCTAACCAAGTTGAAGTTATTTTCAATGTAAAAAAGTGTATCATTTTACTTGGATTATGTAAAAATTCTCCAACTCTTTGACTTATCCATGCTACAGCTGTTGCCTTTGTCTTTTGTTCATTCATACTATTAGTGTAATATAAATACTTAGTTGCTCCACTATACCATCCAGGCATTCTTCCATTGCTTCCTCCGTCTATTCCCATAAAAACAAAGCAAATCATCGGAATTCCTCCACTAAGTTCAATATTGCTTCTTCTTTCCGCTATAAATCTTACAGCACCGTTTAATACGCTAACACTAACAATCATTCCTAGCATAACAGTAATTATTGCTTTATCCCATTTTTTCATTAATTCCAGCAATAATACTATTAATATTCCAACAAAAAATATCTTTAAATTTGATTTCATAATAATTGCAAATGCAATTGTTAACATAGCTCCAATAGCAATTGGAAGCTCTCTTTTGTCTAGCCATAACAATGTTAAATATATTGCCATTACTCCTAGGGCCAGTCCTAACAAATTGCCATATACAAATGTTACCATTAAAACTAAAGGTATAAACATTACCGATATTATTAAGACTAATTTACTTACTAGTTCTTTATGAAATATTATATCTGTAATTTTGTATAAAAAGTATATAATTGTCATAACAGAAATAACATTTATCATTCGCATAGCAAAAACTGCACCACTAGAAAATATTCTAATAAGTACTTCTAATAAATTAACAACTCCAATTTGATATGGATATAATCCTAGATAGTGTCCTCTAATTAAATCCTCAAAATTTCCATCAATGAATTTCAGAGCGGACTGAAAAACAATTTCTTGGTCAGCTCTAACCGGTATCAAATCATTTGCTATACAATTCCACAAGGTTCCCAGAATAAATACAAATCCTAAACTTATGCCTATAACCTGTTTACTCGTTAGCTTTTTTGCAATTTTAAGTTCTGCTATTAGCACCAATATAAATATACAAATGCCTACTATATTAATAAATATATTATCTGCGACAACTTCCATTCCTTCTGCTTCTATATAGTATAAATCCTGCATATCAACCGTTATTATTAAAGCCATTATTCCTAACATTGCTAGTATAATAAACATTACTACATACAAAGCTTGTAATAAAAAATTTACTATTTTTTCATTTGAAATTTTCTTATTCATATTTTACTTTTTCTTCCGTTTCTTTTACTATATAAATTGGTCTATTTTTTACCTCTAAATAAGACTTTGCTAAATACTGTCCTATTATTCCTGTGCAAAAAAGTTGAATTCCACCTACAAATAAAATGATACATGCTGTTGATGGCCAACCAGATACAGGGTCACCATACATACAGGTTTTAAATATTATTATACACACCATAATAAGTGCTAATATGCAAAATAAACATCCCATTATAGTTGATATAACTAGTGGAGCAGTTGAAAAAGCTGTAATTCCATCTAATGAATATACAAATAATTTCCAAAAAGACCAAGTTGTTTTGCCTGCAACCCTTTCAACATTTTCATATTCTAACCATTTCGTATTAAATCCAACCCAACCAAATATTCCTTTTGAAAATCTATTGTATTCTCCAAGAGAAATTATACTATCCGTCATTTGTCTTGTCATTAATCTGAAATCTCTAGCTCCATCTACAATGTCCGTTTTAGAAATAGCATTAATTATTTTATAAAACATTTTTGCAAAAAAAGAACGAATTGGAGGTTCTCCTTTTCTAGTTGTTCTTCTTGTTGCAACACAATCATATTCTTTCTCTTCTAAAATAGCATACATTTCGATTAAAAGTTTTGGTGGGTCTTGTAAATCTGCATCCATTACCGCTACGTAATCTCCTGTTGATTCTTTTAGTCCTGCATACATTGCAGCTTCTTTTCCAAAATTTCTTGAAAATGATACATATCTTACCCTTTCGTCCATTCTAGCTAAGTCTCTTAATTTTTCTAATGTTTTATCTTTTGACCCATCATTTACAAATAAAAATTCAAAATTCACATAATCCATTTGTTTGGATATTTTTGTAATTTCTTCATAAAAAAATGGTAATGATTCTTCCTCGTTATAACATGGTACAACTATTGATATTTTGTCCATTTTTTAATAACCTCCTATGTTCCACTCGTTTGCTTTAAATTCATTACAATAATTCCTATAATAATTATCCCTGCACCTATTGCAGATTGCATACTTATATTTTCTTTAAAAACTAATGCCGAAGCTACTAATGTTAATATTTGAACAATTCCTGTACAAATTGGGAATATATAACTTAAGTCGAACATTACTACTATTCTTGTAAATAATAAAAAGCTACATAAGTAGCATATAAATCCCACTCCACTAACAAGACTCATACCTAAAGTTATTGTTCCTTCTTTTATTGCTAGAGTTCCTGGATTTCCTCCTAATTTCATAAAAACAAGCCCCAACACTGTTAATATTAAATATGCAATAACTAATACAAATTTCATATAATCCTCCTAATTAATTCTTTCGTATATTATTTTTCTATATTTTTTACATACATTTTATGACATTATATTCTACATAAATTTATTCGTCAAGTGTTTATATGTTTTTTGAAGACTCTATAAATAACGACACTTTTCGTAATTTTTTCATTTTGTCAACCACGAGCCACATTATTCCAATAATAAATAAAATTAATCCCATGATAAATCCAGTTGGTATGTATAAAAATTCAACAACATGTTCTCCACTTGTTAAATCAACAGCTAATAAATTCTCTGCCACTGTTTGTTTTTCTACTTTCTTTCCGTCTACTTTTACAGTCCATCCTGTATCATTTATAATAGATGTTAACAACGTAGAATCTTTTTCTACATTTATTTTGCCTTTTATGTAATTTGTATTATTTTTTTCAACATATAACTGATTTTTGCTTATTGTATCATAAACCTTATCAAAATTTTCTTTAGAAAAACTATAAAGTTTTATCTTGAACCCTTCCCTGTCATCTTCGTTTACATCAATTCTAATATCCTTTACCGTTTTGGGAACATACACTATATTATTAGAATCTATGCTTGTTTCAGATACTGTTTTTTGTAATTTACCATCAAAGTATATCTTTACGCAATCATGATTTGATGGATGGTCAACTGTGTATTGCAAATACAACTCTTCATTATTTTTATTTACTATATTTTCAAAATCTGTAATTTTGATTTCTTCAAATATGTTTTCTTGGCATTCTGCCATTTTTTTAAATAATTCATTTTGATTTTCTAAAGCTTGTCCCACTTCTACTCTTGTTTCTTTTACCTTATCCGAAACAAGAAAACCTAAGCTTAATGCATATTTATTTTCTAATACTATAATATTGCCGTCTTTTACTTTGTTATACCAATCTAAATTTTGTCCCAAAATTGCATCTGAAATTGTAATATAGTATTTAATTCCCAATAAAGCTGACATTGGAAGCGTTGTATCGCTTTGATTTTCTGGAATTAGGTTATGTCTAATTCCAAAATTGGTTAAAAAGTTTTTATTTGCTTTTCCTGATGTTGAACTATAATGTGTAAAGCCATTATAATTATATAACATTGGGTCATTAATACTTCTTGATACTTTATTCTCTATTCTATAAAACTCATTGTTCTTTGACTTATATTCCTCAATAGTTTCCTTTATTGTGTGATATGAATTAACAAAGCTTTCTCTTTCGGCATAATCAATTTGCTTAGTTATTTGATACCCATTAAATATCATTTCCGCCATAACTAAAAGTATTAAGATACTTTTATAAATTTTACCTTTGTCTTTTGAATAATAATATATAGTTCCAATTATTAATGCTAAAATTATGGTTATAATTGTATTATCATTTGTTATATAGGTATAATCCAATTTATTCAATATCATAAGTATAAATATAAGCATTATTTGTCCTATTAAAAATGTTTTTGAACTTATTCCGTCTATTTTTTCCATATTTTTAGCTGCTAATATAATAATTAAAAAGCTAAATATGAATGAATTTCTAAAAGGGAACCAAACTGGACTTTGTAACATATGAAAAACCAAATTTAATGGCACAATTACAAAACACGATATCATTCCTATTACTAAAAATAAAAATGATATTTTCTCTTTATCTTTTATTTCTGAATTAGTAAAATATAGTACTGCCATAAGCAAACTTAGAATACCACAATAAATATTAGGTGCACCAAAAGCTATTTCATTATTATTAAATGAACCTATTACAATTTTAGATATGGCATCCAAAGGTGAATAGTATGTATCCATCGAAAAATTACTTCCAGATATATCAGATTTACTATTTAATAAATTAAGCAACACAGGTAGTAATATAATCATTGATAATAGCAAAGTTATTAATGTTGCTTTTATATATGCTATTATTGTGGTTTTGTTTTCTAGCCAAAAGCTTTTCCCCTTATTGGTTTTGCAAATTAATCTTACGATTGTATAGAAAACACTGAATATTCCAACCATATAGCCTACATAAAAATTAGATACTATTACTAGAAAAAGAAAGGTTATATATACACCAATTTTTTTATTTTTTATAATATTTTCTATTCCTAATATCACTAGTGGCAAATAGATTGCTCCGTCTAACCACATTATATTTTGTGAGTACACTATGTTATATGACATCAAACTATACATGATAGATAAAATAATAACACTAACTCTATTTAATTTTGTAGTTCTAGCTAGTAAAATTGCCATAGTTGCAGAACATAAACTTACCTTAATTATATTTAAAATTAAAATTGCTTCTGTTATATGCTCTTCTTTAAAAAAACATAAAATAATATTTAATGGACTTGACAAATAATACGCAAATAATCCATAGCAATTGCTTCCTAAATTCATAGAAAAATTATAAAAAATATTTGCTCCATCGCAAAAAATATTTCTAAAGTATGTAAGAAAATTTACATATTGTCCTGACATATCCATTGTTAATACAGTTTTACTTCCAAATGGAAATATACCAGTTAGTGCGTATATAATTGTCATGCAAATAAACGTTAATATACAAGAAATTACGCTTAGTTCTATATTTTTGTTTCGTTTTAATTTCATTTATCTTCTCTCCCATTGTTTACTTGTATTTTATATAGCAGATTATATAACATTTGTTTCCATAATGCAATGAGTAGAAGACTTTTTGCTTTTTCAATTTAAGCTCAAAAAAAGCATTGCCAAATGCAATGCTTTCATTGTTTTTATAATTATTCTGCTGATTCTGTTTCTGGAGCTTCATAAGCTTCTAAAATAGCTTTTTGAACCTTTTCTCTTGTTTCAGCATTAATTGGATGAGCTATATCCTTAAATTCTCCGTTTGGAGTTTTTCTACTTGGCATAGCAATAAATAATCCATTTTGGCTTTCAATAACTTTAATATCATGAATTACTATTTCATTATCGAAAGTTACAGAAGCAACAGCTTTCATTCTGTTTTCTGTGTTTACTTTTCTTAAACGTACATCTGTTATTTGCATTTGTGCACCGCCTTCCAATGTTTAAAAATTCTTTTGTACATCTTCTTTGTATGTACATTAATATTATTCGTCAAAAAAAACTTTTTTCCTTCTATTTTTTTTAATAATTTTATTTACTTTTCTATTGACATTTTACTTCCCACGTGTTAATATTTAATATGTACTTTCTAATGCGGATGTGGCGAAACTGGCAGACGCGCTAGACTTAGGATCTAGTGTCTTTGACGTGGGGGTTCAAGTCCTCTCATCCGCACCAAAAAGATGAGTTTATAAAAACTCATCTTTTTTATTTGCTAAAAATATATAGAAAAGGAAGTCCAATATTGAACTTCCTCTATACATTTTACTTTAATTACTTATCATTTCTTCCGTATAACTTACTCCATCTCTTGGAATCATACATATTGTTATCAGCTCTTTCAATTACATCTGTAATGTTTTCGAAAGCATCTTTGTGCCATTCTGTTCCAATAGATACATGTGGTACTTTTTCATCCTTTTCTCTCATTTGTTCTAACATACTTATAAACCTAGAATTCAAATCGTTTAAATTTACTGTTTCTATATTTTTAGTAATTATACAGCAAAACTCGTCACCACCAATTCTAAAGCATAATCCATTAGAAGCATAGCATTTCTTTATTGCCTTCCCAATTTTTTCAAGCACTCTGTCTCCAGCCACATGACCGTAGGTATCATTTACTTTTTTAAAATCATCAACATCAAACAATATCACAATTGCAGGATGTTCAATTTCCTTTAAGTAGCTATGATAACTATACTGGTTTAGCAATGTAGTTAATTTATCTATAGATGTTACAATGTGATTGCAATAAATATAAATAAATACTGAAGCAACATTTACTGTAATACAGCCTATTTTTATGCTATTATCAATAACCTGCAACATGACACCAATTGTCATAAACAAAAATATCGCAATTAATAACTTATCGTTATAGTTTTGATACCATTTGCTGAATTTATATGCCTTCCATAGCAAAAATAATACTGAACTCACCACTACTACAACATATACCCAATAATAATTTACTATTGTATAGTATCCATATTCATCTACAGTAAATGTGATAGGATACCAAATATTCATAATTTCCATAACAGTATGCATTACTATCATAGAAATTACAATATTCTTTTCCTTCACCCTTTCATTGAGCGAAAATACAGTATACACACATAATATTGCTACAATCGGCGTAACTGATAACTCAATACTTTTGGATATTTTTATTAACAATGCAAACTCTATATTTCCGTCTACAAGTGTTTCTATCCATTCTGTAATATTAATTATTAATAATAATAAAGTTGCTGTTATTGCACTTTGCTTTTTAGCATTTTCTAATGTCCGATTAGTACACATCGCCATTAACGTTAAAACCACGATGCTAATGTTTAAAAAAGATATGGCATTGTAATAAGTCATGATGTTCATCTTCCCCTCTAAATTAATAACTAAATAAAGTAAAATATAAATTTAGCTAAAACACCGTTACTAGCTATTACAAAAAACATTTGTACATTAAAATTATAACATAAAAGTATCCAAAATGTAAATATTTTTGTATATTACAATATTATTTTATAAAGCAAAATATCCTGAAAGCACTTAAATTGTGCATTTCAGGATATTGTTATTTGGTACCGATGGTGGGACTTGAACCCACATGGTTTCCCGCACGATTTTGAGTCGTGTGCGTCTGCCAATTCCGCCACATCGGCATTTATTGAAAGGAATTCTCTCTAATTCCTTTCATATAATATCATATATTTTTTTAAATGTCTAGCTTTTATTTAAAACGTTTTCCATTTTTTTTACCATTAAAACTATCTTTTTTATAATCATCATTTTGATTATACATATCTAAATAGCTTTTCTTGAAATAATCTTTGTTATCTTCTTTCTTTTCATTTACTTTAGGTTTATCATCTTCAATTAGAGTAACTGCTCCCTCTAGCCTTTTTCTGCGTTTTCTAACAATATTAACAATTGCAATTATAATTGCAATTTGTATTATTACAACCCCAGCACCTATAATAATATATTTTACCAAATTTGAATTATGTGTTAAATCTAAATTTTCTTCTGTTTTATTTACAACTATTTGATATGTTTGTTGTTCTGTACCATCTTCTGTTTTTACTAATACAGTAATTATATTTTCACCTATTACAAGATTCTCATTTCCCATTACTTCAATTTCAACATTTTCTTTATTTGCTATAGCATCAATTTTTATACTCTCTATATCACTTGTAACATTTGCAGTATAGGAATATATGCTTGTATCAAATTCAGGTGAAATATTAGGCTCTACAGTTATATCATTACTAGTTATTCCTACTAAAGTTAATGAAGTTAGTCCTAATGTGCTTGCATCAGCATTAGCAAGGACCGTTTCATTTGCAATATCATTTTCCTCAATTTTATTTTCTGGAATAGTATCTTTTACTGTTGTAACAGTATTTTCTTCATTTTTATTACTATTTTCGTCCTTTTTTTCTTTTCTTGTAACATTTACAGTATATGTTTTTTGTGTACCATCTTCAGCTGTAACTAAAACTTTAACTGTATTCTTTCCAACTTTTAAGTTTTTGTTACCTGAAACCACTACCTTTGCCTTTGAATCCTGTGTTTTAGTAGTGATTTTTACTTCTGTTACATTGTTGTCAACAGTTACACTATATCCAGACGTTTTACTTGCTTTAAATCCTGTAAAATCTACAGGAGAAACTATTAAATTACTTAAATTTGCATTGCTCGATTTCTTGTTATTTGCACTCGAGCTATTATTTGATGTTGAACTACTACTTGAAGAATTTCCTGCATTCTCAGTTGGTTTTTCTTCTGATGCACCCGAATTAGGAGCTTTTACTGTAATAGTAGCAGTAGCTGTACTATTTGGAACTGCCTGCATATCTGGTGTTTCCATTCCTTTAGCACTAATTTTGACTTGGTATGTTTTATTTGATGTTACACTTGGAGTTTGAAACGTAAACGTTGCTAAACTTGTAACACCTGATGTGGAAGAACCAGATATTACAGTTTTTCCAGAACCTTCTTGACCAGTGCTTGTAACAAAGGTTAGTCCTCCATTATCAGCAATAGATACAGTATAAGCTCCTAAACTTTGATTTGAACTAACGGAAATAGTAACTTTCTCTCCTGAATTAACTGTTTTTGAGCTTACATTAATTGAAGCATAAGATGAAATTGTTCCAAATCCCAACAAAAAAATTAATATAAACAAAATTTTTAAGCCTACTTTTTTCATATTTCCTCCTTTTATGCTCTAATTTCATATTCGCCAACTGTATATTTTAAAATTCTTAATGAATCTCTTGCATCTACGGTGTTGTCTAAACTTACATCTGCAGCATAAAAATATACCTTTTCGTCTAAATTATATTCTCCTACAACATATTTTAAAATTCTTAGTGAATCTCTTGCATCTACAGTACCATCACCATTTACATCTCCATATTTCACGACCTGATATTCACAACCATCTATTGTAACAATCATTCCTGTTCCAATTAATCTTGTACCATCAGCAATTTCTGTTCCATTTTTTTCTTTTGCATTAACACTTTTCTCATTAAAGCCTTTTTTTATAATCTCCAAAGTTACCTCTGGTGAACAATTTATTATTTTATTATAATCATCCATCCAAAAATTATTCGCCGGTGTTGGTTCAGGCTCTGGAGTTGGAGTCGGATTGATAGGTTCATCATTTTGAACTAATTCTAAATATTTAGATGCTACATATCCTATTTTGCCACTAACAGTTTGTACTTTATCCCAATCTAGTCCATTTGCATTTGCAACATTTTTTTCTAATCTTGTTAGCAAGCTTCCAGTTGTTAATGATGTTATTACTGCCGAATCAGTTGTTGGTTGCTCACGTAATTTTAATGAACCGTTTGCAATTACCTTTACAATTTCTCCCTTTAAATCTGAAGAAGATTCTCCTAAAAATTTTCTGGCTAAATATCCTTGACTTCCATCTGCCAATTTAACACGATCCCAAGTATAGCCATCTAATACATATTTTCCAGCTTCTATTCTTGTAAGCTGTGTTCCAGAATACAGCTTTGTAATTACTGTAGTCCCACTTAATCCAGGTCCATTTCTCAGATTTACATTATCTTTAACATAAACTGCATCATTAGCGTTAACAATATCATCTAATTTATTTAAATAAATTGTTTCAATGTATCCTTTTCTACCGTCATCCATTACAACCTTGTCCCACAATAATCCATCTTTATATGTTCCACCTTTTTCTATACGAAGTAATTTATCTCCCTTATTTACATAACAAATCGCAGGTGCCCAAGTATTGTCCTCTGTTCTAAACATAATTCCGTCCTTGTTTAATTCAACATTTTCCGTTACTATTGTAAAACCTTCTTGTGGCAAAGCAGATATTGTATTTGGCATATTTTCATAAAATGGAATAACAAAATTATAATTTTGTTCAATCATTCCTAAATTTAAATAAGCACTATATATTCTTTTTCCCTCGTTAGTTGGCGCTTGAATATTTTGCTGATATTGATGACTATACAATGAATTATCAGAGCTGTCTACATCAAATTTTTCTAAGTATAAAGTATTTTGCCCTCTCCCTATGTAGTTTTTTGCAATTGTTTTAGTTCCCTCTTTTATAGATTTTTCAGGCGAATTCCATCCTTTTGCTTGTGCATATTTTAGTCCTCTTTCAACTGCTCCTGCACCTGATGTTGCACCTATATTAAAAAAATTAAAGTATCCTTCATATCCCTCAATGTTTCCAGAAACAGAACCACTAGGTCCTCCTCCAGATATTATAATTTCCTGTTTTATCCTAGATGCTATGTGGTATGGACTAACTCCAGCTTCTTTTCCTGCTTCTATTATTATTGTAGAAAATTTAGCATCTACATAATTTTCATTATTATAATAAGCACGAATTGATTGATTATTCATAAATGTTCCATTTAAAATACTTTCAATTCCCTCTTCAGTATATGCACCATCTATATATGACAAAGTTTCAAATTGATATACATTTGAACTATCTAAAAAATTTCTAGGATCTAAATAATAACTTAAAGCCTTTGTAGATGCACAGTACCAATTGCTGCCATCATATACCTTATTACCACATGTTGAACATAACCATTCTCCAGATTTATTTTGGATTAGGCTTCTTCCATGATGTGCCGTTGTTTCATTATATACCACAGTATCCCAATCTAAGCCTGTATATAAAATTGTAAAATTCCAGTTTGGATGTTGATTTTTTAACTCTCTTAATTTATCCTTATAACCTGGATAACGCCCTTCATCTATATTATCTATGTTTGTCTGTTCTCTATATTGATTTGCATAGGTTTTTTTTATTATTAAAGTAGAAAATATTATACATAAAATTAAAGTTGCTATTACGATTTTCTCTAGATATTTTTTTATATTTAACATCATTTTTTCTCCTAATTTTACTTATTATCTTGCTAAAAATATCACTTTTTATCTACTAAAGTATATCACTGTTATATTTTAGAAGTCAATACAACAAATCTCTATATTCTCTTTTTCCTTTTGCAACATTCAATATTTTTACTGCATCTAATATTCCTATTTTTTCTTTGTAATCTTTATTAATTGCTTGTATAGCTTCTTCTGATAAATCTATTCTTCCTTTGACCTGATTTAAAGTAGTTACAGCGTCTATAATGTTTATTTTTCCATCTCCGTTTACATCTCCATAAATAATTATCGTATACTCTGTTCCATCAATGGTAACTTTACTTCCATTTTTTAAATATGTTATTTGTGTATTTATATCAACTTTTTTATTATTAACAGCTTTTTCTATATCTCTATATGTTATGTTGTCGTCACTGTCATTCAACAAAAATGATATAGCTCTTTTATTAGTTGCACCAAAATTAAATTCTTTTATCATTCTACTTTGTTTATCATTTTTTATCTTAATATTTAAAATTAATTCTTGATTATCAACAGTTTGCAAAATTGGTGTCTCCATTCCCTTTGCCATTACTTTTATTTGTCCTGTTACATTTTGCTCGTCTTCTCTTACTTTAAATGTAAAACTTGCTAAATCATTTACACCTGTTGTTGTGGAACCTGTTATAATTCTTTTCCCACTTCCTTCTTGTCCACTACTTGTAATAAAATCAAATATGCCCGTATCTTGTACTTCTACACTATATGCTCCTAATAAAATATCTGATTTAATTTCTATTGTAAATTCTTGACCTGGTATTACTGTTTTTTCTTCGCTATATATATTTGCATTTGAATATGTTGCAAAACCAAGCCAAATTAAAATAAAAATTAATACACGATATAGTATTTCCTTTCTCATTTGTAAACTCCTTTCTTTCTAAAAAAGTACCTTTCTTATTTTCAAGAAAGGTACTCTCATGTTTTAATATTCTTATTTGATTTGTTTCATTACTTCTTCTGCAAAGTTTTCTTCTTTCTTTTCAATTCCTTCGCCTTTTTCAAATCTTGCAAATCTCTTAACTTCTGCTCCCTTAGATTCAACTAATTTTCCAACTTTAGTATCTGGATCCTTAACAAAATCTTGATCTAATAAGCAAATTTCTCCATAGAATTTTCCAATTCTTCCTTTTACCATTTTTTCAGCAATTTCAGCAGGTTTTCCTTCGTTCATAGCTTGAGCCTTTAATATTTCCATTTCTTTTTCTACAACTTCTGCTGGAACATCTGATTCTTTTAGGTATTCTGGTTTTGCAGCAGCAATTTGCATACATAAATCACGTGCAAGTTCTTTTTCGCCTTTTGCCATATCCACTAAAACACCAATTTTACCATCTCCATGAATATAACTTTCTACTAATCCTTCTGTTTCAAAACGAACAAATCTTCTAATATTCATGTTTTCACCTATTGTAGCAATTTTATCAGTTAAAACTTCGCTAACTGTTTTACCTGCTACAGCTATAGATTCTTGATTTAATAATTCTTCTAAATCTTTTGGATTCTTTTCTACTATTTGTTTTGCAACATCTGCTACAAAATTTCTAAATTCTTCATTTTTGCCTACAAAGTCTGTTTCAGCATTAACTTCTACTAACGCACCAATTTTTCTATCTTCTGACACATAATCACAAACTAAACCTTCAGCTGCAACTCTGTCAGATTTTTTAGCTGCTTTTGCAATTCCTCTTTCTCTTAAAAGTTCAATTGCCTTGTCCATATCTCCATTTGTTTCTGTTAATACTTTTTTGCAGTCCATCATACCTGCACCTGTTTTTTCTCTTAATGTTTTTACTTGTTCTGCTGTAATCATTACATAATCCTCCTTTATTCTATAATAGGGCTAATGCAAGTAGAAATATATTTTTCTTTTACAAAGCCCTATTTTTGTAATATCTATTTTTCTTCAGCTACAACTTGTTCCATATCTTTAACTTCTTCTGATATTTTTTGTGTTGCTTCTTCTACTGTCTCCATTGTTTCACCTTGTCTTCCTTCTATAACAGCATTTGCCATAACATCAGCAATTAATTTAACTGCACGTATAGCATCGTCATTTCCTGGAATTGGGAAATCAACATCTTCTGGATTACAATTTGTATCAATTAAACCTACAACTGGAATGTTTAATTTTCTTGCTTCTAATATTGCAATTCTTTCTTTTTTAGGATCAACTACAAAAAGTGCACCTGGTAAACGTTTCATTTCTTTAATACCACCAAGATTTCTTTCAAGTTTTTCCATTTCTTTCTTTAGATTTATAACTTCCTTTTTAGGTAATAATTCAAAAGTTCCATCTTCTTGCATTTCTTCTAATTTTTTTAATCTTTCAACTCTTTTTTGAATTGTATTATAGTTAGTAAGCATTCCACCTAACCATCTTTGATCTACATAGTACATATTACATTTTTGAGCTGCTTCTTTTATACATTCTTGAGCTTGTTTCTTTGTTCCAACAAATAGAATGTCCTTTCCTTCTTCAGCTTGTTCTTTAATAAATTCATAAGCCTCATCTAATTTTTTTGATGTTTTTTGCAAATCAATAATATGGATTCCATTTCTAGCTTGAAATATATATTCAGCCATTTTTGGATCCCATCTTCTTGTTTGATGTCCAAAATGAACACCTGCTTCTAATAATTGTTTCATAGCTACTACTGCCATTTTAAAATTCCTCCTCTTTGTTTTTCCTCCATGTATTATAAGCGTTCAAGAACACTTTTATAAAAAAGCACAATCTTAAACTAGATACATGTGTGTTTTTAACTATCTTAATATATCATACATTTTTTACAATTGCAAGATTTATTTATATTTTTCTGAAAACTCCAGCAACTTTTCCAAGAATTTTGCAATCTTGAACTATAATTGGATCCATTGTGCTATTTTCAGGTTGTAATCTAATACAATTTTTTTCTTTATAGAAAGTTTTTACTGTTGCTTCATCTTCTATTAATGCTACAACTATTTCACCATTATTTGCGTTACTTTGTTTTTTCACTAAAATATAATCACCGTCTAAGATGCCAGCTTCTATCATGCTTTCGCCTCTAACTGTTAGCATAAAACTTTCACTGTTTCCAACAAAATCTATTGGAATAGGAAATGTATCTGTTACATTTTCAACTGCTAAAATAGGAGCTCCAGCTGTAATTTTACCAATAACAGGCACATTTACCATTTCTTTTTCTGAATAAAGCCCCTTATCACTTTGTTCATTTTTTTCAAGCCCACCTTTTAATAATTTGAGTGTTCTACCTTTTTGTTGTTCTTTTTTTATATAGCCTTTTTCTTCTAGCTTATTTAAATATCCATGTACAGTAGCTGTTGATTTTAAACCTGTTGCCTTGCCAATTTCTCTTACTGAAGGCGGATATCCTTTTGTTTTTATTTGTTTTTCTATGAATTTTAATATAGCTTCTTCTCTATTATTTAATCCATCTAAATTAATTTTTTTACGCAAATTACAACACATCCCTCTATTTTTTATAAAGTATATCATAAGGCAACGCAATAAGTCAAACAAAAGTTTTATTCTTTATTCTGTTTTATACACATATCTAATATTTCTTTTAATCTTTCATCTTTTTGAGTTAAATACAAGTATCCTATTAATCCCTCTAGCGCTGTAGCATACATATAGTCCTTTAATTCAGCATTCTTTGGCAAATGATGGTTTTCTGTATTTCTTGTTCTTCTTACAATGTCTTTTTCTTCTTCTGTTAATTTTTTCTCTATTCTGTATAAGGTTTCAGCTTGTGCTGCAGCTTTCACATATTTTATAGATTCAATATGTAATTTGTTTGGTTTTAAACCTGTTTCATTTACCAATTTATTTCTTACGTATAGTTCATATACACAATCTCCAATGTATGCCCAAATTAATGGTGACATATTGTTTACTTCTATTTCTTCTTTTTTTATTTCAAATATATCATATAGATTCAAATTACTATTCCTCCGTCTTTTCCAAACTTATTCTTCCTAATTTTCCGCTTCTAAAATCGTCTAATATAATTCCCGCTGTTTTTTCATAATCTATTCTACCACCAGACATCAAAGCTCCTCTTTTTTGTCCAATTGCTTCCATATATGCAAGAATCACATCATTTGCTTCTTCAATATCAATATTGTATCTCGTCTTTAAATTTTCTGGATAATTGTTTATCAGGTATTTTAGTAAATTATATGCAATATCGGTCTTTTCTAATATGTCTTCTTTTATTGTTCCTGTAAACGCTAAGTATAATGCCGTTCCTTCACTATCTAATTTTGGCCATAATACACCTGGTGTATCTAGTAGTTCTATCGATTTATCTAACCTTACCCATTGTTTTTGTCTTGTTACCCCAGGCTTATTTCCCACTTTAGCTGAAACCTTTTTTGTAAGTCTATTAATATATGAAGATTTTCCAACATTAGGTATCCCTAATACAAGTACCCTAATAGCTCGTCCCACTTTTCCCTTCTGTGCATCTTTTTTTAGTTCTTCTTGCATTACTTCTCTTACCTTTTCTAAAGATTCTTTTATTCCTTTTCCTTGATTGCAATCAGCTAATACAGCTGATATATCCTGTTTTTTAAAAAAATTTATCCATTTTTTATTTTCTTTTTCTTCTGACAAATCACTTTTGTTTAATAAAACAACTCTTTTTTTATTTTTAAGCACATCATCTAAGTCTGGATTATGGCTTGACAGTGGTATTCTTGCATCTAACACTTCTACAACAACATCAATTATTTTTAGGTCCTGTATTATTTGTTTTTTAGTCTTAGCCATATGTCCAGGATACCAGTTAATTCCGACTGATGGTAAACTTTTTTGACTATCATTATTTTTCTTTTCTACTCTAATTTTTCTTTTTTGATACATATCCATTTTAATCACTTCCTTATTCATCACTATTATTTTCACTTAAATATTTATTGTAAAATTCATCCATTGAGGAAATATATTTTTGATCTTGTATAACTCTAAATTTTTCATGTTCTTTTTCAGCTTTTTCTACTGCTTCTTTATGAGATATGCTCCCGCTATTATTTAATATTTCTTTTCTTCTAAATTTTAATAAATCATCAGTTGCATCTATCCAATCCTTCATTGTCATTACATGTCTTTGTTTTGCTTCATCTTCGGCAAATACTAAAAACATATTTGTTAAATCTTTTAAATTATTCATTTCTTC
>CAKOTZ010000012.1 GCA_934120395.1 uncultured Clostridia bacterium
ATAAATATCCAAGGTAGTTCTCCTGCCTTTGATTTTGGGTTTCCAACTGAATTATAACCTGATGGACTGTTTGAACCATTGCTTATTTGATTTGAAGTATATTCTTTTATTCCATCAGCTAACCCAGCTTCATATCTTGCTACATAGAAACCATTATATTTTTTTACTTTATCTATTTCAGCTTGGCTTGGTCCTGATTTATCATATCCAGCATAAACATATTGACTTCCCCAATCTGTTTTATGATATTCCTCCTCTGTACATGGTATCCATACAAATTGATTTCCTACTAAGTTAGTTGTGTACTCCCATGTTGTTTTATCTACTTTTCCATCATAAGCATCTGCTGGGTCGTCTGAAATGATTACTCCATTATCTAAATTCCCACCTACATAATAGAAGTTCTTAGGTACTGGTATTATATTTTTCTTATCATCTAATACTGCATCCACTGTATCCTTATTCCATTCATCTGGTAAATCTACTTTTGTTCCTGGTGATTTTAGTTGTAAATCCATATAATTTTCTATTTTATTTAATAAATTCTGCTCATTTTCACTGCTCTCTTTGTATTTGTCTACACTTGATTGAGCCTTGTTAATCAAGCCATTCTCTCCTAGCACCATTGACAAACTCACTCCCGCCAATATTAGCAAAATAATTATTGTAATTATCAATGCTACTAACGTGATTGCTCTGTTACTTTTCAAGTTCATAAATAACTCCCTTTCATTTGTATTTAATTTTATATTCAATTAATGAGCATTATATAACATAATGTTTTAAAATACAATACAACATTTTGTTTTGCATATAATTTTTATTAAATATTATTTACAAAAGCATCTATTTTATCCATATAAATGAAAAAATATTTTCTATGACCACAAGAAAAAGACCCCCATTAAGGAAGTCTTTTTTTGCTTGTTTATTCATTTACACTTGTGTATTGGCTTAGTTTCCACGACGACTCCTGTGAAATCGGAATGTAAATCCAATCAATAACAGCATCTTTTGCTATTAAATTTGTGCTTATAAATTCCTTCCATTCAGATGGAATTTCTGATATTTTAATTAAACGAGAATCCACAATAACTCTTGCATTTGACACAACGAAGTATTTCCCCTTTGGAAAATTTTTAAGAACATTGCTTACATTCGATTCTTGCAAACCCTTGTAAAAAGTTCCTTCATTAGTTTCTTTGTTAATAATTAACACATCAAACTCTCCTTCTTCTACCTGCTCTACAGTACATTTTACCTGTGCTGGCATTATAAGATGTTTAATACCATAATAGGCATTTGTGCCAGAACCATAAGCAACATACATCCAAATTCCCCAAATCAAACCCACTAAAATAATAGATGATATGATGCTACGTATTCTTCTAACTTTCTCCCTAATTTCATTCCGTATTTCTGTTGACATCATCATAGTAATCTCTCCTTCTGCTACAAGTAATATAATATTAACATTTCTATATTATATCATATTTGCATAATATAGTCAATATATAATAGTCAATATATAGTCAATTTTTGCACTGTAGGTTATGTATGTTAGTCAATCATTTGTCACAAATTATCTAAAATAAATACTTTGAGCACCTATATTGCAAATAACGATTCTTCTTGACTTTTATATTTTTCTATGTATTCCCTTGGACTCAACCATCCTAGTGGTCTCATCGGAAAATTATTATATTCCTTTCTCCATTCTTTACCTTGATTTCTTAAGTCTTCTAAACTATAAAATATTCTTTTATAGTAAAATCTTTCTTGATCTTTTCTATGACTTCTTTCTACTCTTCCATTTTGTTTTGGTGTATGTGGCTTTATTACTTTATATTCTAACCCTAATTCTTCTAATGTATTTTCAAACATTGTTTTTTTATCTTTCATAAATGCCTGCCAACTTAATCTATTTGTAAATTCAAATCCATTATCTTTTTGTATTGTCTTTATTTTAAATGGAAAATATTTTACCAATCTTCTTGAAAATTCACTTGATGCATACGTATCATGTGAATTTGTAAACCATGTATATCTTAATCTTGAATACTCATCTATTGCTGTGTATTGATAAAATTTTTCGTCTCTTTCTTGTAATTCTTTACTCATACATTTTTTTGGCACATATTTAACATCTACTTGTATTTTATCTCCTGGATATTCTCCTGTTACCCATTCTTTTGGCTCACTTTCCTTCTTTTTGCTTGGTGTCTTTTCATATATTCCTAATCTTTGCGTCACATGATATAATCCTTGTATTGTTCTTGTATATCCTGCTTGGCGTAATTTTATCCATATAAATGAAAAAATATTTTCTATAACCACAAGAAAAAGACCTCCAATTTAGGAAGTCTTTTTTTGCTTGTTTATTCATTTACACTTGTGTATTTACCTAGATGCCACGACGCCCACCGTGAAACCGGAACTTCAATCCAATCAATAGCAGATTTTTTTTCCATTACGTTTGTGCTCACAAATTCCTTCCATTCAGATGGAATTTCTGATATATCAATTGAACGATAATCCACAATAATTCTTGCATTTGACAAAACGTAGTATTTCCCCTTTGGAAAATTTTCAAGAACATTGCTTACATTCAATTCTTGCAAACCCTTGTAAAAAGTTCCTTCATTGGTTTCTCTGTTAATAATTAAGACATCAAACTCTCCTTCTTCTACCTGCTCCACAGTACATTTTACCTGTGCTGGCATTATAAAATGTTTAATACCATAATAGGCATTTGTTCCGGAATCATAAGCAAGATACTGAAAAATTGTCCACGTAATCAATCCTCCTAAAATAAGAAATGATACAACCAATCCAAAGAGTTGTGCCAAAAATAAACCAGCTCCGTCATCTTCATTATAATAGTCGTTATCACAGTCTACAAAATTTCTCCTTCTGATTTCATTCCGTATTTCTGTTGACCTCATCATAGTAATCTCTCCTTCTGCTACAAGCAATATAATTTTAATATATTTATATTATATCATATTTACATAATATAGTCAATTTCTGCACATGAAATAACCAGATGCAATTTGCATCTGGTTATTATGAGGTTACTGTTTACTTAATTGAACCACCGATGAAACCACCAATGATACCTCCAATAATAGCCCCAACACCACGATTGCCTTTAGCAACTGCAGCGCCAATACCAGCACCAATGCCAGCACCAATACCAATCTGAGCAGTTCTATTCTTCTTAGTTGTTACCTTTGGCTGTTCTTTTGTAGCATTCTGCTTCTGTGCAACTACAACCGACAACACGTAGGATTCAGTTGCAACTTCATCGTCTAAAAACGATGCCTGACTTACAGTTACTCCGCTAACATTTATGTTTAACAACATACTTGCCATTGTTGCTTCAGAATCATAAATTCTGTATTCTGTAGACCCCAAGGCTTTCAGCTGATTCAACAATTTCTGAGCTTCGAGCTCTGAATTATAGGTTGAACGATACTGTTTGCCCGTGACTACATCTAGAATACGGCATTCATGTTCCTGCTGAACTTCAAAGTTGTTCATCTGCTGAACTGGAATAGCGGCCGCCTCAACACTTGATACTGCTGTGCTTGCAAAAACTGCAATAGCTACTAGCAAGAATACCCGGCTGATTTTTTTCATAACGTTTAACATTTTAATAACCTCCCATTTGCTACAATAATCCGCACCATTTGTGCTTCTCAGATTATATGTAACACACAATAATAATATAAGCTTTCGCTCTTCATAAGTCTATTATAGCATTAAATGTAACGTAATTCAAGATTTTATGTTAATTTCTGCCTAGATTTAGCATTCTTTCTTCTATTGATGCAAGCATCGCCTTATATTTTTCAAGCTTTTGTCTTTCTTCTTGTACTTTTTTTTCTGGTGCTTTAGATGTAAAACCATGATTCGAAAGCATTTTTTCTGCTCTTTCCACTTCTGATTCAATCTTCTTTTTTTCTTCTGCTAACCTTTTCTTTTCTTCTTCTAAATCAACTAAATCTTCTAGTGGTATAAACACCTTGGCATTGTCCAATATTATTGAAACCGCATTTTGACTAATTACTTCTTCTGTCTCTTGTACTATAATTTCATTAGCAAATCCCAATTTTTCTAGAAAACCTTTGCAATTTTCTATTTCTTTTTCCAATTGTGTTGTAACAAAAATTAATTTCGTCTTTTTAGCTGGAACAACTTTCATTTTATTTCTTATATTCCTTATTTCAGTAATTAGCCCCTTCATTTTCTCAATTACTTCCGCTTCTTTCTCAAAATAGAAGCTTTTTTCTTCATTTGGCCATGTTGCAAGCATAATTGTTTCTTCTTCTGGTCTTAATTTACTATATATCTTTTCTGTTATAAATGGCATAAATGGATGTAATAATTTTAGTGAATCTGCTAATACCTTATCTAGCACATATAGTACTTCTTTTTTACTTTCTCCTTCAACGTATAGTCTTGTTTTTGCCATTTCTATATACCAATCACAGAATTCATCCCAAACAAATTCATAAATTTTTTGAAGTGCAACACCTAATTCAAATTTATCTAAATTTTGCTTAACTTCTTTCTTTAAAGTATTTAATTTATGTAAAATCCATTTATCTGCATACTGTAATTGCTCTAATGAAACATTTTCAATTTTTTGACCATCTATATGCATTAAAACAAATTTTGACACATTCCATAGTTTATTTGCAAAATTACTTGCTGCTTCTAACTTTTCAGGCATATAACGAATGTCATTTCCTGGTGAAGTATTTAATATTAATGAAAATCTTAAGCTATCTGCACCATATTGTTCTATTATTTCAAGTGGATCAATTCCATTTCCTAATGATTTTGACATTTTTCTTCCTTGGCTATCTCTAACAATACCATGAATTAAAACATGGTCAAATGGTTTTTTCCCAGTATACTCTAAGGCTGAGAATATCATACGAGATACCCAAAATCCTATGATGTCATAACCTGTTACTAATGTATTTGTTGGATAAAAATACTTATAATCTTCTGTTTCTCTTGGCCAACCTAAGGTTGAAAATGGCCATAATGCTGAACTAAACCATGTATCCAAAGTATCTTCATCTTGTTTCAAATGTGTACTTCCGCATTTATTACATTTGCTTGGTGCTTCCTTTGCAACATTTATTTCACCACATTCTTGGCAATAGTATGCTGGGATGCGGTGTCCCCACCAAATTCTACGAGATATACACCAATCTCTAGTATTTTCCATCCAGTGCATATAGGTTTTTTCAAATCTTTCTGGTACAAATTTTATTTCTTCGCTTTTTACAGCTTCTATTGCAGGTTTTGCAAGTTCATTCATACGTACAAACCATTGCTCTGAAATTTTTGGTTCTATTGTATGGTGACAACGGTAGCATTTTCCAACATTGTGTTTGTAATCTTCTATTTTTACTAAGGCGCCTAGTTCTTTTAGTTTCTCTACAATTTTTTCTCTCGCTTCTAGCATTGACAATCCTTTGTATTCTGGAACTAATTCATTCATATTCCACTTTTCATCAAACACTTCTATTACTTCTAATTTATGGCGCAAACCAGCTTCATAGTCATTTGGATCATGTGCTGGAGTTATTTTAACAGCTCCTGTTCCAAATTCTTTTTCTACAAATTCGTCAGCAATAATAGGGATTTCTCTATTTACAATTGGTACAACTACTTTTTTTCCTATTAAATCTTTGTATCTTTCATCATCTGGATGAACTGCAACTGCTGTATCTCCAAGCATAGTCTCTGGTCTTGTTGTTGCAACTATAATTTCATTTTTTCCATCTGGTGTCTTGTATGATAAATGCCATAAATGAGTGTCCGCTTCTTCAAATTCTACTTCTGCATCAGAAATAGATGTATCACAATAAGGACACCAATTTACCATCTTTTCTCCCTTATATATATACCCCTTTTCATATAATTTAACAAATACCGTTTTTACTGCATCAGTTAAACCTTCATCTAAAGTAAATCTTTCACGTGACCAATCACAACTACAACCAATCTTTTTTATTTGCTTTTGAATTGTTCCTCCAAAATGCTCTTTCCATTCCCAAGCTCTTTCTAAAAATTTTTCTCTTCCAAGCTCATTTTTAGTTGTACCTTCTTCTTTAAGTTTAGCAACGATTTTTGCTTCTGTTGCAATTGCAGCATGGTCAGTTCCTGGTAACCATAATGCACTATATCCATCCATTCTTTTATAACGAATTAATATATCTTGTAAGGTATCATCTAAAGCATGACCCATATGTAATTTTCCAGTAATGTTTGGTGGTGGAATTACAATTGTGTATGGTTTCTTATTTTTGTCAACTTTTGCTTTAAAATAACCTTTTTTCTCCCAGTTTTCATAAATTTCTTGTTCAAAATCTTTTGGATTGTACTTGTCGTTTAATTGTTTGCTATTCTCCATATTATCCTTCCCTTCTTAATTTTTACATGTATATAAAGAAAAATCTCGCCCTCTAATAAAGGACGAGATTTTTCTCATGGTACCACCTTAATTATCAAATAAATTTTTCTATTTGACTTCTCTTATCGTTTTAACGCTACAATTGCGAATATCTTTACTTCTTTTCTAGATATCAACTCCAAAGCTACCTTCTGCTTGCCTTTTCTAAAAGAAACTTCCAGTCCATGATTTCTTTTCCCTATTAGCAGTACAAACATACTCCTCTTTTTCTACGTTTTTCATTTTTTGTTATCTTATCACGCTTTTGTCCAAATTGCAAGCAAAATTTTCATTATTTAATTCTCTCATTCAGATAATTCTCCACTTCACTTATTAACTCTTTTGCAGTATTTATCTGTTGCTCAGTTTTTTCATATGATGGTTCATATTCATCGTCATAATCGCTATCCTCTCTGATTCTTTGAGCTTGTGCAATTTTTCTTCCAATATTTTTTGGAAAAATATCCTTACTAATATAATTTTTATTAAAATATGCTATAACATCTTTATGTCTTTTAAAATCTATTTGTTCTAATGCTAAAACTGCTCTAATTGCATAAAATATAGCATAATAAGCTCTATTATTAGCACTTGTATAATCTTTCACTTCTTTAAATATTATTTCCGCCGTATTTAGAGTTTCCTTTGATTTATTTAACCTATACCTGGCTAGACTTTCTATCGTTTCTTCTTTCACTATATAATAACACCTTCCTTTTGAATATTCATATAAAAAGGAACTATATTTACTTTTGTATTATAATTATTTATATTTTTTATTACCGGCGATATTACTTTTCCTTTCTCAAGTTCAATATCAAATGCAATATCTGATATTCTATCTCTATATTCTTCTATCTCTTTCAAACTTAAATCAGTCAATATCATTATATCAATATCTGAATTTTCTTTATAATCGCCTCTTGCATATGAGCCGTATAATATAATTTTTTTTACCCTGTTTCCCAATAATAATTTTACTTGCTTTGTAAAATCATCTATTATGGTCTTAATAAAATTTTGATTTTCCATTTATCTCACCTCTATCATTTATTTTAATATAAAAATTATTCAATATCAACCAAACTCTACATTTCCAAATGTTAACGACTTAATTTATATAATGCATATTGATTTAAAGATACTCCTTCTTGCTCAGCTTCAATTGATAATTTATAATGTAATGATTTAGGTATTCTTACCACAAATTTACCACTAAAATCTTCATAGCCTACTGGTAGTGGTATACTAAAACCCCCTTCTATTTTTGTTTCAATCCAACCTTCCATTGCTTCTCTTAAATTTTTATATGCTTCCTCAAAAGTTTCTCCTGTACTTTGACATCCCTCTAATTCAAGTACTCTTGCATAAAAATAAAATCCACTTTCATCATTTACTGGATGAATAATGTAATTATATGGTAATTTCATATATTCTTCTACACCTTTCATAAATTCCCCCATTGAATATATAGTACTATATTTGATACTGTTTGTCAATAGTTTCTTTCACTATATAATACTACACATTTTGAATATTCATATAAAAATTATTAAATATCAACCAAACTCTACATTTCCAAATGTCCACCAAGTTTTTGGTCAAGCATCTTTTTTAATAATTTATTTTTTTCTAACTCTAGTTTTGGGTCTTCTTGCAAAACCTCCATTGCAATTACTTGTACACTTTTTAGCATTTGCATATCTTCAAATATATTAGCAATCTTAAATTCCGGTATTCCATGTTGCTTTGTTCCAAAGAATTCTCCAGACCCTCTAAGTTCTAAGTCTTTTTCAGAAATTACAAATCCATCATTTGTATCTTGCATTACTTTCATACGCTGTCTTATAACATCTGAATTTCCCTGATATTTTAATATACAATACGACTGATATTCACCTCTTCCGACCCTTCCTCTTAATTGATGTAACTGCGCTAATCCAAATCTTTCAGCATTTTCTACCACCATTATACTTGCATTTGGCACATTTACTCCAACTTCTATAACTGTTGTTGAAATTAATATGTCTATTTTGCCTTCTTTAAATTCCTCCATAATTGAATCTTTTTCTTTTGGACGCATTTTCCCATGCAAATATTCAACTCTATATTTTTTAAATACTTCATTTTTATATTTTTCTGCTAATTCTAATACGGACTTTGCATTTATTTCTTCGTTTTCTTCCACTAATGGGCATACTATGTATGCCTGTCTTCCTTCATCTAACTGTTTTTTTATAAAATTATTAACCCTTTCTTCCATTCCCCTTGTAACTGCAAATGTATCTATTTTTTTCCTATTAGGTGGTAATTCATCAATAATTGATATATCTAAATCTGCATATAAAATTAGTGCTAAGGTTCGCGGGATTGGTGTAGCTGTCATTACCAAAATATCTGGATTGTTTCCTTTATCTGCAATTGTAGCTCTCTGTTTTACTCCAAAGCGATGTTGTTCATCTGTTACAACAAAACCCAATTTTTTAAAAATAACATTTTCCTCTAACAATGCGTGAGTTCCAATTAAAACATCTATCTCTCCACTTTTTAATTTTTCTAATATCTCCTCTTTTTTCTTTTTTGTAATACTACTTACTAAAAGTTCACATCGAATATTAAATTTTTCTAATATTTTGTTAAAACCTTCTAGATGCTGGCTTGCTAAAATTGCTGTTGGTGCCATTATCGCTACTTGATATCCTGCTTTTACAGCTTTATATGTAGCAACTATTGATACAACGGTTTTCCCTGAACCAACATCCCCTTGTAGCAATCTATTCATAGGTGTTACTTTCTCCATATCTGCATCTATTTCTTCTAAAACCTTTAATTGTGCTTTAGTTAGGTTGAATGGCAATTCATTAATAACATCAGACATTTTTATTTCTTTTGGAAACGCAATTCCATCTTCTTCAACACTGTATGACTTCTTTAACGTTAATAACGCAAGTTGCATCTCTAATAATTCTTCAAAAGCTAAACTTCTCCTTGCCTGATTATATTCTTCAAAGTTTTGTGGAAAATGAATTTGTTTAATTGCCGTATTGTATCCTAATAACCTATATGTTTTTCGCATATATTCTGGAATTTTTTCATCTAATTTATTATCAACTTCTTTTATTGCATTCTCCATTATTGTTCTTAATACATTTTGTGATAACTGATATGTTAGCGGATATATTGGTATTATTTTACCAGTATTTTTGCTTTGTCCACTTTCCTCAACAACAGGTGAATTTAACTCAATTGAACCATATTTTATACTTGCTTTTCCATAAAATTTATACTTATTACCCTTCTTTATTTTATTTTTTAAATAGGATTGATTATACCAAATAACCTGACATGTTCCAGTTTCATCTTGCACCAATGTTTTATAAATAACTAACCTTTTATTAACTCTTCGTTCTTGTAAAGTACTTAATACAACTGCCTCAATTAAAACTTCCTCTCCATTTGTTATACTAGCAATATTCTTTGGTTTACTTCTATCCTCATACGTCCTTGGGAAATAGCATATTAAATCTTCTAGTGTGAAAATACCTAATTTGTTCAACAATATTGCCCTATTAGGTCCTACTCCTTTTATGTATTGTATATCTTTTTTTAAATCAATCATATTTTATGCTCCTCATTTTTTCTTTCCTTAATTATATATTTTTTGTTTTTTTTTGGCAATATACTTTTATTGTTAGTAATTTTATGTTATTTTATATAGTAGAGTTATATCTTGCTTCAAGGAGAGTGGGCAAAATGTCAAAACGGGAATTACGGAGAAATCCACTTGGTGAAGTTATTATTTTTGCTGATATAGCAGAAATAAATGAAACATCATCAGAAGAATTTTTTTCTGCAAATGAAAGGCAAACTTTTCATGTCAGCAATTGGAATAGTATTGCTTATAATGAACAGTCTCGTCGTACCAATGGAAAACTCAACTGCTATACTAGTAAGTGGTAACCTTAGAATTCTTGATTTTGTCATAAAAAGAGAGCAAGTGCTCTCTTTTTTCATTATAACTCTTGAATTTTTAAACAATATATGATAAACTAGCAGATAGTCATAGTTAATAAACATAAGTAGGAGGTGCTATAATCATGGCAAAGTGTGAAGTTTGTGATAAATCTGTAAACTGGGGAAATAAACTTAGTATTACACGTTCTCATATTAGTAAAAGAAGTTCAAGAACTTGGAAACCTAATTTAAGAAGAGTTAACGCTGTAGTTAACGGAGAACATAAAAGAATATATGTATGTACAAAATGCTTACGTTCTGGAAAAGTAGAAAGAGTATAGTTTCATACAAAAGTAAAAGCAAAGAACTTTTTTAAGTTACTTTGCTTTTTTCCTATGTAGGATTAGTCTTTTATTCCAAATACTAATTTTACAAATCCTCTTAAAAATTTAGGAACTTTTTTTACCACAATTTTCATATATTCCACTCTCCTTTTATTTTTTAACCACAAGATAACCATGCCAATCCAACAGCTATAACAGCTATTCCAATTAAAAAAAGCCAGCCTCTAATAGGAAGTAATAAAACCAATAGCATTCCCAATCCCAGTCCTACAAAACACACGCCTATTGTCTTTTTCAAAAAGCATAACATAATATATTACCTCCTTTTAATATATTATATTATATAATCAATAAAACGTTACCATATTAGTATGAAAGGATTTTAATATGAAAAATAAACTTTTTATAAAATTTAATGAACTTAATATATCACTTTTAATGAATTTACTAAATAACGAATTTCCAGATGCTAAATGTAGTTTAAATTTTACGACTCCATTTGAATTATTGGTAGCAGTAATGCTATCTGCACAATGTACTGATGAAAGAGTTAATAAAACAACTCCTTCTATCTTTTCTGTTTGTAATACACCACAAGATTTTGCCAATATTGACTTAAGTGTTTTAGAGGAACTAATACACCCTTGTGGTTTTTACAAAGTAAAAGCTAAAAATTTAAAATCCTGCGGAAAAAAAATAATGGATGATTTTAATGGTAAGGTGCCACAAACAATGGAAGAGTTAACATCCCTTCCCGGTGTTGGCAGGAAAAGTGCAAATGTAATTATGCTAAATGCTTTTCATAAACCTGTTGGAATTGCTGTTGACACACATGCTAAGCGTATATCATATCGTTTAGGACTTAGTTCTGAAACTGATCCTTTAAAGGTTGAACAAGATTTATTAAAAATACTTCCAAAACAATATATTCCAAATATTAACCACCTATTTGTATATCATGGACGTAAATTTTGCACTGCGCGAAAACCCCATTGTGAGGTGTGCCCACTTAGCTCAATTTGCCCCAAAAATATTCTATAAACATGGCTAATTATAAATTGTGTTTTTTTTGTGTTTTTAATTGACAAATTTCCCTTTAAGCTATATGATTAATCATATTTATAAATAGGAGGAGATTTAAATTATGTTAAACAACAAGAAACTAACTGTATTTCTTTCATTATTCACAGTTTTAACATTAATTGGTACTATGTGTTTTGCTACAGACGCTGATACATCAGCTGTGCAACCAAAATCAACTGATGATGAAGCTGTTGTAACATCTCTTGACAATACTGAAAATCAAGTAGATGCTATATCTGAGGATAATGCAAATGATTCAACAAACAAAGAAACAGCTCAAACCGAAGCTAAAGATGGAGATATCTACCAAACTGGTGATAATATCGAAATTACAGATGCAATTAATGGTAATGTTTTTGTTTGTGCTAAAACTGTTACTATAAAAGGACAAATCGGTGGTGATTTATTCGCTATTGCAGACACTATTAATATTGATGGTGGTCAAATTTATGGTAATGTTTTTGCTTGTGCTAAAAATATTACATTAAACGGTTTAATTTATGACCTTTATGGAGTATGTGACACTTTAAATATACCATATAATGGTACAGCTTACAGAGATTTAAAAATTATGTGTAATAATGCTACAATTAATGGTGTTATTGGTGGAAACGTAAAAATCCAAGCATCTTCTTTAAAATTAGATAGTGACTGCATTATCTATAAGAATTTAGATTATACAGCTCCTAGCCAAATAGAAGTTAAAGACGGAACTGTTCAAGGTGAAGTTAATTATTCTTCTATGACAAATAAAGGTGCTAGCGTAATGGATTATGTTATGAACTTTGTTTATACTTTAGTCTTTACTTTAATAGTATGGTTATTAATCACATTTGTTGCTCCTAAGTTTAACGAAAAAGTTGAAGCAGTTGGAAACAACAGAAAACTTGCTTCATTTGGTTTTGGTTTACTTGGATTAATTGCAATTCCTGTTGTTAGTGTTATTTTAGTATTAACAAAAGTTGGTACTCCAATTGCAATAGCATTTACTGCTATTTATGCTTTAATTATAAGCATTACATTTACATTAACAACAATTATATTAGCAAATATGCTAGCTAACAAAGTAAGCTTCTTTGCTAAATACAAAAAAGTACTTGCAATTGTTGTAGTAGCCTTAATTCTTTGGGCTTTAACACAAATTCCTTTTGCAGGTCCAGTTATTTTAGCTTTAATTGCTATTTATGGTTTCGGTGTATTTGTTTTATCAGTATTAAACAAAACAGAAAAAAAAGAAAAACCAGCTAAAGCTTAGTTAAATTACAAATATAAAAAAAGAATCATTTAGATGATTCTTTTTTTAATGTTTGTATCGCTATTTTATAGTTCTCAGCATTAACTATTGCTGTTCCCGCAACAACAATGTCAGTTCCAGCTTCTCCAACTTGTTTAATTGTTTTTTCGTTAATTCCACCATCTGCTTCTATATAAAAATCCAAATTATTCTCTTGCCTATAATTGCTTAGTTCTGCTATCTTTGATATAGTTGCTGGTATCAAGCCTTGTCCACCTTTTCCTGGTTCAACTGTCATAACTAAAACCAAATGTATATACGGTAAAATTTCGTACATTTCTTCCACTTTAGTTTCTGGTTTTATTGCAACTCCTACTTTGATTCTATTCTCCTTAATATATAGTATAATTTCTTCAAGTTCCTCTTTGCTCTTAAACGCTTCCTTATGAACAGTAATATACATTGGCTCTAATGCTAGATAATCATCAATATATTTTTTCGTATCTTCTACCATTAAATGAACATCCAATGGTACATTGCTTATTTGCTTAATATTAGTAGCATATTCTAACATTCTTTTTGCTGTATTATTATCTACAAATTTTCCATCCATTACATCTATATGAAAAAAATTTGTTTTTGCTGTTTCTAAATCATAAAATGTTTTTACACTATCTTTTTCTTTAACATTTAAAATTGATGTTGAAACTTCAATCATTATATTTCCTCCTTATGCATAAAGGTAGTCTCTTTATATGGACTACCTTTATATTTTTTTATATTTAATCTACATTTAAAACAGCATTTGAGCTATTTAAATCAAGTTGATCTTGTGTTTTTCTAACGCCATCTACAAATACTTTAACAGTAACAGTTCCAACACCTTGAACATCTACAGTAATACTTTCAGTATTCTCTGGATGTTTCTTTTTATATATAGTGTCTTCTGTTCCATTTGATGTAACCTTTACAACTACTTCTACATTGTTAGGTGTTATTGTATTTCCTTTTTCATCTTTTTTTGGAGTATATCCAACTATTGATTTTAAATTAATAGTTACTTTCCCGCTTTTTATTTCTTGTAATTTATTTATAGTAATTGATACTGCTGTTTTTTCGTCTACCGTTTTATCTGCATCAATACTTTGATTTAATACAACTCCATTTGACTTTGTTGTATCAGTTTCAGTTTTTACTGTACCTAAAGTAAGTCCTGCATCTTCTAATAATTTTTTTGCTTCTTCTTGTGTTTTTCCTATTACATAAGGTACTTTAACCTCTTTTATTCCTCTTCCAATACTTACATATATTTTTACTGAACTTCCAGCATTAACCTGTGTATTAACAGATGGATCCTGTCTTATTACCACTCCCTCTTGAACCTTATCACTTGTTTCTTCTACTATCTCAGCAACTAACTTGCTATCTGTTAAGGTTTGTTGTGCTTCATCCTGTGTTTTTCCTATTACTTTTGGTACCGTTGTTGTTTCTTGTCCTTTGCTAACTACTATTTTTATTGTTTCTGTATTATTAATTTTGTAATTATCTTGATATTTTGGATCTTGTGACAATATAATTCCTGCATCTTTTTCTGCATTGTATTCTTCAGTAATTTCATATTTTATTTTCAATTCATCTAATTGTTTTTTTGCTTCATCAATTGTTGTTCCAACTAAACTTGGTATTTGTACTTGAGTTGGTCTATTTTTATTTACAACAAATGCGGTAATTCCCATTACTGAAAGGAAAATTACAAAACATAATAAAAGTATTAATAAAACTTTTACACCCTTATGCTTAGATAAATATTCTCTAAACTTTCCTTTTTTCTTTTGACTTTGATTTTGAACGTCTCCTAAATCAATCCTTTGAGTTGGAGCATCAACATCTAATTTATTTATTTTGACAAAATCACCATTAGGATCTTTTAATGCTTCTCTTAAATCTCTTAGCATTTCAGTGGCAGAAGCATATCTCATATTTGGTTCTTTTTGCATTGCCTTCATTATTATTTTGCTAACACATTCTGGAATCGTTGAATTTATTTCTCTTGGGTCTACAGCTTCTTCTTGCATATGTTTTAACGCGATTGAAACTGGTGTATCAGCATCAAATGGTACCTTGCCAGTCATCATTTCATACATTACAACACCCAAAGAATATATGTCAGATTTTGCATCCGTATATCCACCTCTTGCATGCTCTGGTGAAAAATAATGTACTGAACCAATTGTTGTTCCAAATGCTGTAATAGTTGAATTTGACACAGCTTTTGCTATTCCAAAATCAGTTACTTTTGCAATTCCATCTTCGTTAATAATAATATTATGAGGCTTTATATCTCGATGTACAATGTTGTTTCTATGTGCCATTTCAAGGGCAGATGCAATTTGAATTGAAATATTAACGCTCCATTTCCAAGGTAGTACACCATTTTCTTTAATTATTTCTTTTAGTGTTTGTCCCTGAATTAATTCCATTACAATATAATGCAAATCTCCTTCACTACCTACATCGTAAATAGAAACAATATTAGGGTGTGTTAGGCTTGCTGCTGCTTGTGCTTCCACATTAAAACGTTTTATAAACTCACTATCTGTTGTATATTCCTCTCTTAGCACTTTTACCGCAACATTTCTATTTAAGACATGACATCTTGCCTTGTATACAGTTGCCATTCCACCACTGCCTATTTGCTCTAATATTTCATATCTATTTCCAATTAATCTACCTTCTAGGTTCATTTTTTTCGCACCTCTCCTTATTTATATGAATTTCTTTCACGTTTTATTAATATTACTGTAATATTATCTAAGCCACCAGCTTCGTTTGCATTATTAATTAGTTTCTTTTCTGGACAAATAGGCTCATTTAAAATGATATCCTGAATTTTATCTTCTGTCAACATGTTTGTTAATCCGTCAGAACATAGAACTATAATTTCTTCTGGGTTCCAATCTCTAACAAATACATCTGGTTCAGCAAAAGACGTACAACCTAATGCCTTTATTAACATATGTTTTTTAGGATGATTCTTTGCTTCTTCCCTTGTAATAGTTCCATCTTTTACTAACTTTTCTACATAAGTATGGTCACTAGTAATTTTTTCTATTTTATTTTGACTAACAGCATAAATTCTGCTATCTCCCAAATGACTTATATATAATTTTTCATTATATATCAAACAAATTTCTATTGTAGTTCCCATTTCTTCCAGTTCTTTTACTTGATTTGCCTTTTCGTAAATTATCATATTAGCATACTGAGTAGCATTTTTTATTAATTCCAAAAGTTTATCTTCAGTTTTTTGTGTATTTTCCCAATTGTTTTTCACATACTCTTTTACCGAATGTACCGCTAAATTACTGGCAATTTCTCCTCCAGCATATCCTCCCATTCCATCCGCTAATAAGAATATATTAGGTTCGTCTGCCTTCTCTGAAACGTAATAAGTATCTTGATTCATTTGCCTTACTCTACCAATATCAGTACCTGCAAATACTTTCATCTTTTCACCTCTTATTTCAAATAATAAGTAAATTAATTATTTATTTAGGTTCTTTCTTCTTAGTTGTCCACATGCTGCATCTATGTCGGAACCTAGTTCTCTCCTAATTGTTGCAACAATTCCTCTTTCGTTTAGATAGTCCCTAAATTTCATAATATTTTCATTAGTACTTTTTGAAAACTGTCCATTTTCAATTTTATTTATTGGAATTAAATTCACATGACAATTCATTCCTCTAAGCAAATTGATTAATTGCTTCGCATCATCTAAATGATCATTATTATCTTTTGCTAGTGCATATTCAAACGAAACTCTTCTATTTGTTTTTTTAATATAATATTTACAAGCTTTTATAAGTTCTTCAATTGGATATGCGTTATTTATCGGCATTAATTGACTACGCTTTTCGTTATCTGAACTATGCAATGATATAGATAAAGTACATTGTCTATTTTCATCTGCTAAATCATAAATTTTTGGCACAATACCGCTCGTTGATATGCTTATATGTCTTGCACCTATTGCTAATCCTTTTGGATCATTCATTATATCAATAGCCTTCATTACAGCTTCGTAATTATCTAGTGGCTCTCCAATTCCCATAAATACCACATTTGATATCCTTTTTTGCGTGTCTCTTTGCACTGCTAAGATTTGTTCAACAATTTCTCCCGCTGTAAGACTACGAACAAATGCAATTCCAGTTGATGCACAAAACTTGCATCCCATCTTACATCCAATTTGCGAAGACACACACAAACTTGCTCCATGTTTATACTCCATTCTTACTGTTTCAATGGCATTTCCATCTCCAACATCAAACAAATACTTTATAGTCCCATCTTTTGATAGCTGTTTTTTTAGAATTTTGTAACATCCCATACTATAATTTTCTTCTAGTTTTGAGCGTAGAGCTATTGATAAATTAGTCATTTCTTCAAACTTTGTAACATTTTCTTTATAAAGCCATTCATAAACTTGTCCTGCACGATATGCTTTTTCATTATTATTTATGAACTCTTGTTTTAAGTCCTCTAAAGTATAGTCTTTTATGTTTTTTTTCAAGAAAATATCCTCCTATTTTTTATTTATATCATAGATGCTATTTTTTTTCAATAGTTGCTCCAATCATACCTGCATCATTTTTTAATTTTGCCATTAATATTTTCGGAAAAATTTCTTCATTATAAATATATCCCTTTTTTCTTATATTATCTTTAAGTCTATCTAAAATTAGTGTGTCATAATAAGTTATACTTCCTCCAAGTGCTATAGCTTCTGGTTCAAATATATTTATTAAATCTGCAACTCCAATACTTAGATATTCAATATATTCATCTAAAATAGGTTCAATTACCTCCTTCATTTCTTCTTTTCTTAGTATTTCTAACAATTGTTTACCATTTATTTCTTGCTCTAAATTCAGCTTTTCCATAACCCTTTTTCTAAGATTGCCAATTGATGCATAAGCCTCAAAACAACCCTTGTTTCCACAACTACACAAACGTCCATTTCTTTCTATAATAATATGCCCTATTTCAAATCCTGCACTACGTGGTGCTTCTAATAATTTACCCTTTGAAAATACAGCTCCTCCAATTCCAGTTCCAAGAGACAAAAAAATGCTATCTGAATATGGTTTTAAACTTCCATATTCATTTTCTGCCAATGCTGCACATTTAGCATCATTACGTAATAATACTGGTATTGGAAATACCTTTTTTAAGTCAGATACAATTGGAAATTTACTTAAATTTAAATTTTTTGATTTTACTATTACCCCTCTTTTTATTAATCCTGGAGCTGCAATACCAATTAATTCTATATCCTTTATGCTCATATTTTTTGTATCTAAAACCTTATTTATTAACTTTAGCATTGAAAATAATATAAAATCCTCTACATTTTCCTTATCTGCTTGTCTTATGTCTACATCTCTTTTTGCTATTATTTCTCCATTTTGATTAATTAAACCTACACTTACATGGCTTCCGCCCAAATCTATTCCTATTTTCATATTTTCCCTTTCTCATTCTGATATATTATACATTATAATACAATATAATGCAAAAAAAACTTCAACTATAATAAGTTGAAATTTTTCTTTTTTTAATATCCATAAGCTGAGAATAGGAATGTTCCCATATATACTTGAATTAATGGTACTAACACAACTAATACGAAGAAGATTAAAACAATACCAACAATTAAGTATACAACTTCTGGCAATGCTTTCATAATTTTCTCCATAATATTATCTATATCTATGTCCATATATTGTAGCAATTTTTCCATCATTTCTGCTAAGTCTGTTTGCATACCAATTTTCAACATTTCTGTAATCATTGGTGAAGACAAACCTGCTTTTTCAAATGGTTCTATCCATGATTGACCTATAAAAATATTATTTATAGAAGTCTCTATAATAGATAACATAACATAGTTATTTACGACATTTTTACTAACTTCCAGTGCCTCTTGAATTCTGACACCATTTTGTATATTTAATAGTACAGCCTTTATAAATCTTGAAAAATCTAAAGCATATATTAACTGTCCAAAAATTGGCATAGTATATTTAAAATAGTGGAAATTATATTTGCCCTTCGGTGTTCGTATATATGAAACTATAATAAACGCAATAACACCAACTATAATTACAGGTACATACCAATATGCCACCAGTATGTCTACAACATGAGAGAACCACATCGTTACTTCTGGCAATTGATCCTTTGTACCAACTTCATCAAACACTTTTTGAACTGCTGGAATTGCAAATAAAGTTCCTACAAATAGCATTATAAGCAATCCAACAAACTGTACGATGTTTGGTATTAATATTTTTCTTAATTTTCTACTTAATTCACTTGTTTCATCCAAATATTTTACTGCCTGTTGTAAAGAATTTGTTAAAGAACCTGACAATTCTCCAACTTTTATCATATTTATATAGATATACGGAAAAACGTCTGGATAATATTCCATTGTTAAATACATGTTTTCTCCGTGATTCAACACCTGCCAATATGTCTTCTAAGATTTCCTTAAATTTTGGATTTTCTGTACTTTCAATTATAGTGTTTAATGCATGTATATTATTAAAATTTGCCTTTTTCAACAAATAGAAGTTTTGTGTAAAAATAACTAAATCTCTATTTGTAATTTTATTTGATTTAACTAAGGCATATCCAATTTTTTCTAACACACTTTTCTTTTTGTTTTTTTGTCTATTTAAAATATTACCTGTATTCAAATTTTTCATCATCGAGTCAATGTCTTTTACGTTTCTTTTATTTTTCTTAGTTCTATTTTGTCTACCTTTTAATTCTGTAACACTTATCGGTAACAGACCATTTCTTTTTATTTTTTTTATTAAGGAATGTTTATTTGTATCTTCTACCCTATTTCTAACAACATGTCCATCTTCTGTCATTGCTCGATATACATATAAAGGCATATTTTTCTTTCCCCCCTCTTGCTCAAGTATACTCTTTTTCAAAAAACTTTATACATTTTAAGCACGTCTCATTTTTAATTGCATAATAGTTCTATTTAGTGTTTCAATATTCTTTTCTTCAATTTGTCCCTTTGCTTGTTCTAAGGTAATAACATCTTCAACATACAATTTCGCAAGCGAATTAATAAGTCCAATACTTCCTTTGTCAATACTACTTTGAATTGCGTCTTCTATTTCTGAAACACTAAGTTTTTCCTTTCTAATACATCCTGCTATGACGTTATCTACAATCATTACTTCTGGAACCAAAACTAATTTGTTATGTGTTCCCTTTAATAATCTTTGAGAAATAACTAGCTTTAACAATGAAGATATTAGATACTTAACACTTGATTGGTCGCTAATTTCATAGAAATTTATCATTCTATCTACAGTTTCTGCACAGGATTTTGTATGTAAAGTACCAATTACCAAATGTCCAGATTCTGCCATTTCTATAGCTGCATCCATAGTTTCTTTATCTCTAATCTCTCCAATAACTAATATATCACAGTCTTCTCTTAAAGAGTTTTTAACACCATCACTAAATGTTAAAGCATCTCTACCTAATCCAACTTCTTTTTGAACAATAATTGAATGCTTACAAGTATGTTTATATTCAATAGGATTCTCTAATGTTAATATTTTTTTATTTTGTTTTTCATTAATTTCATTAATTAAAGCATTTAATGTTGTTGTTTTACCAGAGTTAGTTTTACCTGTAACTAATATTAACCCTTGTGGTTGGTAAGTCATACGTCTAACAATGTCTGGAACACCTAAATCTTCAAACTTAGGTAATTCATTTTTTATAACCCTAAGAGTAGCTACTGGCACCTCATTTGACATTGAAATGTTTACCCTCAAGCGAATTGTATCATATTCATAAGAACAATCTAGTCTTCTTTTTGTTCTAAAAATTTCGTCTTTTTCTACATTTCCTCTTACAAAATAATCGTATACCTCCCACATATCATCTACAGTTACAAGATCCATTTCAGTTAACTCAATTAAGTCCCTAGAAACTCTAAGCATTGGTCTAATTCCTGAGATTAAATGTATGTCAGATGCATCATTTTCTACAGCACTATCTAGAATTCTTTCTATTTGTATCATTTTTATGTATCCTCCCCATTTTATTAGTATATAACTAGTTTTCTGTTTAATTCATCCAAAGTTGTTACTCCGCTTAACACCTTATTTAGCCCATCAATTACAATAGGTTTATAATCTCCTTTTAATGCCTCATTTCTTACTTCAATAGTAGAACCGTTTCTAACAATAATTTCTTTAATAGATTCTGTTAATTCTAATATTTCAAAAGCAGCAATTCTTCCATAAAATCCTGTATTATTACAATGTTGACATCCAACTGCTTCATAAGTATATTTACCTTCTAAATCTACGTCTAACAAATATTTATTAGCAATTCTTCTTATTATTTCTTTTTCCTCTTCTGTAAATTCTCTTCTTCTTGCACATTCTGGGCATATTTTACGAATTAATCTTTGTGAAACAGATGTTGCCAAAGTACTTGCAATATCATAATTTGAAATTCCCATTTTTCTTAACCTAGTAATAACCTCTATGCTATCAATAGTATGTATTGTTGATAAAACATAGTGTCCTGTTTGTCCTGCTTGCATTGCAATTTCAGCTGTTTCTGTATCACGTATTTCTCCAACCAAAATAATATCTGGATCTTGTCTTAAAACTGTTCTTAATGAGTCTGAAAATGTTGCTTTTGCATCTATTTCAATTTGATTTAAGCCATTAATTCTAATTTCAACAGGATCTTCTATTGTTGTAATATTAATTTCTGGTCTATTTAATAAATCTATAATACTATATAAAGTTGTTGTTTTTCCTTCACCTGTTGGTGCGGCGACAATTGTTATACTATTTCTTTTATTAAATACCTTTTTAGCTTCGTCCATGCTCTTTGGAAATCCTAATTCATGTAAAGCCATAATATCCGCATTTTTCTTTAACAATCTTAATACGAATTTTTCACCATAAACATTCTTTTGCGAAGACACACGTATATTGTAATCAGAATATAACAAAATTCTACCATCCTGCGATTCCTGTTTTTCTTGATGCATATTTGATATTGCCTTTAATCTTCCTATAATTTGATTTTGTTTATCTTTTGCAATATTTGCAACAGTAATTAATTCACCATCTATACGATAACGAACCCTTACATTTGTTTCTAGTGGTTCAATATGAATATCACTTGCACGTTTGCTTATACCTGTTTTTATAATATTATCTATTAAGCTTGTAACATCTCTTACTTCTTCAATATTGTCTGTTGCCTTTCCCTCAAGAGATTTTAAAACATCTGTAATATTACTTTCAAAGCTAATATATTTTTCCATTACAAGTCCTTTGTTAAGTAATAACAAACGAACAATCTCTATTGATTTTGTATTTGAGGTATCTGCAAAACATACTTTAATTTTACCATTATTAATATCAAAAGGAATAGCCATACATTGTTTCGCAACATCTAATGAAATATAATCTGTAAAATTTATAACAACATCTGATGAACCTATTAACATAGCTTTTTCGCCTAAGATATCTCCTATCGCTTCTATCAAACGATATTCATCACATAAATTTAATATTTTAATAATATCACCAAGTTTTTTACTTGGGTGTGCTTTTTGGTACTCTATTGCTTTATTTACATCCTGTTCTGTAATAAGCCCTCTTCTAACTAATTCTACACCAATTGGTAATCTATTTCTGTTTTCCATAAATTTCCCTTTCTTTCTATCTAATATAGTATCATTATACAATAAAATTTTATAAATAGAAATATACTTTTTTGTTTTACATATAATTTCCTGTTAAACAGTAATTGGTCCATATTTGCTACTTAAATTTAATATTTTTGCTACTGCATTTGTACTTACTTCAGTTAATTTAATCCACATACCACTTTCATTTGAAAATTCTGTTGGTATCTTGTAACTTGTTGTTAATTCCTGTAAATCTCCATTAGCATTTACATACTTATTTGCTGTTCCATATATAAATTTAACATCTGTTGCAGAGTTTGTTGTATAATACGCAAACCTAGGTATCCAAACATAAATTACAGCACTCTCTTTAATTGTTCCATCTCCATTTATATCTGTATTTTTTATAGCTAAAGCCCAATTTTTATTTTCATATTGATAATAATTTGTATCTGTTACACTAGTTTTTACTAATTTTTTGTTATTGCCAGAATAAACATATTTTACAGCCGTCATATCATTTTCTAAATTTGGCATATTAGGTATCTTAATGTTTTCCTTTGTTTTTATTTTTTTCATTTCAACGCTTTGTTCTTTATTTCCAACTTTATATTTAACAGTCACATAAGCTGTTTTTACCACATCGGCCTTTCCATTGTTTACTCCATTTGTCTGATTATAATTGTCAATCACTACTTTTGGTGTATAACCGCTTGATATATCAATTCCTGCAACGGAATGTTTCCCATTTCCAATATCCTTAGTTTCAAAATTTTCTTGTGTAACCTCACTATAATATAATTCATCTACTTTTTCTAAAATAGAAATTGCGTAACTAGTTGCCTTTCCTGTTCTTTCAATTTCCATGTTAACAGTACTCAAGTTAACATATACAATCGCAATAATTGATACAAAAATTATAATTATCCCAATTGAAACAACAATATCTATTCCAGAAAATCCTTCTTGTCGTTTTAAACTATTTTTCATTTTTTCACCTTAGTTCTGGATAAAATTTTGTATTAATAAAAATAATATATTATAAACACATAAGTAAAAGCCAATTGGCAATTTTTCGTCACTTTGTTTTCTAATTTTTTCAAAATTCATAATTGCCACTGTTATTAATGTAAAAATTGAAGCAAATAGCATAACTACTTTTCCACTAAATAAAAGCATAAATGTAAAGAGCCCAAGTACTTGCAATACATAATTTGATTTTTGTTGTCTTTTTTTATATATGCTCTCTCCCAAAATTAACATTAACAAAATACATGTATATATAACATATCTATATATATTATCGGACAAAATAGCTCCATTTACTATATATAGATATACTATATAGCAAATCATAGATATTGTACCAAATATTAATACCGATTTATGAATATTTTTATATTCTTTGTCAATTCCAGCAATCAAAAATATAGTTACTAAATATAATGTTCCAAATAAAATATATGCTAAACTGTCTAAGTTTAAATTTAACAAATCCAGTTTTATAGACATTATAAATAACATATATGCTAGTCCAAAGAAAATTTCTAAAAGCAAATATCTTATTCTAACTTTTTCTTTACAATACCTACATTTTCCACCTAAAAAAATGTAACTAAATACGGGAATTAAATCTAAAGCTTCTAAGCGATGATTGCATTTTGGGCAATATGATCGTTTATGTGTAATATCTTGTTTTAATGGTATTCTGTAAACAGCTAAAGTGCAAAAGCTTCCTAAAAAGCTTCCCATTATAAATGATAAAAAGTAAATAAAAGCTTCCATTTTTCCCCCTTATATTAAATGGAGCATATACATTATTATAATGCATATGCTCTTAACTGTTGTGCATAACAATCACTCTTATTAGTTGTGCTCTAAGTTGTATAAATATTGATCGAATTTATTTTCGATGTTAAATAATGTTTTGTTTTCATCTTTTGCTGTATTATCATAAGTGTTTACAGCGTTTTGAGTTTTCTTAATTAAACCATTATCTCCTAACACCATTGAAATAGAAACACCAGCTAATATTAATAATACGATGATTGTGATTATTAATGCAACTAATGTAATACCTTTGTTTGCCTTTAACATAAAAAATCCTCCTTGTTTTATTTTTTGTATATATTTAATAATAAATATAACCTTAATTTGTTTTATTCAACTATTTTGTATTGCCTTTTTCAAAAAGTGTGCCTGTTGAATTTGAATTTGTTTTATTATCCTTTGTTGTACTTGTTTCACTATTGTCATTATTATTAGTAGCATCACTACCATTATTGTTGTTATTATCTTCTGCAGATGTATCCTCTGAATAAGCTTCAAACGGATTTGCTTTTCCTGCATCATATGTTTTTGTTTGCTTATATCCAGCTAAATCAGATTCATCTATTTCATAAGTTAATACTACTTTTTCATTTGCATTTGAAATGGAATTTTGCAATTCCTCTTTTACATCTGTTAATTCTTCTGGCATGCTGTATGCAACTGGTGTTGGCACTTCTTTATTGATTGGAATATAATCATAGAAAAAAACTGCCAATATTAACGCAATTGTTGCACAAAGCAATATCATAATACAAGTTTCTTTTAATACTGTTTTTATCATATTGTTCTCCTTTCAAACTACTTTACTGTATTAGTTGTATTTTGAGAATTTGTTGTAGTTGTGTTTTCTCCTACTGTATTATTTACTGTATTTGTGTTACTTGAATCATTTGATTGACTTATTGTCGTTGTATTCATGTTTAATGCTATATCTCTTACTTTAAATGTTGCTTGTAGATTTCTTCCAGTTGCTTGTGTATCTCCACTTGTTGCAGGTACCAATTCAAATCCTTCAATTGTAAATGCAAGTTTTACATCTTTTTCAAGGTCTGCCACAAAGTCTGTTATAGAAATATAGCTTCCTGTTGCAGTGAATTTCAAGTCATTTACATTTGGTGTTCCACTACTGCTTTCTGTTATATCAAATTTTAATACAACGCCATTTTTTGTGGCATACATACCAATTTTTGTCCATAGCACCTCAATTTCGTATTGTTGAAATTGTTGTGCTTTTGCAACATCTGTGTCTTTGCTATATGAAACTAGTTCCTCATAGCTTTTCTTTTTTGATATTAAATCTTTTGCTGAAGTATTTAATTCATTCATTTTTTCTTGGTAAGTAATTGTATTTTTCTTACTAGCTTCTTGAATTTTTGAATCAAGCTCATTGTTTTTTGCTTGAATGTTACTTATTCCAAAAACTTGGAAACCACCAATGCTATATCCATTAACAACTGTAGCATAAGCAATTACAGATAAAAGTATGCACATTACTATTAATAATATTTTTTTCATGGTAACTCTCCTTCTATTGTAACTTTAACTAATCCATCTTGTTTAACACTGCTATCTGACTTAACATCAAGCAATACATTATCAACAATTAATTGTGCTTTAAACATACCTAATTGCTCATATTTTGTTGATTGTGCTTTTATCACAATATGTGTTCCACTAGTATTAGAAACTGATGTTAATTGTACATTTTTAGGTATGCTAGACATAATTCTATTTAACAAGTTTGGAATTGCATTTCTAGTCTTATACTTTTCTGTAGTTCTTTCATTAATAGCTTGTAAATTTTGTATTAAATTACTATAATCATTTGCCCTAGTTTTTATGTTGTTAACATCTTTATCTGCTAATGCAATTTGCTCATCTATTTTTTTCAATGCTGCTTCTGTTTCATTTTCTTTGTTTTGTATTTGTCCAACAACTATAAACGAAAATGCAGAATATAAAATAATAAGCATTAATATAGTTCCAGCAAGTCTCATTAACATTTTTTCAATTTTATCGAAATTACCATCTAGATTAAAATCAAATGATATATTAGAAAAAATTCCACCTTTTGAGCCATTGCTTTCTTTGCCTCCAATTGAAGGCATTTCAATTTTATCCCAAAATCCTAATTCTTTAAAGTTAACGCTTTTTAATCCTTCTCCTAATCCTTGTAAAGCTAATGCAATCGCAGAATTCACTTCAATATAATCTTTAATATTTAATCTTACTGTTTCAGTTTGTACAAAATATGGTTTTAAAATTTCGCATTTTTGTTGTTTTAAATTTTCCTGAAAATATAAATCAACATTATTTATTACAGCTCCTGTTCCAGTAATGTATAATTTGCTAATATTTAGTGCTTCCTCGGATACTATATCTTTTGTTCTTGTAACAATGTTATATAATGTAGGCATAATTTCTTCTAGATATTCGCTTTCTTCTAATTGCAAGCTTTTGCCTTCCATAGTATATATAGTGGTGTTTTTGCAAATTTCATAAGCCTTGCTGTATGAATTTTCTTTTATATTGATTTTGTCGAAAATTTCTTGCATTCCATCTTCTAAAATTTCCACTTTATATATTTGACCATCAACAATTACTGTAATAGATGTTTTTTCTTCTATATTTACAATTACAATATTTTCTTGTGAATTAATTTCAACTAAATTTGCAATACTAATTGGTAATGGTGAAATATTTCTTAACTTATACCCTTCCATTTGTTGTGTTTTTCTTGCAATTTCTGCTTTATTAGCTGAAATGTGTATAGTTCTAATTTTTTCATCATTTTCTTTATCAGCTACCGAAAAATATTTATACTCTAACACATTTTTGTTGAATCCTCTTTCTTCGCAAAGAAATTCAAATTCTGTTTTAATTGCACGTTCAATATCTTTCTTGCTTAACATTGAAAAAACATTAAAATAGTTATACATTTCATCCGATAAATTAACACTAATAGGAGTTTTAAAGCTATATGTTTCTTGTACTATTTGCTTTACTGCATCGTCTAGTTTTTCATAAGTTTTAATTCCAAAAGCTTCAATTTTTGTGTTATCTCGTTCTTTTGAAACTTTTGCATATTTTATTAAGTGATTTTCGATATATAATCCTAAACAGTCTGACATAAACTTCTCCTTTGTTTTGTAAATTTATCTATGGTATTATATTTTGCAATTTTCTGTATATTATTAAATGTATTTTTTTCTATTTTATTGTATACGCAATATTTGTTCTACTCAAATTTTCATATACTTATTTTATATTTTCCACGACAAAAGTCAACACTTTTAATTGATTTGTAATATAACTGTAACATTTCTGTAATATTTATTTTTATTCTTTCTGTATAATTTCAGGAAAAACTGGAAATTATAAATTTAACACTTATTTATGGAGGTATTAAAATGGTTACTGAAAAACATATAAAAGTTACAGGAATGTCAACAATTTCGTGGAAAGATGCAATTGTTCAAACTATTGCCGAGGCAGCTAAAACAATAGACTATATATCAAATGTTACTGTTCTAGAACAAACAGCAAAAGTTAATGGCAAGAAAATTGCAGAATACTATGCAACTTTAGATATCAGTTTTGTTATTGATCGAGAAAGGGAAGATTAATAATTATTTAACTTAATTTTTCATTTATTGCATAAGAAATTAGTTTTTCTTATGCAATAACAGAAAGGAGAAAGCAATGAATTCTAATCCATTAAATACTAAAAAGGATTATCAAAATTATGTAAATGCAAAATCGCCAAATTCACCTATTTTTAAAAATTGTTTTAATGCTTTTTGGGTTGGTGGGCTTATATGTTTAGTTGGACAATTAATTTCATGTTATTGCAAATACAGAGGACTAGATACTGAAACGAGTAATACTATTGTTTCAATTATTCTAATTTTTATTAGTGCATTTTTAACTTCACTAAATCTATTTAATAAGATAGGAAAATTTGCTGGTGCTGGTTCTTTAGTTCCAATAACAGGATTTGCAAATTCAATTGTTTCACCTGCAATGGAATATAAATCTGAAGGATACGTTATGGGGGTTGGTGGTAAAATGTTTACAGTTGCAGGTCCTGTATTGGTTTTTGGAATATCTGCATCAATTATAGTTGGAATATTATATTTAATCTTTAACACTCAAGCTATTACGCTTGTTTAATTATTAAGAAGGGAGTTTGTATGCAAAAAATAGGTTCTCAAACAATTAAATTTGATAGTCCTCCTACTATTTTAGAAACAGCAAGTATTGTTGGTCCCAAAGAAGCTGATGGTCCTCTAGCAAGTTACTTTGACCAATGTTTAGATAATGAATTTTGGGGCGAAAGTTCTTGGGAAAAAGCTGAAAGTAAAATAGTAAAAGAAACTGCAAATACTGTTATTTCAAAATCAGGAATTCCACAAGAGCAAATTGACTTTTGTTTTGCTGGAGACCTTTTAAATCAATGCATTTCTTCAAGTTTCGGTCTTAGGGAAATCCATATACCCTTTTTTGGTATATTTGGTGCTTGTTCCACTTTCGCTGAAAGTTTATGCTTAGCATCTGTTTTTGCCGAATCAAGTGGTGCTAAATATATTCTTTGTACGGCTTCTAGCCATTTTTGTAGTGCTGAAAAGCAATTTAGATTTCCTCTTGAATTAGGAAATCAAAGACCACAATCAGCCCAGTGGACTGTTACAGGTGCTGGTGCAGCAATTATTTCAAAGGATGGTCAAGGCCCTTTTATTACTCATATTACGCCTGGAAAAATTATTGATATGGGTATTAAAGATTCAAACAATATGGGAGCAGCAATGGCACCAGCAGCTCTTGACACCTTAATTACACATTTCAAAGATACTGGTAGAAACCCCAGCTACTACGATGCCATTTTTACAGGCGATCTTGGCTATGTTGGCAAAGAAATACTTATAGAGCTTGCACAAATGCAGGGATATAATATTAAGTCCAACTACAATGACTGTGGTGTTCTTATTTTTGACAAAGAGGCTCAGGACACTCATTCTGGTGGTTCTGGTTGTGCTTGTGTTGCAAGTGTTTTTTCTTCTTATATCTACAAGCAATTAAAAGCAAAGAAATATAAAAAAATTCTTTTAATAGCAACTGGCGCTCTTACAAATTCTACAACATCGCAACAGGGCGAAAGCATTCCTGGAATTGCTCATGCAGTCAGTATTGAAATTTAGAAAAAGAGGTGAATCAAATGGATTTTTTTCAACAATTAGACTACATGTTACTTTTAAAAGCCTTTGTTGTTGGTGGTTTATTTTGTATTATTGGTCAAATATTAATCGACAAAACTAAATTAACATCAGCTAGAATATTAGTTATATTTGTAACTTCTGGTGCTATTCTAGGTGGCTTAGGTATATACCAATATATTGTAGATTTTGCAGGAAGTGGCGCATCAGTTCCACTAACTGGTTTTGGCAACGCCTTAGCCAAGGGAGCAATTGAAGGTGTACAAAAGCATGGCTTAGTTGGTGCATTTACTGGAGGCATTACATCCACTGCTGGCGGTATTTCAGCAGCTATTTTCTTTGGATATATTGCTGCATTGGTTTCAAAACCAAAAATGAAGAAGCAATAACAGCTTCTTCATTTTTGGTATTTTTTATTATAAATGTATTTAAGTATTTTGCATTATAAATAGAACATTTTTAAAATTACTTAATAACATAAACAATTCCTAATATAATTGTTAACACTACAAATGTAATTCCCATAATAACAGTCCATTTTTTTAATGAACCTTCTTTTGTTCTTCCTTTATTTTTTTCATAGAAATTTCCAGAACCTGCACTTGCTGCTGAACCAACAATTGCGCCTGAAAGACCCTCTTGTCCTTTTTTTTGCAATAATGTTAATATGACAATAGCCAAACATACAATAATATAAATAGCTCCTAGTATATATTTTACGATATCCATCTATTTTCCTCCACGTTCTCTTTTATTTTTACAGTATCTCTATTGTAGCATACCATTTTCAAAAAATCAATAGTAAACTTCAACTAAATATAAGCCTTGTGCTGGCAATGTCTTTCCAGCTTTTTTTCTATCTTTTGCCTCTATAATATTTATTATTTCTTCTGGCTTTATTTTTCCGTAATCCAACTTCAACTAAGGTCCCAGCAATTATACGAACCATATTATATAAAAATCCGTTTCCAGTTAATTCTATAAAAATTCGTTCTCCATCTTTTTTTACTTCTGCCTTGTATATAGAACGCACACTGCTTTTGCTGCTTGTTCCACTTGCTTTAAATCCCGCAAAATCATGTTCTCCCTCAAAATAGGTAGCAGCTTCTTGCATTGCCTCAACATTCAGTACTGCTGGAACATGATATTCTAATGCACGATAAACCGCACTTCCTTGTTTGCTATTGTTAATAATATAACGATATTTTTTTCCTTTACAACTATATCGTGCATGAAATCTTTCTTCTACTTCCTCTGCCTGTTTAATTCTAATACTTCTTTTTAATTTCGAATTGATAGCTACCGCTATCTTTTCTATTGGTATATCAGTTTCAGTTTTAAAATTTGCTGTTTGTCCAAAACTATGTACTCCTGCATCAGTTCTTCCAGAAGCAGTTAAATTAACTTCCTCTCCTGTAATATCATGAATCGCTCTTTCAATTTCTCCCTGAATGTTCAATTTATTAGGCTGTTTTTGCCAACCGTTAAAGTCTTTACCGTCATATTCTATAGTTAATTTAATATTTCTCATTTTGTTTTCTCTTCTTTATTATTTTTCTTTTTAATTTTCGAAACAATTTTATTCCATATCCCATTTGATTGCTGTTTTGGTTGCTCCAATCTTTTAGTAACAATATTCTTTATTAAAATTTTCTTTAAAGCTTCTTCCTTTACATCTGCAATTAATGTACCATCTTTTGCAACCGATATTTTACCTGTTTCCTCTGAAACAACAACAGCAATACTATCTGATTCCTTAGATATTCCAATTGCTGCACGATGTCTAGTTCCTAATTCCTTTGCTATGTCTTGATCACTAGCAAGTGGTAGCATACATGCTGCTGCCTTAATTCTATTTTCACTAATTACAACCGCTCCATCATGTAGAGGTGTATTGGGTGTAAATATATTTACCAATAATTGTGGTGAAATTTCGGAATCCATCGCAATTCCTGTACTTATTATGTCTTTAATTTGTATATCCCTTTCAATTACAATTAGACCACCTGTTTTTGTTTTTGCAAGCTCTGTTGCCGCAATTGCAATTTTGTAAATATCTTCTTTTGTTCTAACGGCTATATCCTTATCAATTCCAAAAAACTTAGAAACATTTCTTGTGCCCAGCTGTTCTAATGCCCTTCTTAATTCTGGCTGGAAGATAACAATTAGTATTAATACTCCATAGGTCATTAAAGAATTTAATATGTAATGTAAAATATTCAATTGAAAAATTCCGCTAAGAGCATTAGCAATTATTAAGAAAACTATTCCTTTTAGCAATTGCCAAGCTCTTGTGTCTTTAACAAGTTGTAATAGTTTATAGCCTAGAAAGATAACAATACTTATATCAATAATTAGCAAAACTAATTTTATTGGATATTGTTGCCATGTTGTTAAATATTCTACTATATTTTGTTGATAAAAATTATAAAACATCATTTTAATATTTTCTAACATATATTACCTCTCTTTATTCTTATTTGGCAAATAGATAGTATAATAATGTAAAAATAGATGTTGCAGCCATAGTAATAACTAAAATAGCTGCTACTATTTTTACAAATATTTTATGTTTATTCATTTGTTTTTCTCTCCTTTTTTCTCAATTATATTATCGATAATACCACAAAAGCAAATAGAATTCAACATTTTTTATTGAATTCTATTTGGTATATTTTATCTATTTTCTAAGCTCTGCACCAATCTTAGATAACTCTTCTACTATCTGCTCCATTACTTGATTTATTTCATCATCTGTTAAAGTTTTTGTCTTATCTCTGAAAATAAGTGCAATAGCAATACTTTTCTTATTTAGACCTAATTTGTCACTGCGATAAATATCAAAAACCTTCCAACTTTCCAACAATTTCTTTCCCTTTGCCCTAAGTATTTTTTCTATTTGTGCAACTTCAATTTCTTCTGAAACCGTAACCGCTATATCTCTTTCTACTGCTGGATATTTTGGAATTGGTGTATATTTTTTTTCTTTTTTAGAATATTTTACTATTTTTTCAAAATCAATTTCAGCTATATAAACAGCCTGTCCTACAGAATAGTTTTCTTGTACACTTGGATGTATTTGACCTAAAATTGCAATTGTGTCTTTTCCAATATTTATTTTAGCTGTTCTACCTTGATGGTAACTACTTTCTTCACTATCTGTTACTACATCATATCTAGCTATATTTGCTTCTTCCAATATGTTTTCTACAATTCCTTTTAAAGAGTAAAAATCACTTTCTCCTCCTGTTATAGCTAGAGTAATTATTTTTCGTTCTTCTGGTAATTCTTCTTTTTCAATTGCACCTACATTATCTTGATAAATTTTTGCAATTTCAAACAAATTAAGTTCCATATTTTTCTTTGCAATATTTGACGAAACAACCTTCATCATAGTAGGAACAACTGTTGTCTTCATGATAGAATAATCTACACTTAATGGATTTTTTATTTTTATTGTGCTATCATATAAAGCATTTCCTTCTTCTATTCTACATTTTGCTAATTCTTCAGGGTTCATAAATCCATAAGTATACACCTCTGAAAATCCTTTTGCTACTAGCATTTGCTTAACTCTATCCTCTAATTTTTGAGATTCTGTTTTACCTCCTAATGTTGTTTCTGCTTCAATAAGTGTGCTACCCAATTTATCATATCCATAAATTCGTAAAATTTCTTCAGCAACATCTGCATCTTGTTCAATATCTTGACGATAATATGGTGGTATGCAATACTCTCCTTCTACCTTAATTTCTAATTTATTTAGAATTTCTACCATTTCTTCTCTAGATAAATTTATTCCTAATAGTTTATTTATGCGTTCAGGATTAAATTCAACTTTCTTTACTTCTTGTTTTGTAGGATACACATCAATTAAACAATCTACAACTTCTCCAGCCCCTAATTGTTCTACCAATTGCACTGCTCTATTAACTGCTCGTTCTGCATTTTCAGGAGATAAACCTTTTTCATATCTACTTGAAGCCTCTGTTCTTAAACCTAATTTTTTTGCAGTTAGACGTACATTTCCTCCCTTAAATACTGCAGATTCAAACACTATTGTTTGTGTATCATTTTCAATTTCTGAGTTCATTCCACCCATAACACCAGCTACAGCAACAGCTTTTTCATCATCTGCAATAACCAACATTTCATCTGTTAGCTCTCTTTCTTGCTCATCTAATGTTGTTATTTTTTCTCCATTTCTTGCTCTTCTAACATTTATATGTTTACCTGCAATAGAATTAATATCAAAAGCATGCATTGGTTGACCCATTTCTAACATTACGTAGTTTGTAATATCAACAATATTGTTGATACTTCTTACCCCACAAGCACTTAAACGTTTTTTCATCCAATCTGGTGAAGGAGCTACTTTTACATTTTTTACAACTCTAGCCATATAACGATAACATAAGTCAGCCGCTTCTATGCTTACTGTTAAACCTTCCAAATTATCCGTCCTCGCCACATTCATACTGTCAATATCTTTATTTGGATTTTTACATTCTTCTCCAAGAGAAACAGCAGTTTCTCTTCCGATTCCCTCCACTGATAGGCAATCTGGTCTGTTTGGTGTAATTTCAAATTCAATTATATCTTCTCTTAACCCTAAAACCTCAACAATATCTTTACCTAAATCCTTCTCATACTCTTTTGGTAAAATCATAATTCCATGGTCTATTTGCCCTGGGTAGTCTTCTAAATTCAAGCCAAGTTCTCCAACAGAGCACATCATTCCACATGATTCTACTCCTCTTAAACTTCCTTTTTTTATTTTAATATCGCCAGGTAGTTCTGAACCATCTTTTGCAATTGGTACTATATCTCCAATTTTAATATTATTAGCTCCAGTAACAATTTGCAAAATTTCATTTTTTACATCTACCTTTGTTACAACTAACTTATCTGCATCTGGATGTTTTTCAATTTCTAATATCTTACCAACAACAACATTTTTTATGTTGTCTCCCTTTGTTTCAAAGCCTTCTACCTTAGAGCCTGTCATTGTAAGTATTTCTGATAACTCTTTCATTGATACATCTATATTAGCATACTCTTTTAGCCATTCTATTCCAACTTTCATTTTATTTCCTCCTATATTTTTTAAAATTGGTTTAAAAATCTTACATCGTTTTCATAAAGCAGACGTAAATCATCTATGCCGTATTTAGCCATAGCAATTCTTTCTACTCCAAACCCAAAAGCAAAACCAGAATATTCCTTTGGATCTATTCCACAATTACGAAGTACATTTGGATGTACCATTCCACAACCTAGAATTTCAATCCATCCTTCTTGCTTACATACACGACAACCCTTTCCCCCACATACAAAGCATGATACATCAGCTTCTGCACTTGGTTCTGTAAAAGGAAAATGATGTGGTCTAAAGCGTATCTGTGTTTTTTCTCCTAAATATGTTTTTGTAAAAGCTTCCAATGTTCCTTTTAAATCTGCCATTGTAATATTTTTATCAATAACTAAACCTTCTATTTGATGAAAAACCGGTGAATGTGTTGCATCAACAGAATCTGAACGATATACAGCTCCTGGACATATAATTTTTATTGGTGGTTTTTGTCTTTCCATTGTTCTTGCTTGTACTGGAGATGTTTGTGACCTTAGCAAAATATTATCTGTAATATATATAGTATCTTGCAAATCTCTTGACGGATGGTCTATTGGAGCATTTAATTGGTCAAAATTATAGTGGGCAGTTTCTATTTCTGGGCCATCCTCAATTTTATATCCTAAACCGATAAAAATTTCTTTAACTTCATCAATTACCTTTGTAATTGGGTGCAATGAACCTAAATTTTGTTTTTTACTTGGTTCTGTAACATCTATTTTTTCAGTTTTTAATTTTTCTTCTAGAGCTTTTTGTTTTAGTATTTTTTCAGTTCCTTGAATTAGGTTTTCAATGCTATCTCTTACTTCATTTACCATACTACCAATAATTGGTCTTTCCTCTGCAGACAAAGCACCCATTCCTCTTAAAATTGCTGTTAATTCTCCTTTTTTACCAAGATATTTAACACGCATTTCTTCTAAACCTTTTAAGTCTTTTGTTTTTTCAATACATTCCTTTGCTTGTTTTTTTATCTCTTCGATTTTTTCTTTCAATTTTCTTCCTCCCTTTTTTGAAAATTGTATAAACAAAAAAGCCCTCATCCTTGTTAGGACGAAAGGCCTTATTTCCGCGGTACCACCTAATTTATTAACACTTTTGTTAATCTCTCTAAGCTATAACGTTGCAAACGTTCTTGCCTACTAATTTTAGCAAGTCCCTCCAAAGTGAAATTTCAATAAATTTTAACGTATAGGCTTTCAGCTAATAACCTATTTCTCTTTTTCGTTAACTGCAATTTATCTACTTTGCTTTTTCTACGGTTTTACTTTTTTAATACTATCATACTTTTTTCTTTTTTACAAGATTTTATTTGAAATTTTTCCTAGAAAGTCGTGCCCAAACGCACAGAGAAGTTGTCGCCGACGCCGTTGACGTTGTAGCTGCCCACATAGCCATTGTTGAAGTTAGCGTACCACGCGACGTTGGTATTACACTGCGACGACGACCAATAGTAATAGCTAAGGCCATTTTTGGCGTAATTTAATGTGTTTATGCCCAAATTACCTCCAAATGCTGCCCATTCTGCTCTTGATGGCACATACCATCCTTTATTTGCTTTTTCTTGTATTTGTCCCCATAAATCTTTATGGCTTGAACAAGCATTTTGCGCTCCATAAGCTTTTGCATTCCACTTTGCTAGCATATTTCTTGTATTGCTTGCTCCTTTTCCAAAATCTACTGATGTTGTACTAGCATAGTCATTCATATTATTTGCTGCATTGTACCAATCGTAATATGTTCCATTTTGCTTTCCATCTATATCTGTTAACGCCATTACATAAAACCTTGGTGTACCATTTGTTGTTTTTGCTCTTAATACTTCTTGCTCTCCATTTATTGCATTTGCGTATGACTTTTGACTTACACAATACTCTTTTAATCCTGTTGTTACTTTTGAAATTGTATATTCTCCATAACTATTATATTTCGAATTTCCTGATGGATTCCATGTTCCACTTCCTCCAACTGCCAAATCTGCATATATTATTCCATCTGCTGTTCCATCTCCGTCTACATCTGCATATTTCCCTACATACGATTCTGCATTACTTATTGATGGACCAAGTCCCTTGCCATCTAAATATTCTTCTATTTTGTTTAGTAATTCCTGCTCATTTTCACTACTCTCTTGATATTTGTCTACACTTGATTGAGCCTTGTTAATTAATCCATTCTCTCCTAGCACCATTGATAAACTTACTCCTGCTAATATTAGCAAAACAATAATTGTGATTATCAATGCTACTAACGTGATTGCTTTGTTACTTTTTAAATTCATTTTTATACCTCTTTCCTTTGTATTTCTAATAAAATTACTATTTTAGTTTATCCATCTTCAAGCAATATTATGTAATTCTATGTTAACAATTTGCATACATTTTATATTATTATTTTGAACTTGTAAAGAAAAAAATAACAAAAAAACGAAAAAATTACCTTTGTATGGTTAGTTTTTCGTTTCTTGACACTTTTCCGCAATTTATCACAAATATCATTTTTTCCATTCGTTTCTTCCCACTGGAGCTGTAACATTGCTACCGCAATTAACAGCTCTCAGCGGTCCCCACGGAAAACCTCATTCCAAAAATATATTTGTTCTTCTCGCTAATGCATTGCTAATTTTTAAGCACTAAACGGCCTCTTTCTAGCCGTAAGCAAAAATATTTGCCCTCTCACGGAACGGCTAAATTTTCATATATTTTTGTGTAGGCGGTAAACTTGGCAGTTAGCAAAAAATGTAGGAAAAACAACATTTTTGTTTGCCATTTCCCTACATTTTTACAAAATTAGAAAGTCGTGCCTAAGCGCACATAACCGTTTGTGTTGTCGTTGTTTACGTGACCGTAGGTCGCATATCCATTGCTAAAGTCAGCAAACCATGCGTTTCTGACATTATACTGTGACGACGACCAACACCAATTGCTAAGACCCTTGCTTGCGTAATTTGATTTGTTTATGCTCAAGTTGCCTCCAAATGCTGTCCATTCTGCTCGTGATGGCACATACCAACCTTTATTTACTTGCTCCTGTATTTGTCCCCATGAATCTTTAGCATTTTGCGCTCCATATGCTGGTGGTGTATTATTCCACTTTGCTAGCATATTTCTTGTATTGCTTGCTCCTTTTCCAAAATCTACTGATGTTGTACTTGCATAATCATTCATATTATTATATGCTGCATAATACCAATAATAAACTGTTCCATTTTGTTTCCCATCTATATCTGTTAACGCCATTACATAAAACCTTGGTGTACCGTTTGTTGTTTTTGCTCTTATTACTTCTTGCTCTCCATTTATTGCATTTGTGTATGATTTTTGACTTACACAATACTCTTTTAATCCTGTTGTTATTTTTGGAATTGTATATTCTCCATAACTATTATAGTTTGAATTTCCTGATGGATTCCATCTTCCACTTCCTCCAACTGCCAAATCTGCATATATTATTCCATCTACTATTCCATCTCCGTCTACATCTGCATATTTTCCTACATATGATTCTGTATTACTTATTGATGGACCAAGTCCATTGCCATCCAAATATTCTTCTATTTTGTTTAGTAATTCCTGCTCATTTTCACTACTCTCTTGATATTTGTCTACACTTGATTGAGCCTTGTTAATTAATCCATTCTCTCCTAACACCATTGATAAACTTACTCCTGCTAAAATTAGCAAAACAATTATTGTTATTATTAATGCTACCAATGTGATTGCTTTGTTACTTTTCAAGTTCATAAAAAACATCCTTTCATTTGTATTTAATTTTATATTCAACTTATGAACATTATATAACATCATGTTTTAAAATTCAATATAACATCATGTTATGTTTTATGTAAATTTTTTACATTTATAGAAATTTGTTTTTTATTTCTTAACTTTCTTTTCCGCGATTTATCACAAATATCATTTTTTCCATTCGGTTCTTCCCACTGGAGCTGTAACATTGCTACCGCAATT
>CAKOTZ010000013.1 GCA_934120395.1 uncultured Clostridia bacterium
GGCCCGTTGGTCAAGCGGTTAAGACATCGCCCTTTCACGGCGGAGACATGGGTTCGATTCCCGTACGGGTCACCAATAACAACGCGCCGCTGTAGCTCAGTTGGTAGAGCAACTGATTTGTAATCAGTAGGTCGTCAGTTCAAGTCTGACTAGCGGCTCCACAAAGTCAAGAGTTTTGATTTTCATCTTAATTCTTGGCTTTTTTATTATATTTGTAGGAGAAAAATATGAATAGAAAAACAATAATTGTTACAGGGGGAGCACAAGGAATAGGAAAAGCAATAGTGTATGAATTAGCAAAAGAAAAGCATAATGTAATATTAAACTATAATAAATCAGAGAAAGAGGCAAAACAAATAAAAGATGAATTAACACAACAGGGATATCAAGTAGATATATATCATGCTGACATAACAAAAAGAGCAGAAATAGACAAAATGGTGGCATATGCAGTGCAAAAATATAAAAAGATTGATGTATTAATAAACAATGCAGGAATATCACAAATAAAAACATTTGCAGAAATAACAGAAAAAGATTGGGACCAAATGATAAACACAAATCTAAAATCCATATTTAATACAAGTCAAGCAGTATTATCAAGCATGTTACAAGAACAAAACGGGTTAATATTAAATATATCATCAATATGGGGAGTAATAGGAGCATCATGCGAGGTGCATTACTCAACGGCAAAAGCAGGAATGAATGGATTTACAAAAGCGCTAGCAAAAGAATTAGGCCCATCAAACATAAGGGTAAACGCAATAGCGCCAGGAATAATAGATACAAATATGAATAGAAAATTAAGTAAAGAAGATGTAGAACAAATAAAAGAAGGTATTCCGCTTGCAAAAATAGGAAAACCAGAACAGATAGCCAAAGCAGTAAAATGGTTAATAGAAGACGAATACACAACAGGACAAATAATTTCTATAGATGGAGGTTGGGGAATAAACTAAATAAAAAGCGTAATCATATTTTGATTACGCTTAAAAACTATTCACTAACTTTACGTTTATAATTACCTGAAATAAGCTTAGGAACACAAACAATAATTTTATAAAGAGCCAATCTAATTTTTTTACTCCACAAATAAGACTTTCTAAGTTTTCTAGGAGCAGATAAAGCAACTGAATCTTCTTCTTGCTCTACTAAAGCAGTTTCTATCTTTTCAATAGGAAAAATATAATTTGCACCATTATTGTTATCCCAAACATCAGCGCCATTATTAAAACAAAAATTAAATGATTCAGCATCAGTTAAAGTAATTTCAGCTTGAAATCCTAACTCAGTCCTAGTCATTTCAACTTCTCCAACATTTTCCCAAAGCAATCCAAAACCATAATGTATAAATACCTTTTCAGAATTGTTTTGAAAAAGGTCACCAGTATATGAAATCTTAACAGTTGAATTAGCTGTTAATTTATCAGTATTAAAAAAAATATTTTTTGTAAGTTCCATGCAAATCTCTCTCCTTAAATTCATCTTTCGTTAGGCATATTATATTATTAAAAAAAATAATATTCAAGTATTTTTTACAAAAAAGTAAAAAAACATTACAAAAATACTTTTTTTATACAAAAAACTAGCTAGTTACAAAAGTAACATAGCTAGAATAAAACATAGGCAAAAATTAACCAACAACCTTTCCGACAATATAAAAAGAATCATCTGTATTCACTTTAATATCTGGGAAATCTTTACTATCAGCCTTAAGAGTAATTACGCCATTTTTAGAAAAGAAATGTCTAATAACAAAAGTGTTGTTAACAAAGAAAAGCCCAATATCCTTATTTTCAAGTAAAGTGTTAAACTCAATAAAAGCATATGTATCCTTTGGAATAGAATTGTTCATAGCATCATCTTGCATTTTAATAGCCAAAGAAGAACTAGGAGCAGCAGAAGGGCAGTCCATTAATTGTTCAATTGAATCAATAGCAATTACTTTATTATATGGAATGTAATCAATAAAACCGTAATTTACTTGTTCTTCACTAACAGTTTTTCCATAAGTATACAAAAGTGGTTGAAATGGTGTATCCAAAGCTTGACAAATTTTTTTAAGGGCATTTTGACTAGGATTTCTTTCACCTTTTTCAATATGAGTTAAATGCCCAATATTAATGCCAGTCCTTCTAGCTAATTCTGTCTTAGTAATACCTTTTTCTTTTCTAATTTTTGCAATCATATCGCCTATCATAACAAATATCTTCTCCTTTTTTAATTTTTTTCTATTATATATAAAAATAAGCGCATTGTCTAGCAGTAAATAAAAAAATATAATAAAGCTATAAAAAGTATTGACTTGTCAAATTGATTTATGATATTATTTTGCTAAAAGGACAAAAGAGAAAGGAGGGCAATTTTATGTATCACAATCAAATGAAGGAAATCAGATTAAGAAGAGGAATTACATTAGAGGAACTTTCACGGAAAAACAGGAATATCTATAGGATATTTAAGCCATCTGGAAAGGGGGTCAAGAAACAATCCATCTATAAAAATTATGGACAAAATAGCATATGCTTTAGATAGCACAATTTTAGAAGTTTTTTTTAGTTAGAATATAATAAAAAAAGTAGAATAAAATTTAATAGAATACAAAAAAATAGATATTGTAAAAAAAATATTTTTGTGGTAATATCTCAATATATGTAGAAACTAATAGAAAAAAGTTATGAGAGGGGAACGGCATGGCAAGCGAAAACAATAATTATCAGAAAAAAATAGAGGAAACAAAATCTAATAAAGTAACAATAATAATAGTTATTGCAATAGTGCTAGCCGTACTTATAGGTATATTTTCAACAATATTTGCTTTAATCAATATAGCTAATACTAAAATCATGCAAGGTATTAGTATAAATGGAATAAATGTAAGTGAACTTAGCAAAGAAGAAGCAAAACATAAAGTAGAAGAAGTACTAAATAACCAATTATCAAAAGATATAAATATGAATTATAAGGAATATAGTACAGCTATAAATCCAGCACAAATTGAATTTAAATATGATATAGAAACAGCAATAGAAGAGGCATACAAAGAAGGAAGAAATGGGAACATTGTACAAAATAACTATGAAATACTAAAAAGACTAATAAGCAAAAAAGAAATAGAGTTAAAATACACATATAATGATGAATTATTAAACACAGGAATAAGTGATATAGCAACAAAATTGCCAGATGCAATCCAACAATATAGTTATTATATAGAAGACGGAAATTTAATAATAACACCAGGAAAAGAAGGATTAACAATTCAACAAGACAGACTAAAAACCTTAATTTTGGATAGCATAAAAAAAGAAAGAGAAGAAGAGAAAAATATAACAATACCAGTACAAATTACAGAACCAGACAAAATAGATATAGAAAAAATACATAACGAAATTTATACAGAACCAAAAGATGCATATTATACAACAAATCCGTTTATGATATATCCAGATGTAGAGGGAGTGGACTTTAGTATCAGTATAGATGAAGCAAAACAAATGATACAAGAACCAAAAGAAGAATATGTAATAAAACTAAACTATACAAAACCACAAGTAACAACCAAACAAATAGGAACAGAAGCATTTCCAGATTTGTTATCATCATTTAGCACAAAATATGATGTTACAAATAGAAACAGGAGTAATAATTTAAAACTAGCATCAGATAAAATAAATGGAGTAGTATTGATGCCAGGAGAAGAATTTTCATATAACACAGTAGTAGGAGAAAGAACTATTGCATCAGGATATAAAGAAGCAAAAATATATTCAAGTGGAAAAGTAGTTGATGGGCTAGGAGGCGGAATATGTCAAATATCATCCACATTATATAATACAGTTTTGCAAGCAAACCTAGAGATAACAGCAAGAAGAAATCATCAATTTGTTACATCTTATGTAAAAGCGGGTTTAGATGCGACAGTGGTATATGGAAGTACAGATTTTAAATTTAAAAATACAAGAAAATATCCAGTAAAAATAGTATCAGAAGTAAAAAACGGGGTAGTCAAAATAGATATGTATGGAATAAAAGAGGAAATAGAATATGAAGTTAGGTTAGAACCTGTAGTAATAAATTATATACCTTTTACAACCAAGTATATAGAAGACTCAAGTTTAGAACCAGGACAACAAATAGTAGAGCAAAAAGGAAGCAACGGAGTAAAAACAGTAACATATAAATATTTATTTTTAGATGGAAATATGGTTTCGAAAACAACATTATCAACAGACACATACAATGCAATGCAAAAAATTGTAAGAGTGGGACAATAAAAATATTAAAAATAGGAAAAATTCCTTGCCAAAGTTTGAAAAATATGGTATTATAATAATTGTAAGTAAGTGTCGAATTTTGTAGAAAAAGAGGAGGCGTTTTGAATGAAGTCAACGCGGAATAGTAAGAAAAGTAGATGAACTAGGAAGAGTAGTAATACCAATAGAATTAAGAAACAAATTGGGAATACAAGAAAAAGACCCAATAGAAATATACGTAGAAGGTTCTTCAGTAATATTAAAAAAATATCAGCCTAACTGTATATTTTGTGGAGGAACAAAAGATTTAGTAGAATATAAAGAAAAACTTGTGTGTAGCAAATGCCGTGATAAATTAACTAATATAGAAGAATAAAAAAATAACAAGATGTGGAAAACATCTTGTTATTTTTTTATAAAATGTTGATAAATTTCATTTTTGTTTACACCTTTATCCTTAGCAATTTTTTTAACAATGTCTTTTTTGGAAAAACCTTGTTTTTCATAGAAGGAATAATGTTCTTCCAAAGATAAACTATTTAAAATAGCTATTTCATCCTCTTTTTTGTGAGTATTTCCTTCAACAATCAATACAAACTCACCCTTAGGTTCAGAAAGTTCGTAAATAATATCAGCAAGGTTACCACGAATAAATTCTTCATGTACTTTAGTAAGTTCACGACAAAGAACAATAGAACGATTGCCAAAAACTTCAAGCATAGCTTCCAAAGTATTAATAAGCTTATGAGGAGCTTCATAAAAAACAAGAGTAGTTTCATAGTCCTTTACAGACTCAAGCTTTTCAAACTTTTCCTTTTTTGCAACAGGTAAAAATCCAAAGAAAGAAAAAGAATTTGCTGAAACACCAGAAGCAATAAGAGCAGAAATAATTGCACAAGGTCCTGGTACAGGTACTACAGTTATGTTATGTTTAATAGCTAAGGTAACAACAGTTTCACCAGGATCAGAGATAACAGGAGTACCAGCATCTGAAATAAGAGCAATGTTTTTTCCACTTAATAATTCATCAATAAGAAAAGAACTTTTACTAGCTTCTTTCTGCTTATAATAACTAACAAGCGGCTTCGAAATACCTAAATGATTTAGCAACTTTAAACTATGTCTTGTATCTTCAGCAGCAATCAAATCAACTTCCTTCAAAATACGAATAGCTCTCAAAGTAATATCTTCCAAATTTCCAATAGGTGTAGCAACTAAATATAAAACACCAGTCATAATATAACCTCCAATCATTTATTATAAATATCCAAAAATTCTTGAGTATAATTGCCATCTTGACCATAAACAACAAGAGTATTTTCAAAAGTTAAAAATGGACGAGCTTGTTTAACAGCCTTTATAAGTAATAAATTTGGTGCTTTATTAGAAGTAGGCTGAACAAAGCGTAGCAATTTAGGTTCTAAATGGTATCTTTGCAAACAAGAAAAAATATCACAAAGGCGTTCTGGACGATGAACCATATAAAAAGAACCATAAGGACGAAGCAAAAAGCTAGAAATTCTGGCTACATCATCTAAAGAGCAATAAACCTCATGCCTAGCAAGAAATTTGGTATCAGAAATATTACGAAGGCCAGTATTTAATTTCTTGTAAGGTGGGTTTGTAACAATAGCATCAAAACTTCCAGCAGAATATAGCTTGTCTAATTTATTTAAATCAGAACAAAGAACATTAATTTTATTATCAAGACCATTTAGAGTCACACTTCTGCGAGCTAATGAAGCAACATCTTCTTGAATTTCAACAGCTATAATAGATGCTGTATCAACCTTGCTAGAAAGCAAAATAGATACAATACCATTACCAGCGCATAAATCAGCAACATTAAGATGAGCTTTCATTTCCTTAGCAAAATCAGACAAAAGTACAGCATCCATACCAAAACGAAAGCCGGATTTGGATTGAATAATTTTAAGTCCATTACGATTTAAATCATGAACTTCTTCGTTATCAAAAACTAGAGTATCCATAAATCACCATTCCTTAAATTGTACATATTATATAACAGAAAACTGGAAAAGTCCATAATCAAGGGGGAATAGAAATGAGTGAAAAGAAAAAGAAGAAGATAAAAATTGATTTTAAAAAGAAAAAAGATAACACCATAAAATCCTTAAATGATGTGGAAAACTTTTTAAGAAACTTTAAAAAAATAAGCAATTATACAAGAATATACAAATTATTCAAATGAAAAGAGAGTAGCAAAAGCTACTCTCAGCTAGGTTATTCTCCATCATAATAATCATAATCGCTAAAATCATCTATATTGCAATCACAGTTATCATGGGGGCAATTATCCACAGTATTGTCGTTAAAATTTTCATTGTGATGCTCTGGTGGCGGAGCTACATTATCATTGTGGTTATGTCTACCAAACAGCCAAGCAAAGGCCAATAGTGTAGCACCAGTACTAAGCCAACCAAAGCGCGAATGTGAATGACTATGTATGCTTTGACTTAAAGTGGCATCATTTTGTATGTGAACAGTATTTACATCACCAGTAATAAAATTTAAAAACCATACAAGCCAAGCAAATCCTAAAAATCCAGCAACTAAAACACAAAAAATATTATCATGTACAAAAGCCAAATAAGCAAAAAATATTGACAAAGATATGACTAATAAATGTGAGATAGTATGCCGTTCAAGGGATAAAATGCCAATAACCATAAAGAATAATTGGGCTAATAAGCCGAACAATTTGTAAATCAAAAAGAGACCTACAATAATAAAAATGAGGGAACATAAGATGCCAAGCATTGTTAAGCACTCCTTTCATTACATAAGATAAAACTATTAACATTGTATCACAAATTTACATAAAATTCAATTATTTTCTTACAAATGGCTCTGAAAATGAGATAGCATTATCTTTAAAAGCTTTACCTTCTTCACCATTAATTAAAAATTTAACAGAATTAACCTCAGTAAGTTCGGTCAAAGTATTTACAATAGAGTATATAGTAGCACTTTCAGCCTCTGCACCACCAATATGGTTTTCAACAAACTCATTAGAAAAATCCACAACAAGAACATCACCAGATAAAGATATATTAAGAACTTGCGTACCCTGTGGAATAGCTGACTGTAAATTGGAATCAGAAGGACCTTGAATAAGTAGGTTTATTAAAGTTAAATATGGATTGTTAATTAATTCTTTAGCATCTACACTCTTATTTTCAACTCTTAAATTGTTTGAAGTAGCCTCCTTAAAATATAATTTAACAATGGTACTCCTAAATTGTTCATCGGAAATTTCTTCTTGCGGAGTATACTCACTCATAGCAATTTCATCATTAGACTTTAACTTTTGCAAAATATAAAATCCCATACCAACAAGCAAAATAACAATAACAGTAATGCAAATAAACATTTTAAATCTTTTGTTTTCCTTATTTTCCATATAAAAACCTCCATAAAATAATCTTGTCTAACTAATCGTATGAAAGACAAGCGAAAAATAGAACTTAATAAAAATGTAATAAAAACGTAAAGACAGTGTAGTCAAATTAGGTAAACGTAATATCCGTAAGCGAAAAACAGAGAAAAGCATTAAAAAAATGACGAGATTTACATAAAAATGCTTGCGAAGCATTGTGAAACATGACAAAAAATGATAAAATATAAGAGATTAAGTAAAGAACAAAAATAAAAATAGGAGGGTAAACATGCCAAAGAGAAAAACAATAAAAATAGTAGGCATAATAGCTGTAATTTTTCTAGTCATGATATTTGCACTTAGGCAAATATTAATGTATACGCAAGAACAATCAGAGTTTCAAAACAAAAGCTACGATACCCTTCAAGATTTTCAAACAGTACAAGAAGTCGCAAAATATTTAGATTGCGAATACATAAAAGAAGAAAAATCAAAAAATGAGAAGTATGACAAAGACATATATTTAACATTTAAATATGATTTATATACAGATGGTGCAAGTAATCAAGAATATTTTTATAGAGCATCAATACTGTTTGCACAAGTAACAGGCTATACAAACATACGACTAATAGACGATAGCAAAAATCTAGTAATAGCAATAATTGGAGACAGTGCAAACAAAGTAATATTAAAGCTATATATCAATGGGAACGACAATTATTATGGGGAAAAAGATACAATAAAAGCATTAGAAAGTTACAAAGATACCAATATATCAAGATTGGAAATACAATCTAGCATAATAAACGATTTAATAACAAACGAATGGGAAGCAAAGCAAGTAGACTTAGGAACACAAGAAAGTACCTTAGATAATTATGCAATTTACTTTGACGAAGGCTATGATGTTAAAAAAGTGGGCACAAAAGTATTTAATATTGTATTTAGACAAAAATACGATAAAGAAGTAGTAAACGGAATAAAAGTAGGTACAGATTTGAAAGAAGTAGTAAATAAATTAGGTGAACCAAGCTTTGGAGGAGTGGACAGATACCTATTAGGTTACAAGGGAGAAAAAATGTATATTTTCTTTACAGAGAAGACAATTTCCGTTTACCCAGTACAAAGTGCAAGTAATGAACAGCAATTACTAACATTAATAGAAAAATTCAGGCAGGATCTAAATCTAAAATCATTTATAAGCAGTATTACAGATTTATGGCCAGATTATGATAAATACGAGTATGATGAAAACTATGTAAACTTAACTTATACACTAAGAGGAATACAATTTAAATTTAATGTGGATAGAGACAGTGGCGTGATATTCTACAACAACTACGGAGGAAGCTATATAACAGATCTGAGAAAAAATAAAAATAACTTGCCTAAGTATACGTATTTTACTGATGAGAATTTGGTGTATGAGAATGAGTATTTAAATAAAAGCAGTATACATAATTATGCACAATGGAAAAGCGATTATACATATAAGAAAGAATGCCTGAAAGATTATATGGGAATAGAAGAAGAGGTAAGTGGAAAGTTTTTTGTTAAAGAAGATGAATCAGGCAAAGCAAGTATATTATCATTGGATGATGATAATCCGCCATCAGAAATAAATGAAAAAGTTTATTCATATATATGGTTAGATGATTATAATTTAGCTTACAGCATACAAAACAAGGGAATGTATTTATATAATGCACAAACTATGGAAACAAAGATAATTTTAGAAGGACAAGACAATTTTCAGATAAAATCTTATGAAAATAACAGAATATATTATGATGATAAAAACATGATTTATTTGCTAGATGGAAGCTTGCCATCAAATTATGATAGTATAATTTGGCTAAATGATGATACTCTTGCATATAGCAAGAAAAATCAGGGAATTTATAAATATAACCTAACCACGCAAGAAACAGAAACGATATTAGAAGGTAATGAAACATTTAACTTAGTAAAATATGAAAATAGTAGAATATATTATGACGATAAAAATATTATATATATTTTAAATTAGAAAAAGGAGGGGTAATATACATATGAAAGTGAAAACAATAAAAAAAGTAATTGTATTATTTGCAATGGTAATATGTATATTACTACTAAAGCAAACGGACAGTTATGCGATGACGCAAGAAGAAGCTGGAACGTATATTGCAAGTTATGCTACGAATTTTACAAAAGAACATGGACCTGAAACAGTATATTCATTAATTAACAGCGATAGAAAAATGGCATATAATTTGCAAAAAGTAGAAGGATATTATAGGATGGACTGTGTAGGTTTTGTTAATTTGGTATTACATCAATCTATAGGATTAGATATTCCAATTACTGCATCTGGAGATGGTGGGTTTGTTGTTCCTTTTGGAGATTCGTGGGGATATGATAATCAAAATGGAAATTTTTTTAATGATTTAGGACAGTGTACTCCATCAGATATTGGAGCATTTATGCCAGGAGATATAATTGCAAATGGAAGACACGTTATGATATACATTGGAAATGGACAAGTTGCTCATTGTGCTGGGTGGGGTGATGGTGTAACCATCAATAGTTTTGAAGAGGTATATAATCATTATTATTATGACAAAGGATATCAAGAACACCGATATTATCGTATTAAAGCCGATGTAGCAGAAGGGCTTTCAGAAGGAAATTCTGGAGGTGGATTAATAGACAAAATTGAAAATATTGCAGGTAGCATTTGGGACAAAATCACAAGCTTTGTAGGAATATTATCAGACGAAAATGATGACGACTACACCAAAGGACCACCAATATCAGACGAAGAATATAACAAATTATATTATAAAGGATTAGCAAACGAAGTAGGCAAACATGATGAAGAAGTAAAAAACGATAGCATATTAGATTTCACATTTCCAAAATTATCAACAATAGTAGACTATATAGTAGGAAGTATGATATATCCAGTAAGAGCATCGGTAGTAGGTTGGACAAACATAGTACAAATAGAAGTTAGTAATTATATACAAGTAGCCTCTGGAGAAAAAGATAGTATAAAAACAGACGATGGAATACTAACAAATTTAAAACAAAAAATGGAAGATTCTTTAACACTAGAGAAAATTGTATATAACAAAGTACCAGTGCTAGATGTAAACATATTCAATTTAACAAAAGCAGGAGGAAAAGATGTAAAAGAAAGCAGTTTAACGGGTATAATTAGAGAACTAGTATCAAATTGGTATTACATATTTAGAACAATAACAATAATAGCATTGCTAATAATCCTAATATATATAGGAGTAAAAATAGCTATAACGAGTATAGCAGAAGAAAAAGCAACATACAAAGAAGCATTAAAAAATTGGTTAGTTGCATTCATAATAGTATTTGCAATGCCATACATAATGATACTAATAATGCAAATAAATGAATCACTAGTATCAATGTTTGCGGGATTAGGAAAAGACTTGAACCTATACGAAACAGTAAGAGAAATGACATGGAGTATTAAAATGAGTGTAGGTGTAATAGCAACAATACTATATGTAACATTAGTATATTACTTAGTAAAGTTCATAATACTATACTTAAAAAGATTATTTGTAACAATAGTATTAATTATAATAGCACCGCTAGTTGCAGGCAAATATGCTTATGACAAAATAAGAGGGGGAAAAGGAGATAATTCACTTAGCAAGTGGCTACAAGAATATACCTTTAGCGTAATGATGCAAACAGTACATGCTTTAGTATATACAGTATTCATATCAATGACAATAAACATATCAGCAAGTGCGCAAGAAGGACCAATATTAGCAACACTAATACTTTCATTAATATTCTTCAACTTCATGACAAAATCAGAAAAAATAGTTAGAGGAGTAATGAGCTTAAAAGGTGGAAATAAGGCAGTAAGCTTCGGAGATGCCGACTCAACAAAACTACATGATTTAATTGGATGGTCTTATTTAAGAAGAACAACAGGTTTCAATGGAAGTATGAAGACATTAAAACCAATGTATAAATTTTCTAAAGACTACTTAAGTAAAAAGATAAATGACAAAAATACAACAATAGGCAAAATTGCTAAAATGCCAGAAGATATATACGTAGAAGGACAAAAAGAAAAATTAAAGAAAAAATATGGAACAACTAAGTTATATGAAATGTATAATAATGTTGGTGGAAATGGAATGAGCTTAGACAAAAAAATAGACTATGCAATAAGAGAAAACTATCACATGAATATAGGAGCTATAGAAAGCTTAGGAGTTACAAGCGTAAAAATTGCAACAGGAATGGGCAAAAGTATGATAGCAATTCCATTATTTGTAGCTGAATCACCATTACTTGGTGTGGAAACCTTCTTTAGTGGAATAAGCACATTAGCATATGCAGCAGGAAAGCCAATTAAAGGTTACAAACAATTAGGCAGTACAAGATTTACATCAAATAGTAAAGTATATAAAACAATGGAAACTCTATCAACTGGTGGAATGAACAAAGTTATAAGAAATATGATAGATGTATATGGACAAAAAATAGATATACTAAAGAACTATAAACCAGAACAAATAAGATTACTATATCAATCAAAAATGGAAATGGACGGCTTAGCTCAAGAATTAGAAAAATTAAAATCTAGTGAATTTAAAGGATATCAAGATGGCAGTAGCGAATTAGAAAGAAAACTTGCAGAAGAATATCAAGTAAAACTAGAACAGTACATAGAAGAATCACAAAAGACCATAGAAAAATCAGAAATAAAAGAAAAAATTAAGGAATATGAAAATGAAAAACAAAACTATAGCTTAGGAACAAAAGACTTAAATAAAATAGCTAAGGGATTACAAAAGGTTGATACGGAAAATCCAAAGAACAATATAATAATTAAAAAAGAAGTAGAGGACAATATAAAACAACAAGTATCAACAGGAATGTTGCATAATATTATGGGAATAAAAGACGAATACAAGAACTTACAAGTAGATGATTCTTCAGTAGATGCAATGATAGAAAAAGTTAAAGATAGAATAAATGAGATGAATGAAAGCGGAAAACCAGAGGATAGCAAAGAACAGACAGCGGCACGAATTTCATTAGACCTATTAGAACAAAGAAAAGGAAATAACTCAGAAGAAAAGGTGGACATTAAACAGCTATCAGAAGAAGAAAAAAATGACGTTAAGGAAGTATTGCAAGATGCAATAACAGAGGAAGATATGGATAAAACAACACAAATGATGAGCTTAGATGACCTTGCACAACTAATGAAAATATCAGTAGATACAAAAGGCAGTATTGAAAAGGCACCAGTACCAATTAAATTTGGTGGAGTAATTGAGAAGGCTGAAAACCTAAGAAACATAAACGAAAAAATGAAGGAAATGACAAATAAAAACATAGATGACAAAGGAAATATTATTAATAAACAACCAGAAAAAATATATGAAACTCAAGAGTTAAAAGATATTGCCAATAGGATTATAAGGTCGAAAAATATTTCAGTAAAAAATGGAGGAGAAGAAAATGATTTATAGATATGAAACTCGTGGAGTATGCTCAAGAGAAATAATATTAGAGTTAGAAAATGGAATTATAAAAAAAGTAAATATAATAGGCGGATGTGCTGGCAATACAGTTGGCATATCAAAGCTTGTTGAAGGAATGAGTGCTAAAGAGGCAATTACAAGACTAAAAGGGATACCTTGTGGGCCAAGAAGCACATCATGTCCAGACCAATTAGCTATTGCACTAGAGCAAGCATTAGAAGTAGAAAAAAGAGGCGAATAGGATGAAAATAAATATAGTTATGGTAGAACCAGAAATACCGCAAAATACAGGAAATATAGCAAGAACCTGTGCAGCAACAGGTGCAAAACTACACTTAGTAAAACCTTTGGGATTTGAAATAACAGATAAATATCTAAAAAGAGCAGGATTAGACTATTGGGATAAACTAGAAATTGAAGAACATGAAAATTTAGCAAGCTTTTTAGAAAAATACAAACCTGCTGAAAACAACATGTATTTTATAACAACAAAGGGTCAAACTTGTTATTCAGATGTAGACTATAGCTGTAAGGATGAAATATTTATATTATTTGGAAAAGAAACAAAAGGATTACCAGAAGACCTTTTACAAAGTCATTTAGATAAAACCGTACGAATACCAATGAAAGAACACCTAAGAAGCCTAAACTTATCAAATTCAGTAGCAATAGTTACTTATGAAATACTAAGACAAAACAACTTTGAAGAATTACAAGAAACAAGTGAATATTTTAAATAAAGAAGGGATATCATATCACCTTCTTTATTTAAAATTAATTAGAAATATTCGACAAATTTTGCTTGTAATAAAATATAAGTATAAATACAATTAACATATAATTTTTATTCTTTTGAATACAAATCAGGTATTCATTTCCCGCCACTATTGTAATTGACTTGTGTAATTGATATAATAAAGGAGGTTGATAAATTGCCGATAATATCGCAATTTTATGGAATTATAGTGAAAATGTTCTTTCATGATGAAAATAAGCATCATTCGAAGCATATACATGTTGAATATGCAGGATATGATGCCACATTTGACTTACAGGGCAATATTTTGACGGGAGAAATTCCTCGAAAGCAAAAAAAACTTGTTGAAGCGTGGATTATTATACATAGGGAAGAATTAGAGGCACTGTGGAAATCAATCAATGAAGATGGAGAATATTTTAAGATAGCTCCATTACGTTAGTAAAAAAGGGGGAGAGTTTATGAATGTTGAACACGAGCCAAGGCCAATAGAAGTAAGAGCATTAAAAAATTTTTTGATATATATAAAATTTAGTAATCATGAAGAAAAGATATATGACATGAAAAAAAACTTTAAATATCCATTTTATAAAAAAATACAAGATATAGATAATTTCAAAAGAATAAAAATTTCTGGAATAAATATAGAATGGGATAGTGGGGAAGATATTGCACCAGAAAATCTGTATAATGATAGTAAACCACTGGAAGAGTTCGAAATAAGTGAGTTAGAATTTGAATAAAATTAATACAGGTTAAATAAAAAAAGAACAAGTTTTAAAAAACTTGTTCTTTTTGGTGAGCCAGGAGGGAATCGAACCCCCGACCCCAGGCTTAGAAGGCCTGTGCTCTATCCTGCTGAGCTACTGACCCATAACTTAACAACAAAACTATAATAACACATAAAAATAATTTTGTCAAGAAAAAATTGTTGGTGTGCCTGGAGGGATTCGAACCCCCGATCTCGAAGTTCGTAGCCTCGCATTCTATCCAGCTAAACTACAGGCACATCTTCAACAACCAATATTATAAAACAAAAGATTAAATCTGTCAATTAAATTTCAAAAAATGCAAAAAAAGCTGATAAAGATGTACTTTAGAAACAAAATAATATTGAATTACCAAAAGAAATGAGATAAAATAGAAAAAAACTAAAAAGGAGAACAAATTGAAAAAAGTAATGTTTATTGCTAGTACTGGAGGGCACTTAGACGAACTAATGCAATTAAAACCACTATTTGATAAATATGATTATCATATTGTAACAGAAAAGGATAAATCAACAGAAACATTAAAAAAAGAATATGGTAAAAAAATATCATATCTAATATATGGAACAAGGAAGCAAAAATTAAAATATATAGTAAAATTTTTTTATAACTGCATAAAAACAGTTGGAATTTATATAAAATACAGACCAAAATATATAGTAACAACAGGAACACATACAGCTGGACCAATGTGTTACTTTGGAAAAATATTTGGAAGCAAAATAATATATATTGAAACATTTGCAAGCATTCATAAAAAAACAGCTACAGGAAGATTAATATATCCAATTGCAGACCTATTTATAGTGCAATGGGAAGAAATGCTTGAATTATATCCCAAAGCAGTGTTAGGAGGGCCGATTTATTAATGATATTAGTATTATTAGGAACACAACAGAATGATTTTAGCAGATTATTAAAAGCAGTAGATAAGGCAATAGAAAAAGGAAAAATTGATGAAGAAGTAATTGTTCAAGCGGGAAGCACAAAGTATAAAAGTGACAAAATGAAACAATTTAGTTTAATACCCAAAGACGAAATTGAACAACTAAAAAAACAGGCACACTTAATAATAACACATGGAGGAGTAGGCTCAATTGTAAGTTCAATAAAAATGGGGAAAAAAGTAATTGCCGTTCCAAGAATGGCAGAATATGGTGAACATGTAAACAATCATCAAATCGAAATTGTAGAAAGCTTTGCGAAAAAAGGATATATAATAAAAGTAACAGATTTAGATAAATTTGAAGAGGCATTAGAACAAATAAAAAAATTTCAACCGAAAGAATATATTAGTAACACAGACAAAATGATAAAAATAATAGCCGATTATATTGATCATAATTAATATGTGAATATAGTGTGAAAAAAGTTGCATAAATGGGCATTTTCATGCTACAATAATGTTTGAACGAAAAAGAAATACAAATATTCACTTCTTACGTAAAGTAGGCATAATATATAACAAAAGAAAAAAGTAGGAAGGTGAATAAAAATGTCAAGTTACATAATTGAAGGCGGAAGAAAATTACAGGGAGAAGTAAGAGTGTCAGGCTCAAAAAATGCTTCACTTCCAATTATTGCAGCAAGTATATTAAATGAAAAAAAAACAACATTATATAATGTACCTAATATAGAAGATACAAGAACAACCCTGGAAATATTAAAAGTATTAGGCTGTAAAGTTAAGAGGATGAATAATAAAGTACAAATAGATTCGTCCAATATTAAAACACATGAAATACCAGATAAACTAATGAGAGAATTACGCTCATCAGTAATACTAGCTGGAGCAATAATAGCTAGATTTAAAAATGCAAAATTTTCGTATCCAGGAGGTTGTGATATTGGAGCAAGACCAATAGATTTGCATTTAGATGGATTTCGTAAATTAGGAATTCAAATAGAAGAAGAAGGGGGATATATATTTTGTCATACAGAAAAAATAGTAGGCAATGATATACATTTAGATTTCCCTAGTGTAGGAGCAACAGAGAATATAATGTTAGCAGCAGTACTTGCAGAAGGCAAAACAATAATACGAAATGCTGCATTAGAACCAGAAATTATAGACTTGCAAAATATGCTAAACAAAATGGGAGCAAAAATAAAAGGTGCAGGAACAAAAATTATTAATATAACTGGTGTAAAGCAACTAAAAAAAGAAATAAGTTATAATATAATGCCAGACAGGATAGAAGCAGGAACTTTGCTTTGTGCAACTGCAATAACAGGAGGAAGAGTACAAATAACAAATGTAATTCCAGAGCATATACAACCAGTAATATATAAGTTAGAAGAAGCAGGATGTAGAATCGAAATTGAAAATGATAAAATTTTGTTACAAGGACCAAAAAAGATAAAAGCAGTTGATATAAAAACAATGCCATACCCAGGTTTTCCAACAGATATGCAATCAGTTTTTTCAACAATATTAACAGTATCAAAAGGAACTTCGGTAATAGTAGAGAATATATTTGAAAGTAGATATAAATATATTAATGAATTAAAGAGAATGGGAGCAAAAGCAACAATAGAAGGTAAAACAGCAATAATAAAAGGTGTAAAAAAACTAAATGGAGCTGAAGTAAAAGCAACAGACTTAAGGGGAGGAGCCGCTTTAGTATTAGCTGGACTAGTTGCAAAAGGGAAAACGGAAGTAACTAATATAGAATATTTATTAAGAGGATATGAAAATTTTGATAAAAAGTTAAATGGCTTAGGAGCAAAAATTATTATAAAGTAAAAAATGGGCAGAAAACTCTGCCCATATAGAAAAAGCGGGTGAAACAGTGAAAAAGCAAGAAATACAAGAAGTAAATTTTATAGATTTAAAAAAAGAAAAGAAGAAAAGAAAAAAGGAAAAGAAAAAAAAGAAAGAGAAAAAAGTAGAAGTAGATAAAAAACCAGAATTATTGGAATTTGAAAACGAAATAATAGTTGGTGTTCGAGAAATTCCGGAAGAACATACAGAACGAAATAATAAAAAAAAGAAAAGAAAAAAAGAAAAAAGAAAAAAACAAGTTAATAAAAAAAAGCAAGAAAACAAAGCGGACAAGTCTAAAAAAGAAACTAAAATTAGCAAAAAGAAGAAAAGAATAATCTTTTTCATAAAATCTATTTTAATAATAACGATATTACTTGGAATAACAATTTTTATAATAACGTCACCACTGTTTAATATTACTGAAATAAAAGTAGAAAATAACAATAAAATAAGTTCAATGGAAATAATAAATTTATCAGAAATACAAGAAGGTAGTAACATATTTCAAATGAAAAGCTATTTAATTACGAAAAAAATAAAACAAAATCCATATATTGAAGATGTAAAAATAATTAGAGATTTACCAGGTACTGTACGCATAAGTGTCAAAGAAAGAAAAGCAAAATATATATTGCAAATAGGAGAAAGCGAGTATGCATATATTAATAATCAGGGATATATTCTAGAAAAAAGTAGTGAGAACTTAGAATTACCACAAATAACATCATTTAAAACAGAAGATTTTACACCAGGAGGGCGATTATGTAATGACGACCTAGAAAAATTAGAAGTCGTTTTAAGGATAATGGAAACAGCTAATAGCAATGGTATTGGAAAATTAATTACAAAAATTGATATAGAAAATGGAAATGACTTTAAAATTAGATTAGAGAGTGAAAAGAAAACAGTTTATTTAGGAGATGCATCAGATATAAATACAAAAATGTTATACATAAAAGCTAATATAGAAGACGAAAAAGGTGTAGAAGGCGAATTGTTTATGGATGGAAAGACCAATAAGGAAAATGAATTCTTATTTAGGGAAAAAGTATAAAGAAAGTGAGGAAAATATGGAATGAAAAAAAGATATATAGCAATAACAATTCGGAACAATGTGTTTCCTACTAACATTTCGGAATATTTATACAACTAAAGACAATAGAGTCAACAAGTAGTGTGTCAAAAAGCTTGTCAGAAAATAGCTTAAGAGATGAAGTGTTAAAATGGAAGGAAAGATATGACAATACATATAGGGATTTAAATCAAGCAGAAAAGAAGCTAGAAAGCGAAAGAAAAAGTGCAACAGAAAATAATAGCGAAACAGCAGAAATGGAAAAAGAGCTAAAACATCTAAATATACTATTAGGCTTAACAGAAGTAAATGGAAGAGGACTAACAATAACAGTAGAGGACAATAAAACCAATAGTTCTCAAATAATTAATGCAAATCTAGCTGTAGTACACGACGGAGATTTAATTGAGATTGTAAATATTTTAAAAAATGCAGGAGCAGAAGCAATAAGCATAAATGACCAAAGAATAGTAAATAGCACAGCAATAACATGTGATGGTTCAGTGGTTAGAATAAATGGAGAAAAAATTGGAGTTCCATACACAATAAAAGCAATAGGTTCGCCAGAGGGATTAAAAGGTGCATTAGAAATGCCAAATAGCTATGTTGATCAGATGATAAAAGATGGAGTAAAAGTTGAAATAAAAAAATGGAACAATCTAACAATACCAAAATATGATGGAGTAATAGAAAACGAGTACATGAAAGATAGGTGATAAAATTGAAAGGAAAAGGAACAATAACAATAGTTCTAGGATTGGTATGCTTTATACTAGTTGCAGTAATGTTTATGCAATTTAAAACAGTTAGTCAAACAGATATTACCTCAATAGAAATGATGCGTGAAACAGAACTAAGAGAAGAATTGGCAAGTTGGAAAACAAAATATGAAGATGTTGCAAAGAAACTAGAAGATACAAATAGCAAAATAGAAGAATATAAACAAACAAACAAAGATAATGAAAAAGCAACAAATGTATTAGAAAGTGAATTAATACAAGTAAGGAAAAATCTAGGATTAACAAATGTTATTGGCGATGGAGTAATAGTAACACTTACAGATAATGAAGATACATCAGAAAACGAATACGGAGAAATATATGATAAAAGAATTAGTGTATACGATCTATTACAGCTTATTAACGAGCTAAAATTAGCAGGAGCAGAAGCGATAGAAATAAATGGAATACGTATTGTAAATAAAAGCGATATTGCCTTAATTACAGACAGCTTTTTAAAAATTGATGGTCACAGATTGAACTCTCCCTATGTTATAAAAGCTATAGGAAATCCAACAACCTTAGAAAGTGCACTAATACAAAAAAATTCAGGATATATAGATAAAATAATAAAACCTTATGATAAGATAGCAACAGTTGAAAAGGCTAAACAAATTGAAATAGCTAAATATGACGAAGAATGGAAATTAAAATATATAGAAGGGGAGGAATAAAATGGTTATATTCGCGATATTAATAGGATGCTTATTAGGTGTAATATTTGGAATGAATGCACCAATTATTCCATATACATATTCAGGTTACCTAGCAATAGCAATAGTTGCATCATTAGACTCAATTTTTGGAGGAATAACAGCTGTACTGAACAAAAAATTTGACCTAAAAATTTTTGTATCAGGTTTTTTTGGTAATGCAATATTATCAATATTATTAACATTTTTGGGGCAAAAATTAAATGTGGACATATATTTAGCTGCAATAGTTGTCTTTGTTGGTAGAATGTTTACAAATTTAGCAATAATTAGAAGATATTATATAGATAAATGGACACAAAAAAGAACAGAAAAAAATAAAAAATAATTATTACAAAATTATTACAAGAATATTACGAAAATATAACGAAATCTATTGACAATTTAAGAAAAATATAATATCCTAATACAAGAAAATAAAAAAATTGGAGGAATAGACTTTGGCAATAGGAGATATTATTGTTGGGGTTGACATAGGAACAGAAAAAATTACAGCTGTCGTGGGAGAAGTAAATAGCTTTAACCAGATAGAAATTGTTTGTACAGCAACATCAAAATGTTATGGCGTTAAAAAAACAAAGATTATTGATGAAGAGCAAGTATCGGAATCAATAAAAAGTGTAATAGGACAAATAGAATTAGAAGCTGGATTTAAAGTTAACTCAGCTTATACAACCATCCCAGGTACCTATGTTACCATAGTACAAAACAGCGTAACAAAAGAAGTCAAAGATAAATATGCTGGAATAAGCGTAAAAGACGTAAGTTCCAGTATTAATCAAGTAAGAGATATTGAAATACCAGACGATAAAGTATTAATAGACATTGTTACAAGTCAATTCCTACTAGATAATGGAAGAGTAGTAGAAGACCCAGTAGGGAATTTAAGTAGTTCATTCACGTTAAATGGTCAAGTAATATTAGCAGATAAGGAATATGTAAAACAATTATCAACAGTATTTAAAAGAGCTGGCATTGAAATAGATGGTATAGTACCGACTATCTTGGCACAAAGAAATCTAATACTTGATACAAATGAACTTGATGATAACGTCGTAATTTTAGATATTGGAGCTGGGAACACTAATATAGGAGCATTTGAAGGAAATCAATTTATCTACACAAATACCATACCAGTAGGAGGAAATAGCATTACAAACGATATTGCTTATATATTGGATATTGAAGAAGAAGAAGCTGAAAAGCTAAAAAAACAATATGGACTAGCTTTAAAATCATTCATAGATAATGATAATGATATCATATTAAATACACGAAAAAATGAACATGCAAATCGTACAATAAAAAGTTCAGAGTTAATAGAAATAATAGAAGCTAGAGTAGAAGAAATATTTTCACTAGTTAATAAAGATATTAGTCAACATGGATTTAAACAAAAAATAAACAGTGTAATATTAACAGGACAGGGCATGACCAATATAAATAAAAGTGACGTAGCTGGAAAAATAATATTAAATATACCTGTAAAAATTGCAACAGGTAGATTAATAAGTACAATTAAGACAGAATATAGGACAGGATATGCTCTGGTAAGATATGTAGCAGCAAGACCATTTGCAAAAACAGTATCAAGCAGTATTGACACTAAATCTGAGGAAAATATTGTAAAAAATATTATACAAAAAATTAAAGAATTTTTTTATTCGTAAAAAGAAAGAGTTGGAATATCTAAACTAGGATAGAAGGAGGAAAAAACAAGTATGGTGGACTATGAAGAGAACAGCAAATTAATGATGGATGGAACCGCAACAATAAAAGTAATAGGTGTTGGAGGTGCTGGAAACAACGCTATAAATAGAATGATTGAGGCAGGAATAAAGGGAGTAGAGTTTATTGCAGTAAACACAGATAGACAAGCATTACAATTATCAAAAGCATCAGCCAAAATACAAATTGGTGAAAAAATTACAAGAGGATTAGGAGCAGGAGCAAACCCAGATATAGGAGCACAATCTGCAGATGAAAGCAAGGGAGAAATTGCAGAAGTATTACGAGGAGCAGATATGGTGTTCGTAACAGCTGGAATGGGTGGCGGAACTGGAACAGGAGCAGCTCCAGTTGTAGCAGCAGCAGCAAAAGAAATGGGAATTTTAACTATAGGTGTTGTTACAAAACCATTTACCTTTGAAGGAAAAAAGAGATTATCACAAGCGGAAAGAGGAATAGAAAGCTTAAAAGCAAAGGTAGATACTCTAGTTGTAATTCCAAACGATAAATTATTACAAATTATTGATAGAAAAACATCAATAATAGATGCATTTAAAATGGCAGATGATGTATTAAGACAAGGTGTACAAGGTATATCTGACTTAATTGCAGTACCGGGATTAATTAACCTAGACTTTGCGGATGTAAAAACTATTATGTTAAATACAGGTATGGCACACATGGGTATAGGAAGAGCAAGTGGCGAAAACAGAGCAGAAGATGCTGCAAAACAAGCTATCGAAAGTCCATTATTAGAAACATCTATTGAAGGTGCAAGAGGAGTTATTATTAACATTACTGGTAATAGCGATTTAGGATTACATGAAGTAAACACAGCTGCAGAGTTAATTCAACGCAGTGTTGATTCAGAAGCAAATATTATCTTTGGTTCTGTGGTAGATGAAAATATGGGAGATGAAATTTCAATTACTGTTATAGCAACAGGATTTGAACAAGAACAAAACATCACAAGTTTAGGTGTAGAAAATATAGTAAATAGAGCTTGGGACAAAAAAATAAATCAAACACCAGCTAGTAGTGAAACACCATCTTCTACTAACGAATTAGATATACCAGCCTTTTTAAGAAAAAATAGAGGAACAACTCGGAAATAAATAAAAAAAGTCAAAATAGTATAAATAAAAAAAGAAATAATCTAGAAAAGTAGATTATTTCTTTTTTTCTACTTCTAAAAATGACAAACTTTTAAAAGAAATAATAGTACAATAAGCAAAAGAAGAAATAAAAGGTTGGTGATATAGGAAAGAATGATAGTATATCTTGATGTAGTGTTAATTGAAAATTTGTTTATGAACTACATCATATTATTTGCCACAGCTATAATAAACAAAACAGAAATAAAACTAATAAGAATTTTATTAGCCAGCATTTTAGGAAGCCTATATGCTGTGGTAAATTATACCAATATCCTAGAAAATAAATTAGGACTAATGTTAAAAATATTCTTATCTATAGCAATGGTATATCTTGCATTTAAGCCAAACAACATAAAACAATGTGCAAGACAGTTAATGATTTTTTATTTAACATCATTTACATTTGGGGGAGTCGCCTTTGCAATGTTATATTTCATTAAACCAAGTGAATTATTAATGAAAAATGGTGTATATATAGGGACATATCCAATAAAAATAGCCTTAATAGGGGGAATAGTTGGATTTGTAATCATAACAATTGCATTTAAAATAATAAAAGGAAAAATAAGTAGAAGAGATGTATATTGCAAAATAACAATAGAAATAGAAAAAAACAGAAAATCAATACCAGCAATGCTGGATACAGGAAATCAATTAAGAGAACCAATAACGAAAGCTCCAGTAGTTATAATAGAAAAAGAACAACTAAAAGAAATAATACCTGAGCAAATAATAACTAATATACAAAAAATAATAGATGGAAATACTGAAGAAATAAAACAAATAGAAAGATATAAAAATAGATTTAGAGTATTACCATTTAGTTCTATAGGAAAAACAAATGGGTTATTGTTAGGTATAAAAGCAGACAAAGTAACCGTTAAATATGACGAACAAGAAAGACTATTGAAAAATGTTGTGTTAGGAGTTTATGAGGAAAAGCTAAGTAAAACTAACAATTATCATGCACTAATAGGGTTGGACCTATTAGAAGAAAGAGAGGGGTTAAATGAACATATTAGAAATGTTAAAATATAGCATAAATACAATTTATGTGAGATATATTAGTAAAGAGCAAGTTGATACAATGCCAATATACTACATAGGAGGAAGTCAAATTTTACCGCCACCACTAACTCCTAAAGAGGAGGAAGAATTACTTCAAAAACTTTCAGAAAACGATGAAACAGTCAGAAAAACTTTAGTAGAAAGAAATTTAAGATTGGTAGTATATATAGCAAAAAAATTTGAAAATACAGGAGTTGGCATAGAGGATTTAATATCTATAGGAACAATAGGATTAATGAAGGCAATAAACACATTTAATACAGAAAAAAATATAAAACTTGCAACATATGCATCAAGATGCATAGAAAACGAAATATTAATGTATTTAAGACGAAGCAATAGGATAAAAGGAGAAGTATCAATAGATGAGCCGTTAAATCAAGACGGAGATGGAAATGAATTATTGCTATCGGACATATTAGGGACAGAACCAGATATAACATCACGAAGAATTGAAGATGAAGTAGATAAAAAACTACTAAAGGCATCTATAGAAAAGCTTAACAGCAGAGAAAAAAACATAATGGAACTGAGATACGGATTTATTGGAGAAAGCGAAAAAACACAAAAAGAAGTTGCAGATATGCTTGGAATATCACAAAGTTACATATCAAGATTAGAGAAAAAAATAATAGGTAAAATGAAAAAAGACATAATAGGTAAAACAGGATAAAGAATAAAAAAACCAAATTTGGTAATAATAGAAATAGCTAATTACCAAAGGAGGTTTTTTTATTGATTAATAAAGTAGAAATATGCGGAGTAAATACTTCAAAACTACCACTACTGACAAATCAAGAAAAAAAAGAACTATTTGTAAAAATAAAAGCAGGTGACAATGAAGCAAGGGAAACATTTATACAGGGAAATTTAAGATTAGTATTAAGTGTAATACAAAAATTTTATGGAAGAGGAGAAAATGCAGACGACTTGTTTCAGGTGGGCTGTGTTGGATTAATAAAAGCTATAGACAATTTTGATACAAGTTTAAATGTGCAATTTTCAACGTATGCAGTTCCAATGATAATAGGTGAAATAAGAAGATACTTAAGAGATAACAATATGGTAAGAGTAAGTCGTTCAATAAGAGATATGGCATATAAAGCAATGCAGGTAAAAGAAAATTATATAAAAGAAAATCATAAAGAGCCAACAATAGATGAAATTGCCAAACTAATGGATATACCAAAAGAAGAAGTAGTAATGTGTTTAGATGCAATACAAGACCCAGTGTCATTACAGGAGCCTGTATTTAATGATGGTGCAGAAAGTATATATATAATGGATCAAGTAAGTGATCCAAAAAATTCAGATGAAAAATGGTCTGAAAACCTAAATTTATCAGAAGCAATGAAAAAATTAAATGACAGAGAAAAAATGATTATAGGCAAAAGATTTTTTGCAGGGCAAACACAAATGGAAGTGGCAGAAGAAATAGGAATATCGCAAGCACAAGTATCAAGACTTGAAAAAAGTGCAATTAATCATATAAAAAAGCAGTACAAATAGAGAAAATGTTTTTACGCATTTTCTCTTAATGTTTTGGAAAACTTGACATCATGCAAAATAATATTATATAACATTATATAACTATAAATGAACAAATAAAAGAAGTAGAAAAGGGGAAAAAAGTGCAAAAGTTATATGTATTATTGCCGTGTTATAACGAAGAAAAAAACATTGGAGAGCTCATAGAAGAATGGGAAAAACAAGTAAAGAGTTTAAATGCGAACAAGTTTGAACTAGCAATTAGAGTAATAGACGATGCAAGTAAAGATAACACCATAGAAGTAGTAAAGCGGAAAACAAACAAAATATGAAAATATTGAAATAATAGAACATGAAGTAAACAAGGGATTACGTGGAGGAATAAATACCGCAGTAAATTATTTTAAACAAAACGCTAAAGAAGGAGATCTAATGGTCATAATGGATGGGGATAACACACAAAATCCTAAATATGTCCATGAGATGATAAAAAAAGTAAAAGAAGGAAATGACTGTGTTATAGCATCTAGATATCAAGAAGGAGCATCAGTTAAAGGATTAGCTAAATACAGAGAAAAACTTAGTGATATTGCCAGCGTATATTACAAATTAGTATTGAATATAGAGGGAGTAAAAGACTATACCTGCGGGTACAGAATATACACTTACAATATAATTTCGAAATTGGTAGAAAAATTTGGAGAAGAAGTTGTAAAAGAAAAAAGTTTTGCATGTATGATGGAACTACTGTATAAAACAAGTATAGTAGAAGCAAAATTTGCAGAAGTTCCATTTGAGCTACGATATGACCAAAAAATAGGAAACAGCAAAATGAATGTAATTAACACAATGAAAAGAAGTATAGTAACAGCTATAAGTTTGCAATTTAAATACAATAAAAAAACTGTAGTAGCAAATACCTTAATAGGAATATTTTTAATCTTAATGCCGTTATTACTAAGTTTAATAACAAATTTTTCACCATTAAATAAGCAAGGACTAGGACATGATTGTGGAATATTTTCATATATAGCATTTGCAATGCAAAATGGTGAATTTATGTATACTGGAGCGTGGGACAATAAAGGACCATTATTATATTTCTTATATTATATAGGACTAACCTTAGGTGGAGAAAATGGAATATATTTCATAGAATACTTAGCAATATTTATAACAACCTTATTTGGATATAAAACAATTAAATTAGTAACAAACAGTAAAACATTTAGTATAATAGGAACAATATATGCATTAAGTATGTGGGTACCAACAAACGAACATGGAACATTATCAGAAGTTTTTGCAATGCCATTTATAATGATAGGAATATACTTATTTGCCAAATGCATAATAAACGATATAAAACTTTCAAGAAAAAGCATCATAGCATGGGGATTTTGTAGTGCAGCATTAGCAATATTAAGGTTAAATATTTTACTAATATTTTTACCTTTATTCATAATAATAGGAATATTACTAATAAAAAACAAAAGAGCTAAAGAAATATGGACATGGATGTCATATGGAGCAATAGGAGTCGCAATATTAATAATTCCTACAATTATATATCTAATGGCAAATAATGCACTAGTGGAATGCTTCAATAGCGCATATTTACAAATACTTGGAGGATTTAATTCAGGAACATGGGAAGATAAACTAAAAGCACTTAATAAAATGATGGCTGTTTCAAATAAAGATACAGGTGTGGCTATAGTAATGATATTATTTATAATAATAGGGATTGGATTAATTATAGCGAAAAAGGTATCAAACAATAAAAAACAGTACTTATTAATAGGAACAATTCTAATGCTATTAATCAATATGTATGCAAATGCATTGAGTGGAGCAGCACAAATACACTATTTCCTTACATTTGTGCCAATTATGTTCATAACAGTAGCACTAATATTAGCTACTATATGCGAATATAAAAATAATAAAATAATAAAGATAGCTGGAACAATATTGATAATAGTAGGTATAATACTTAGCGGAAATAGCTATTATAAGCTAGTAAAAGAAATAAAAGAAAGGACAAATCCAACAGAAAATGAAATTGCATATCAAATTAATAGATATATATTAGAAAATACAACAGAAATGGACAAGGTGCAAATGATTGGCGGCAGGGAAGAAGCTGTAAATGCAAATTATAAGACAAAAAGATTAGCACCTACAAGATATAGTTATTTACCACTATGGGATACATTCAAAGAAGATAGAAAAAGAGAAATTATAAATGAAGTTGTAGAAAAAATAGAAATAGAAAAGCCAAAAATAATAATGATATGCACAATGCAAGAAGAAGAATTTAATTCGCTTATAAATGATCTAGCAAAATGGAAAAGCTTTTTGAATCAAAATTATGATAAGGATATTACTAGTGTAAAAACTGAAACAGCATATTACAGAGTAGAAGGATAAAGAGGGTAGAAAAACTACTCTCTTTTTTATAAAAGATTAAATTTCAACTAAAATAACATCATCTCCAATACATTTGACATTTTTCCATGGAATAACGATATCATTACCACTAGAAAAGATACTCAGCACTTTATTAGTACCAGGAACAATAATAGAAGTAATCATTCCTGTTTCTAAATTAGCAGTAACATCTTGAACAAAACCAAGCCTTTTACCGTCGTTAATATTAATAACCTCCTTGTGTTTAAAATCTAATCCTTTTGGTCCCATAACTCCTCCTACCATAAAACATTTTCAATAAAACATATGAAAAAAAGACGTAAACTAGAACAATGTTATAGAGAAATTTTAAAATAATGAAAAAAAGCAAAAAAAATGAAAAAAAGTGTTGACTTTTGAAAACAAAGATGGTAAACTAATTAAGCACTTGAGGTGAGGACAAAATAAGACATAAAATAACATTAAAAAACACAAAAAAAGCTTGACAAACAAAACATAAAATGTTAAAATAAGTCTTACAGTTTTCTGAAAAACAGAAAACAAAAAATAGCAAAAAACTTTGAAAAATAATTACAAAAAAGCTTGACAAAAACTTCAAAGCGTGCTAAAATATAAAGCGTTGACAAACGAGTCAACATAAAAAAGTACATTGAAAAGTAAACAATAAAATCCTTTAAGAGACCAAGCGGTACAGCGAAAGCAAGTACCAAAAAGTAATTTTAAAATTAATGAGTCAAGAACTCGAAAATATTAACAAGAGAGTTTGATCCTGGCTCAGGATGAACGCTGGCGGCGCACT
>CAKOTZ010000014.1 GCA_934120395.1 uncultured Clostridia bacterium
TTCCCTCCTTTTTTATTATAACAAAAAAATAAATGTAAACACGTTTTTTTGTGTCTACATTTATTTTACCACTTCAATTATCAAGCATTAGCTTAATAATGTATGCTTTTTTATTTAGCTGATTTAATATTCAGCTCAGCATTTTTCTAATTAATGTAAAAGCGCCATCCAATACTGTAAAAGATATTGCAATACATGTTATAGCAATACCTATTTCCATAAAAAATGCCTTATACCGCTCTTTTCGTAAATCAACTATCATATCCTTAAAAATTTCTCCCGAGAAGAATGCGAATACTAATGAGCTTATAACACACCCTGTAATCAAAATAAAATTCAAAAGATACATAGCCAACTTGTTAGCAAAAATGCTGAATTCTAACATTTTTTTCTCCTCCTTACACTCGTTTCGGAGGGCATGCCTCCGAAGATTGATCCTCAAAGACATTTAATTGTCTATTCTGATAAGTATTTTACCATGTTTTTTACGTTATGTAAAGTAAAGTTTGTAATAATTATTATTCTATAACTATTTTATCATAAAAACAATTATATAACTAAATGAGGAATAAAGACCATTATAAACATAATTTCCCTTATTCCTCATTTTTTATGATGCTGTTTCTTGTTTAGCTTTTTTCGCGCTAACCTTTTTAGCCTTCTGTGGCTTATCCTCTATAACTTTATTTTCATTTATTATTAGCTTCGGTGGTTTACCGTCCAATACTGTTTCCTTTGTTATAATGCATTTTTCTATTTTAGGATTTGATGGTATGTCAAACATTACATCACGCATAATTTCTTCTATAATTGAGCGTAATCCTCTAGCTCCAGTATTTCTTTCTATAGCCTTTGTTACAATTGCTTCTAGTGCTTCTTGTTCAAATTCAAGTTCAACATTATCCAATTCCACTAGTTTTTTATATTGTTTCATTAAAGAATTTTTTGGCTCCATAAAAATACGAATTAGTGCTTCTTTGTCTAATTCTTGTAATGTTGCAACTATAGGAAGTCTTCCAACAAATTCCGGTATTAATCCAAATTTCAATAAATCTTGTGGTAATAACTCTTCAAAAACTTTGTATCGTTGTAATTCTTTTTTACTTTCAATTTTAGCTCCAAATCCTATTGTTTTTTTATTAATTCTATCTTTAATTATGTTCTCTAATCCCTCAAAAGCTCCCCCACAAATAAATAATATATTTTCCGTATTAATTTGTATAAATTCCTGATGTGGGTGTTTTCTTCCTCCCTGTGGTGGTACAGAAGCAACAGTTCCCTCAACAATCTTTAACAAAGCTTGTTGTACGCCTTCTCCACTCACATCTCTTGTTATAGATGGATTTTCAGACTTACGTGAAATCTTATCTATTTCATCAATATAAATAATCCCTCTTTCTGCTTTTTCAATATCATAATCTGCAGCTTGTATTAGTTTTAAAAGAATATTTTCAACGTCTTCTCCAACATAACCTGCTTCAGTAAGAGTTGTAGCATCTGCAATTGCAAAAGGCACCTTTAATACTCTTGCTAAAGTTTGAGCAAGTAATGTTTTTCCAGAACCCGTTGGTCCTAACAATAAAATATTACTTTTTTGTATCTCAACATCACTTATTTCGTGTCTGCTATTTATACGTTTATAATGGTTATAAACTGCAACAGATAAAGTTTTTTTTGCATTTTCCTGTCCTATAACATAGTCATCTAATATATTTTTAATTTCTTGTGGTGTTGGTACACGTGTGTCTGTTGAGCTATATTCTGTTTCATCTTCATAAACTTCATCTTCCAAAATATCGCTACACACCTTTATGCATTCATCACATATATATACTCCAGGTCCAGCCACAATTCTTTTTACATTTTCTTGTGCCTTTCCGCAAAAAGAACATCTTACAGTTTTAGTTTTATCATTCTTTGGCATTTAAACACCTCTTCAAATTATTTTTTCGGTTTTATGCTTTACGATTTATGATTCCATCTATCAAACCATATTTCAAAGCTTCTTCTGCAGTCATATAGTTATCTCTTTCTGTATCTTTATTAATAATTTCTAATGGTTGGCCTGTTCTTTCACTAAGAATTTTATTTAATTTTTCTCTTGTTTTTACCATGTGATCTGCATGGATTTTGATTTCTGTTGTTTGTCCTGCTAAACCTCCAGAAATTAACGGTTGATGAATTAATATTTCTGCATTAGGAGTGGCAAGTCTTTTACCTTTTGTTCCAGATGCAAGCAATACTGCCCCCATACTTGCAGCCATACCAACACAGATAGTAGAAACTGGACATTTTATATAATTTATTGTGTCATATATTGCCATACCATCTGTTATAGAACCTCCAGGACTATTAATATAAAGTGAAATATCTTTGTCCGGATCTTCAGACTCTAAAAATAATAACTGTGCTACAACTAAACTTGCAGATGCACTATTAACCTCTTCTGATAAAAAGATTATTCTATCTTTTAATAGACGAGAGAATATGTCGTAAGACCTTTCTCCTTTACTTGTTTGTTCAATAACATATGGAACTAAACTATTTTCTATCATAATTTATATTCAATCCTTTCTTCTTTTGACTAATAAATTTTTATTTTATTTTTGCATTTTTAACAAGAAATTCAATTGTTTTTTCCATTTTTAAATTATCATTTATATAATTTACTAAATCTTCATTTTTCTTTAATTCTTCTGTTTCCTTGTTATATGCTTTAGCTAATTCTTCAATTTTAGCATCAACATCTTTTTTATCTGCTTCAATTTTAGCATCTTTAGAAATTGCTTCTAAAACAAGTCTTGATTTAACAGATTCTTTTGCTGATTCTTCATAATCTTTTCTAAATTCAGCTTCTGTTTTGCCTAAAATTTGTAAATATTGATTTAAACGAAGTCCTTGATAACTTAATCTTGCTTCTATATCTTCAATCATTTTATTTATTTCTGTTTCAATCATACCAGATGGAATATCTATTTCTACTTTTTCACAAACAGCCTTAATTACAGCATCTTCTGTTTCTCTTTTGGCTTTTTCTTCATTTTCTTTTTGCATCTTTTCTTTAATATTTGCTTTTAATTCTGCCAAAGTATCGAATTCACTTAAATCTTTTGCTAACTCATCGTCAATTTCAGGTAATTCCTTCTTTTTAATTTCGTTTACTTTAACTTTAAATACAGCATCTTTTCCAGCTAAATCTTCTGAAAAATACTCTTTTGGGAATGTAACCTTTATCTCTTTTTCTTCATCTTTTTTCATTCCTATTACTTGGTCTTCAAATCCTTCTATAAAAGTATGACTACCAATTTCTAATTCATGGTTTTCAGCTTTTCCACCTTCAAAAGCAACTCCATCAACAAAACCTTCAAAGTCAATTACAGCAATATCTTTTTCTTCTACAGCTCTATCTTCTACAGTTACAAGTCTAGCATTTTGTTCAGCCATTTTTTCTATTTCTTTATCTACAGCTTCATCAGATACATTATACTCTATTTTTTCTATTTCTATACCTTTATATTTTCCAAGTTTTACTTCTGGCTTAATTTGTACAGTAGCTGTAAAAATTAAATCTTTTCCTTTTTCCATTTGACTTACATTAATATTTGGCATACTTACAGCTTCAATATTATTTTCTTTTAATTCTCTATCATATATTTCAGGTACTACCTCATTAAAAGCATCTTCATAGAACATTTCTTTTCCATATTGTTTTTCTACAATATTATATGGTGCTTTTCCTCTTCTAAAACCTGGTATTGAGAAATATTTTGCATTTTTTTCATATACTTTTTTCATCGCATCTTCAAATAATTTTGCTTCGATGATAAATTCTAATTTTACTTCATTTGTATTTTCTGTCTTTTCAACTTTTATACTCATTTTATTCATCCTTCCAACTTTAATTTTCGCATAATTGCTTATCTATTATATCATACATTATTAATATTGCAAGTTTTTGGTAAAAAATACGAAGCAGAAAAATTTCTACTTCGTATTTTTTCTAAATTAATTAATCAATTAACTTTTCTTGATTCCCATTAATTTTCTTATCAACTGCCTATTGGTAATTTTTTCTCCATTTTCTGTTTTACCAAATTCCTGATTCATTAAGCGAGACCGCTGGCCAAGATTCAAAATTGTTTCGCCTCTCTCATTTAATAAGATGGCATGTACCCTTTTTGCGCACTGACACGCAATAGCCGAGCCTTTTTTGCACCTATTAACATAAATCAATTCTTCATTTACAGCTATTCTAGTACGTGCATTCACAATAGCCAATCTTAGCTTGTTACGTTCATTTACGTACTGTACAATCCATAAACCCGCATGAGAATATGCTGTACGAAAATAGCCAGTTTTTCTTTCCTTTTCAAGCTTTGAATAAAATGTTAACTCTACCACGTTCTGATTCTTTTTTGTCCGTCTTACTCCTCCTAAAAGTGCATTTGCAAGTACATTCATGGAAATCTCCTCCTAAAAAAGCATTTAATAACACTGCATACCCATTATACAACATTTTTGTCAATTTACATAGTACTTTTTTTAAATTAATTCAATTAATTTAAAATTTGTATAATCACAGCTAACCATTTTATAGCAAATTCCATCAATCATTCCTTCTTTTACATCTTTTTGACTAGGCCCGTGTAAATGTCCATACACAATCATTTTTACTGGATATTTTTTCATAATATCATGGAATTCTTCTGCTGGTGGATAATGCATACAAACTATTATTGGCTTATCCTCACCATATTTTTGTATTCCATCTTTGATAGATAATTCCAAACGTATTAATTCCCTATTTAACATTTTTAGATTTTCCTTGCAATCTAAACTACTCCATCCTCTTGTCCCAGCAATTATATATTCCTTAAAACAATAACTATTATTATATAAGAAATCTATGTTTTCATATTTGTATTGCTCTAAAAAAGTACGCATTCTCTTAAGCGTAATCCACCAATAATCATGATTACCCTTAAGTAATATTTTCTTTCCTGGCAAATCATTTAAAAATGCAAAATCCTGCTTTGTATCTTCCAAATGCATTGCCCAGGAAAAATCTCCCGGTAATAAAACTACATCATCTTCTTTTACCTTTTTTAGCCAGTCCTGTTTTATTTTTTCAGTATGACCTATCCAATTATCGCCAAAAATATCCATTGGTTTATTAGTTCCAAAAGATAAATGCAAATCAGAAATTGCAAAAATTTTCATTATCTTTCTCCTATTTTTAAATTAGGTATAGCATTTAAAGTCAAATCCGCAACATTATTTATTTGATAATTAAAATATCCAGCTGAAGCAATCATGGCAGCATTGTCTGTACATAATATAAGCTCTGGATAGTAAACCTTCATTCCATAATCATTTTCTAATTGTAAAAATTTCTCCCTAATATAGCTATTAGCAGATACCCCACCAGCCAAAGCAATTGTTTTTACATTTAATTTTTTTGCTGCCTTAAGTGTATTTTCAATCAAAGCCTCTGTACAATACTTTTCAAAACTTGCACACAAATCTGCTTTATTTATTTCTGGATTTTTATGATGCAAATTCAAAATTGCTGTTTTTATACCGCTAAAACTAAAATCCAAACCATCAATATGTGTTTTAGGTAACACAATATTCGGTTCTCCTTCTTTAGCAAGCTTGTCCACCTTTGGTCCTCCTGGGTATCCTAACCCAACAACTCTTGCAACCTTATCAAATGCTTCTCCAATAGCATCATCTCTAGTTTTTCCTAATATTTCAAATTGTGTATAGTCTTTAATATATACTAAATGTGTATGTCCTCCCGACACAACTAAACATAAAAATGGTGGTTTTAACTTGGCATGAGTTATATAATTTGCTGCTATATGCCCTTCTATATGATTTACAGGGACTAGTGGTTTTTTTGTTGCATAACTTAATCCTTTTGCATATGAAACGCCTACTAATAAGGCTCCTACTAATCCAGGACCATAAGTACAAGCAATTGCATCTATATCATTTATGCTTACATTTGCCTGTTCTAATGCTTCCTTATATACTTGATTAATTACCTCTACATGGCTACGAGATGCAATTTCTGGGACAACTCCACCATATTTTTCGTGAATTTTAATTTGTGAATTTATTACATTAGATAAGACCTCTCTACCGTTTTTTACAACGGCTACAGAAGTCTCATCACAGCTTGATTCTATTCCTAATACCAATATATCCTTCATAATATACCCCTATTTAAAATAATTTGAATATAGCTCCTACTAATACATTAATTAAACTGTATGCGCCATTAATGATAGGAGAAATTATAATTCCTGCAAGCCCTGTCATCCATATTAGTAAAAAACCAATATAAAAATAATATTCATGTTCCTGCATCCAAACTTTTGCATTAATTGGTAGAAAATGTGCCAATATTTTAGAACCATCTAGTGGTGGTAATGGAATTAAATTAAAAATTCCTAATCCCAAGTTAATGCTTACAGTTATTTTTACTAAAGTAAATACTATCATTCCCATTTGGGTAAGGATAAAACTAGGCGCAAATGTTGCTATAGCATAAAGTACTATCATAAAAACAATTGCTAAAACAAAATTCATTGCAGGCCCTGCAAACGAAACCAAAGCATCGGCTTTTGACATACTCATATTACGATTATAATTTCTAGGATTTACCTGTACAGGCTTGCCCCAACCAAATCCAGCAAAAACAAGTAAAACCGTACCAATTGGATCTAAGTGTGCTACCGGATTTAATGTTAATCTTCCTTGGTTTCTCGGTGTATCATCTCCAAGTTTATCTGCAGCCCAAGCATGAGCAAATTCATGAAATGTAATGGCAATTAAAACCGCTGGCAATGTTAATACCAAATTCAACAAAAAATTTTCATTAGTAACATTTTGTACAATATTGGTCAAAATAAATATAATCAAAAATAGATATAAAATTCTATTATCAAATCGAAACATATTTCTTCCTTTCATAGACTATATGTCTAGTGTATTATAATTTAAAACCGTAAGGTAATATTTGGCTTATAGAATATTCCTTTATATTTCCATTATCTATAGTGTATATTTTAAAGTCCTTATCCACAAATTCACTCATAAACTGCCTGCAATATCCACAAGGCAAACACTCTTCTGTTGGTTCCTCGCTTTCCTTTGCTCCAATAACAATTATATATTCAAAATTACTTTCTCCCTCTGAAAGTGCTTTTACAAAAGCTGTACGTTCAGCACAAATTGATTGTATTCCGGCATTTTCTATATTACATCCTGTATAAACTTTTCCATCCCTTGTTCGAAGTACAGCTCCAACCTGAAATTTACTATATGGAGTATGAGCAAATAATCTTGCTTTTTTTGCAAGCTCAATATCCTCTTTATACATAATACCTCCCAAATTAATTTATAGGCTTCATTGTAGGGAATAGTAATATATCTCTGATAGATGCAGAATTTGTTAACAACATAATTAAACGGTCTATTCCAATTCCTAAACCTCCTGTTGGTGGCATTCCATATTCTAGTGCCATAATAAAGTCGTCATCCATCATATTAGCTTCCTCGTCTCCCGCTTCTCTTGCTTCAACTTGCTTTAAGAATCTGCCATATTGGTCAATTGGGTCATTTAATTCTGAATAAGCATTTCCATATTCACGTCCACCAATAAATAGTTCAAATCTTTCTGTTAAACTCTTATCACTTTGTTTTCTCTTTGTTAAAGGTGAAACTTCAACAGGATAATCATATATAAATGTTGGTTGAATTAATGTTTCTTCAACTTTTTCTTCAAATGTTAAGTTTATAATATGTCCTCTTGTCATATTATCTTCAACCTCAAGGCCTAATTCTTTTGCAACTTTCTTTGCCTCTTCATCTGTTTTTATTTCGTTATAATCAACACCTGTTACTTCTTTAATAGCATCAATCATAGTAATTCTCTTCCATTTAGGTGTTAAATCAATATCAGTACCTTGATAATTAATTTTCATTGTTCCTAATACGTTTTGTGCAACAGTAGAAATTATTTCTTCTGCTAAATCCATCATATCATGATAATCTTCATAAGCAGAATATAACTCTATATTGGTAAATTCAGGATTATGTTTAATAGAAATTCCTTCGTTTCTAAACATTCTTCCCATTTCATATACCTTATCAAATCCACCTACTATTAATCTTTTTAAATATAACTCATTAGCAATTCTTAAATACATATCCATATCTAATGTATTATGATGCGTAATAAATGGTCTTGCAGCAGCTCCACCTGCAATTGTATTTAAAATTGGAGTTTCAACTTCTAGATATCCTTTTCCATCTAATACCCTACGAATTTCTTTTATAATTTTAGTTCTTGTTAAAAATGTTTCTTTTACTTCTGGGTTTACAATTAAATCAACATATCTTTGACGGTAACGTAAATCTGTATCTTTTAAACCATGAAATTTTTCTGGTAACGGTCTTAAAGATTTTGAAAGTAAACATACTTCTTTAGCATGTATTGATATTTCTTCTGTTTTTGTTTTAAAAACAAATCCCTTAATTCCTATAATATCTCCAATATCATAAGTTTTAAACTCTTTATACTTTTCTTCGCCTAAATCATTAAGACTTACATAGCTTTGTATTTTTCCTTGCATATCTTGAATATGGCAAAAAGAAGCCTTACCCATTACTCTTTTTCCAATAATTCTTCCAGCAATACTAACATCTTTTCCTTCTAACTCTTCGTATTTTTCTTTAACCTCTTGGCTATTATGTGTTCTATCATATTTGGTAATAGCAAATGGATCCTCACCTTTTGCTTGTAATTCTTCTAATTTTTCTCTCCTAATTTTCATTAAGCGATTCATATCTAATTCTTGTTCTTCATTTTTCATATTATTATTCTCCAATTTTAATTGCTCCCTTCCTATTTTTACCACAATATTATATATCACTACTTTATTTTTGTAAATAGCCTAATCCACCCAATGTGGATTATCCCAAATACTTCTTTCTTTTTCTTCGTTATGTTTTTTCCCCTCTTTTTCTTCCTTTGTACATTCTTTTTCATTTAAGCTATGCACAGAACTTTTTTCTTTATGTTTTTGTTCTGTTTCAAACTCTTCTCTTTCGTCATAAATATACTTATTTTTATTTTTATCCATCATTTTTTCAACTTCCCAAGATGTAGCATACTGTCCCTGCATGCGTAAATCAGCTGAAATATATTTACCATCTTTATCCTTCCTTAATTCTTGAAATTCAATACTTCCTCCTAATTCCAAATTAACAGCAAAATCATAATCATTATTTCCTTTAAGTCTCATAACACTTCCAATAGCTTGTTTTTCAACATTTTCTCCAGTTCTGTCTAAATCTACAGAGCTCTTCATTGTTCCTACCGATGGTTCAACGCTATCACATTCAACATACTTCCCATTTTTCATACCAATTATCATAAATTTATTTGTACTTTTACAATAAGCTAACATTGCATCTCCATCATAATTTCTTGCCTCTGGTACCATTTTATAGAATCTTATATCTTTTATGCTAATCATACTGCCAATATCCTTTGCATTTAATCCTAAATCATTTTCTAATAGAGTTGAATCTAGCACATCTACCTTTTTACTTCTATTCTTTCTTATTTGTTCAATTTCTTGTTTTTGTTCTTCCTTGCTTAATTCTTTTTTAGGTTTATCACTAACAACAAAACCTTTTTCTTTTGATACAAAATTTTTATCAATTTCTTTGTCAAATTCTTGCACAAAATCTTGCTCATGCAAATACATTTTTCTTTCTTTATCTTCTAATCCTAGTAATTTATAGTAATCTTTCAATTTATCCTTTAAATACTCTTTGTAGTTGTTTTCAAATTTCATTAAGCCTGTTTCATCTGTTCCAGCCAACTTTTCTTGATTGCGATTATACACTTCATAGGTTTTTACTTTTTCTCCATCCTTTTCAGTTTCCCTCTCTACAATAAATATGTCTTTTTCATTAAATCCCATATACTTATCAGTTTTATTTATTAATTGAAAATCTGTATAATAACTAATTTCTCTAATTTCATCTTTGTTTTCTCCAGATAACTTATTTCTTAATTCATCTCTTATTTTAGCAATTTCTTGTTTTTCTTTTACATCCATAATTTATCCCTCCTGTCTTTTTTATATTATATCACTTAGTTATATACTTTGAAAAGTAAAAATTAATTTATGCATAAGAAAACTGGGACTCATTTGAGTCCCAGTAAAATGGAGAATATGTTTTATCTGCAATTACCAATCGTAATCGTAGATGCCCAGGGCTTCCTTCCACTTGCCCTTTCCGATGTTAACAACCTTTCCAACAACATCTGTCACGTCATTGACTTTTCTGGAAAACACTGCAATCTTGTCAAAAATTGAAACGTTTAATGTCTGACGATTCATCTTAAAACAGGCTAAATTGCTTGCGCTAGTACCAAATGTCTGTTCTGCAATCCTTACCTGTTCAGTAGTCAATACTGATAAGTTGCCTAACTGGCTCATGTTATACAAGTGTCCACCTGCATTATCATGAGCACTTTGAGTCATTTCCTGCCCAGCATTCTGCCACAACAGATAGGCATCCTGTACATAACTTCTTGGAGCTACAAAAAGGTTAATACCGTTTGGCATCTGCTTTTTAGCATATTTCTTTACCAACTCTGCAGTTGATAAATCGACCATTTCGCTTCCTTTTTCATTCAGTACAAGAACCTGACCATATTGAAAATCTAATGGCTGAATGCCAAGCTCTTCAACTTTCTGCAACTGTGGTAACTCCTGCAAAGTCTGCAATTTAGACTTTGGATTTACTGCAACCGTAGCATGGCTACTTCCAGTTACTCTGTAACCCCAAACCTGAGACCAACCTTTCTGAACAACTGCATCCATAATCCACTGTGGAATATCCCCAGCAGTAAGTTCAGAAACGCCATAACCATTCAGAAAATCCTGGCTGTCCTTTTCTGAGAAGATTACAACGCCTTTATCCGACATATGCTGATTAATTACTTGATGTACTTTATTAGCATCACCCTCAGTGATGCCACCTGTGTACTCTTGACCATTTGCATCAGCATACCAAATGAAAGCATTGATGGTAGAAGCTACGCTCTGAGTATTTTGTGGAATCAATTCCAATGACTGTTGAGGCTTTGCCTTAGTAGTCTGATTAGAATTACTTCCAGTAATACCTAAAGTTTTTCCTACACCTTGAACAGTGTTAACCATCCGTGCACCGCTATTAACAGTTCTTTCGATACCATTAACAGCATCTGCTAAGCTAGATAAGCCGGCGGCCTGGGTTGCTGGTATATTAATGCCAAAAAGCATTAATGCAACTGTTGCAAATACCATTAACCGTTTGAACATTTTTGTTTTCATTTTAGAAAACCTCCTCCAATTTTGAACACATTTCTCCGCACCACTTGTGCTTATAAGATACTTTGTATTCTTGTGATAAATTTGAGCTTTCGCTCTTTATAAATCTATTATATCACTTCATTTTACATAATTCAACTTTTTATGTTGATTTTTACGTAAATGTCAGCCCTCTAGTTAACCGAAAGCAAAAATATATTTAAATTTAAAAGTGAGTTCAACCTTATTTCATATAAAGTACTACACGAAATCCATTGTTATAATATACACTTGTACTTGTATTACTTGCTAACCTACTACAAGACGTAAATGGATTCGTATTATGATGACATGAACCACCCCTCAAAACAGTACAATTTGAATTACTTCCAGTTTCCTCTGTCCATTCCCATAGATTTCCCGCTACATCATAAGTATGATATGCTTCTGTTTTTTTGCTTGCACCCGTTGAATATTCTGTATATTTATTAACACCAGTACTTTGATTTTCTTGTTTTACCCTCCACTGACTCACATATTGTTTATCTCTTTCTATCATTTCAGCTGATCTTCCAGTATATATTATATTGTTGTTAAAATGATTTCCCCAATTAAAAGAATTTGTTATTTCTTTTAATGTAATTGTAAGATTATTTTGATTTTTTGTTCCAATAAATTTATTTAACATCACATCCCACTGTGTTCCAGTTATTAGCCCACTTGTTACATACTCATTATTAGAATACATAGATTCTGCATTTTTTTTACTTTTTATTTGACTAATAAAATTCCACGGTAATTCCCCAGCTTTTGATTTTGGTACGCCATCTACATTATACCCTGGACTATTAGTTGCATTATTTATCTGATTTCCCTTGTATTCTGTTATTGTATCTGCCAGGCCTGCTTCATACCTTGCTACATAAAATCCATTGTATTTTTTTACTTTATTAATTTCTGCTTGATTTGGTCCTGTTTTATCATATCCTCCTTCTACATACGAACTTCCCCAATCTGTTTTATGATATTCCTCCTCCGTACATGGTATCCATACAAATTGGTTTCCTACTAAACTTGTTGTGTATTCCCATGTAGTTTTATCTGTTGTTCCATCATATGCATCTGCTGGGTCATCTGATATTATTACTCCATTATCTAAATTTCCACCTACGTAATAAAAATTCTTTGGCACTGGTATTATGTTTTTCTTATCATCTAACACCGCATCCACTGTATCTTTATTCCATCCATCTAGTAAATCTACTTTTATTCCTGGTGCTTGCCATTTATACTTTATATATTCTTCTACATTGTTTAGAAATACTTGTTCATTTTCGCTACTCTCTTTGTATTTGTTTACACTTGACTGTGCCTTGTTAATCAAGCCATTTTCTCCTAGCACCATTGACAAACTTACTCCTGCTAATATTAGCAAAATAATTATTGTGATTATTAATGCTACCAATGTAATTGCTTTGTTACTTTTCAAGTTCATTTTTATTCCTCTTTCCTTTGTATTTCTAACAGAATTACTATTTTAGCCTATACATCTTCAAGCAATATTATGTAATTCTATATTAATTAGTTAGTCATATTTTATATTATTATTTTGAACTTGTAAAGTATAAAAAACAAAAAATTACCTTTGCGTGGTAATTTTTTTATTCTTCACTCTATTTTCCGCGATTTATCACAAATATCATTTTTTCCATTCGGTTCTTCCCACTGGAGCTGTAACATTGCTACCGCAATTAACAGCTCTCAGCGGTCCCCACGGAAAACCTCATTCCAAAAATATATTTGTTCTTCTCGCTAACGCATTGCTAATTTTCAAACACTAAACAGCTTCTTCCTAGCCGTAGGGAAAATATATAAAATTTAAAAGTGAGTTCGACCTTGAAGCAGTCATTCATTACACAAGTTTAGAATGTGTTCAATAAAAATTGAAAAGTCTATTGTTCAAGCGCCTTGGAGAACGGAACGGCTAAATTTTCATATATTTTTGTGTAGGCGGTAACACAGTAGTTAACAAAAAAACACACAACTTCAATATATCAACTATATTAAACTTGTGTGCAAAAGTAATTTTACATCTCCGTTTCATAAAATTAGAATGTTGTACCCATACGCACATAGGTATGGCTGTTGACGTAGTAGTTGTACACATAGTCGTTGTTGAATCCCGCACACCATACATTGTTGCTATTACACTGTGACGACGACCAGTAGCAATTGCTAAGTCCCTTATTTATAGCGTGATTAAGTTGATTCACATTCAAATTAGCTCCAAAAGCTGCCCATTCTTCTCTTGATGGTAGATACCAGCCATTATTTACTTGCTCTTGTATTTGACTCCATAAATCCTTATGACTTGAACACGCATTTTGTACTCCGTAATCTGTTGCTTTCCACTTTGCTAGCATAGTTGTTGTATTGCTTGCTCCTTTTCCAAAATCTACTGATGTTGTTCTTGCATAATCATTCATATTTCCTTTTGCTGCATTGTACCAATCATAAAGTGTTCCATTTTGTTTTCCATCTATATCTGTTAATGCCATTACATAAAACCTTGGTGTACCATTTGTTAACTTTGATCTAATTACTTCTTGCTCTCCATTTATTGAGTTTGTGTATGATTTTTGACTTACACAATACTCTTTTAATCCTGTTGTTACCTTTGGAATTGTATATGCCCCATTACTATTATTCCATGTTCCACTTCCTCCAACTGCCAAATCTGCATATATTATTCCATCTACTATTCCGTCTCCATCTATATCTGCATATTTTCCCACATACGATTCTGTATTACTTATTGATGGTCCAAGTCCCTTGCTATCAAAGTATTCCTCTATTTGATTTAATAAATTTTGTTCATTTTCACTGCTATCTTTATATTTATCTACACTTGACTGTGCTTTGTTGATTAAACCATTTTCTCCTAGTATCATTGACAAACTCACTCCCGCCAATATTAGCAATATGATTATTGTGATTATTAATGCTACCAATGTAATTGCTTTGTTACTTTTAAATTTCATAAATAACATCCTTTCATTTGTATTCATTTTTACATTCAATTAATGAATATTATATAACATAATGTTTTAAAACACAATACAACATTTTGTTTTATTTTGTATATAATTTTTATTAAATATTATTTACAAAAGCGTCTATTTTATCCATATAAATGAAAAAAAATTTTCTATGACCAAAAGAAAAAGACCTCTTATTAAAGAAGTCATTTTTTACACATAGAAATATTTAAAATTAAATTTGGTTCTATATTATCAACAATTATATTACTAATTTTGTCTAATTCACCTTTAGCATTTTCTATTCCAATTAGTTTGCAATCATCATATTCTATATATATCGTTACATCTTCGAACCATATTTCGCTCCACTTTTTTCGACTTTTTTCTTGCCTACTTATACAATAGCCTATTTTATACCATTTCTATATCTCTGCTTCGAACCATGTTTCACTCCACTTTTACTTTCTGGATACCGTATTACCAACAAAATTAGAAAGTCGTGCCCAAACGTACATAATTTATGCTTCTACTACCAACATTGTCGCTGCTCACACGTCCATAGTCAAAATGAGCAATCCATGCACGGTAAGTATTATACTGTGATGACATCCAGTACCAAAGACTAAGCCCCTTGCTAGCGTAATTTGATGTATTAATCCCTAAATTAGTCGCAAAGGCTGACCATTCTGCTCTTGATGGCACATACCAACCTTTATTTACTTGCTCTTGTATTGGTCCCCATAAATCTTTATGGCTTGAACAAGCACTTTGCACTCCATAAGCTTTTGCATTCCACTTGGTTATCATAGTTTTTGTATTGCTTGCTCCTTTTCCAAAATCTACTGATGTTGTACTTGAATAATCATTCATTTTATTTGTATATGCTGCATTATACCAATCGTATTGCGTTCCATTTTGTTTTCCATCTATATCTGCTAATGCCATTACATAAAACCTTGGCGTACCACTTGTTATTTTTGCTCTTATTACTTCTTGTTCTCCATTTATTGCATTTGTATATGATTTTTTACTTACACAATACTCTTTTAATTCTGTTGTTACCTTTGGAATTGTATATACTCCATTACTATCATTCCATGTTCCACTTCCCCCTACTGCTAAATCTGCATATATTACTCCATCTACTATTCCGTCTCCATCTACATCTGCATATTTTCCTACATATGATTCTATATTACTTATTGATGGGCCCAATTTCTTTTCCTCCATATATTCTTCTAGATTGTTTAAAAATACTTGTTCATTTTCACTACTATCTTGATATTTGTTTACACTTGACTGTGCCTTGTTAATCAATCCATTCTCTCCTAGTACCATTGATAAGCTCACTCCTGCCAATATTAGCAATATAATTATTGTAATTATCAATGCTACTAATGTGATTGCTTTGTTACTTTTCAAGTTCATTTTTATTCCTCTTTCCTTTGTATTTCTAATAAAATTACTATTTTAGCTTATCCATCTTCAAACAATATTATGTAATTCTATGTTAATTAGTTAACCATATTTTATATTATTATTTTGAACTTGTAAAGTATAAAAAACAAAAAATTACCTTTGTGTGGTAATTTTTTTATTCTTCACTCTATTTTCCGCGTTTTATCACAAATATCATTTTTTCCATTCGGTTCTTCCCACTGGAGCTGTAACATTGCTACCGCAATTAACAGCTCTCAGCGGTCCCCACGGAAAACCTCA